>JBEKRV010000005.1:0-111750 GCA_049517675.1 Acidimicrobiales bacterium
TGGTGGACGGCCCGGCCCCACCGCACCCGCTGCTCCCGTATCTCCGGGTAGGTCGGCGGGACGTCCTCGTAGATGACGATCTTGGTATCCATCCACATGCGGTACCCGAGCCGGCTGAATCTGAGGGTGAAGTCGCCGTCCTCCCCGTTCATCCCGACGGTGAATCCGCCGAGGTCAACGGCCGGCTGACGGCGGAAGGCAGTGAACACGCCGGGGACGACGTTGACCCCGTCGACCGTCTGGATGGTGTGGTGGTTGAGGCCGAACTGCTTGAGCTCCTCGAAGAGCCGGAGGTAGGGGAAGACCGACCGGGGCCCGGCCCGGGGGAAGCACATCGGCTCCACGAGCCCGATCTGCGGGTCGGCGAACCACCGGGGCGTGTAGTAGAGCGACCACTCGCCGATGATGGTGTCCGCGTCGATCCGCACCACGATGTCCGACGTGGCCAGGGCCAAGGCGGCGTTGAGCGACTCAGACTTTCCTCCGTGGCGGCCGTCGAACACCTCGCCGGTCGCGTAGCGGAACCGGGCGATGGTGGCGAGGGCCAACTCCCTGGTCGAGTCGTCGGACCCGTCGTTCATCAGGATGACCCGGATCGGACCGCCGTAGCGGGCCGCGGCCAGGTCGATGGCCTCGAGGGTGGCCTCGATCACCTCCTCCTCGTTGTACGCCGGGATGATGACGTCGATCGGGGGTCGATCGTCGCCGACCGGTGGGTCGGGCCGGACCGAGAACCCGTTGACCACGCCGAGCAGCATGGAGCGGATGACGAACGAGCCCTCGGCGAACGGCACCGGGAGCACCAGCGCCAGGGCGGGCCGGTACGCGGGGTTGGCCTGGTGGAAGATCCACAGCAGGCCGACCATGCAGATGGCCATGGCCGCCACCGTCACCGCCAGCAGGGTCAAGGCGTCGGACGCCCGGGGACGCTTGGCGAAGGGCACCGCGCTCGGTCGGGGCAGCGCGTAGTTGAGGTACTCCGTCCGGGTCATGGCCAGCACGGCCAGGCCCACGGCGGCGAAATTCCCGAACAGGGTGGTCGGCGCGACCGGGGCACCGACGAGGACCTCGACGACGGTCAGGGTGGCGTCGACGAAGACCATGACCCCGAGGTAGACGAAGGCCTGGAACGCGACGAGGAGTCGCCGCGCCGGGCCGCCCCGTCCGACGACTGCGAGGCAGAGGATCGTGCCGAAGGTCAGGAACCGGAGCCCGAGCGTGAATCCGGACAGGTACCCGGAGACCTCGGCCGGCGACCGTACGACCGACAGGCAGATCCGGGTGACCAGGTCGGCGTAGGCGGTGTCGGGGCTCCATGCCCCCCGCAGCGAGTGGTAGCCGACCATCAGGACCAGGAACAGCAGGCCGAACGCAGGCACCCGCCAGTACGAGGGAAGCCGGGGCTTCGGCAGCAGCACCAGCGCCAGCCCGTCCCCCTGGTCGTCGTCGTAGTGCATGCGCAGTGGGTACGACATGAACACGAGAAGCAGGGCGTCGGCGGCCAGCAGCAGGAGGAGAGGCCGCACCCCGTCGAGTAGTGAGAAGTTCATCTGACTGCGGTGCTCGCCCCTGGTCGGTGTCCACGCGTGGGGTTCCCGACCGCCACCACGGACGACCACCCCTCGGCTCCAGGAATCCAAAATATCACTCTAAGCGCGCATACGTGCACTTATCGTGAGGATTCGCTACTGTTTCGGACGGGGCAGGGTGCGCGGTGACCGGACAACGGCCGCCGGCCCTTGCAGAGCGAAGGGCAGGGACATGGCCAACATGGAGTCGTTCCACGCGGGTTCGGGCACACCGGCACGATCGGGGTGGCCGACCGGGAGTCGCCGGCGGCGGCCTCCGGGGTGGCCGAAACGTCAGGACCTCCGGGGGCTACAGGTCCTTCGGGGCGGGCGGGAGCAGCAGGACGGCCCGGGCCAGCAGGACGGGCTGGAGCAGCGGGACGTCCGGCGCCAGCGGGACGTCCGGGAGCAGCGGGACGTCCGGGGGCAGTGGGACGTTCGGGATCAGTGGGACGTCCGGGAGCAGCGGGACGTCCGAGAGCAGCGGGAGCAGCGGGACGTCCGTGGCCAGCAGGGCCAGCGGGACGTCCGGGAGCAGCGGGACGTCCGTGGCCAGCAGGGCCAGCGGGACGTCCGGGAGCAGCGCGAGCAGCGGGACGGCACGGGACAGTGGACGGACGGAGCGGCATGAACCTGATCATCTGCTCTCTCGACACCCTGCGCGCCGACCATCTGAGCTGTCTCGGGGACGAGCGGGGGCTCACCCCCAATCTCGACCGGATCGCCCGGGAGGGCGCGCTCTTCTCGCAGGCGTACGCCACCGACATCCCGACCCAGCCGTCGCACACCGCCCTATTCACCGGGCAGTTCGGCATCCACACCGGGATCGTGTCCCACTTCCACCCGGCCGCCTACCTGCCGGAGGAGACGCTCTGGCTGCCGTCGCTCCTGCGCCGGAACGGCTACACGACCGGGGCGGTGGACCACCTCTTCGCCATGAAGGACTGGTTCATCCGGGGCTACGACGACTACCTGCCGCCCCCCGGGCGGTCCCGCTCCCCCGGGTCGGTCATCAACGGCATCGGGCTCCCGTGGATCAGCGAACATCGGGACCGCGACTTCTTCCTCTTCCTCCACTTCTGGGACGCTCACATCCCCTACGTCCCGCCGTCGCCGTTCAAGGAGCGGTTCTCCCACGGCACGGCGGGCCGGATCGATCCGGACATTACGGCGAAACTCGAGGGGCGCCCGAGCTACCCGCTCTTCAAGCAAAACCTCTACGACTTCCTCGACGCCATGCCGAACCTCGACTACATCGCCGACCTGTACGACGCCGAGGTGGCCTACCTCGACTTCGAGATCGGTCGCATCTTCCACCACCTGGAGGTCGAGGGCCTCCTCGAGGACACGATGGTCGTGCTGTTCGGCGACCACGGCGAGAACATGACCGAGCACGACTCCTGGTTCGACCACGCCGGGCTCTACGACTCGGTCACCCACGTGCCGCTCCTGATGTGGGCACCGGGTCGGATCCCGGTCAGTGAGTCGGACGCCATGGTGACGCTGGTCGACGTCCTGCCCACGGTCCTCGAGACGCTCGGACTGCCCGAGGCCGAGGGCATCGACGGTCGGTCCCTCCACCCGCTCATGCGGGGCGAGACCACCACCCACCGGGACGCCGTGATGCTCAGCGAGGCCACATGGCAGGCCTCGCGGGGCCTGCGCACCCCGGACTGGAAGTACATCAAGTACGCACAGTCCACCATCTACGGGCGCGACGGGGTCGAGCTCTACGACGTCCGGGCCGACCCGCACGAACAGCACAACGTGGCCGAACTCCACCCCGAGGTCGTCGACGAACTGGGTGCGCGGCTCAACCACTGGGTCTCCGCCCAACTGGCCGGCCGGCCGGACCCGATGCTCTCGGTGATCGACGCCGGCCTGCCCGCCGTGGCCCGGCTCAACGACGTGATCGCCGGACTCACCCGGCCCCGCAACGACGTCCCCACCCCGTCGATGCCGGGACACGAGCTGGTGCCGCTGGTGACCGCGGCCGCGGGAGCCCAGGGCGGTCCCGACGGACCGGCCGGCCCGTCCGACCACCTCGACCCTTCTCCCCATGGCGACGGAGGCCGATTCGCCCCGAGGAATCCTCACCGCCGGAGATTGCGAGGCGTACGGGGCGTCGTCGCCGGCGCGCTCATGCTCGGGGCCATGGTGCTGCTCGGAGTGGCCGTCAACGACCTCCTGCTGTCGGACCCACTGTCGGCGTCCGGGGAGGTGATGCCCGCACAGTCGGCGGAGCTGAACATGCCGACCACGGGCGTCGTGGCCTCCATACCGGTCCACGTCGGCGAGGTGGTCCACGCCGGCGAGGTCCTGGCCAGTCAGGACACCACCGCTCTGGATGCCCAGCTCGCCACCGAACAGTCCGACCTGGCCGCCGATCAGTCGTTGCTGCAGCAACAGGAGTCGGGGTCGGCGTCCCAGTTGGCCCAACAGGTACAGCAGCTGAAGAACGACGTCACGACGGCCCAGCTCCAAGCTGCGTCAGCACAGCAGAAGCTGACCCAGACCACGTCGACGGCCGACGCGTCGGTGTCGTCGGCCCAGGCCCAGGTCCAGATCGAGCAGTCGCTGCTCGCCTCGGATCAACAGACGTACTCCGACAACGTGCCCCTCTGCGAGTCGGCCAACCCGCCGGCCACGTGCGCCTCCAACCAGCGTCAGATCCAGGTGGACCAGGGCAACCTGACCGCCGCCCAGAACGCCCTCAGCGAGGCCAGCGCCAATCAGCAGGCGACCGTCGGCTCGGCCCAGGACGCGGTGACACAGGCCAACGCCGCCGTCGCGTCGGCGCAGGCCGCCCTGGCCGCGGGCAGCGCGCCGACCAGCCCGCAGAGCATCGCCACCATCCAGGCCCAGATCCAGCAGGACACCTCGGCCATCGCCACCGACAAGTCCCGTCTGGCCCAGGCCGTGCTGACCGCGCCCTTCGACGGGGTCGTCTCGGCCATCGACGGCACGGTGGGTGAGGTGGCGTCGGACGAGGGCGTCCGGCAGGCGACGCCGGCTCCCTCGGTATCGCCGTCCGAGTCGACCGGGATCCAGATCTTCCCGCAGGGTCCACAGAGCTCCAGCACACCGACCCCGTCACAGGCCGCGCTCATCACCCTCGACTCGATGCAGAACGAGATGGTCGTCCAGGTTCCGGAGACCCAGATCGGTGAGATCCACGTCGGGCAGGAGGCCCAGGCCACCCTGCCCGCGGTCAAGGGTTCCCACCTCACCGTGACGGTCAGCCAGATCGAGCGGACCCCGGTCATCGAGTCGAACGAAACGTACTTCCGAGTCGATCTCATCAGCTCGTCGAAGGATGCCGATGAACTCGCCTACCACCCGGACTCCTCCGGGAACCCGATGCCCGGGTCGCCGATGGTCGGTTTCACGGTCGATGTGAGCTTCTGACGTCCGGCCCGCGTGCGTTGGGATGCTCGGGCGGCCCGCGGGCGTGGGGACGGTCGGCCGGCCCGCGTGCGTCGGGATGGTCGTAGCCACGTCGGCAACCGTCGCCCACCGGTCCCCGGGTCGCACCGTGATCCCCGCCGCCGGCAACGGCCAGGGTGGCTCATCGACGGGACCGGCCGGAGCCACCGGCCCCCCGCCGCGGTGAGCGGCAATACGACGGGTGGTGGTCGGGCCAGGCGATCCCCGAGCCACCGCCGCCGCCGGGATGGGACGACCCCGTTGACGCCACGGCTGTTCCGACCTCCTGACCCGCCCCCCGGGTGGCCCCGTCCGTCCGTCCGCCACGGCCGCTGCGGTAGCCCCTCCATACCGCCTCCGTCACCCCATCCGCCCCGCCTGCGCGCCAGCCCCCCTCTGCGGCAGCCCCGCCTCCGTCACCCCGCCATACCGCCTCCGTCACCCTGGCCGCCCCGCCACCCTGACCGCCCATCCGCCTGGCCGCCCCGCTACCCTGACCGCCCGTCCGCCCGGCCGCCCCGCCACCCTGACCGCCCGTCCGCCCGGCCGCCCCGCCTCCGACTCACGATCCCACGTACGGATACCCGAAGTAGGGGTCCTGGCCGAGGGCGATGAACTGGTCGAAGCCCAGGTTCCCCGGAGTGTTCACCAGGGTCCAGTCCGAGTCGGACATCGAGTCGTAATAGAGAACCGCCCGGACCTGGGGGAAGGACACCGGGAGGACGGACGCCAGCTGGGCCAGGTAGGCCTGCTGATCGGTGGTCGCCCCCGTCTCGCCGATCATGAGGGGCTTGTCGTGGGTGACCCAGTAGTCGTAGAAGGGGAGGAATTGGCTGGTGGTGAGCGCTGGATCCTGCTTGCGGTCGTAACCGTCCCAGGCGATCCAGTTCACGTACGAGTCGCCCGGGTAGTAGGCGGAGGAGTAGCCCGTCCCGTTGATCGACGGGCACCAGACGAAGGCCACGTTGGTCGCCCCCTGGGCCTGGAAGATGGTCCAGATGTGCTGCCAGGCCTCGATGTAGCCGGTGGACCCGAGCGTGCCGAGGCAACCACTGGTCCGGGGCAGGTAGGTCAGGTTCATCTCCCAGAACCACCGGAGGAAGAGCGGTCGGCCGTAGGCCTTGAGCGAGTCGGCGTACGACGTGATCAGCGCGTCCTGGCTGCCGTCGATGATCGAGGCGTCGGACACGCAGGTCCAGTCGATCATGGGGGTGGCGCCGGTGCTGGCCAGGGCGGACAGCACCGACACCTTGACCGGCGTGGCCCACGGTTGGTACACGTGCACCAGGCCGAGCGGACGGCCCATGGCGCCGTCGAAGTTGCCGAACTGGGCCAGCTCCTGGCGGACGTCGGACTGGGCCTGGACCTCGCCTTCGTGCGGAGCCACGAAGGCGCCCAGATAGGCGCTGGCGGTCGGGATGGCGGGTGGGGTGAGGGCGCCCGCCTGCGGGCCGGCGACGCGGGACTGATGGACCGCCGGCGGACTCGGCTCCGACGCCGCGGTGGCCACCCGGGCACCGGCCACCGTCACCAACGCACCGACCGCCAGGGCACCCGCCATCGCCAGTCGGGACCGCCGGTCGCGGCGGCCGTCCCTGCGGCGCCCGTCCGTCGGGTCGCTCCGGCCGTGCCGCACCGGTGGGTCGTGGAGGGGACGCCGGTCCTGCCCGATCCCCGACCCGCCACCGGCCGCACCGGACGCGGGCGGTGCCGTCGACCGCTCTGGTGGTGTCGACCGCTCCGGTGCCGTCGACCGCTCCGGTGCCGTCGACTGCTCCGGTGACATCCTTCCGTCGCTGCCCTGCATCGCGGTCCCTCGCTCCCTCATGGCTCAGATGATCCCGACGATGGGCATCGGTGGCTCGGTCACGCTCCCGTAGAAGGGCGCGTCGCCGAAGGCGAAGACGCCCCCGTCCGACCCGGCCAGCCAGTACCCCTGGCCGTCCGCACTCGGGGTGATCCCGACGATGGGAGCGTTCAGGTCGACGTAGCGGAGGCTGCCCTCGTAGGTGGCGTCGCCGAACGGGAAGACCGCGCCGGCCCTGGTCACCATCCAGTACCCGTCGCCGTCGCTGGTCGCGGCGATGCCGACGACTGGGTCCGCCGACGGCCTCCCCCCGGTCGAGCCGTGGAATCCGGCGTCCCCGAAGGCGAACACGCCGCCGTCTGCGGCCACCAGCCAATAGCCGCGGCCGTCGACGGTGGCGGCCATGCCCACGATCGGCTGGACGAGGTCCAGGTTCCCGGTCGAGCCGTAGAACCCGGCGTCGCCGAAGGCGAAGATGCCCCCGTCGGCGGCGACCTCCCAGTAGCCCCCGCCGTCAGGGGTCGCCGCCATTCCCACGATCGGCTGGTTGAGCGGCCGTCCGCCCATCGACCCCTCGAACCGGGCTGCACCGAACGCGAAGATCCCGCCGTCGGTGGCCACCATCCAGTAACCGTCGTGGAATGGGGTGTAGGCCGCGCCCACGACGGGCGCGTCGAGCGATTGGCCGGCCATCGACCCGAAGAAGGACTTCTCGACGCCGTCGACCGCCGGGACCGGACCGACCGGCGTGATCGAGCCGTCGGACCCGAGCACCGCGTACCCGGTCGAGGGACCGACCAGGGTCAGCGTGCCGGGCGGTCCGGCGACGAAGACGTAGTTGGCCGCCCGGAGGGTCCCCACCGTGCACGTGATGGCGTAGCTGCCCCGGAACGACGACGGGTTCGCCGAGGTCGTGCACGCGGCCGACCCGGACACCACCGATTGCGTATCGCCGTTATCGAACCCGGTGAGGTGGTAGCCGAAGGGCGGCAACGAGGCCCCGACCGTGCCGGTGGCCGGGTCGGGGACGACCTCGAGAACGGCCGGCGCCACCGGGAACGTCGCTGTCGCGGTGGCCGGGTAGTAGGCGAACGACCCGACCTGCGTCGCCGCCAGCGAGCACGTCCCCGCCCCGACCAGGTACAGGTGCTCGAGGGATCCCGTGCACGAGCCCGACGTCGTCCCGGACACGGCCAGCCCCGAGCTCGCCGTCGGCGCCACGTCCACCGGTGGGTCGCCGTAGGTCGGCGACGGCAGCGTCGGGAACGTGACGGTCTGGTCCGCCCGGGTCACCAGGAAGGCCGACGTGGCGTCGGGTCCGGCGAACAGACCGGTGGCCAACGTCCCCGGGGGAAGGCTCGCCATCGACGCCGGGGGGACCGCGTTGATGCCCGGCGTGCCGTCGCCGAGCTGGCCGTAGAAGTCGCCGCCCCACACCCAGGCGACACCGATCGAGGTGAGGGCGTACGACGTGTACTGGCCGGCGGTGATCGAGACGAAGGACGTCGTGGGCGGCAGGCCGGTGGGCTGGACGGGAACGTCGCTGTCGACGGGGAGGGAGCCGACGAGCGACGAGGCCAGCTGACCGAAGACGTCCGACCCCCAGGCGAAGACCAGTCCGGTGTCGGAGAGGGCGAGGCTGTGGGAGCCCCCGGCGGCGATGCTCGAGATCGTCGTCCCGGACGGGATGGACACCTCGACCGGCGTGAGCGAGTCGACGTCGGTGCCGTCGCCGAGCTGGCCCGACGCGTCGAAGCCCCAGGCGTAGACCTGACCGTCGCTGGCCAGGGCCAGGCTGTGCCCGGTGCCGGCGGCGATGGCGGTGAACGTCACACCGGCCGGGGTCGCCACCACCACCGGCGCGTCGACGGATGTCGTCGACCCGTCGCCGAGCTGGCCGTGGGAGTTCGCTCCCCACGCGTAGACCGTCCCCGTCGACGAGAGGGCGAGGCTGTGGTCTCCTCCGGCGGCGACCGCGGTGAACGTCACACCGGCCGGGGCCGCCACCGCCACCGGCGTCTCGGTGGCCTGCGTCGTGCCGTCGCCCAGCTGGCCGAACAGGTTGGCTCCCCAGGCGAACACCTCGCCGCCCGACGTGAGGGCGAGGGAGTGGCCGCTCCCGGCGGCCACCGCGGTGAACGTCCCCGACGGCAGGTCGACCGTGACGGGTGTGGTGGCGCCCGTGGTCGAACCGTCGCCGAGCTGGCCGACACCGTTCGACCCCCACGAGTACACCCGGCCGGACGTGGCCAGGCCGACGGTGAACGAGCCGCCCGCCGCCACCGACGAGAACGACACCCCGGCGGGGGCGTCGACCGCGGTCGGCAGGGCGACGCCGGTCTCGGTACCGCCGCCGACCGAGCCGACGCCCACCTGCCCCGAGTCGTTGTCGCCCCAGCCGTAGAGCTCACGGGAGGGCAGTGCCGACCCGGACTCGAGCTCCGCCCCCGAGCGGTGACGGGACGAGTGGGCCGTCGACGTCCGTCCCGGATGGACGGCCGCAACCACACCAACGGCGACGCCGGTCACCACCAGGACCAGGGTGAGAACGCGCATCCGGGTCGTGGCCGGGTCCACTGTCCGGGTGGTCGCCCGCGCACCCCGCGCCGGGCACACGTCGGCCCCCGCCGCTCCGGTCCGTTGTGCCTCGGGTTGCCCCACGTATCCCCCTGCCCGGGAAGCTCGATGTGAAGTGGATTCGGTCGCCTTCCGGCGATGGCGTCACACCGGAGAAGCCGGTCGCCGGTGAGCCGGCACTGGTTACTACGTACAGTGATATTAGCACTACTTTACGTGACTGTCCTCCCGGCAGGTGTCGACAGGTGGCCCCGGGGGCCGTTGGCCCGGCCCGCCGACGTGCCGTCCCGTCTCCCGGCGGTGGCGCGTTACGGGGCGAAGTAGGGGTCGCGGGCGAGCCCCACGAACGCCTGGAAACCGGCCGGGGTCAACGTCCAGGAGCCCAGGGGTCCCGCGGCATCGAAGTAGACGACCGCCTTGAACCCCGGGAGCGCCGGCATGTCGGTCCCGATGCTGTCGATGTACGCGGGCTGGGCCGCGCCGCTCGATCCCGTCTCGGCCACCATCATCGGCTTCCCGAGGCCCTCCCACTGCTGGTAGAAGGATCCGAACAGCGTGGCGAAGGACTGGAGGCCGTCCCGGTCGTAGCCGTCGACGCCGATCCAGTCGACCTCGGATGCACCGGGGAAGTACGGCGCAGGATCCACCCCGGTGAGCGCCGGGCACCACACGAAGCTCACGTTGGCCGCGCCGGTGCTCGTGAAGATCGAGCGGATGTGGTCCCATGCGGTGGTGAAGCCGGTCGGGCCACCGACCTGGGGATGTATCCGCACCAGGTTCATCTCCCAGCACCACCGGAGCAGGACCGGGCCTCCGTACTCCTTGAGGGCGGTCGCGAACGCCGTGATCTGCGCGTCGTAGATGCCTTCCGCCACCTCCGGCCCGTCCGGCGCGCACCCCCAGTCGAGGAGTGGGATCGAACCGCCCTCGGCGATGGCGCGTAGGTCCGCGACCGGGGCCGGTTCGTTCCAGCCCAGGTACAGGTGGAGGATGCCGAGGGGCCGGCCGGCGGCGGGACGGACGGCGGACGCGGCCTGCTGCTCGCCGGCGAACGACCCACGTCCGTCAGGTGACGGGTTGAGCCAGGCGCCCAGGTAGGCCCCCGTAGCGGGGACGGCGGGCGGGGCCGACGTCCCGCTCCCGGTTGTCGACGGGGTCGACGAGGGTGATGTGCCGCTCGCGGTGGACGGGGGCGGATTCGTCGTCGCGGCCGCCCCGCAACCGGCGATCCCGCCGCCGGCCAGGACGACCACGATCAGGACGCCGCCGAGACGGGCCCTCGAGACGCCCGGGGTCCGACGGCTGCGGGAGGCGGGCGGAACCGACACGGGGCGATGCTTGCACATGCTGGCACCCGCGGCGGTGCGGCCCCCCGGCGCCGACCTCCGTCCCGACGGACCGTGGTGGGTAGCCGACCTCCGTCCCGACGGACCGTGGTGGGTAGCCGACCTCCGTCCCGACGGACCGTGGTGGGTAGCCGACCTCCGTCCCGACGGACCGTGGTGGGTAGGATCCTCCCCCGTGACTCCGCCCGGCCTCCCCCAGCCCCCGCCCATCGGAGCGTCGGCGCTTCCCGCCGGCACCTACGACGGTCAGGTGGTGATGGTCACCGGTGGCGGCACGGGACTCGGCAAGTCGATCGCCACCGAGTTCGGGAGGCTCGGCGCGTCGGTCGCCGTCGTGAGCCGCGACGGGGGCCACCGCGCCGCGGGCATCACCGCGGTCGAGGCGGCCGGCGGCCGCGCCCTCGGGGTGGCCTGCGACATCAGGGACGCCGAAGCCGTCACGGCCGCATTCGACGCGGTCGAGTCGGGACTCGGACCGATCGATGCCCTGATCAACAATGCGGCGGGCAACTTCCCGGTGCCGGCGGAGGACATGAGCCCGAATGCCTGGCGGACCGTGGTCGACATCGTGCTCAACGGGACCTACCTGTGCTCGAGGGAGTTCGCCCGGCGCCTCATCCCCGCCGGGCGCGACGGGTCGATCGTGAACGTGGGTGCCTCGTACGCCTGGACGGGCGGGCCCGGCTTCGCCCACTCGGCTGCGGCCAAGGCCGGAGTGAAGAACCTGGTCGAGACCCTCTCGGTCGAATGGGCCCCCTACGGCATCCGGGTGAACGGCCTGGTGCCCGGGCTCATGCCGCACGAGGACGAGGTGGCCGCCATCGCCGCAGTCCCCGGGAAGTACGAAGGCCAGGACGACCGGGTGCCGGCCGGCCGGGTCGGCTATCCCCGGGAGCTGGCGTGGGCGGCCACCTACCTGTGCTCGCCCTACGCCTCCTACATCAGCGGGCACTCGCTGGTGGTGGACGGGGCGAACTGGCAGCGTCGCCACACGGTCCAGCCTCCGTTCACCCCGATACGGGAGCAGTTGGGGCGCGGCCCATTCGGCGAGCCCGCCGCCCGTCCCCATCCGGACGCTCGGCCTTCGTCCTGACCCCGCCCCGTCAGGGGTCGCGATGGCGGGCCCCTGACGGCGGACGTGGACGGTACCGGTGGCGCCGGGCACCGGGCACTGGGCACTGGGCGGCATGCTCGCGGCCAGGTCAGTGTAGAACGGGGAGGTACGTCGGAACTGCCCCAACCGACCGCGGCGAAGCCGGCGAACACGTTGACCACGTTGACCACGTTGACCTCGCCGACTGCGGCGACTGCGGCGGCTGCGATGACCACGATGACCGCTGCCAGCGCGAAGACCACTGCGAACAAGAAGACCACGACGACCACGGAGGCGACAATGTCCGACATCCACACCGGCACCGAGACCACGACCACCCGCACCCCGAAGCCTGTCCGCTCCAGCGGGACCTTCACGCTGGGTGCGGGCTCGCCGGGGCCCACCACGGTCCACCGACTCGGATTCGGTGCCATGCAGATCACCGGTCCCGGCGTCTGGGGTGAGCCCGTGGACCGGGACGAGTGCATCCGGGTGCTGCGCCGGGCCGTCGACATGGGCGTCGACCTGATCGACACCGCCGACTCCTACGGCCCCGAGGTGAGCGAACGACTCATCTTCGAGGCACTCCACCCCTACCCGGACGGACTGGTCATCGCCACCAAGGCCGGTCTCACCCGTCAGGGCCCCGGGCAGTGGCTTCCCGTCGGGCGTCCCGAGTACCTCCGCCAACAGTGCGAGCTCAGCCTGCGACGGCTCGGCCTCGAACGGATCGACCTGTTCCAACTCCATCGCATCGACGCCAAGGTCCCGGCCGACGAGCAGTTCGGGCTGCTCGCCGATCTGGTCAGCGAAGGCAAGGTTGCCCACGTGGGGCTGTCCCAGGTGTCGGTGGCCGAGCTGGAGGTCGCCCGCACGGTCGTCCCCGTCGTGTCGGTCCAGAACCTGTTCAACCTGACCAACCGCACCTCGGCCGACGTTCTGGCCCACTGCCAGTCGCAAGGGATCGGATTCATCCCGTGGTTTCCGGTCGCGTCGGGAGCACTGACCGGGCCAGACACCGCGATGGGGTCCATCGTCGCCGAGACCGGGGCCACGCCGACCCAGGTCGCCCTGGCCTGGCTGCTCCACCACTCGCCGGTCCTCCTGCCGATCCCGGGCACCAAGTCGGTCCCCCATGTCGAGGAGAACTGCGAGGCGGCCACACTGCAGCTCACCGCATCACAGATGGCCGCGCTCGACGCCATCCACGAAGCGTCCTAGAGCGGAGGGCGGAAGGCCCCGGGGAGGCTGGAAGTCCCCAGGCGGAGAGCTGAGGCCCCGAGTGCGGAGGACCGACGACCCATGGTCGACCCGAGCCCCGGCTACCGACCCCCGAATACCACCGGCGCAGACTTCACCCCGGCGATCACCGGCGAGGCGGTCCGCACCACGGGACCCACCGCCTCCACCGAGCCGAACCGGGCCAGGAGCTCCTCGACCAGGATCCGACCTTCGACGCGGGCCAGGACGGCACCGATACAGAAGTGGGCGCCGAATCCGAATGCAACGTGGGGATTGGGGTCGCGCGCCGGATCGAAGGCCGAGGCGGCGGGACCGAACACCGACTCGTCCCTGTTGGCCGACGCATAGAGCATGAGCACCGGTTCGCCGGCACCCAGCGACCGTCCGCCCAGCTCGACGGGGCGGGTGGTCGTGCGCATGAAGGCGACCACCGGCGTGGTCCACCGCAACATTTCCTCGACGGCCAGTGGCAGCGCACGGTTGGCGCCGGCGTCGGCCCGCCGGGCCAGTTCTTCCCACGCCCCCGGTGTGTCGGCGAACCCGACGAGCCCACCGGACATCATGTTGCGGGTGGTCTCATTGCCGGCCACGAGCAGCTGGACCAGGAACATCCCGAGTTCGGCGTCGGTGAGCCGGTCCCCGTCGACCTCGGCCGCACCCAGTTCCGAGATGATGTCGTCCCTCGGTGCCACCCGTCGATCGGCGGCCGCCTCGAGCAGGTAGGTGACCATCTCCGCGCTGAGTCGTGACCGTTCCTCCTCCGGCCAGTCGGTGGCTCCCGGGATGACCGCCTCGGACCACCGGAAGAACCTCGGCCACTCGTCCTCGGGCACACCGAGCAGGTCGCTGATGACCTGGAGCGGCAGCGGTACGGCCAGATCGGCGACCACGTCGACCGGTACCCCGGGCTCGATGCGGTCGACCAGTGCCCGGGCCCGCCGGCGGATCCCGTCCTCGAGGGCCCGCATGTACGACGGCCGGAACCCGGGCTGGACGAGCGTCCGGTAGCGGGTGTGGTCCGGCGGGTCCGTGTGCATCATGGTCGGCGGCGACGGGTACTCGGCGCCGATCTCGAAGGTCATGATCCCCTTCGAGGAGCAGAACGTCTCCGGGTCCCTGGACACGGCCACCACTTCTGCGTGGCGGCTCAGCATCCACAGGCCGAGGGAGTCGTTCCTCGCCACCGGGGCCTCGGCCCGCAGCCGCGCGTAGAGGGGAAAGGGGTCGCCGGCATAGAACGTCGGGTCGAGCAGTGGGGCGGTCAGCACGGTCTCGTCGACCACATCGGACCCGGCTCCGGCGGTCGCGGCCGCGTCTCCCGTCATCGGGTGCGACCGGAGCAGACGGGCAGCGCGGGGCCCCGGGACACGGCCGCCGTCCCGTTGGCGGCCAGGGTGCCGATGCCGCCGGCCACGGACCCGGCCGACGCGTCCGGTGCGGATCCGGGGTCGGCATCGAAGGCGACGTCGGGTCCCAGTCCGCGGTCGCGGCCGAGGTGCGGTTCGAACCTCTCCATGACCGCGACGGCCTCGGTCGCCGCGTCGTCCCCTGGCGCGTCGGGTGTGGTCATGTGGGCCTCCCTCCCTGTGTGGTCATCACCCGGATGACGACGATCGCAGCGTGTGCCGCCACCCGGGGATCAGTACGGACCGATCCGCTGGTCGGGACTGGTGTCGACGACGACCTGCCCGTTGGTGGACACGTACGAGGTCCACTCGGTTCCCGTCCACCAGCGATAGTGGAAACGCCCGCTCGGGTCCGGCTGCCACGCCGGAGGCGAGATCTCCGAAGGCGCGGCGGCCGGGGGCGGGGCAGCCTGTGGTACGTCGGGCGGGTGCGGGGCGTCAGGCGCCTGCGCTCCCAGCGGGGGCCCCGGCATCGGCGGTGGCTGGGGCGACGACTCGCCGCCGTCGGCCGGACGGGGATAGGCGGGGAAGTCGCTCGCCACGCTCCGCCGTGGCACCGGGGGCGGGCGGAGTTGCCCGTTGGCGTCGAGGGCGCCCATCGGCATCCGGTGGCCCCGGCGGACCTCGGCGCGGTGGGCGACCAGGTACAGGATCAGGCCGACGATGAGGCTCAGGAACCAGAAGAGGGCCCACAGCTCGGAGGGCAGGCCCCAGGGCGTCCGGCCCAGATTCCGCTTGTCGGCTTCCGACAGGCGGTACCCCACGATCGCCCAGATCACGGCAAGGACCAACAGGAAGATCAACTCGGGGCCACTTGCACTGAACACGGAGCCAGACTATGCCGCGCGGACCGCGATGGCTGCGCCGCCACCCCCGGGTGCCGATCGGAGGCCCGGGGCTACGTTGTCCGGGTGCCACCGACATCGCCGGTCCCGCCTCCTGCCCGCACCCGGTCGTGGCAGGGTTGGGGCTGGGAGGAATCCGCTGTCGGCGACGACCAGATCCGGCGCCTGGCCGGGGCGTTGGCCGGCCGGTTCGGCATCGCACCTCCCAGCCCAGAGGCTCCGGTGGCGCTCGAGGACCTCGATCTTCCCGTCCCCCGGGTGGTGCCACCGCGGTCGCTGGCCCATCTGTGCTCGTCCGGCCGCCGGGACCGGGCGTCCCACACCTACGGACGCTCCTACCGGGACACCGTCCGGCTCCTGCGCGGACAGCTCGCCCACCCGCCGGACGTGGTGGCGTATCCCACCGACGAGGCTGACGTCGTGGCCCTGCTCGACTGGTGCGGCTCGGCCGGCGTCGCCGCCATCCCCTTCGGGGGCGGCTCCTCCGTCGTCGGCGGGGTGGAGGCCGACATCGGTGACCGGTTCCTCGGTGCCCTCTCCCTCGACATGACCGGGCTCGACCGGGTGGTCGAGATCGACCGTGTGAGCCGCGCGGCGAGGATCCAGGCCGGTGCACTCGGACCGGTGCTCGAGAGCCAACTGCGTCCCCACGGGCTCACCCTGCGTCACTACCCCCAGAGCTTCGAGTTCTCCACCCTGGGCGGATGGCTGGCCACCCGGGCCGGTGGCCACTTCGCCACCGTGTACACGCACATCGACGACCTCTGCGAGTCGATGCGCGTGGTCACCCCGACCGGCATCAGCGAGTCACGCCGTCTACCGGGGTCAGGGGCCGGCCCCTCCCCCGACCGGATGTTCCTCGGGTCGGAGGGGACGCTCGGCGTGATCACCGAGGCGTGGATGCGCCTCCAGGACCGCCCACGTTGGAAGACGTCCGCCGGCGTCGAATTCCCCGACTTCGCCAGCGGGGCCGAGGCCGTGCGGGGACTGGCCCAGTCGGGTCTCTACCCGGTCAACTGCCGGCTCCTCGACGCCGGCGAGGCGATGCTGTCCGCTTCGCTGTCGCCCGGGGCCGGTGCCTTGCTGGTCCTCGGCTTCGAGTCGGCCGATCATCCGGTGGACGGGCCGATGGATCGGGCACTGGAGCTCTGCGGCGACCACGGCGGCACCCTTCCCGAAGCGCCGACGTCGACCGACAGCGGCGCACCCGGACAGGCAGGCGCAGGGGCGGGCAACGTGGCGGGCAGCGGTGCGGGCAGCGGTGCGGGCAGCCCAAGTGCGGCCGGCGAGTGGAGGAACTCGTTCCTCCGGGCTCCCTACACCCGCGACGCGTTGGTCCGTCTGGGATTCGTGTGCGAGACATTCGAGACAGCCTGTACCTGGGACCGACTCACCGAACTCCACACCTCGGTGACCACCGCCGTGGAGGACGCGCTGCGGCGGATCTGCGGAGCCGGCTGGATGACCTGCCGGTTCACCCATGCCTACCCCGACGGCGTCGCCCCCTATTTCAGTGTGCTGGCGCCGGGCACCCCGGGGTCCGAGCTGGCCCAGTGGGCCGAGATCAAGGAGGCCGCCTCGGAGGCCATCCTCGCCGCCGGTGGGACCATCACCCACCACCACGCCGTGGGCCGCGATCACCGGAGGTGGTACGAGCGGCAGCGGCCGGACGTCTTCGCCACTGCGCTGGCGGCAGCGAAGGCCGCCGTCGATCCGGCCGGCATCATGAACCCGGGCGTGCTGCTCACTGAACCCCGGCATCGGGCCGGCTAACCCGGGATCCCGGCGCTCGACGGTGGCGTCACATCGATGGCGACCCCCGTTCGCCGCCGAGATGACCCCTTCCCGTCTCCGCGGTCGTTCCGACTTCCTCGACCAGATGGCCGTCGTGGACCGCGGTGGTCCGGGGCGGTCCGCGGTCCGCAGAACACCGGCAAGCTTCCACGGGCACGTCCGGAAGGGCAAGATGGTGGGGTGACCACCCCAGCCGATCCCCACGACTGCATCCGCACCAGGTCCGACCGTGCCCGTTCGGGCGTCTCGATCCGGCCCCTCCTGGTCGTCGGGGCTCTGGCCGTCGGGGCCGCCGCCTGCGGGAACTCCTCGTCCTCGTCGACCACCACGCTGGCCAGCACGACGACCACGACCACCGCGGCATCGTCCTCGACCACGTCGGCCTCCGGTCCGAGCACGACGGCCCCGCCGACCACCTCGACCACCGTCGTGGGCGGATGCCGGACCAGCGCCCTGGCCATCTCCATCGGAGCACCCAACGGCACCGCCGGTGCGACCCACTACGGATTCACCTTCCGAAACACCGGCTCGACCGCATGCACGCTCTACGGGTTCCCCGGCGTGTCCTTCCTCGATGCCAGTGGCAGCCAGATCGGGGCCGCCGCCCAGCGTGAGGGCAACGTGGCCATCGCCACGGTGACCCTGTCGGTCGGCGGGAGCGCCTACTCGTCGGTAGCCGTTACCGACCCCGGCATCCCCCCGTGTTCGGGCTCGGCCACCGCCGCCCAGATACGGATCTATCCGCCCGGCCAGACGCAGTCCACGTCGGTCGCCGCGCCATCGGGACTCCAGGTGTGCTCTTCGCCCAATACCGCGAACTACTCGTCGGCCATCGTCACTCCGATCACGGCGACGCCCCTCGGCTGACACCGTCCGGGTCACGCCCCTTGAACGGTGTCCGCAGGACCGACCGTTCCCTTGCCGATCCATGGTGACATCGCCGAGGGGTGGCGTTCCTCGGGACGCTGACCGTCCGGTCGGATTGGTGCGCCGCCCACTTCATGTTCGCTCGAGCCCCGAGCGCCCGCTGAGGGTGCTGGCCACGATCGGGCGCGGGGGCGGACACGGTCCGAGGACGAGACGGGGCCGTCGGTACGCCAGGAACCGCGGGCTCCATCAGCCTCCTGACGAATCGAGGACACGATGCCGAACCGTGACCGCACCCATCGGTGCGCCCTGCTGGGCCGACCTGTGGACGTCCGACGTCGACAGCAGCCGTCGCTTCTACAGTGGGCTGCTCGGACGGGAGGCCCAGGAGCCGAGCCCGGAGTTCGGCGGCCACTTCATGTTCCACCGGGGTGGGGTTCCCGTGGCCGGCGACATGGGCGACATGGGCCACACGGGAGACATGGGCGACATGAAGGCGGATGACAGGTGGAAGGTCTATCTGGCGAGCGCAGACGCGGCGGCCACCGTCGACTCGACCGCTTCCAACGGAGGCGCGGTGCAGATGCCACAGATTCCGATCGCCGATCTCGGGAAGCAGGCCGTGCTGCTCGATTCGACCGGGGCGACCGTCGGCGCCTGGGAGGCCGGGAGGTTCCCCGGGTTCACCGTGCTCGCCGAACCCGGTACCCCGGCCTGGTTCGAGCTGCTCGCCCGTTCCCACGACTCGGGGCTCACCTTCTACCGCTCGGTGTTCGGGTGGGAGACCGAGGTCGTCGCCGACACCGATGAGTTCCGCTACTCGATCATGGTCGACCGGGACGACCGGTTGCCTCTGGCCGGAATCATGGATGCATCGTCCCTCCTGGGCGACGGCACGCCGTCCCACTGGACCATCTACTGGGCCGTGGCCGACATCGATTCGGCCGCTTCCGAAGTCGTGCGGCTCGGCGGCGCGGTCGTCGCGGAACCCCAGGACAGTCCGCACGGACGGGTTGCGACGGTGACCGACCCGAGCGGAGGCGAATTCCGACTCCACTCGCCCCTCCCGTCGTAGTCCCAGAGGTTGGGACGGGGCCGGCGGGAGACCTGTCCCCACGTCATCCCTTCGGGCGCTCACCCTTGATGCTGGCCCGCTCCATGACCCGACGCTCGGGCCAGTAGTCGCTCGCCGCGTAGTGCTGTACGGCCCGGTTGTCCCAGAAGGCGACCGAGTGGTCCTCCCAGGAGAACCGGCACTGGTACTCCACCGTCTCGGCCTCGGCGGACAGTCGGTCGATGAGCGCGTCGCTCTCGTCACGGTCCACGCCCACGACGTGGTCGACGAAGAAGCGGTTCACGTAGATCAGGCGCCGCCCCGTATCCGGATGGACACGGACCACCGGGTGTTCGACCGGCGGGTACTGCTCGCGCATCGCGGCGCGGTCCCCCTCCCCGACGGCGTGTCCGAACACCTTGGAGTAGTCGTGGACGGCGCGGAGTCCGTCGATGCGCACGCGCAGGTCCTCGTCCAGGCCATCGTAGGCGGCACCCATGTCGGCGAACAGGGTGTCGCCTCCGACCGGAGGGACCTCGACCGCGTGGAGCACGGCACCGAGCGACGGGCATTCGCGCCAGGACACGTCGGAGTGCCAACCGTTCTCGTACCCGCCGACCGTGGCTTCCTTCTGGAATCGGACGAGCTCGGGATGGTCGGGGTTCGCCGGGATGAACGGGTGGACCTCGAGCTCGCCGAACCGGCGGGCGAAGGCCAGATGCTGGTCGGCGGTGAGGGGTTGATCCCGGAAGAACAGCACCTTGAACTCGTGAAGGCACCGTGTGAGCTCGGCGACGACCACATGGTCGAGCTCGCTGGAGAGATCGACACCCTCGATCTCGGCGCCGATGGTCGCCCCCACACGACGGACGGCGAAGCCGTCGAAGCGCAGCGCAGCCAGACGGCCCCTCTCGGCGGCCAGATGGACCGTCGGTCCGACCCGGACCCCCCACGGTTCGAGGGTCACCCTCCGGACCCCCAGGTCGGAGTAGGCGTCCCGTGGGGGGACGTCGGACGTCGAGGCGTCTCCGGGCCGTTCCGTGGACGTGGTCACCGCGGACCCTTCCGGACCGTCGTGGTCACCGCGACCCCCAGTCGCACAGACGTGGTCACCGCGGACCCTTCCGGACCGTCGTGGTCACCGCGACCCCCTGTCGCACCTTCGTCGTCACCGTCGTCGACCCCCTCCTCATCGCAACCCGACGTCGGGGTCGGTCGGATCGACCGTCGACGTCGTCATCCGACCACCCAACCGGCGCACGGGCCTCATCCGGGTCCACGCTACCGACTCTCCCGGGTAGCAGCGGGCGGGCCACACCGTTGCAGCCGTCGGCCTCGTCCCCTGCTCGCCGCAACCCGCCCCGGATCCCCGTCTCCTCGCCGTCCGGGGTTGCGGTGTCCGTCGCGAGACGCCATCCTGCGGGGACCCGTCCCCCGCGGTCCCCGGCGCCCTGTCGCCACCCGACCCGGTGGTCACGACGAACACCAGACCCGGAGAGCCCACCATGAATGCCATCCCCCCTTTCGCCAACCACCTGCCGGTCAAGGTCCGATTCGGCGAAGGTGTCTCGTCGACCCTCCCCGACGTGCTCGACGAGCTCGGCGCCACCCGGGTCCTCCTCATGGTCGACGAGGGGATCGAGCAGCACAATCCGGCCGTCGCCACGCTCCTCGCCGAGATGGCCGCTCGCCCGGGGATCGCCGTCACCCGGTTCGACAAGCCTCCGGCCGAGCCGACCATCGGGATGGTGGATGCGGCCACGGCCGCTCTCACCGACTCGCATGCCACCGCGCTGGTGGCGATCGGCGGCGGATCGGTCATCGACACGGCGAAGGCGGCCCGGCTCTGCGCCCAGCTCGGGCTCACCTTCGCCGAGTTCCTGGCGGAGGCGCCCGGGTTCCCGGTCCCGGACGTCGCACTCGTAGCCGTACCGACGAGTGCCGGCACCGGGTCCGAGGTGTCCGGAGGGTCGGTGGTGTCGGACCCCGAGGCGGGTCGCAAGAACGGCATCGCCAACGCCAACCTCCGCGCCCAGTACGCCCTGGTGGACCCCCTCCTCACCCACTCGATGCCTCCGACGATGACCGCCAACACGGGCGTCGATGCTCTCGCCCAGGCCATCGCCGCCATCGTCGCCAAAGTCCGTACCCCCATCGGGGACGGCATCGCTCTCGAGGCGGTCCGGATGATGACGCCCGCCCTGGTCGCCGCCTACCGCGACGGCTCGGACGCGGCGGCCCGCTCGGGGATGTCGTGCGGATCGATGATGGCCGGGCTGGCCATGAACATCTCGGACTGCACCGCCGAGCACTCACTCGGCCAGGCCATCGGCGGCATCAGGCACGTCCCCCACGGCCTCACCATCGGCCTGGTCCTGGCCGAGACCCTGGAGCGCGAGCGTGTCCACGTCCCCGAGCAGCTCGAGCGGGTGGCCGACGCGATGGGGGAGCCCGACGACGGATCGAACGACGGGAGCCGCGCGGTGCGTGCCGTGCGGCGAATCCTCGCCGAACTCGACTTCCCCGTCCTCGGGAGTCTCGGCTTCGTCGAGTCCGATCTCGACCAACTCGCCGACCTGGCCCTCGCGGACTACTTCATCACCATGTCGCCCGAACCGTGGACCAAGGCCGAGGTCGTCGCGGCGTTCGCCTCGGCACTGCGCCTCGAGAACCGCGCCGCCTGAACGGCGCTCCACCCGTCAATTCCAGGACACCCCGTACCAGGCATCGACCCCCTGGGAGACCACCGGAGGCCGCCCCACCAGCCACGTCAGGAACTGGATCGATCCGGCCGGGTCGGTTCCCGACGGCACCGCGAGCACGGTTCGCACGTGCCACGAGGCCAACTCGGCCCGCAGTTGCGCACGCAGTGCGGGGCTCATCGGCGGCACCCCCTGTGTCCACAGGCTCGAGAGGGTGTTCGCGGTGACGGTGTCGCGACCGTCGGTGACGGTGCCGGTACCTGCCGCGGGAACGAGGAAGTAGCCACCCACGGAGCGGAACCTGATCCCGGCACTCGCCTGCCAGACCATCGACAGCGCACCGTCCTGCGCCCACGCCGGATACGGGTAGAGGAGCACGGTGGAGCCTGGCGGCACCGCCCGGACGCCGCTCGAGGTGAAGTAGGTGGGGACAGGGGTGGCCCCGGCGGCATAGGGCCACGCAGGCACGAGGGGGACGAGCGAGATCAGGGCCACCACTGCGCCCGCGGCACCGGCCCACAGCGGTGCCACGCTCCTCGGCCGCCAGGGCTGACGCCGCACGGCCTGCCAGATCGAGTCGAGGACGACCGCCAGCAGCACGGCTGCGAAGAGGCTCGCGTAGAGGGAGAAGCGGGACGGCTGGGCGTTCTTCAGCAACGGGAGGTCCCCGAAGATCGCCTCGGGTATCGGGATCCCGGTGGATCCGGTGATGTCCGGGGTGCCGGACACCACCAGTCGCGCCCCCAGGGAGAGTACGAACGCGACGGCGGTCAGGAGGGCCGCGAACCGGACGACCCGACGACGCCACAGGACGGCCGCACCGACGACCAGTACGGCGAGCAGCGGGATGCCGAGGTATGAGCCGTTCTCCGCCAGGTTGCCGGACTCGAATTGATCGCTGACGTGCTGCGACGATGCCGGCGCGATCGCCTGCATGCTGTCGGGCACCACCGCCGCAGCCAGGTCGGACCGGAACTGCTGCGGATGCGCCTGGACCGGTCCGACGATGTGCTGGGGGCCGTCGACGGTGAACCACACGGGGTAGGCGAGCACTACCGCAGCCAGGACGGCGGCCACGCCGAGGCCGATGGCGGCAAAGTGCAGCCGGGCGCGCACGGACCGCCACTCGAGGCAGACCAAGAGCACGGCGCCCGCCGCGGCCATGATGGCCGTGCCGGCGAGGATCTCGCTCGAGATGAAGAACTGGGCGACGATCAGGAGGCCGAGCCCACAGCCCAGCCACACCGGACGGCCCGACTGTCGGACGGCGAGCTCGTAGAGGACGAGGAAGATCAGCGCCGGAAGCGGCACGAAGATCAGGTTGAGGTGACCGGTCGACCCCTGGCCGACCATGTACGGCGAGAAGCCGTAGAGCAGGCCTCCGGCGAACGCCGCGGGTCGCCAGATGGTGAATCGCCGCGCCAGCGCGTAGCCGGCCATGGCCGAGGTGGCGAACGCCAGGGTCAGCAGGGCATTGAAGGCGGCGATGGGCCCGAACAGAAGCGTCACCGGGGCCGCCACCAGGCCGAGGAGCGGCTGGCTGGTGTCGGACAGGACGTTGACCCCGTGCGGGGCGTTGGCCCACGTGGTCAGGAAGGGGTTCAGGGCATGGGTGAGGGAGAACGGGATCCAGGCCAGGTACCAGATCATCCGCGACGGGTCCGAAGCATCGGGTGCCACGATGCGCGCCGTCGGGTGCGCCCAGACATGCCAGTATCCGACGACCGCCGAGGCCAGGTAGAGGCCGAACACGACCACGGTCGGCCACACGCGTCGCCGGCGCCGATCGGGGTGGTCGGTCGTCGGGGTCGAGTCGCCCGGAAGGAGACCGGTCGTTGGGGGAGCCACGTCGACCACCGGGGGGACACTACCGTTTCGGGGCCGAGCGTCCGGTGAATGGCCGGGGAGGATCAGGCGGCGGGTCGATCCCCCGGCAGTCCGGGAGAGGGAGGCCGTCGAGGCCTCACCCGGGGCGATGACGGGATCGAGGGCTACCCGACTTCGTTCGCAGCCTCGGCGATTGCGCTGTCGATGTCCTCGAGGGCGATGTCGAGGTTCTTGAGGACATGCCTCTCGGCGGTGAACTCGTGGATGTCGAGTGTCTGCTCCATCTTGTTCTCCCCCACGACGACCAGGGCCACCTCCCCCGCGTCGATCGTCTCCCCGAGCTCCCTCACGTCGGAGCGGGACATGCCCCGCCACAGATGACCGCTCACTGCACCGATCGCTCCCCCGACGATGGCGGTGCCCACGATCGCCGGCGGGAACAGGAGACCGATCAGAGCGCCGGCGGCCGCGCCGCTCCATCCGGCATGTCGGGCCGCCATCTCGATCTTGGTCACATGGATCCTCCCCTCGGCATCCTTGGTCACGATGGCGGCGTCGTAGCTCCCCACGGCCCCCACCGAGTGCAACTCCATCACCACTTCGAAGTCCGCCTCTGCCGCCTCCTTGGCCGGGTACGTGCCGATGAAGATGAACAGGTCCCCGTGCTTCGCCATATGTCCTCGTCTCCTGGTGTCCCCCCCGGATGAGCGTACCGACGGCCGACCGCGAACACCCGCGCGGCTTCCCCGCTCGGGTCCACCGTGACCGACGCATCGGTCACCCCGACCGAGAGCCCGCCGATGTCACGGCAGAATCTGCCGGCCTCCCACCGTCTCCGGCGGCCCCGGTGTCGAGCTGGGCGGCCCCCCGAACGATGTTGATCAGGGGCCGCCCGAAGGCTGCCGAGGGAGCTCCCGCCAGCTTCCTCCTCGTCACGGTCCGGTCGCTCGTCCGAGCCGATCGTGGAACCCCTGGGGGGCGATCGTGGAGCCCACGGGGAACCTGCGGTCAGCTACGGACTGCGAGCTCATCCGTGCCGTCCACCAACAACCCTCGGCTCACATGGCGCCAGCGGTGCCGGCTGCTGAAGCAGGGGCCGGAGTGACGCCGACAAGAGAGGTAGAGACGACGATGTTGGACAGGTAGTGCCCCGTCTGACTGTCGAAGACCCCTCCGCACGTGACCAGTTGCAGGGCACTGATGCCGTGCGATCCGTAGACCTGCTGATCGGGAAAGGCCTGCTTCGAGTACATCGCGACCGAGGTCACCTCGAACACCGAGGTGATGCCATCGGCCAGACCCACCTCGACCCGGTCGCCGGCCACCAGCGTCCGAAGCCGGAAGAACACGGCGGGACCCTGATAGGAGTCGACGTGCCCCAAGATGACGGCCGAGCCCAGTTGACCCGGAGTGGGGCCGAGCCGGTACCACCCCGGCTGCTGGATGTCGGCGGGTACCTGCACGGTCCCGTCCGCATTGAGGCCGAGCGTGGACAGCGACACGGACAGGCCGATGGCCGGAATGCTCAACTCGACGGGGATCGAACGCGCCGTCGTCAATGGAGCCACCGTTGCCGGTGCGGTGGTGGTCGCTCCGATCGAGGTCGGCGGTTCGACACGAGTTGCCACCGGTCCGGCCAGTGGGTGCTGGTGACCACGGATTCCGGCGACCAGACAGGCGCCGCCGACGAGCAGCAGGACGGCGGTCAGGATCCACCACCTGCTCGACGGTTGCCACCCACCTCGGGTCGTCCCGGTGGGCCCCTCATCCCCCATCGGTGTCATCGTTGCCATCGGTGCCACGAACAGGTTGGACTCCACGGCGGCGTACGGCGAGGACAAGGGAGAGTCCAGCTCCCACCAGCATCAATGCGCCAAGGGCGATGAGGCCACCCTCGGTGGAATGCGATGCACCACCCAGCCCGGTCTGGGGAGATCCGACAGGGATGACGCCGGTACCGCCCGCTCCGGTCGACGTCCCGGTCCCAGTCGACGTACCGGTACCGGTCGACGCGCCGGTGGTGCCTGCCGCGGCAGTTCCGGTCGCAGCCCCACCAGCGCTCCCCGATGGCGTCGACGTCGTGGTGGTGGTGGTGGTGGTGGTGGTCGGCGACGACGAACTGAAGTTGTTGGTGATCGTCGTCGCGCACGTCACTGTGCTTCCACCGCCATTGGCTGACCCATCGCATTGGGTGATGGTCACCGGGAGTGCGGTCACACTGCCGGTGACGGAGCACTTGACCCGTGATTCGCCACCGCCACCATTGCCCGACCCGTTGCATTGGGTCACCGTGGCACTGGTCGTGCTGGCGACGGGGACGCACACCACGGTCGGCTGGGTGCCGCCGCCGGTTCCGGATCCGACGCATTCGTCGACAGTCGCCCCGGACGTCGGACTGCCGCTCGCTACATCGTTGACCAAGGTGACGTTGCAGGTCACATTGCTCCCACCGCCATCAACGATGCTGTTGCACTGGTTGACCGAGGTCACCAGAGTGTCGGAGTCGGTGACCGTGGTCGTGCAGCCCGCAGGAGGGAGCACGCCGGCGGCCGCCAAGCACGCGGTGGTACTGACCGTCGAGCTGGTGGCTCCCGCCGGCGTCACCGTATTGGTGATCGTGACATTGCAGGAGACCTGTTCGCCGGCACCGGTGGGATAGGCGGGCGGATTGCACTGGGCGGCCGCCGGAGCGGTGGCAGCCGCCAATGCCGACGGTGCGGAGGCGACGCCCAGCAACGTCGTCGCGGCCAGGAGTGTCCCGAGCGCCACGACGGCAACCAGCGAGCGACGAACGAATCCCCTCGCGGCCAGAAGCCTCACCGGCCTCATGAGGTCGGCCCCGTCCCCGACGGTTCCATCGTCATCGACGGGAACCGGCACGCGGCAGTTCCCACACCGTGGACCCTCGAACGGCGAACGACTGGCGGTCGGTCGGACCGGCAGCTCCACCTTCGGCCGGCAAGAAAGCCGCCGGCGAATCGGGAGCAACGTGGTGACGCACTACAGGCTGATGACATGATCGTGTCCTCTGGGAAGTCCGGAATAGATAACCGTCTGCGACGGACGTCCTGACTTCTCTGGCAGACTACTCTAGTTTCCTAACACTAGCAATGAATTTCTAGCAATTTCTGCTATATTGCATGCTCATGTCCGACTGGAGCTTCCTCACCAATCACGGCAAGGCGCTTCTGTGCATCGCCCACGACCCGGAGATCCGACTCCGTGACATCTCGGCCACCCTCGGCATCACCGAGCGGAGTGCCTACGGCATCGTCGACGACCTGACGAGGGCCGGTTACGTCGTCAAGGAGAAGGAAGGCCGGCGGAATCGCTACCAGATCCAGTCTCATCTCCCGATCCCGGAGGTCCCCGGGAGGACACAGGCGATCGGCGAGGTGTTGGATCTCTTGACAGACGGCAAGAAGCGACGAATGCCGGGTGCCAAGCCAAAGCGCTGACGAGCGCCATCCGTCCGGTTGCCACCGGCCGACAATCGTCGTGGTGGCACGTGTGCGCAGTGTGACCACGGAGGTGCACCCCAGGTGCCTCGACGGCGATCCGGCTAGGAGCGCACCGCCGACGTAACCGGGATGGACGGCAACGGAGCGGCGTCGCCGGCGTGCAGCAGCTGGTCGACCGACTCGACATCGAGCGGTCGGGCGAACAGGTAGCCCTGTCCTGTGTCGACCTGCTCGGCGAACAGCCTCGCCCTCTGATCCTCGGTCTCGATACCTTCGGCGGTGGTCTCCAGCCCGAGCACCTTGCCCAGCTGCACCAGGGTGTGGACGATCGCGGCAGACTCAGGCGTGTCCCCGATTCCGGAGACGAACGACTGGTCGATCTTCAAGAGGTCGATGGGGAACTGCCTGAGGTAGGCCAGGGACGAATAGCCGGTACCGAAGTCGTCGATCGCGATTCGCACACCGACCAACTTGAGCAGCTCGAGGACTTCGACGGTTGCCTCCACGTCGTGCATCAGCGTCGTCTCGGTCAGTTCCAGGATCAACAGGTCCGGCTCGAACCCGCTGTCGGTCAAGGCGTCGTGGAGGTCGTCGATGATTCGGTCACCTTCGAATTGGCGGGCCGAGACGTTCACCGACACCGTCAGGCGATGGCCCTGCTGGAGCCAACGCGCACCTTGACGGCACGCTGTTCGAAGCACCCAGAGCCCGACAGGGACGATCAGTCCGCTGGATTCCAGCGCGGGGACGAACTCGTCCGGTCCCACCACACCTCGGTCCGGGTGGTGCCAGCGCAACAGAGCCTCGGCACCCGTGAACACCCCGGTGGCCAGATCGACTGTGGGTTGGTAGAGGAGGAAGAACTCGTCCTGCTCGAGGGCACGCCGCAGGTCGACCTCGAGGCTCCGGTGGAAGTTGGCGGCGTCCTGCATGGCGGAGGAGAAGATCACCACGCAGTGCTTCCCGGTGGACTTCGCCCGGTAGAGGGCGATGTCGGCTTCCTGCAGGAGCTCCTCGGGGCCGGCTTGACTGCCGTCGACGATGGCGATTCCGATGCTTGCCGTCACGAGGACCTGGGTGTCGAAGCCGGGTATCTGGAACGGGGTCGCCAGGATGTCGCCGATTCGAGCTGCCACCACTTCGGGTCCCGCAGCCAGGGAACTCCCGTCGACCAGTACCACGAACTCGTCGCCACCCAGTCGCCCGATGGTGTCGCCTCCCCTCAGGGCCCGGCTGAGTCTGTCCGCCACCTTGATCAGCAGCTGGTCCCCCGCCTGGTGCCCCAAGGTGTCGTTGACGTCCTTGAAGTCGTCCAGGTCGAGGAACAGTGCCGCTATCGGTTCCCGATGGCGATTGAACCGAGCCATCATCTGATCGAGCCGATCGAGGATCAGCGCCCGGTTGGGAAGTCCGGTGAGGGAATCGTGGAATGCCTGGTGATGGAGCTGGTCGGTCCTCTTGCGGACCATGATCACGGCCCGGAAGCGGCTCGTCCCCAGCACGTAGACCAGCAGGCCCAGCATCAGCGCGACCAGGAGACCTCCGAACAGCAGCAGCAGGGAGTTTCCGTCGGTCAGGAGCGAATCCTCGTTGACGGGACCCGACACACGGACCAGCCATCCATTGTGGAGGTCGATCGTCGTGGATTCCGCTCGACCAGGAGCGGCCCCGGAGCGGAAGGTGACGTTGGACGCCCCGCCGTCATAGCGGAAGGCCACGGACGAGTGGGGGTGACCCTGCAATGCAGCGGTCAGCAGGACCGAGGGAAGCAACCGCACCCCGGTCCAGCCGATGAAGCTCGATTCGCGTTGACCGACCGTCGTCGGTGTCGTGTTCCCGGCGTAGATCGGTGAGCCGACGACCAGCTGCTCGACGTCCCCGACCTTGAAAGGAAGGTACGCCCCTTGACCGGAGATGCGTGAGGCGAGGAACTTCGGTCCGAGGGAGGTTGCACAGAAGTCGGTGCCGGCCGGAGTCGTCGACACGCCCCCCCTGGCCTGTTGCGCGGTCATCAAGCAGTAGTACGGACGGGACCCGCCCGGGATGACCTGGAACGTTCCGTTCGCAGCCATCGGACCTGCGGGATCTGCCACCGCACGTGCCGAGAACGAGGCCAGCTGGTCGGGGGAGACCAGCGCGATCTCGGCGACGCCCTCAAGCTCGGGGTAGCGGGCGAATGTGCCGACGGAGTCCATCCATTCGGTGAAGCTCGCTTGTGACGCCCCGGGATCTCGGACGGCGAATGCACCGGCAATTACCACGAGCTCCTGCTCGTGTTGGATGGCGAGACCGAGGGACGAGGCGATCTGCATCGACGACGCCACGAACTCCTGACGCGAGGTCTTGGCATCGGACCGGGCGGTCGCCTGTGCGCCCAGTACCGAACCGGTAGCGCAGAGCATTACCAGGGCCACCGTCAGGCCGATGAACACCCGCTGTGCGATCGTCGATTCGAGCCATGCGCTGCGTGATCCGGCACCCGCCGTGCCCGGCCTCATTCGGGAGGCCAGAATTCGGGTGTCACGGGACGTATTCGGGGATCAGGCCGATCCCGACGACGGGCGGAAACACCTGGCGACAACGACGACGATGTGTGCAACATTGGTTAGCCTCCGATCGCCGGGCGGGAGCAACCATGACGGACCCTCGTACAGCGCTATGCAAGCCGTACATTACACCCGCAGTCCAATACTGGCAATCCTTTTCTGCTGATTATCGCTCCCAATGTTCCCGGGTCGTCGCGCCATGCTGTTCGTCACCTGTCGATCACAGTCCTCCTCTCCGGCCAAGGTCGAGCCGCACGAGGCTCACCGCACCTGAACAGTGCGTCGGATCGGAGTGCAGCCACTGTGTCCGTTCGACGGATCGACCGGCTCCGTCCCTGAAGGCACGCGTTCAACGCGATTCTGTGACCGTCGCCGATCGAACCATCGGGGCACGACTACTGTGCTCGCTCCGTGAACGGTCCCGGCACGGATCGGGACGTCATGTTCCGTGCGGATGCTCGAGTGATCGGGCAGGGGCGAGGTTCGAGAACGATCGGAACGACGATCGCCACACCCGCAAGGCAGGTCGTCGTCATCCCCGCACCAGTGGGGACGGAGCCAGTGGGGACGGAGGTGGGGACGGAGGGAGTCGAACCCTCACTCGGGGCGGTTTAAGCGCCCTGCCTCTGCCGATTGGGCTACGTCCCCCTGGGTCCTCCGACCTTAGGTCCTCATCATCGCCCTGGGCGATGCCCCACCACCACCCGCAACCCACCACCACCTCCAACCCAGCACTCCAGGCCTCGCCCGTCGACCGTCCTCAGTCCTCCCGGTGGCCGTGACGGGGTCCGACCACTGCGCCGACCGCCTCGAGTTCGACGGCGCGGGGTCCGTCCACCCGGTGGACCAGGCCACCGGCGCCGGGCCACGGGCCGAGGACCGTGGTCGGGCGACGGACAGGCTCCCACTGCGGCCAGTCCACCGTCCCGACCCCGGACAACTCGTAGGTCGGGACCCCTGTCCGGGCGAACGAGGTCCAGGACTGGCGGATCGACGCCGAAAGCGAGAACGCATCGTCCCCGCCACCCGAGAAACTCTGGACCATCGGGTTCCTGAGCGTCCCGAACACGAAGGGGATCTCGAGGGCGTGGCACGACCCGAGCACGCCGTCGAACGCCGGGGACTCCCAGGTGAACAGGTAGCAGAAGGTACCGACCCCCGGTGCGGCCGAGCGGGCATGGGCGTCGGCTAAGCGCACGGTACCCGCTCGGAAGACGTACTCGGTGGCGATGGCCGACCACAGGTGGCGTGGTCCGGTCGCCTCCCCCCGTTCGGCCCGGGCCCCCTGCACCGCGGCGATGATCCCGTCGGCCGTCCCGGGGTCCGGGGTGACCCGCCGCATCCAGTGCCGGAGCCCGTCCATGTCCAACGACATGAGCTTCGGATTGCCGAGGGCGAAGAAGGCCGACTCGTCCCGGGTGCTGCCGATCATCAGGGGGATGCCGCGAGCCGCGCCGGAGGCCACGGCATCGATCGGAGCATCCACCAGCAGCCCTCCGTCGACCACCGGGGTCATGAGCAGGCCGGCATCGCTCCCTCCGTTGGTGTCGACGAACTCGCCGGCCGCCGAAACCAGCCGGTCGGCCGGGACGGCACCCAACGCCTCGCGGGTGCAGGCCACCCCGATATGTGCGGCCAGCCGCTCGGCCCGCTCGAAGGCGCAATCGCCCGCCGACGTGTAGGGCGGACCGCTCTCGACGATGGCCCGATGGAACAGTCCCGCTGCCGCTGGGACGGCGAGCAGCGTCGACACGCTCATCCCGCCCGCCGACTCGCCGAACAGGGTCACGTTCCCCGGGTCGCCGCCGAACGCCGCGATGTGGTCGCGCACCCAGGCGAGGGCCGCGATCTGGTCGGCCAGGCCCCAGTTGCCCACGCCCGTCCACTCGTCGCCGTCCAGCCAGGACTGTCCGGGCTCGTCGAACGCCGGATGGGCGAGGAATCCCAGCAGCCCGAGGCGGTAGTTGATGGTGACCACCACCACGTCGTGCTCCCGGGCGAAAAGTCCCCCGCGGTACAGCCCGCCGGAGCCCGATCCGGTCATGAACGAGCCGCCGTGGACCCAAACCATGACCGGGCGACGGCCGTCGTCGATCCCGGGGGTCCACACATTGAGGTTCAGGCAGTCCTCGGAGTACTCCTCCGGAGTACCACCGAGCGCCTGCTCGACCATGCCCTGGGACTGTGGGGCCACCGGCCCGAACCGGTCGGACTCCCGGATCCCGGCCCACGACTCGGGAGGGCCGGGTGGGCGCCAGCGCTGGTCCCCGGCGGGAGACGCCGCGTACGGCAACCCCGAGAAGGACCAGACGCCACCACGCTCGATCCCCCGTACCCGGCCTCCCCGGATCTCGACGATTCCGTCCATCGATGCGGCCTCCAGTTCGGCGGGAACTCTGCCGATGACAAGAGCAACTTACCCATCGGTAGGTCCCGCCCGGGTCCGGCGGGTGGGCAGCGCACAACGGAACCGGTATGACACCTCGTCGACACACTGCGTCCATCCTCTGGTCACCCAGAGGCGAAATCCCTGCTGAACTGGCATTCTTCGGCTTCCCGCCATTGTCTCGCGCCGCGGCCGGCGGTACCGTGCCGGGGTGGGAACTGTGAGCACAGAGCGAACCGGCATCAGGCGCCACGTCCGCACCGTGGCGCGGGGCGGCCGTGGCCGCGGTCGAAGGACCCGCTCGTGGGCCACGTCCGTCGCCACCGTCACCACCGCCGTTTCGGCCGGGTTGTTCGTCGCCGTCGGCGCTGCGCCCATCGCGGTCTCCGGTCCCGCCGCGGCGGCCGGTTCGCCGACCACCACCTCGACGACGAGTGGATCGGCCACATCCACCACCACGCCGATCCAGGGGCAGATCAGCGCAGGCGAAGCCCAGGTGGCATCCATCGAGACCCAGATCGCGCAGGAGCAGTCGACACTCGACGCTGCGTCCGAGGCCTACGACCGTTCGATCGTGGAGCTGGACTCCACCAAGTCGGCGCTGGCATCGACCAACGCCTCACTCGATGCCCAGCGCGCCAAGTTGGACGCGGCCCGTACGGTGCTGCGCCAGAACGTCGTCGAGTCCTACATCGACGGCGCCGCATCCCAGGCGGTCGCCCGGCTGTTCGCGGCGCCGTCCGGTAGGGCCCAGACGAGGACGCTCTACCAGCAACTCGGCATCGGCAATCTCGCGCAGGAGGTCGCGCGCGTACAGTCCGGCCAGCGCGAACTGTCGGCCACCCAGGCCAAGCTGCAGTCCGAGAAACAGGAACAGACGGCACAGGCCGACGCTGCCAACCAGGCCGCCCAGCAGGCCAACGCCGCCGCCTCCCTGTCCCAGGCCACTCTCGCCCAGGTGAAGGGGACACTGGCCCAGGAGATCGCGCAACAGGCCGCAGCCCAGGCAGCCGCCGCAGCCGCCGCAGCCGCCGCCGCCACGACCGCGTCGGGTCGTCAGACGGCCGCCGCCCAGGCGTCCCAGGACGCCCAGGTGGCCAGCACGGTCAGCGGGGGCAGTGCCGCCGCGACCAACGCCAACGCCGCGGCCAACCAGGCGGCCACCGCGGGCGGGTCCACCGCGGGCGGGTCCACCTCGGGCTCCGGAACATCCGGCACGTCCGGTGGGTCCGGCACATCCGGTGGGACCGGTCCCGTGGTGACACCGGACGGGGGATCCAACGCCGCCGGTCTCGCCGCGGTCCACGGGGCGATGGCCTATCTCGGCGTCCCCTACGTGTGGGGTGGCGCCAGCTCGGCCGGCGTCGACTGCTCGGGACTCACCATGCTCGCCTGGGCCGCTGCGGGCGTGTCGCTGCCGCATTCCGCGGCACTCCAGTACGCGGACTTCCCCCACGTGAGTCTCAACGCGCTGGAGCCGGGCGACCTCCTCTTCTACAACCTGGACGGATCCGGCATCGACCACGTGGTCATGTATGTCGGACCCACCCTCGACGGACAGGCGACCGCATACGGTCCTCAGACCATCATCCAGGCCGCCCACACCGGCACCGTGGTCACGTTCGACCCTCTCTGGTACTTCGGACTCGTCGGTGCCGCACGCCCCTGACCGGGTCGGCCCGTCCCGATGACCCTGCAACTGACGATCGTCGTCCCTGCCTTCAACGAGGCATCCCGGCTCGCCGCGGGCATGAGCAGGTTCGATGCCGCCGTGTCCGCCGGCGCCATCGACCTGGAACGCACCGAGGTGGTGGTGGTCGACGACGGGAGCACCGACGGGACCGCCGAGGTGGCCGACAAACTGCTGGCGACCCTCCCCCACCACCGGGTGGTCCGCCTCCCCTTCAACCAGGGGAAGGGGGCGGCCGTCCGGGCCGGGATCCTCGCTTCCCGCGCGACCTGCACGGCCTACATGGACGCCGACATGGCCATCGACCCGAATGCCGTACCGCTCCTGCTCGAAGGTCTCGAGAGCCACGACGTGGCCATCGGCTGCCGGGCCCTCCCCGATTCCATGGTCGAGACCACCTACCTGATCCGCTCCCTCATGGGGCGTCTGTTCAACGAGGTCGTCACCGCGGGGACCGGGCTCGGTCTGAAGGACACCCAGTGCGGGTTCAAGGGTTTCCGCGCCCCGGTGGCCCGCCTCCTCTTCCATCTGGTGCGGATCGACCGGTTCGCGTTCGACGTCGAGATCCTTTCCCGGGCCCGACGCCTCGGGCTGACCGTCACCGAGGTACCGGTCCACTGGAAGCACGTGGAAGGGAGCACCGTCCACCCGTTGCACGACTCGTTCACCATGGTGGCCGACGTCTATCGCTCGAGGCGCGGGCTCCTGGCGGGGCCCCCGGTACCGACCATCTCGGTCCGACCGGCCGATCCCGGTGCGGCACCCGAGTCCGGACTGGCCGGACGGGTGTCGGACCTCCTCCTCCCCATGCTGGACGGGGCCCCAATCCCCGTGCTCGCCGACGGCCGGGGGGTCATCGTCCTGCTCGCCATGGTCGATCCGGCGCGGGTGGCGCTCGTCCACTCCGCCCTGAAGGACCAGTTGGCGCCCCTGGACGTGACCCGCAAGGCCCTGGGCGTCGACGATCTGGCCACCCTCGGACCCTTGTCCGGACGGCTCGGAGCGGCGGCTCCGAGCGCCGCGGACAGCTAGGCGTCGGACCCCACACCACCGGGTACGATCCCCAGGGTGAGCGACGAGCGCGTGGACACGGCGGGTGCGACCCATCCCCCCGCGCATCCCGGCGACCGCGAATTCATCGACGCCATCGTCGAGCACGCGCCGCGGGGCCGCTCCGGGCGCCCGTCCAAGAGTCCCGGTCCGCGCCAGAGCGCAGCCGGGGGGCCCGCCACCGCCGACGGGGACCACGACTCCACCGACGGGCACCACGACGCCGGTTCCGGGGGCACCGCCGCGCCCGACGTCCCCGGAGCGTCCGTGTCCTACCTGCCCGTGGCCACCGCACGGCCGAGGACCCCCATCGAACCTGAAGACGACGCGCGTCGCTCCGACGTCGACGAATGGGGTCGGAGCGAGCACATGCGCTCCATCGTGCGACGCCTCTACGACCCGATCTACCGCCACTGGTTCCGGGTCGAGTGGGAGGGTCTGGAGAAGATCCCCACCGAGGGCGGGGCGCTGCTCATCGCCAACCATGCCGGGGCGATCCCGGCCGACGCCCCGGCCATCATGCACGGCATCGAGACCGAGCTGGGTCGGCCCGTCTACGGCCTGGCCGACTACTTCTTCCGGACGATCCCCGGTATCGGGACCATGTGGTCGCGCACCGGCGGCGTACCGGCCCATCCCGACAACGCCTACCGGATCCTCCACGATCAGCAGCAGCTGGCCCTGGTCTTCCCCGAGGGCACCAAGGCCACCTCGAAGACGTACTCGGACCGCTACCGGCTCCGCCGGTTCGGGCGGGGCGGGTTCGTGGAGATCGCCATGCGGGCCGGGGTGCCGGTCATCCCGATCGCCGTGGTCGGTGCCGAGGAGGCCATGCCCATCGTGTTCCGCCTGTCGGGGTTGGCCAAGGTGCTCAAGCTGCCGTACTTCCCGGTCACCGCCAACGCACTCCTGTTCGGTCCGGTCGGCTACGTGACCTACTTCCCGGCCAAATTCAAGCTGCGGGTACTGGACCCGATCACATTCGATGTCGATCCGGGCCAGGAGCGCTACTCCCGGAGCCGGCTGATGGACGAGACCGAACGGATCCGGGCGTCGATGCAGGACACCCTCCACGACATGCTGCGCGAGCGCCGCAGCATCTGGTTCGGCTGACCCGATGGGGCGCCGCATCCTGATCACCGGTCTCGACACCTTCTGGGGCGGCCGCATGGCCCAGGCGTTCGAGGCCAAGCCGGACGTCGAGATGATCCTCGGGTTGGGCACGAGCGATCCCCGCGTCCCCCTCGAGCGCACCGAGTTCGTCCGCTCCGACCAGAAGTACTCGATCCTGAGCCGTATCGTCCGGGCCACCCAGGTGGACACCATCGTGCACACCTTCCTCGAGACCAACTCGGTGGCCGTACCGGCCAGGGTCCTCCACGAGATCAACGTCATCGGAACCCTCAACCTCCTGGCGGCGGCGGGAGCCAGCGGAGCGTCCGTCCGCAAGGTGGTCATCAAGTCGTCCACCCATGTCTACGGGGCCGCCGAACAGGACCCGGCGTGGTTCCGGGAGGAGGACGTCCGCACCGAGCCGGTGCGGACCAAGCTCGAGCGCTCCCTCATCGAGGTCGAGGCGCTGGTGCGCGATTTCGCCGACGACAACCCCCACCTGGACGTGACCCTCCTCCGGTTCGCCAACGTGCTGGGCACCGACATCATCACGCCGATCACCCACAACCTGCGGCGACGGATCCTCCCCTGCGTGGCCGGTTTCGACCCCCTCGTCCAGTTCATCGAGGAGGACGACGTGGTCCGCGCACTCGAGTTCGTGACGGACCACCGGACACCCGGCGTGTTCAACGTCGCCGGCGAGGGGAAGCTCCCCTGGAGCGAGGTGGCGTCCATCGGCGGCGCCCACCTGCTCCCGCTCCCGCCGCTGCAGCCGCGGCTCTTCGCCTTTCCGCTCGATCGGCTGTTCGGCGTCCGATTCCCTCCCGAGCTGCTGGGACTGGTCACCTACGGGCGCGGCGTCGACACCACCAGACTGCGCGGTGCAGGATTCGAGTACCGCTACACCAGTGCCGGCGCCGTGCAGAGCTTCGCCCGGGCGAACAACCTGCGCCGGGCGACCGGCTCGGAACCGCCGGAGTACCGCTACGAGCAGGAACTGGAGCAGTTCTTCCGCCATTCCCCGGCTGTGGTCCGCGGCATCGACTCCTGAGCCGGACCTGCCTGCGTCGGAATACACGGGCCGTCAATTCGAACATTGGTAGGGTCACGCGATGGCGGATCGGTACACGGCCACCAAGCCATCCGAAGCACCCGGTGATGTCGTCGCCGACGGGCCGTTCCCTGCCCCGACCGCCCCCGGCGCTGCGGTCGTCCCCCCGAGGCGTCGGCGGGTTCGCTACCTGCTGACCCTCCTCGCCGTCTGCGTCGTCGTCGCGTGCTGGACGTTCGCCACACCGTTGATGGCAGCGCCCGACGAACCTTCCCAGATCGGCCAGGCAGCCGCCATCGTGCGCGGTCAATTCGACGTGCCTCCGCGGAACACCCCGATCGGCAAGCTCTCCTACGTTCATGTACCGGAATGGATTGCCCGCTCCTTCTTCCTCCTGGACTGCTTCGCCTTCAAACCCAGCCACTCCGCGGCGTGCGGGGTATCGATAGGTGACAGCACGCGAACCGCTACCATCCGCACGCAATTCTCGAACTATCCGCCGTTCTATTTCCTGTGGGTCGGCATTCCCACGCTCTTCATGAAGGGCACACGTGCCCTCTACGTCATGAGGCTCGTTTCGGGACTCGTCAACTGCGTGCTCCTGGCTCTGGGGATCTGCCTGCTCTACCGGTACCACCCGCGGCGACTGCCTCTCGTCGGGGCACTCGTGGCCGTCACGCCGATGGTGCTGTTCATGGCGTCCGTCGTGAACGCCAGCGGACTGGAGATCTCCGCGGCCTTCGCCTCGTGGTGCGCGGGGCTGTGCGTCATCGAGTACCCCGAACCGCCGCGGACGCTCGTCGTCTGGACGTCGATCGCCTTTGCCATCTTCATCTGCAGCCGCCCGATCAGCCCCGCGAACGCCGCCATCGTGTTGTGCGTGCTGGCCGCGACGGCCGGTTGGTCCCGAATATGCTCCCTGGCCAGGGCCCACGGAACCCGGGTCATCGGAATGGCGATCCTGGTCGCCCTCATCGTTGCCGGAGTCCTTCTCCTCATCGGCGGCCCGCCCAGCCTGCTCGGCGGAGGCACGAAACCACCCCTGACATTCTGGGAATCGTTCCACCTCGTGCTGACACAGGATCCGGGCGACCTGCGACAGGCCATCGGATTGTTCGGGTGGACGGACACACCGATCCCGGGTTGGGTGGCCACGGTTTGGACCGCGATGGCCGGCACACTCTGTGTCGTCGGCCTGATCGGCTCGGCGCGGTCCCGACGGGCCATCCCCCTCCTGGTGCTGGCCGTCCTGGCCATGCCCGTCGTGTTCGAGATCCCCAAGATCAACAGCGTCGGCGCCTACTGGCAGGGTCGCTACTGGCTGCCACTCCTGGTCGGCATCCCATTGGTCGCCGCCGCACTGCAGCCCCCTCGCCCGCACCGCCGTCCACGGATCCGGTTGGCGCCGAATACCGAACTGGCCACCCGCCTCGTCGCCATGACCGCCCTCGGCGCGCTCATCGTCGGGGCCCAGGTCGCGACATTCGTGCTGGCCCTCCGTCGCTACACCACGGGCCTGGGGGTGCCGCCGGGAACGCCGGCCCGGTGGGCGCCCCCGGGTGGCACCACACTGGTGATCGGTCTGTTCGTGGTCGGCGAGATCCTGCTGGTCGCCACCATCGGCTGGCAGTCCGTTCGCCCCGGTGCCCCGCTCCGCCGACTCACCCGTTCCTGACCCACAGGCAGAATTGCCCGGAGGTCACGTCGGGCGGCCCGAGTACTGATTCGAACAGCGCGACCACCGGGCCGCTCCCGACCGCCGTGCGATCCACGATCACCAGCCCGACCCGGTAGTCCGCGAGCGTGCGACGGGTGACCGACGTCAGTGCGGGGCCGAGCGCCGGCGGAGGTCCGTAGCCGGGCACCTTCCCCTGCTCGGTCAGGAACTGCTGCAGCCCGGGCGGTTCCATGGTCCCGGGGGCCAGGCTCGGTCGCCCGCCCGGGCCCCGACGGTACGCGTACCCGCCGAGCAACCGGAAGCCGAAGTCGTCATCGACCTGCCACAGCATCGCAGTGGTGTCGAACGCCGAGGCGTAGGGATACGTGATGGCCAGCGGATCGCCGTCGGGGATCGCCGCACGGATGGTCGGCGGGAGTCCTTCCGCCGGGACGGCCACATACGGGCCCTCAGGCGGCCAGACCGGGAGCTGGGTCGCCACCACTACGGCGAGCACGACCGCAGCCGGCACCAACGACCAGAAGCGTCGAGTGGGCGATTCCCGACTGACCCGATGACGATGGTGCGTCCTGGGCCGGTGGAGGTCGTCGATGCCGAACGCCACGATGGCAGCGAGGAGAGCGCCCACTTCGAGGTTGATCCTGCTCGGCAGGAGGTCGTCGACGAGCGGCAGGCGGTCGAGCACCGCAAAGGGGAGCGGGACACCGGTCACCTTTCCGTCGATGGCGAGTCGTGGCCCGAAGGAGAGCACGACCGCGAGGAGGAGCAGAGCAGCAGCCAGCTGGGTGCGGTGGCTGCGGCGGGACCGCCAACCCAGGAATCCGGCGACGAGCAGGACCGGGATGCCGATGTAGCCGCCGGCCTCGGTCGGGTTGGACAGCCCGTCCAAGCGGAGCCCGAGCGACCTCAGCCCGAGCGACACCCGCTGGAGGGACCCAGGTGCGACGAAACTGAGGAGATCGTTGTGGAACGGATTCTCGATCGGCCACGTGTTCCCGGTGAAGTGCTGGGGTCCGGCCAGCATCATCCAGACCGGATACGCCAGCAGGACGACCGCGACCACTCCGGCGATGCCCACCGGCGCTGCGAGCGGGAGCGGGTGGACACGACCACGGATCACCACGATCGCCATACCGGCGACGGTGAAGATGGCGACGGACGCCAGTACCTCGGGGGAGATGAGGAACTGGGCCACCACCAGCAGGCCCAACTGCACACCGAGCCTGCGGCGGTCGCCACGACCGGCGAGGATGGATGCGACCGTCAATGCGATGAAGGGCGGAAGTGGCACGAAGACGAGGTTCACGTGGCCGGTGGCCTGGCCGACCATGTAGGGCGAGAAGCCGTACATCAGCCCACCGAGTGCGGCTGCCGGCCAACACACCTTCCATTTGAGGAGCACGACGTAGGCGGCGGTGGCCGAGAGGGGCATGGCGCACACCATCAGCAGGTTGACCGTGCCCACCGGGCCCAGGACGGGCGTCAGTGGCGCGGCCACCAACCCCAGCAGCGGGCTGGACGTGTTCTGTGCCAGGTTCACGCCGGTCGGCGCCAACATCGCGTGGCTGAAGAACGGGTTTAGGCCATGGCCGATCGCATGGGGCACCCACCCGATGAACCACACCGACTGGGTGTAGTCCGTCTCCACGCTGAGGAGCTCCCGCGAGATCCCGGGGAACGCGGGCAGGAACGCCACGATGCCGATCGCGAGGTAGACGACGGCGACGAGGACCGGGAGACCCCAAGCACCGCGCCCCGCTGGAGGGCGTCCGGGCTGCTCCATTGTCTCCCGCCCAGCGCGCACCTCAGAGCCGGCCATGTCTGTTCCTTGTGCGTTCACGGCCCCGCCGCGGCTGCAGGGGAGATCGACATGCCCCGATCCCGCGTCATCGGGTGCCCGGCACGGCCGATGCGGCCCAGACGGCCGGCTGTACGGCTACAGCCAGGCCGCCCGGAGCTCTGCCGAGCGGACGGCCCACTCCTCGGAGGTCATCGCGTACCGGACGTGGTCCTCCCACTCCCCGTTGATCTCGAGGAAGCCGAGCGCCACGCCCTCGTTGCGGAGCGCGAGCTTCTCGGCAACCCTCCGGCTGGCGGCGTTCCGGGGGATGATGGCCACCTCGATCCGGTGGAGTCGGAGGGTCTCGAAGGCGAACTGCAGCACGACCACCACGGCCTCGGGGGTCAGGCCCAATCCGGCGACGTCCCGGTCGATCCAGTAACCGACGGCCCCGTTCTGGAAAGGTCCTCGCTGGATCGAGGACAGGGTCACCTCGCCGGCGAATCGCCCCTCGTAGAAGATGCCGAACCCGAACCCCGTGCCGAGCTGTCGCTCGCGCTCGCGCATTGCGCACCTGGCGGAGAAGCTCGCCTGGTCCTCGGCCGGCAGCGGTGTGCCCTTGGACCGGGGCTCCCATGGCACCAGCCAGTCCCGACAGCGGCTGCGCACCTCGAGCCACGCCTGGTAGTCGGACTCCACCAGTGTGACCAGGCGGACCCGGCGCCCGGTCAGTTCGAGGGAGCGGACCTGGGGGGATCTGAGGCCCGGGGTCATCGTGCGCCGACTTCGGCGCGCACATTCACCCAGTCGCACACGCGGGTCGAAGGCTGCAGGGCGGACCACCGAGAGCGGGCACGCGGCACCCGCGTTCGGACCTGGGGCAGGTGAAGAAGTTCCACCGCTGAATCGTAGGTCACGCGGCGCGGACTGGCATCTGCGGTCCGATGCGCCTCGGGCGGGCGGTGCTCAGGCCGAGCGCCTGGACGCGTCCGGTGGTACCGGTGCCGATCCGGCGTCGGCGACGCCACCCGCCGGCTCCTCACGCGGCCCGTCGTCGACGGGCAGGTCGCTGACCAATCCGTCCACCAGGGCCAACCACTCCTCATCCTCGCCGGGCAGTCGGAGGGAGCACCACGGCTCGAGCCTGCTCAGGTTGGGGTTGTAGAACGGGTCCCCGGCACGCAGCAGGTCGGACCACCGCCGAAGGAACAGCTGGTAGTCGTGGTGGTATCCGGACAGTCCGCGGCTGACCGACTCGTAGTGGGTGAGCTGCGCGTGCGGGGTGTTCAGGAGCCGATAGCCCGCCCGACCCAGCCGGATGCAGAAGTCGACGTCGTTGAAGGCCACGGCGAAGTCCTCGTCGAAGCCGCCGATCTCCTCGAAGACCTCCCGGCGGACCAGCATGCACGCCGCGGTCACGGCGCTGTAGTTGCGGACCACTCGGTCCCACGCGAAGTACCCGATCCCGCCCTTGGGCATCCCCACGAACAGGTGGCTCGCCACCCCGCCCAGGCCGAGCACCACGCCGGCGTGCTGGAGCTTCCCGTTGGGGAAGACCAACCGGGCGCCGACCGCCCCGATCTCGGGACGTTGGGCGAGCTCGACCATGGCGTGCAGCCAGCCTTCGGCGGTGGCCTCGATGTCGTTGTTGAGGAACAGGAGCATGTCCGAGGTGCACGTCGCGGCGGCGACGTTGTTGATCGCGGCCCAGTTGAACGCGCCCGGGTAGTCGATGATCCTGGTGCCCGGACGGTTCTCGAGGCGCTGGCGGAGCGCCCGGGTCTCCGGCTCCGTGCTCCCGTTGTCGATGCACACCACTTCACGGATCGGGTGACCCGGGGACCGGTCGAGGGACTCGAGACAGGCCACGGTCAGCGCGGCCTGGTCGCGGAAGGGCATGATCACGCTCACCGTCGGCGAATCGAGGATGCGGCGGCGGACGTGGTACGCGCCCTGGAACGGACCGGGATCGACGGTTCCGTCGATGCCCTGTCGCACGATCGCGTCCTCAAGCACGCGTCTGCTGGCCAGGTGGGCCCACGGCTTGGCATCGGTGTCGCCCGCCGCGGAGCCCGCCACCACCCGCCAGTGATAGAGGACCTTGGGGATGTGAACGATCCGGCGCGCCTGTTCGGTGGCCCGGAGCATCACGTCGTAGTCCTGGCTGCCGTCGAACTCCGGACGGAATCCCCCGATCCGCCGGAGGAGGTCGTGGCGCACGACGGTCACGTGGCCGAGATAGGGATAGGAGAGGAGGAGGTCGGGGTCCCAGTCCGGCTTGAAGTGGGGCTGGTACCGACGCCCCAACTCGTCGAGCTTGTCCTCGTCGGAGTAGACGACGTCCACCCCGTCCTCACCGACGACCGCTGCGGCGATCTCGGCAAGCGCCTCGGGCTCGAGTACGTCGTCGTGGTCGAGCAGGACCACGAAGTCGCCCGTCGCCGCGGCTAGTGCCCGATTGGTGGCCTGGGAGATCCCTCCGTTCTGCTCGAGTGCGAGCGCCTTGATGCGGGGGTCGCGGGCGGCGAAACCGGACATCGCCGCGGTCAGCTGCGGATCGTCGGACCCGTCGTCGCACAGGCACAGCTCCCAGTCCTGGTAGGTCTGGTCGAGCACCGAGAGGACACACTCCCGGAAGTACCAGAGCGCAGGCTTGTACACGGGTACGACGATGCTGAGCAACGGGCCGCGGGTGGGGAGCTCGCGCCGGTGGTCGGACTCGGGGTGCTCCGCCCGGTCCCGTTCCCACAGGTGGATCCAGTGCCAGTACTCGGGCGGGAACGAGGCCGCGTCGGTCCCCCACGACAGCTCCAAGCTCGGAGGCTTCTCGGGCTCGGGGAGCTCGTGGGCCAACCGGTCGGCCATCCATTCGAGCGCGGACGCCAGTCGCACGTCGTCGAGGCTCGCCCGCTGTCCCGGTGGGTCGTCAGGTGTCATCGTGAACGGATTCCTCGACCGATCCGGCCGACCCGGAGCGGCGGGGCTCCGCCCGACCGTGCGGCGTTCACGGGAGCTGTCGGAGGGAGCACAACGCACGGCATCGTACCAGGACCGGTCCGCCGGACCGCCTGATCCGGGTGGCGGAGGCGTGGCTGGCGGGGCGTGTTCCCACCTCCCGAAACCCTCGCCACCGGTCGGTGATCCCATATACTTCGCCGAGGATTTCCGAGGCAGGCTCTACTTGCCTCTCCCGGAAGAAGGCGGCACGGTTGTTCAGCCAGTGGATGCGGACGGTCCGACCGAAGCTCTCTCTCCGCTCGCCCCACGTGGCACCGCTCGCCTGGATCCTCGGAGCGGTGCTCCTGGCCAACGTGCTGGCCATCTCCCACGTCGTGACCGCGAATCCGCTCGTGGTCAACGCCGGGCTCGTCCCCCCGACCCATGGGTGGCTCCCCGGGGTCCCCTACATCGACCCGAACGCCGGCTACACCACCCAGACACTCGGTCACCTCGCTGCGCTCGACTGGCTCCACGGCCATGTCCCGTGGTGGAACCCGTTCGAGGGAGTGGGTGCCCCGCTGGCCGGGGAGATGCAGTCCGGCGCGTTCTTCCCACCGACGCTCCTGCTCGTCTTCCACCAGGGCATGCTCCTCCTGCAGCTCCTCTTGGAGCTCGTCACCGGGTGGTCGACGTACTTCCTGGTGCGTCGGCTCGGCGTCGGTCGCTCCTTCGCCACCGCAGCCGGTGTCGCCTTCGGGCTCTGCGGCACCTACGCCTGGTTGGCCCACGCCCCGATCCGACCCATCGTCCTCCTGCCGATCTGTCTCATCGGTGTCGAGCGGGCGGTCGAAGCAGGACGCGCCGGACGCCGGGGGGGTTGGGTGCTGCTCAGCGCCGCCCTCGGCCTGTCGATCCTGGCCGGGTTCCCCGAGACGACGTTCCTCGACGGGTTGCTGGTGGCCTGGTGGGCGATCCTCCGGCTGGTCGGTCCCGGTCGGGCGGCCTGGCGCCCCATCCTCCTCAAGGTCTCCGCCGCCGGTGTCGTCGGCCTCGCCCTGAGCGCTCCGGTCGTGGTCGCGTTCACCAGCTACCTCTCCTATGCCAACCTCGAGTCCAGCGGCAGCGGGTTCGCGGACGCGGCCATCCCCAGCGCCGGCCTGGTCCAGACCATCCTCCCCTACGCGTTCGGGCCGATCTTCGCGTTCCGGCCCCCCACGGGCACGCCCGACACCCTCAGCGTCCTGTGGGGGACCAACGCAGGCTTCCTCTCGGCGACGCTGATCGCGGCCGGCCTGGTCGGCCTGGTCGGCAGACGCCAGCGTCTGCTCCGACTGGGACTCGGTGCATGGGTGGCCGTGTGCCTCCTGCGCACCTTCGGCTACCCGCCCGTTCTCCATGCCATGGCCGCGATACCCGGCCTGCAGCAGCTCGCCTTCTTCCGGTACGCCGATCCGTCGTGGGAGTTGGCGGTGGTCGTCCTGGCCGCACTCGGTCTCGACGACATCGCCCGTTCGCTCACCCGGCGCAGGGTCCTGGTGGCGGGAGCCGTCGTCACCGGAGTGCTGGCCACCTGGGCCGCGATCACCGCATGGCCGCTCCTGAAGGGGGTGGTGAGCAATTCGGGGTCGACCACCGACCACCCGCACGTGTACCCGGTCGTCAGCCTGGCCCTGGCATGGGGAGCACTGGCCGTTCTGGTCGTCGGGGGCACCATCGCCGGTCGCCGGGTCCGCTCGGTCCGCTCGGTCCGCTCGGTGCGCTCGGTGCGCTCGGTGCGCTCGGCTCACAGCGTCCACTCGGCCAGGATCCAGAACCTCGAACGTTCGGACAGGAACAGACGCCGCGGCCGCATCCTGATGGCCGGGATCGTGGCCGCCGAGTCCGTCGCCCTCCTCGGGTTCACGTACCTGTCGGCGCCGGAACCGACGCCGTTGCAGCTGGGCTCGGTCGTCTGGCTCCAGCAGCATCTCGGGACCCAGCGGTTCTACACGCTCGGGCCCATACAACCCGACTACGGGTCGTATTACGGCATCGGCGAGGCCGACGTCAACGACCTGCCCATCCCCAAGGCCTGGAACCAGTTCGTCGAGACCCGCCTCGACCCCAACTCGCTGGTGGGGTCGTTCACCGCGGTGGCCAGGATCAACACATCGGGTCCCACCGCCGCCCAGGAGCTCACCACCCATCTGGCCGACTTCGAATCGATGGGCGTGCGCTACGTCGTCGAGAACGCCAACGGCTTCGACATCCAGGGAGAGCCGTTTCCGGCCAAGGGATCACTTCCATGGCCTTCCGGGCCGCGACTCGTGTACCGGGACTCCTTCGCCGAGATCTGGGAGCTCCCGACCGCGGCTCCGGCCTTCTCGGCCACCCCGGACACTCCCCCAGACGAGGTGGGTGCGACCATCCGGTCGTGCAGCGTCACCGGCTCTGGCTGGGACGAGGCGACGGTCGACTGCCCCCGACCGTCGACCCTCGTCCGGCGGGTCCAGTTCGCACCTGGCTGGTCGGCCACGGTCAACGGTACCCCGGTCCCCGTGGTCGAGGATCGTACCGGCCCGCCGGGACTGTTCCAGGCGGTGTCGATCCCCGCGGGCAGGTCGACGATCCGATTCACCTACCTCCCGCCGAACGGGGCCGCCGCGGTGGGAGTGGCCGTCCTGGCACTCCTCATCCTGGTCGGCTCGCTCATCGCCCCGCGGTGGTTCGGGCGGCGCCGATACGAAGGACCCGGGTCCCGGGAACAGGGCCGTCACCCCGGTCCCGTGGGTCACGTAGGGGATTCCGAGCACGTCTAGGCTGTGCGCCGATGGGGCGAGGCGGGCATCCGACGCCCCCGCCTCCCGGTCGCGCCGGGACGTCGGCACGGGCAGGACGTCGATCCGACCGATGAGGAAACCGACCGATGACGAAGAGGAGAGCCGGAACGTGGGAGAGCCAGCACTGGACACCGAGGAGCTGCTCGAGCGCCTGCGCAAGGAACACCTGGTACTGCGCTGGGAGCCGCTGCCACCAGAGCAGGCGCGACCGACCGGCGCCAACGATCAGGTCCGCAGCCCCGACAGCCTGGCCTTCATCAACGCGAACTGGCAGCTGCCCGACCGCTTCGACCCGGCGACGGCCGGTGGCGGGGTCCGGGGCAGGATCATCGCGCTGATCGGCCGGATCACGTTCCGGGTGCTCGGGCCCTACCTCAAGTCCGAACGGGACTTCCTCTCCCACGTCGTGCGCATCAACAACGCACTCGAGTTCCGGTGCGACGAGCTCACGCTGCGCTGCCAACAGCTCAACCAGGACATGCTGAACCGGCAGGCCGCGGAAGCCCGCAACCTGGCCAAGCTGGCCGTCATGCTCCACCTGGAGCCACCGGTCGACCGGGGCCCGACGGCGAGCCCCGACCACGACACCGCCCCCGGTCAAGCGATCGGCTGATGCCCTGCGGCGCCCCTCGTCCCTGCCCGGCACCCCCGACGGACGCCCGAGCATGAGCCCTGCAGCGAGACGGAGCGGGGCGTCCGGACGCCCGGTCGTCGCCGTCCTCACCGGACACTGGGGATCCAAGACCGAGGAGGGCTGGCTCACCCGCCAGGTGGCGGGCGCCCTCGCGTGCGTGGCCGACGTGCACGTGATCTGCCCCGAAGGCAGGAGAGCCAGCACGTCCCAGGACGGGGTGTTCACCCTCCATCGACTCGGGACGCCCCTGGAGAGGACCGCCGAGCTCCGCCGCGACCTGATCGTCGAGGCGCTGGCCGCCGCCGGCCCGACCGACCGCGCCACGGTGCCGGCGGGCGTCGGGAAGGCGCTCGACGACGGTCTGATCGAACCGTGGCGGGGTGCCTCGGAGGTCCTGTCGCAGCTGTCGCCGGACCTGGCGGTCGCGGTCGGCCAGCGCAACCTCGGCGCACTGGCCGCCATCGACGACCGCGCTCCGGAACTGCCCGTGGTCCTCCTCGCCCTCGCCCTCCCGGGCACGGTGGGTGCCTCGCCCCACTTCGACCGGATGATCGACCGGGCCCGCCAGGTGCTGGCCGTCACCGAAACGGAGCGCCAGGAGATCGTCGACCGGCACGGGCGGCCCGAGTCGGTGCACCGGATCGGCGCGCCGCTGACCGCCAACGCCAGCGTCCTGGCCGAGCCGAACACCTGGGTCGGTGACACCGGCTACGTCTTCATCCACACCGGCGTGGCCTCGGACGACGACCACGTCGAGGCCGAGTTGAGCAGGATCGTCCGGTTGCGGTTCGACGACCGTCCGGTGGGCGTCGCCCACACGGACGGCTTCTTCGTGTGGCACGAGGGTCGCCGGCAGCGCGGTTGGGCGATCGAGCGGTCGAGCGACCTCGCCCGCCTCATGGCCTGGGCACGGGTGACCGTCGACCTGCACCCCGGCAGGCTCTTCGCCCGAACGTGCGTGGAGTCCCTCCTGTACGGGACGGCGATCGTGGTGCCCGCCGACAGTCGGGCCCGGGAGTACGCCCAGCGCGGCCGGGGCGGGCTGTGGTTCGGGGACGCCGCCGAGTTGACGTGGTGCGTCGAGTCGTTGCTCGAGACCTCGGCCGGTGACGTTCTCGGCGCCCAGGGCCAGGCATATGCCGAGTACGAGTTCGGTTCGACGGATCGGTTCATCGATCGGGTGACCGGGTTGTGCGGCCTGACCGCGACCATCGACGAATCCCCGGCCGACCGTCTCCCGACACCTGCCTGAACGGGCGCCCGACGGTCTTTCCGGGGAAGCCGGACCAAGACGGCAGCGGAGCCCGCAGTCCTCGGGAACCTCTCGCCGTCAGCCGTGTAGTTGCGTGGCCACCATGCCGTCCAGGATGTCCGCCTCGGACACCAGGCACTCGCTGAACCCGAAACGGCGGAGCACCGCGTCGAGGATCATGGTGCCGCCGACGATGACGTCCTCGCGCCCGGGGACCATGCCGGGACGGGCGAGCCGGTCCGCCCGGGTCTCCCCGGCCAGTCGGTGGAGCCATCCCTCGACGTCCGGGGCCCGCAGCACCGCATGATGGACGCGGTCGCGGTCGTACTCGGCCATTCCCAGGTGGAGCGAGGTGAGGGTGGAGACCGTCCCGGCCAGCCCCACCAGGCGTCGGGCGCCGAGCAGGCGCGGGTGGGTGGTGACCGCCGACTCCAACTGGGCGGCCACCTCCGCCTCGGCGCGGGCCAGTTCATCGGCGTCCGGGGGATCGCTCCGGAGGAACCGTTCGGATAGTCGGACGCAGCCGAGCTGCAACGAGACCGCGGCCAGGTCAGGGTCGTCGGGTCCGTCACCTTCCACCAATTCCGTCGATCCACCGCCGATGTCGAGGACGAGGAACGGGCCCTCGGCCGGATCGAGGTCGGCCACGGCACCGGCCATCGAGAGCCTTCCCTCGTCGAGGCCGGTCAGGAGCTCGGGGGTGAGGCCGGTAGCCGATCCGGCCGCCTCGAGGAACTCCGCACCGTTGGCCGCGTCCCGTGCCGCCGACGTCGCCACCAATCGGCCCCGGACGACCCCCAGGTCGTCCATCACCGTGCGGAACTCGGTCAGGACGGCGACACACCGGTCGATCGCCTCCGGCGCCAGGCGCCCGGTGGCGTCGACCCCCTGCCCGAGACGGGTGATGCGCATCAGCCGTTCGAGCGGCTTGCCGTGCCCGTCGACTACGAGGAGTCGGGTCGAGTTGGTGCCGCAGTCGATGGCGGCGATCGCCGGGCCGTTGTTCATGCCGCCCTTGCTACCACGACCCCCGCCAACACGACGCCGTGTGAGGACCCCGCGCGCCAACCGCCGGCGACGGGCCGGGTCAGGCCGGCCGGAGGCCGATCTGTCGGGCCGTCCACTCCCCCACCGGATCGTCGGCCCCGGTCAGCCACCAGGCCAGGTGGGCGTGGAGGCACTTGACCCCCACCCGGGTGCCGCCCACCCCGCCCGAGGGTCGTGGCCCGGCGTGATCCGGATCGATCAACGCGTCCCGCTCGGCGGCGTACTCGGCGTGGGCTGCGGCGATCCGGTCGGCCGGAACCGCCGCTTCGGCGGCACGCACGCCTCCCGTCGACTCGAGCCGACTCACCACCTCCCGGAGGTACGGATCGCACAGCCAGTAGCGGGTGGGCATGGGTGTCCCGTCGTCGAGGAACGGGGCGTTGGCGATGACGGCCGGCGTCCCGTCCTCGGCACGGACGACGACCTCGAAGGCACCTCCCGGCGTCCGGCCCAGCAACTCGGTGACCACGAGCAGGTCGTCCGACGGACCGGCGTCGGCCGCGCCCGCGCCCGGCGGGCTCACTTCCAGAATTCGAGCGACGACGAGACTCTCGACCAGAAGCTGGACGGCACCGGCGCAGCTGACCCACCCGGTCGGGATCCGCCGACCGAGGGTGCGGCAGCGGTGGCCGGGGCCGTCACCTGGGGCAGCCCCGGGTCGGGTGTCATGTCGGGCGCGTCCGCCGGGTCGACCACCGGTTGGTCGGCCGGGTCTCCGACCGTCGGGGATCCCGGGGCGGTCGGGGTCGTCTGCCCGGTGGGTGGCAGGATGACGAAGAGGGACTGTCCCGGCTCGACCAGCTGGTACTCCTGCTGGGCGAGGCGCTTCACCTCGGCATTCGAGTTGAGCTGCTGGCGCTGCTCGGCGAGGAGCGCGTTCTGGTGTTGCAGCTGGGACAGTTGGGCCGCCTCGGCCGACAGCTGCTTGTGCTGGCTGAGGAGCACGGACAGCGGGAAGCTGGTGACCAGGATCGCCACCGCGGCGATACCGGCCAGGATCACCGGTATCCGGTTCCGCCGTCGTTCGGCGGCGGCACGCTCCTCACCGGAGCGCTTGACGGGCCGGGACGCGGTCGGCCGCGAGGCTGCGCCGGGACGTCGTCCGGAGGCCGGCCGTGCGGCCTTGACCCCCAGGCGGGTGGACGGTGAGTGCTTCGACGCAGCACCCTTCGTGCCCTTCTTGTCCTCCGTGCGCCGTCCGGCCGCCGGTGCCTTCGGTGCCGCCGATTGGCGGGCCGACGAACCGACCGTAGACCGTCGGGACCCGCTGGTCACCGTGGCCCGCCCGGTCGGCTTCGCCCGCGACGGCGTGCCCGCCGGCGCGCTCTTCCTGCCCGGCCGCGACCTGGTGTGGGCCCCTGTGCTCACCCGGTGCGACCCGGGGACGATAATGCGGCACCGCCCAGGAAGGCGGCTGACTCGCCCAGCTGTTCCTCGATGCGGAGGAGCTGGTTGTACTTGGCGACCCGGTCCGAACGGGCCGGCGCGCCGGTCTTGATCTGCCCGCAGTTGGTGGCCACGGCGAGATCGGCGATGGTCGTGTCCTCGGTCTCGCCGGAGCGGTGGGACATCACGCAGGCATACGAGTTGCGGGTGGCGAGGGCCATGGTGTCGAGGGTCTCCGTGAGCGACCCGATCTGGTTCACCTTGATGAGGATGGAATTGGCCGTACCGGAGTCGATCCCCCGCTGCAGGCGCTCCTCGTTGGTGACGAACAGGTCGTCGCCGACCAGCTGCACCCGCGAGCCGAGTGCCTTGGTGAGGGCGGCCCAGCCGTCCCAGTCGTCCTCGGCCATGCCGTCCTCGAGCGACACGATCGGGTACCGGTCGGCCAGGTCGACGTAGTAGGCCACCATCTCCTCGGAGGAGAGCGTGCGCCCCTCGCCGGCCAGGACGTAGGCCCCGTCGCGGTAGAGCTCGCTGGCGGCAGGGTCCATGGCGATGGCGATCTCGTCGCCGGGCACCCGCCCTGCGGCCTCGATGGCCTCGACCAGGATGCGGACCGCCTCCTCGTTGGAGGCCAGATCGGGAGCGAAGCCGCCTTCGTCGCCCACCGCGGTCGACAGTCCCCGCTGGTGCAGGACACCGGCCAGGCGGTGGTACGTCTCCACGCCCCACCGCAGGGCCTCGGCGAACGAGGCCGCCCCGACCGGCATGATCATGAACTCCTGGAGGTCGACCGAATTGTCGGCGTGGACCCCGCCGTTCACCACGTTCATCATCGGCACCGGCAGCACGTGCGCGTTGGCGCCGCCCACGTAGCGGAAGAGCGGGAGCTCCAACTCGTCGGCGGCGGCCCGGGCCGTGGCCAGCGATACACCGAGGATGGCGTTGGCGCCCAGGCGGCCCTTGTTCGGGGTCCCGTCGGCGTCGATCATGGCCAGGTCGATCGAGCGCTGGTCCAGCGCGTCGAACCCTTCGAGGAAGTCGGCGATCTCGCCGTTCACCGAAGCGACGGCGGCCAGGACCCCCTTGCCCCCGTAGCGGTCGCCGCCGTCGCGCAACTCCACGGCCTCGAAGGTCCCGGTGGAGGCGCCCGAGGGCACGATGGCCCGCCCGGAGGCTCCGGAATCGAGGACCACCTCGACCTCGACGGTGGGGTTGCCACGGGAGTCGAGGACCTCCCGGCCGATTACCTGTTCGATCAAGCTCACTGTGGGGGGTCGCTCCTGCTCGCGGTGCCGCAAACGCTACCACCCACCACCCTGTGGACCAGGGATTTCTCGCCCATTTCGCCACGTGTGCGCCGGGAGGGGCGACCGGTCAGCCCTGTTCTTCGACCTCGACCCGAAAGGCACGCGAGCGGGAGAGCAGCGCCGTCTCGGGGTCGATCCCGAGCGCTCGGGCCACGCCCACCGCGGCGAAGAGGAGTTCCCCCACCTCGTCGGCTCGGTCGCGGGCACCGCCCTCGCCGTCGGCGACACCGCCCGACGGCTCGGTCGCCGAACGCAGGGCGGCGACCCCGTCGGCCACCCGTCCGGCCTCGTCGGCCAGGGTGGGGAGCACCATGCCGATGGCGGCCGCCTTGCGCTGCAGCTTGGCCGCGAGGGCGAGGGCGGGCAGCGCGGCCGGGATCCCCTCGGTGACGCTGGACCGCCCCTTCTCGGCCTTCTTGATGGTCTCCCAATTGGCCGCCACGTCCTCGGGAGTCTCGGCCGACACGTCCCCGAACACGTGGGGATGGCGGCCCACCAGCTTGTCGTGCACCCCCCGGGCCACGTCGGCCAAGGTGAAGCGACCCTCCTCGGCGGCCAGTGTGGCATGGAAGTAGACCTGGAAGAGCAGGTCGCCGAGCTCCTCCTCGAGATGGGCCACGGCCACCGCCTCCCGGTCGTCCCCGCCGGATCCGGCCGCCCCGGCGTCGGGTCCGGACTCCCGGTCGTCGGCATCGACGGCCGTGAGGCCGTCGATCGCCTCCAGGACCTCGTGGGACTCCTCCAACAGGTGCCGCCCGAGCGAGGCATGGGTCTGGCGCCGGTCCCAGGGGCAGCGCTCGCGCAGGGTGTGGACCAGTTCGTCGAGGGCCACCAGCTCGGCGGCGACCGGCGCGGCCAGCCGGGAGATCCACACCGAGGTCAGGTGGTCCGGTTCGAAGCACCGGTCGAGGTCGTCCCACGGGACCTGCCACACCCGTTCGTCGGGCAGGCCCAGGTGGTGCAGGACCGTCACCGGGGTCCCGGGTGGCGACTCGACGGAGAGCTTGACGTCGGAGAGGACCTGACGACTCCAGCACTGGGCGACCAACAGCGGCCCACGCTCGCCGGCGGCGTCGACGGCGAACCGCTCGGCGTCGACGATGCGGACACCGGCGTCCACCGGGTCCACGCCGAGCCGGGCGAATGCCAGGTCGAGGAACGAGACCGACGGGTGGACGACGACGGCGACCCGACCCGAGACGACGCGCGGGTCGGCGGCGAGGAGCACCACCGTGCGCTCGGCGACGGTGGGCGATCCCGGCACGGCGTAGACGACGGGCCCGCCGGCGACGGCGGCGTCGACCAGGTCGGCGACGATCCCCCGGTAGACGTCGTCGAAGGTGTCCGCTCCCTCGTAGTGGTGGTCGAAGGACGCCGCGCCCGGGACCGCGGCGGCGGCCGGGTGGCGGCCGGTGCGGAGGAACACCCGCGTCGCCCGGTCGAGCAGTCCGAGGGTCTCCGCGGTGATCAGATCGGGGCCGGCCGGGCCGAGGCCGACGACGTCGATGCGGGGGACGTCGGCCACCGGGGCGATCAGCCCGCGGTGCCCGAGGTCGTGGTCCCCGTCGACGACCCGGTGCCGGTCGATCCCGCGGTGCCAGACGACCCGGTGCCGGTCGATCCCGCGGTGCCAGACGACCCGGTGCCGGTCGATCCCGCGGTGCCAGACGACCCGGTGCCGGTCGACGACCCGGCACCCGACGACGCGCTCCCGGTCGACGATGCGAGGTACGACGGCTGCAGGTACCGGGCGGGCGGCGGCGACGGCGGCGTGATCTTGATGCCGCCCCACGTCCCGTACTGGGGGTTGACGGCGATCGAGGAGTGGCGGGCGTAGGCGACCAGCTCGGTCGACACCCGCTGGACGTTCGCGGTGGCGTGCAGAAGCTCCTGTCGGATGACGGTCGCGGCCGACGCCACCGGCTGCACGGTGCGACTGGTGACCTCGTAGACCGCCCAGGTCCCCTGGGAGGTGAGGATAGGCGTCACCGGTTGTCCCACCGTCACCGAGGTGAGCTGCAACGACTGGAGCACCTGGGACTCGGGGAAGTCGCAACCGAGCTGTCCGCCGCTGGACGCGGTCTGCTCGTCGACGGAGTCCGCGGTGGCGAGCTGCGAGAACGACGCTCCGGCCTGGAGCTTGGCGACGATGGCATTGGCCTGGGCTTGGGTGTCGGTGGCGATGACGCCGACGCAGTCGAAGGTGAACTGGTCTTCGTTGGCCGCGTAGTAGTTGAGCACGGCCGCATTCGACAGGTCGGCCCCCCGGGCCAGCAGCGCGTCGTCGACCGCCTGATTGGCGAGTTGGTTGTTGCGTACGGTGGCGGGCAGGGCAGCGAGCAGTTCCGGTCCGGTGAACGCCGATCCGTCGACCTGCTGGCAGTGGGACACCTCCCCGGCGGCGGTCGCCTGCTGGACCATGCTGGAGATCTCGCCGGTGAGACTCGACGTGAAGACGCTCTGGGCTTCGGACAGGTCGGCGCCGGACAGGTGGAGGTCGTGCGCGGCGGCGTACTGGGCGGACACCAGGTAGCTCACCAGACTGCTGAGCACGTACCCGGCGAAGTCCATCTGGTACGTGCCGGAGCCGCCGCTGCCTTCGCCGGCGGGGGCGTCCTGGAGCGCGACGATGCACTGGCCCGCGTCCGAATTCTGCAGGGCGTTCATCTCGGTGTTGAGCGTGGAGACCGAGACGGTGTCCCCGTTGACGGAGGCGGCGTTCGGGGTGACGTTGCACGCTGAGGTCGCCGCGCCGATGGCGAGGACGGAGACGAGGGCTACCAGGCCTGTGGGGATGCGCTTCACGGCGAGGATGCTAATGGCACCGGACGGGGGCCTCGTATCGGGCGCCTCCGAGGTGTGGGGGCCTCCGGATCATCCGGCCCGGAGGCCCTCAGTCCGGCGGCACCAGCTCAGTCCGGCGGCACCAGCTCAGTCCGGCGGCACCAGCTCAGTCCGGCGGCACCAGCTCGCGCAACAGCGACACCAGACCGGCGGCGTAGGCGCCGGTGGCGGGGTCCGGCGCGACGGGGAAGGTGAGGCGGTGGGCCTCGGGCTGGTAGGTGCCACCGGGGGCCAGACGGCGGAGCCGGACCTCGGCCGAGGCGGGCAGGGTGATCGGGGTCAGCTTGGCCACGGCGCGCCCTCCGGGGCCACCCCGGGGACCGGCACCCTCCCCGGCGAACCGCGGCAGCGACACCGCGAGGTCGACGACACCGAGGCGCTGGCACTCGACCCGTAGCAGGGCGACGTCGAGCAGCGCGTCGGCCGGGGCCGGAAGCGGTCCGAACCGGTCCACCCACTCGGTGCGGACGTCCTCCACCTGCTCGACGGTGCGGACGGCCGACAGCCGCCGGTAGGCCTCGAGCCGGACGTCCTCGGCCTCGACGTAGTCCGGGGGGAGGTGGGCGGCGTCGGGCAGGTCGATCGACAGCTCGACCGGCTGGGGGCGGGGCTCCCCCTTCAGCTCCGCGACCGCCTCGGACACCATCTGGACGTAGAGGTCGTAGCCGACGGCGGCGATGTGGCCCGACTGGTCGCGCCCGAGCAGGTTGCCCGCCCCCCTGATCTGCAGGTCGCGCAAGGCGATCTTGAACCCCGAGCCGAGCTCGGTGTGGTCGCCGATCGTCCGGAGGCGCTCGTAGGCCGTCTCGGACAGGACCCGGTCGGCCGGGTGGAACAGGTAGGCGTAGGCGCGCATCCCCGCCCGGCCGACCCGGCCCCGCAGCTGGTGGAGCTGGCCCAGCCCGAGCAGGTCGGCCCGATCGACGACCAGGGTGTTGACCGCCGGCATGTCGATCCCGGACTCGACGATGGTGGTGCACACCAGGACGTCGTACGCGCCCTGCCAGAAGTCGAGGACCACCTTCTCCAGGGTCCCTTCGTCCATCTGGCCGTGGGCCACGGCCACCCGGGCCTCGGGGGCCATCCGCCGGACCCGGGTGGCGGTCGCCTCGATGTCCTGGACCCGGTTGTGCACGTAGAAGACCTGACCCTCGCGGAGCAGTTCCCGTCGGATGGCCTCGGACGCGGCCGCCTCGTCGAACTCGCCGACGTGGGTGAGGATGGGCCGCCGGGCCGCCGGCGGGGTGTTGACCATGGACAGGTCGCGGATGCCGGTCAGGGCCATCTCGAGGGTGCGGGGGATGGGGCTGGCCGTCAGGGTCAGCACGTCGACCCCGTCGGCCATGGCTTTGATCGCCTCCTTGTGGGAGACGCCGAACCGCTGCTCCTCGTCCACGACCAGCAGTCCCAGCTTCTTGAGGGTCACGTCCTGGCCGAGCAGGCGGTGGGTCCCCACCACGACGTCGACGGAGCCGTCGGCCAGGCCGGCCAGGACCTCGGACGTCTGGGCCTGGGTCAGGAACCGGCTGAGGAGTGCCACCTTGACCGGGAACGGCGCAAAGCGGTCGGCGAAGGTCTGTGCGTGCTGGCTGGCCAACAGGGTGGTCGGCACCAGGACGGCAGCCTGGTACCCGTCCTGGACGGCCTTGAACACCGCCCGGATCGCCACCTCGGTCTTCCCGAACCCCACGTCGCCGCAGACCAGGCGGTCCATCGGCTGCGGCCGCTCCATGTCGGCCTTGACCTCCTCGATCGCCCGCAGCTGGTCGGACGTCTCCACGAACGGGAACGACGACTCGAGCTCGGCCTGCCACGGCGTGTCCGGGCCGAAGGCGTGCCCGGGCGCCTCGAGGCGGCGGCGGTAGAGGGCGACCAGCTCCTCGGCGATCTCGTGCACGGCGGCCCGGGCCCGGGACCGCGCCTTCTGCCACTCGGAACCACCCAGTCGGTTGACGGTGGGCGAGTCGCCGCCCACGTAGGGGGTCAACAGCTCGATCTGGTCGGTCGGGAGGTAGAGGCGGTCCCCGCCGCGGTACTCGAGGAGGAGGTAGTCGCGGGTGGCGCCTCCCATGGTCCGGGTGACCATGCCCCCGTAGAGGGCCACCCCGTGCTGGCGGTGGACCACGTAGCTGCCCGGGGCCAGGTCGTCGAAGAAGCCGTCGACCGGGCGGGCCCGGGTCCGGGCCTGGCGGTGCGGACGCATCCGACCGGTCACGTCGGACTCGGTCAGTACGGCCACCTTGCATCCGGGGAGCACGAATCCCCTGTCGACCGAGGCGGCGACGATCCGTGCGCCGGCGACTCCGAGGTCGTCGCCCTCGGCGGCCACCGGGACGAGGAGCCCCTCCTCGGCCAGCAGGCCCGAGAGCCGGGCGGCACCTCCGGCGGTGGTGGTGCACAGCACCACGGCGTACCCGGCCTCGGTCAGTGAACGGACCTGGGCGGCCATCCGGTTGCCGTCGCCCAGGATCGGCTCCCACCCGCGGCTCTCCACCAGGGGGACGTCGGGGCCCTCGGCCGAGGGTACGAGCGACACGACCGACGCCGACGTGCCGGTGAGCAGCCGGTCGAAGGGGACGTGCAGCCGGGGGGCGTCGCCTCCGGCGGCAAGTCCCCAGGTGTCGGCCAGCGCGTCGGCCAGCGCCGACTCCTCCTCCAGCAGCTCGGAGGCCCGGTCGCGGACCCGTCTCGGCTCGACGAGCACCACCAGGGCGTCGTCGTCCAACAGGTCGCAGAGCAGCTCGTCCCCCTCGGTCAGCCACGGCAGCCACGACTCCATCCCGTCGAACTGCTCGCCGTCCGCGATGCGATCCCACTGGTGGCGTCCCCACGGGGCCGAGCCGACCAGGTCGGCGGCACGCTTCCGCATGGCCTCGTCGGCGACCAGCTCCCGGCAGCCGTAGAGCTCGACGACGTCGAGGTCGTCGGTGGACCGCTGGTCGGCGACGTCGAACCGGGTGAGCCGGTCGACCTCGTCACCCCACAGGTCGATGCGCACCGGCTCGTCGGCCGTGGACGGGAAGACGTCGACGATGCCGCCCCGCACGGCGATCTCGCCACGGTGCTCGACCAGCGACTCGCGCCGGTAGCCGAGCCCGACCAGGTCGGCGACGAGGTCGTCGACCACGACCCGGTCGCCCCGGGCCACCACCACCGGACGCGCCGCCGTCCGCCACGGTCCGAGGCGCTGCAGGACGGCCTTGACCGGTGCCACCACGATGTCCGGCCCGCCGGCGGACCCGTCGCCGCCGAGCGACCACAGGAGGCGCAGACGGCGGCCCATGGTGTGCACCTCGGGGCTGACCCGCTCGAACGGCAGGGTTTCCCACGCCGGGAACAGCTCGACGGTCGCCCGGAGGTCTCCGGGCCCGGGTCCACCCGTCCCCGAGGCGGGGCGCTGGGCGAACGCCTCCAGGTCGTGGGCCAGCTGCGAGGCCGCCGCGCCGGTTGGGGTGACCACCAGGACAGGTCGTTTCGAACCGAGCCGCACCAGCCCGGCCAGCACGAACGCCTGTGCCGGCGTCGCCACCGCCAAGGTGGCCCCTCGCGCGCCGACCACCCGGGTCATGGCGGACTCGTTGCGGAGCAGGGCGGGGAGCGACCGGAGACTCACCCGGTCAGGGTATCGGGGTGAGACTCGGTGTCGGGTGCCCGCGCCACCGGGAGGATCGGCCGCTCGTCGGCGAACCGGGACGGGCCGGTTCACCGACGACCGGGTGGGAGACACCGTGGACCCAGGCCGCGGACCGCACGCCCACGGAGGCGGGCCTACTCGACGGCGTTGATCCGGTTCATCGCCGCCTCGACCCCCGCGGTGGCGATCAGCTCGACGGCGTCGGCCGCCAGTTCGGCCGCGATGCGCAGCTGCTCCCGCTCGGCCGACCCCGGGCGCTTCAGCACGTAGTCGGCCCCCGGCTGGCGGCCCGGCGGCTTGCCGATGCCGATCCGCACCCGCAGGTAGTCACCGGTGTGGAGGTGGGCGTGGATCGACTTGAGCCCGTTGTTGCCGGCCGTCCCCCCGCCGACCTTGACCCGGACCCGGCCCGACGGCAGGTCCATCTCGTCGTGGACGACGACCAGCCGGGACCCCACGCCCCCCGGGCCGTCGGTACCGTCCCCGGGCCCGACGATCCCGGCCCGACGGACGAGGGGGGCGACGGCCCGGCCCGACTCGTTCATGTAGGTGACCGGGATGGCGCAGAGCACCGGGTGGTCGCCGATGCGGATCTGACCGGCCCGCGCGTGGAGGCCCTTCTCGGTCGAGAGCGAGCCGTGGTGGCGCGTCACCAACAGCGCGACGGCGTCGGCGCCGATGTTGTGGCGGGTCCCTTCGTACTCGGCACCCGGGTTCCCGAGTCCGACGACGAGCAGGTCCATCGCCGCGCCTCGGCGGGGGCCTCCCGCCCCCTCCCGGCGGCGGAGCAGGGCCTAGCCCTCGTCGGCGTCGGCGGCGGGAGCCGCCTCTTCCGCTGCCTCGGCCGACTCGGCGGCGACCTGGACCCGCGGCGGGTTGCCGGCGACCACGGTGGCGTCCAGCTCGGTCTCGAGCTCGACCCCGGCGGGGATGGAGATGTCCGACACGTGCAGCGCCCCACCGATCACGAGCGGCGAGATGTCGAGATCCACCGAGCTCGGGATGTCGGTGGGCTTGGCCTTGATGTGGAGGGTGAACAGCTGCTGGTCCACGATGCCGTCGCCGTGCCCGACCTCGACGGCCTCGCCGACCAGGTTGATCGGCACCTCGGCGCTGATCAGCTCGTCGCGACGCACGATGAGGAAGTCGACATGGGTGACCACGTTGCGCACCGGATGGTGCTGGATGTCACGGGCCAGGGTCAGCAGGTCCTTGCCGTCCACGTTCAGCGACAGCAGCGTGTTGAGCCCCGACTCGCCCGACATGGCGATCTGGAACTCGCGGGCGACGACCGAGACCGGGATCGGGTCGGTGCCGTGTCCGTAGACCACCCCGGGGATCCTCCCCTCGGCGCGGAGCCGTCGCGTCGAACTCGATCCGATCTCGCGGCCGGTCGTGGCGGTGAGCGTGGTCTCGGGCATGCGGGGACTCCTCGGGGGAACTGAGACGGGCACAGGGTCGCTCCCCCGCTCGTGCGCTGGGCACGGATCGGATGCGACCGCTGCTGACGGCCCACCATGATAGACGCACGGCCGCACAGCGGGCCACACGCCCCCGGTTCGGCTCCCCGCACCCACGGCGACGGGAACCCGGCGCCGCCCCGGTCCCAACCCGCATGCGGCACCCCACGGGCCGGCCCCACCGGGGAGGAGCTAGGCCAGGTTCTCGCCTCCGAAGATCTCGGAGACCGACGTGTCCTCGAACACGGCGTCGATGGCGTCCGAGATGAGCTTGGCCACCGACAGGACCTCGAGCTTGTCGAAGCGCCGGTCCTGGGGGATGGGGAGCGTGTTGGTCACGACCACCTTGGTCAGTGCCGAGTTCTTCAGCCGGTCGATCGCCGGGTCGGACAGCACGGCGTGGGTGGCCATGCACCAGACCTCGGCGGCCCCCCGATCGGCCAGGAGGTCGGCGGCGGCCACGATGGTGCCGGCCGTGTCGATCATGTCGTCGATGAGCACGCACTGGCGTCCTTCGACGTCGCCGACCACGTGCAGCGCCTCGACCTGGTTCGCCACCCCGCGCAGGCGGCGCTTGTGCACCACGGCGAGGTCGGCGGTCAGGTGCTGGCTGAACCGCTCGGCCACCTTCACCCGTCCGGCGTCCGGCGCCACCACGACCAGGTCGTCGCTCAGGTGCTTGCGCAGGTAGTCGACCATCACCGGTGCGGCCGTGAGGTGGTCGAAGGGGATGTCGAAGAAGCCCTGGATCTGCCCCGAGTGCAGGTCGACGCTGACCACCCGGTCGGCGCCGGCCACCGACAGCATGTCGGCCACCAGCTTGGCCGTGATCGGCTCGCGGCCGGTCGCCTTCCTGTCCTGGCGGGAGTAGCCGTAGTAGGGGCACACCGCGGTGATCCGCTTCGCAGACGCCCGCTTCGCGGCGTCGATCATGATGAGGTGCTCCATCAGCGAGTCGTTGACCGGACCGCAGTGGGTCTGGACGATGAAGACGTCACTGCCCCGGATGGAGTTGTCGAACCGGCAGTGGATCTCGCCGTTGGCGAACTCGCGCAGGTTGGCCTCGCCGAGATCCACCCCCAGCTGCGACGCGATCTCCTGGGCGAGCTCGGGATGGGAGCGCCCCGACACCAGGTCGAGGCGGCGGCGCGGGGTGAATTCCATGTCGCGACGCTACCGCGACGCGGAGCCCGGGTCAGCTGCCGCCGGGCCGACGACCCCGCCGGGCGGGACCTCCGTCCCCTCCTCCAGGACGGCGAAGGGCCCGATCCGGGCGTCGGCCCCGATCGACGACCTGCGACACACGCTCGAGGTGACGATCGCACCCTCCCCGACCGTGGTGTCCACCAGTCGGGTGTCCGGGCCAACCTCCGCGTGCTCGCCGATCACGCAGGCGCCCTGGAGGATGACCCCGGGGAGGAGGACGACGTCGGTGGCGAGCGTGACGTCCACGTCGATGTAGGTGGTCTCGGGGTCCCACATGGTGACGCCCCGCCGCATCCACCGCTCGTTGATCCGGTCGCGCAGCTCCGCCTCGGCCACGGCCAGCTGGGCCCGGTCGTTGACGCCGGCCACCTCCATGGTGTCCTCCACCACCACCGAGCCGACCCGGTGGCCGGCCTCGTAGAGGACCTCGACCACGTCGGTGAGGTAGTACTCCCCCTGAGCGTTGGCCGGGCTGAGCCGTCGCAGCGACGGTGCCAGAACGCTCCGCTTGAAGCAGTACATCGACGTGTTGACCTCGCGCACCTCGAGCTGCTCGTCGGTGGCGTCCCCGTGCTCCACGACGCGTGCCACCGAGTCGTCGCGGCCCCGGACCACCCGCCCGTAGCCGGTCGGGTCGTCGAGCACGGCGGTGAGCAGGGTGGCGGCGTCATCGCTGGCCCGGTGGCTCCGGACCAGGCGCGCCAGCGTGCCGGGGCGCAGCAACGGGGTGTCCCCGGGCAGCACCACGACGTCGCCGTCGTCGCCGTCGTCCTCGTCGGGGAGCCCGGTGAGCGCGACCGACATGGCGTCGCCCGTCCCCCGTTGCTCGACCTGTTCGACGAACTCGATGGCCATGCCCGGCGGCGAGTGCTCGATCAGGGTCTTGGTCACCCACTCGGCGCGGTGGCCGACGACGACCACCACCCGGGTCACCGGCAGCTCGGCCAGCGCATCGAGGACGTGGAGGATCATCGGGCGGCCGCACAGACGGTGGAGCGGCTTGGGCCGGGCCGACCGCATCCGGGTCCCGTGGCCGGCGGCGAGCACCACCGCCGAGAGCGGACGGCTGGGCGGGCCCGACCGGGTGCCGCCGACCGCCGACGACTCCCAGTCGTCGGCGCTCCCCTGTGGGTAGGTCCGGATCACCACGGCGCCGCCCCACAGGAGCCGCACGGGCGGGCGGTGCGGGCATCGGCACGCGGCACGGAGGTCATGCGCCTATTCTTCCCACGTCGGCCCGGCCAATGCGACCCGGGACCCCGACCCCACCCCCACCAGGGGACATCGACCTCCCATGCCCGTACTCCCCTCCGCCATCGACCCGAACTCGGACACCTTCCGCGAGAACGAGCGCGCCATGTCCGAGGGCCTCGCCCTGGTCGACGCCGAGCTGGCCGCGGCCCGGGCCGGCGGTGGCGAGCGCTACGTGGCCCGTCACCGCGAACGGGGGAAGCTGACCGCCCGCGAGCGGGTCGAGCTCCTGGTCGACCGCGACGCCCCGTTCCTCGAGCTGTGCCCGTTCGCCGCCTGGGGGACCCAGTACACCGTGGGCGCGTCCTCGATCCTCGGTATCGGCGTGGTCGAGGGCGTCGAGTGTCTGGTGAGCGCGACCGACCCCACCGTCCGGGGCGGGGCGATGAACCCGTGGTCCTTCCGCAAGGGGGCGCGCGGCTCGGACATCGCCCTGGCCAACCGCCTCCCGTCGGTCAGCCTGACCGAGTCCGGAGGGGCGGACCTGCCCTCCCAGGCCGAGCTGTTCATCCCCGGGGGACGCGCCTTCCGCGACATCACCCGGCACTCGGCCGCCGCCATCCCGACCGTGGCCCTCGTCTTCGGCAACGCCACCGCCGGTGGCGCCTACGTGCCGGGCATGAGCGACTACGTGGTCATGATCGAGCAGAGGTCGAAGGTCTTCCTCGGAGGGCCGCCGCTGGTCAAGATGGCGACGGGCGAGGAGTCGACCGACGAGGAGCTGGGCGGTGCCTCCATGCACGCCCGGGTCTCCGGCCTCGCCGACTTCCTGGCCGCCGACGAGGTCGACGCCATCCGCCTCGGCCGTCGGATCGTGAGCCGCCTCCACTGGAGGAAGGAGGGCCCGGGCCCGACCGAGCCGGCCGACGACCCGGTCCACGATCCCGACGAGCTGCTCGGGATCGCCTCGGCCGATCCGAAGATGCCGTTCGACCCCCGCGAGGTCCTCGCCCGGGTGGTGGACGGTTCCCGGTTCGACGAGTTCAAGCCGCTGTACGGCTCGAGCCTGGTCACCGGGTGGGCCTCGATCCACGGTTACCCGATCGGCGTGCTGGCCAACCACCGCGGCGTCCTGTTCTCCGAGGAGGCCCACAAGGCCACCCAGTTCATCCAGCTGGCCAACCAGATCGACGTCCCGCTGCTGTTCCTCCAGAACACGACCGGTTACATGGTGGGCAAGGAGTACGAGCAGGGCGGGATCATCAAGCACGGCGCCATGATGATCAACGCCGTCTCCAACTCCTCGGTCCCCCACCTCACCGTCAACATCGGCGCCTCCTACGGCGCCGGCAACTACGGCATGTGCGGGCGTGCGTACGACCCCCGGTTCCTCTTCGCCTGGCCAAACGCCCGATCGGCGGTCATGGGTCCGGCCCAGCTCGCCGGCGTCCTGTCCATCGTGGGCCGGCAGTCCGCGCAGTCCAAGGGGATCCCGTTCGACGAGGAGGCCGACGAGGCCATGCGCGCCCTGGTCGAGGCCCAGATCGAGACCGAGTCCCTCCCGCTCCACCTGTCGTCGCGCCTCTACGACGACGGGATCATCGATCCGCGCGACACCCGGACGGTGCTCGGCCTCTGCCTGTCGGTGATCGACAGCCGGCCGATCAACGGCACCCGCGGCTACGGCGTCTTCCGGATGTGATGCGGCGATGACCACGATCGAGCAGCCGGACGGACGGGACGGGACGGGCGCGGTCACCTCGCTGCTGGTGGCCAACCGCGGCGAGATCGCCCGGCGGGTCATGCGCACCGCGCGGGCGATGGGGATCACCACCGTCGCCGTGCACTCCGACGCCGACGCACGGAGCCCGCACGTGGCCGAGGCCGACCTCGCCGTCCACCTGCCCGGTGTCTCCCCCGCCGACACCTACCTCCGCCACGACCTGCTGCTCGACGCCGCCCGCCGGTCGGGCGCCGACGCCGTCCACCCCGGCTACGGATTCCTCTCCGAGTCGGGTGACTTCGCCCGCGCCGTCATCGAGGCCGGTCTGATCTGGGTGGGGCCCCCGCCGGCCGCCATCGACGCCATGGGCTCGAAGATCGGTGCCAAGGAGATGATGCGTGCCGCGGGTGTCCCGACCCTGCCGTCGGTCACCGTCGACGGCGACACACCGCCCGACGGCGACCGGGTGGCCGAGCTCGGGTTCCCGCTGCTGGTCAAGGCGTCCGCCGGCGGGGGCGGCCGGGGCATGCGCATCGTCGACGGGCCCGACGACCTGGCCGAGGCCCTGGCCGGCGCCCGCCGGGAGGCGCTCTCGGCCTTCGGGGACGGCACCGTGTTCCTCGAGCGCTACATCACGTCGCCCCGTCACATCGAGGTCCAGGTGCTGGCCGACGCCCACGGCGACGTCGTCGCGCTGTTCGAGCGCGAGTGCAGCATCCAGCGCCGCCACCAGAAGATCATCGAGGAGGCACCTTCGCCGGTCGTCGGCCCGGCGCTCCGGGCCCGCCTCTCCGAGGCGGCCGTGGCCGCGGCCCGCGCCGTCGGCTACGTCAACGCCGGGACGGTCGAATTCGTCCTCGACACCGGCGGCACCGGCGGGGGCGACCCCTACTTCTTGGAGATGAACACCCGACTCCAGGTCGAGCACCCGGTGACCGAGGAAGTGACCGGACTCGACCTGGTGCGCCTGCAGCTGCTCGTCGCCGCAGGGGTCCGGCTGCCCGACGACGTGCACGCCGCCGTGGCCCGGGGACCCGTCGGCCACGCCATCGAGGCCCGCCTGTACGCCGAGGACCCGGCGGCCGGGTGGCTCCCGTCCACCGGCGACCTCCACGAGTTCTCGGTCCCGACGGATCGTGCCGGGATCCGGGTCGACTCGGGAGTCGAATCGGGTGGCGTCGTCAGCCCCCACTACGACCCGATGCTGGCCAAGGTCGTCGCGCACGCGCCCACCCGGGGTGAGGCCACCTCGGCGCTGGCGGCCGCGCTCGCCGGGTCGCGCATCCACGGGGTCACCACCAACCGCGACCTGCTGGTGCGGACCCTCCGGCACCCCGCGTTCGACGCCGGTGCCACGGACACCGGCTTCCTCGACCGGCACGGACTCGACCGGCTGGCAAGGCCGCTGGCCGACGAGCACGCCGTGGGACGCCACGCCGTGGCTGCCGCGCTGGCCGGCCAGGCCGGGCGCCGGGCCGAGGCGCGGGTCCTGTCCACCCTGCCGTCGGGTTGGCGGAACAACACCGTCGACCGCCAGGAGATCACCTTCGACTCGGGGTCGCGCGCGCTCCACGTCGCCTACCGCCTGGGTCGCCGGGGCCGGGCCGTGGCCGAGGTGGTGCTCGACGGGGAGGTGCTCGACGTGACCGTCGGCGACGTCGGCCCGACCGAGGTGGTCCTGACCGCCGGCGGGGTGGCCCGCCGGTATGCGGTGCAACGGATCGGGGCGACCACCTTCGTCGACGGCCCCGACGGGGCGTCGCGGCTGGTCGAGGAGGACCGCCACCCGGTGGCGGCCGATCAGGTCGGCGAGGGGTCGTCGCTCGCCCCGATGCCGGGCAACGTGGTCCGCGTGGCCGTGTCCGCCGGCGACCGGGTCGAGGCCGGCCAGGTGCTCGTGGTCCTCGAGGCGATGAAGATGGAGCACGCGGTGCACGCCGGGACCGGAGGGACCGTGGTCGAGCTGGGGGTCGCAGAGGGGGACCAGGTGGAGACCGGGCGGGTCCTCGTGGTGGTCGAGTCCGACGAGGTGCCCGGGGACGGGGCCGCCGCGCCGGTCGGACGGGAGACGTCGTGACCGAGCCGATCCGGATCGCCAACTGCTCGGGCTTCTACGGCGACCGGCTGTCCGCCGCCCGCGAGATGGTCGAGGGCGGGCCCATCGACGTCCTCACCGGGGACTGGCTGGCCGAACTGACCATGCTGATCCTGTGGAAGGGGTTCCAACGCGACCCGACCCGGGGCTGGGCCCACACGTTCCTCACCCAGATGGAGGAGGTGCTCGGCACCTGTGTCGACCGGGGGATCAAGGTGGTCACCAACGCCGGAGGCCTCAACCCGGCCGGGCTGGCCGACCAGGTCCGGCTGCTGGCCGACCGCCTCGGGCTGTCCGTGTCGGTGGCCCACATCGAGGGGGACAACCTGCTCCCCCGCCTCGAAGAGCTCCAGGCGGGGGGACACCACCTGGCCCACCTCGACACCGGCGCGTCGCTCGGCAGCGCGGCCGGGACGGTGGTGTCGGCCAACGCCTACCTCGGCGCCTGGCCCATCGTGGAGGCGCTGGGCGGGGGCGCCGACGTGGTGATCTGCCCCCGGGTCACCGATGCATCCCTCGTGGTCGGCCCGGCCGCCTGGCACCACGGATGGGTCGAGACGGACTGGGACGCCCTGGCCGGCGCGGTGGTGGCCGGCCACGTGATCGAGTGTGGCCCCCAGGCCACCGGCGGCAACTACGCCTTCTTCACCGAGGTTCCCGGCATGGAGCATCCCGGGTTCCCCATCGCCGAGGTCGCGGCCGACGGGTCGTCGGTCATCACCAAGCACCCCGGCACCGGGGGCCAGGTCTCGATCGGCACGGTCACCGCCCAGCTCCTCTACGAGATCGCCGGCCACCACTACCCGAACACCGACGTGGTCGCCCGGTTCGAGACCGTCGAGGTGGCCGACGAGGGCCACGACCGGGTGCGGCTGTCGGCCACCCGGGGCCTGCCCGCCCCCCGCGACGTCAAGGTGTGCCTCAATCTGCTCGGCGGATGGCGCAACACCATGACCTTCGTGCTGACCGGTCTCGACATCGAGGCGAAGGCGGACCTCACGGTGCGTTCCCTGGGTGCCGCCCTGGGCGGAACCGGGCAGTTCGCCGAGTTCGACGCCCGGCTCATCCGATCGGACAAGACCGATGCGCCGACCAACGCCGAGGCCACCGCCCAACTGCGGGTCACCGTGAAGGACGAGGACGCCGACCGGGTGGGTCGACGGTTCTCCGGAGCGGCCACCGAACTGGCGCTCGCCGGCTACCCGGGCCTCCACCTGACCGCCCCGCCCGGAAGTGCCACCGCCTACGGCGTCTACTGGCCAGCGCTCGTGCCCGCCGGGGAGGTGGTGCCCACCGTCGTCCACCACGACGGGACCAGGGTGACCGTTCCCCACCACGGCCACCGGGCCGCCGACGGCCCGACGGTGGTCGACTCCGGCGGCGACGCCTCGCTCTCCCCCGGTGTGCCCGTCGCCCCGGACACCGTCCCCTCCGGCCACCCGGCGGCGGGCTCGGGTGCGGAGCCGGGGGAGCCGACGGTCCGGTTGCCCCTCGGGACGTTGATCGGCGCCCGGTCCGGCGACAAGGGCGGCAATGCCAACGTGGGCCTGTGGGCCCGCTCCGACGAGGCGTACGCGTGGCTCGACGCCGAGCTGACCCTCGACCGGTTCCGCTCGCTCCTGCCCGAGGCGGCCGCACTGGGTGTCCAGCGATACGCGTTCCCCAACATCCGGTCCCTCAACTTCGTGGTCGTGGGCCTGCTGGGTGAAGGGGTGGCCTCGTCGACCCGGCCCGATCCCCAGGCCAAGGGACTCGGCGAGTACCTGCGGAGCCGGACGGTCGACATCCCGACGAGACTCCTTCCCCCGTCGTCCTAGGCTGCACCCTGTACCGGGGCCGGCACAGGATCGCCGGATCCTCCCGGTCGGGCGAGGATGGCCGACCGCACCGGACCGAACGACCGAGAACCACCGACACCGGCGACGTGCCGGGACCGAGCCAGGAGGCACCATGGACTTCACCCCATCCGACGAGCTGCAGATGCTGCGCGAGGCGGTCGGATCGATCGCGGCCAAGTACGGACACGAGTACTACGTGGCCAAGGCCCACGCCGACGAGCGGACCGACGAGCTGTGGAGCGCGGTGGCCGAGCAGGGCTTCCTGGGAGTGAACGTCCCCGAGGAGTACGGGGGCGGTGGTGGTGGGATCACCGAGCTGGCCGCCGTGGCCGAGGAGCTGGCAGCGGCCGGGTGCCCGCTGCTGGTCATCGTGGTGTCGCCGGCCATCTGCGCCACCATCATCGCCAAGTTCGGCACCGAGGCCCAGAAGCAACGGTGGCTGCCACGCTTCGCCACCGGTGAGCTCAAGATGGCCTTCGCCATCACCGAGCCCGACGCCGGGTCCAACTCCCACAACCTCGGCCTCACCGCCACCAAGGACGGCGACATCTACCGGCTGAACGGCCAGAAGTACTACATCTCCGGTGTCGACGAGTGCGAGGCCATCCTGGTGGTCACCAAGACGGGCGTGGACCCCGACACCGGCCGGGGCCGCCTGTCGCTGTTCGTGGTCGACGTGGACACCCCCGGGCTCGACAAGCAGGTGCTGCCCGTGGAGATCACCGCTCCCGAGAAGCAGTACACCTTGTTCTTCGACAACGTCCAGGTCGGGTCGGACCGACTCATCGGCGAGGAGGGCGAGGGCCTGCGCCAGGTCTTCTACGGCCTCAACCCGGAACGGATCCTGTCGGCCGCCACCGCCAACGGCATCGGCCGCTACGTCCTCGACAAGGCGGCCGAGTACGCGCGCACCCGCGAGGTGTGGGGCACCCCGATCGCCCGCCACCAGGGCATCGCCCACCCGTTGGCCAAGGCCAAGATCGAGGTGGAGCTGGCCCGGGTGATGACCGACAAGGCGGCCTGGTACTGCGATCACGACGGGGATTCGCCGCTGGCCGGCGAGACCGCCAACATGGCCAAGTACGCGGCGGCGGAGGCGACGCTCGCCGCCCTCGACCAGGCCATCCAGACCCACGGTGGCAACGGCATGTCCACCGAGTACGGCATCGCCGACCTGTGGGGGATGGCCCGGCTGCTCCGGATCGCCCCGGTGAGCCGCGAGATGATCCTCAACTACGTGGCCCAGCACTCACTCTCACTGCCCCGCTCCTACTGACTCTCACTGCCCCGCTCCTGCTGAGCTGAGCGCCGCCGTGCGGCGCCGACGGGAACACTCGACCTCCACTCGAGGTCGCCTCGGCGCGCCTCGGGACCCGTGGTCATGGGCCCGCGCCTACGCGGTCGCGCCAGCCGGCCAGGAAGTGTGAGGGGGCTCCCTCAAGTCTGCGCTCGAGGCCGTCGATAGGCCTCCTAGGTGGAATTACGCCTAGGAACACCTGTTCCCCTGGTCTTACTCTGCCGGAAGAGCGCAATGTTTCCCTTCACCGTTTCCCACCGCAGTCCGACCTCGAGCCGGAGTGCCGGACTGGCAGCAGTCCGGGCGAAGGGTCGCGCCCGCAGCCACGGGCGGACCACCGACCGCCGGCGGGACGACGGGGTGACCCTCGTCGAGGTCATCGTGGCCGGAGTCGTGCTGCTCATCACCATGATCCCCATGGGCATCCTCCTCACCAACGTCTCCTCGGACGCGGTCCTCGCCCGCCAGCACCAGGCCGCCGAGGAGTTGGCTGACTCGTGGATCCAGATCCTCTCCAATACGTCACCTCCGACGAATCCGTCCACCGGAACGGTTCTGACGAACGAGACCCCGACGACCTTGACCCAGGCCGCGGCCGCCGCGGCGGGCGCCCCGTACCCGGGTTCGACTTTCGCCGGCACCACCTTCACCGCCCAGGCGCTCTACACCGAGAATGCCGTGAACGACGTGGGACAGTCCGACCTGTGTTCCGCCGGAACGGCGCCCAGCCCGTCTCATCCGGCGGTCATCCAGCTCCAGGTGAACGTGACGTGGGGCAGCGGCACAAATGTGCACACGGTCACCGAGGTGACCGAGATCGACTTTCCGAGGCCTGGTTCGTGGTTGCAGGCCGAGGGATTCCTGGCCATCAACGTGTCGAACGAGGGCGACACAGATCAACTCGGCAACTCGGCACAGGTCCGCCTTCAGGCCATCCCCGTCGGGGTCACCCAGACCGCGGCCCCGGTGACGCCCTCGGACCCTACCGGAAGCCCGACCCTCACCACGCCGTACAAGCTCTACCCCGACGCTGACGGGTGCATCTTCGCCGAGGTGCCGGTCGGGACCTACACCGTCGCCGCCTTGCAGCCCAGCGTCGGCGCGGTCGCCATCCCCGGCTACTCGGGCCTCCCGCCGTTCGTGACGACCGGCGGCAGCCAGACCGACACGCAGGCCGGCCAGGTGGTGACCGTGAGCGCCGAACAGGTCGTGCCCCTTTATCAGTTCGACGAAGGGATGTTGACGAACGTCTCCTACGCCGGAGCATCCGCCGTAGACCGGGGCGTCACATGCCCGGACGCCGCCGGACTGACCTGCGTCGCCCTTGGTGACGGACCGACAGGTGCGTCCGCCGCCTGGGGAGGTTCCGGTGCCGCCTGGACGTCCACCACGCTCTCCACCCGCACTCACGTCAATCAGGTCTCCTGCATCACGGCCACTCCGTCCAAGTGCGTCGGCGTCGGCTACTACAGCTCGGCCGGTGGCACAAACACCGGCATCATCCTCTCGACCACCTCCGACTTCACCGCGCAATCGAGCGACAACGTCCCGCCGACCGTCACCGACATCACCCAGGTGATCTGTCCGTCGACAGACGGCTGTCTCGCCTTGGGGACCACCTCCTCGGGGCCGGTCCTGTTGGCCGGGAAGGTGGTGGCCGGATCCGACTCCTGGACCATCGTCACCCCTCCCCTGGTGACCATCACCGCACTCGACTCGATCGCCTGCCCGACGCCGACAACGTGTGAATTGAGCTACGCCGGCATCGGATCCGCCCCCGGCATCCTGACCATAAACGGCGATCCCTCCAGCCCGTCGCTGCTGTCCTTCGCTTCCGACATCCTTCCTGGCCAGGTCTACTCAGTGGGGACGATCGCCTGCCCGTCGTCGACAGACTGCCTGGCCGCCGCCGTAGGCGGCCAGGCCAGCCCCACCGATGCCACCGTCATCACCACCGGGGTGACCGGGGACTCCTGGACGGCGGAGTCGAGCTTCCCGTCAGGCGGCGTCTCGGTCACCGGCATCTCCTGCGACACCACGTCCTGTGTGGCCATCGGCGCCGTGTCGACGACGCAGGGTGCCGTCGCAGCTGTCTGGACCGGCGACCTGACGGCGACACCGGAGCACAATTGGGTACTCTCCAATGCGATCCCCAACAACGTCGCCGCCCTGAATTCGGTGGCGTGCGGAACACCGGCATCAGGTGACACCGCGGCGTGCGTCGTCGCGGCGACCACCTCGGGCACATCCGGGTTGGGTGAGCTGCTCGTCGGCTCGCAGACCGGGACCGGCAGCAGCTGGGCCTGGAACCTCGCCTCCGAACCCTCGGGGACCACGGTCCAGTACTACCTGGGGGTGTCGTGCGAGAGCCCGGCGACGGCGACCAACGCGGTCTGCGCGGCGATCGGCGAAACGACCGGCGGACCGATCATCCTCACGTCCCCGACCGGCCCCACGGGATCGTGGTCGAACCAGACCCCGTCGTCGCTGCCCGGCGCGTTGGTCGATGGAATCCCCGTCGAGACCAGCCCGGCACAGACCACCAGCTGGACCACCCAGATCCCCTGGGGCTACGACTCCTCGGGCAGCACCGGGTCGCTGCCCGTCCTGTACCCCGGTGCCTACTCGATCGCCGCGGGTGACTGTGCAGGCGAAGCGTCCACCAACTCCTCGTCCTCGTTCAGCGGGATCCCAGGTGGGACCGCCACCGCCGTCGTCCCGTTGGGCCTGCTGCCCCTGCAGTTGGTCACAGCAAGTGGCGCAGTGGTCAGCGGCGCCACCGTGACCATCACGTCGACCAGCTGCGGGACCGACGGCGACTACTACAACCTGCCGGCCACCGACGCCCAGGGCGTCACAATGACGTCGGTGCCCTACGGCAGCTACTCCTACTCGGTCACGTCAGGTAGCTCGGCGGTCGCCCCCACCAATGTAACGCTCGTAGTCGGCGCCGACAGCGTCACGGTGAAGATCAATGGCACAGCCACCTCACAGTCGCCGTACTACCTGCCCGCTCCCATCCAGGTGCTGGCATGACGTCGGCGATCCGTCCCAGCCTGCCCGAGCGGCTGCGAGCGCGACTCGGTGACCGTCACCGCGACGACGCCGGCATGACCTTGATCGAGGTCATGGTCACCTCGACCATCCTCGTTGTGATCCTCGGCATGGTCTTCGTCTCCATGAACCTCATCGAGTCTCTGAGCGCCAGCGTGTCCGCCCAGTACAACGAGGTTGACCAGGTCATCCCCGCCCTCGCGCCGATCCGCTCCCTGCTGGCCTCCGAGGTGGAGCCCGCACCGCAGTCCTCGACCGGTATCCCGACACCGGGGTTCGGCGTGGAATCGGGTACCACCCAGAACGGGCCCTACATGAACAACTCTGTCGGGAACTTCGGGTTGACCTTCTTCGCCAACGTCGGGACGAACTACGGCAACACCGTCGGCGCCAGCTCCTCGTGCGGATCGTCGTCGTGCACAGCCGGCCCGGCTGAGATCGTGGCCGAGGAGATCGATCCGGCCACCGGAAACGAGGTCACCTCCTCGTCATCCTGCACGCCCAGCACACCATGCAACTTCCAAGTGCGGATGTACCTCCCCGAGGTCGGAAACATGACAGATGGAATCTCGAGCTGTCCGGTCAACGTGAATGGAACCACGCCCGGTTTCGTGTGCCTGTACCCGACCAACTACCGGCTCATCGCCAACATCCAGGACGTGGTCAACGATCCGTCCGGGTCCGGGCAGTTCGCCACCCCGATCTTCACCTACACCATCGAGGACCCGAACCTGGGTGCGCTTACACTCACCAGCTCCGAGGTGAGCCAGCAGGCGGTGACCGGGCTGCCCGGCGGCTCTAGCGAGTACACGGGTACCAGCCAACCCTTCAGCACCTGCAACTCAGCGACGGCGGGTCAACCGGTGGAAGGTGCCGCAGCAGCGGGGATCAACTGCCCCTTGGACGCCATCCAGAGCGTCGGGATCGACCTCCTGGTCGACGAGCCCGGTTCGGGGACCAACGGTTGGGTCAACAACCAACTCATCATCTACCGGTATCCGCAGAGCATCAACGCCGAGTGCTATCCATTCCAGTTCATCAACCCGGGCTGCGATCCCTACCAGTCCTCGGCAGGGGGATGATCATCATGTCGACAGCGTGGAGCAGGATGACGCACATCCGGACAAACCGAGACCAGGACCGTTGTGGCGCGAGGATGTCCGACCTCGGCCAGACGGCGATCATGGCCGTTCTGGCGCTCACCTTGGTGATCGGAGCCATCGGTGCCACGCTCGTACTCACGATGGTCCAATCGGCCCCCCTCCAACAGGCCGCCTCGGTGGCCGACTACTCCAACCAGGCCGTCGAGGCCGGGGAGAACGCCTACGTCACCGCCATCAACACCAACCCGAGCCTCGCCTACTGCAACACCAACACCAACGGGACCGGGGACTGCCTGGGCATCGACTACGGCGAGTGGAACGAGGTCACCGGCTCGGCTGCTTCGAACACCGGTGCCGAGTGGTACGCGTTCGGCAACCCACAGCCGACCTTCGACCCCACCACCCACGCCATCACCAACCTGGCCGTGGAGGTGGTCGGCGCCGCTCACGACCCTCAGTCCTCGACCGGCTACATCTTCGCTAACGAGACCCTCAACCTTGCGCCCAAGAACGGCTTCCTGTCACACGTCTGGTGGTCCAACTATGAGTCCTACAGCGCGACGGGCGACTACTCGACCTGCAACTACAACTGGAGCTCGTCGATCAACTACGACATCAACGGAGCCAACGTCGACTGCAGCTCTCAGGTCTATTTCGGCCCCAACGACTACCTGTTCGGACCCACGTACACCAACGACTCCGTCTTCGTGAGCGGCGACGGTTCCGAGTCGGGTTCGCCGTCGTTCGGCAACCCATCCGTCTCACCCGAGGTCCCGTCGTCGGTCGAGACCGCCGACCCGAACTGCCTGTTCGTCGACAACTCGAACGGCATGTCGGGCAGTGCTTCCAACTGTGCGGCAGCCTCCAACGACGTCTATCTCTACGACACCACGAAGAGTACCCACGGCAACGCCGTGGAGGAGCCCCCTCAGACCGACTCTCAGCTCGGGACCGTCGCCTACCTCTATGGTTGCCTCTACGCGGGTCCGACCCAGATCACCCTGAACGACGGCCAGATGACGGTGATCAGCCCCGACACTCCGGTGACCCAGGGAACGACCACCGACAGTATCAACGCCGCGGCCAACACCAACGTCTGCCCGACCGACGGGACCGGGCCCATCCCCTCCGACGGCGTGGTGTTCGTGGAGAACGCCACCACCTCCGAGACGGTCACCGGAGCGAACCCGTTCGACGACTACATCGACAGCACGGCGACCAACCTCACCTCGAGCCCGGCCTCGCCCACGCCCGGCGGTGCGGTCACCCTCACAGCCACGGTCACCTCGGCGACCAGCCAGATCAGCAGTGGCGCCACCGTCTCCTTCAGCCAGACGACCAGTACCACCAGCTACGGACACACGACCACGTCGACCGCCGTGATCTCCGGATGCTCCAACGTGTCCAACTGGTCGACCCCGGTGGCGGTCGGCAGCAACTGGCAGGCCACCGCCACCTGCACCACGACCGAGTCGAGCAATGGCACGGGTGCCTTCTCCGCCTCCTACAGCGGTGGATCCTACACCAGTTCGTCCCAGGTCAACCTGGGCCAGTCCAACGCGTACTCGCCGACCGTCTCCTACGGTGCCAACTCCCAGACAGCTCCCGGCGGCTGCTCCGGCTGCTACTACGGCCAGACCGGCACACCCGACGCCGAGGGCGACGCCTTCGTCAACGGGAATCTCTCCGGCTACCTCACCATCGGCACGGCCAACGACATCATCGTCGACGGGAACCTCACCTACGCCGACTGCTCCGGACAGTGGACCCTGGGTCAGAGCGGGACGAGCACCCAGTCCCAGGGCCTCTGCCCCTACAACCCGGGCGGGACGAACGACTCGCTCGGCCTCATCGCCAACGAGTACGTCGAGGTGAACCACCCCGTCACGTCACCGAACGGATCGGTGCTGCCGTCCTGCAGCGGCACCCCGGGTGCCCTCTGCGACCCGTCGGGCGGCGCCGGGGACATCGCCACCGGCACCGGTGGGATCACCATCGACGCCGCCGTCCTGGCGTTGACGGAGTCGTTCGTGGTCAACAACTACGGGACCGGCAACAACGAGGGCCCCCTCTACGTCTACGGCTCCATCCAGCAGTACGCCCGCGGCCCGGTGGGCACCTTCAGCGGCTCGTCCCCTGCGTCGGGTTACGTCAAGCACTACACGTGGGACCCCCTCCTCGACTTCCTCGCGCCACCGAGCTACCTGGCTCCCACCACCCCGTCGTGGGTCCTCACCTCGGTGACCGGCGTCACCAGCGAGCATCCGACGGACATCTGCCCGACGCTGCTCCCGGTCGACGGCTCGACCCAGACGATCTCGCAGTACTGCGCCGGATCACCGGGTGGCCTGCCCAACTATCCCGCCGTCACCGCGCCCGCCCCGCCCACCAGCGTGACGGCCACCGCCAGCGTCGGCGGCGTCGCCACGGTGACCTGGGTTGACCCGGCCAATCACGGATCACCCATCACCCAGTACAACGTCGACCCCATCCCCGGATGCTCGCTGTGCACCGGCCTCACCGTGGCCAGCGCCACCGCCACCTCCGCCACGATCGGGGGCCTCACCCCGGGGCAGAGCTATTCCTTCTCCGTCACCGCCACCAACGCGGACGGGACCAGTGACCCGTCGCAGCCGTCGCCGTCGGTCGTCGCCCCCAACGTCCCCTTCGCCCCCAGCCTGGTGACGGCCACCGGCAATGCCAACGACACGGTGACCGTCAGCTGGACCGATCCATCCTCGGCCGGTTCCCCCATCACCCAGTACAACGTGACGCCATCGCCGGCGTGCTCGTCGTGCACCGGGCTTACCGCCACTGGTGCCACCGCCACTTCGGCGACGATTAGTGGACTCACCGTCGGCAACAGCTACACGTTCACCGTCACGGCCACTAACTCGCTGGGGACCGGACCGGCGTCGTTCCCCTCTAACGCGGTCGTGGTACCCACCGCACCCGGCGCGCCCCTCACCGTGACCGCCACCTCGTACGCCAACGGCCAGTCCGTCGTGTCGTGGTACGCGCCGAACTCGAACGGCGGGCTCGCCGTCACCGGCTACACCGTGACCTCCTCGCCCGGGGGCAAGACGTGCACCACCACGGGAACCACCACCTGCACGGTGACCGGCCTGACCAACGGCACCGCCTACACGTTCACGGTCACCGCCACCAACGGCATCGGCACCGGACCGGCCTCGGCCGCCTCGCCGGCGGCCACGCCGTCGACGGTCCCGGGTGCACCGACCATCGGCACCGCGACCGCCGGTAACGCTTCGGCGACCGTGGCCTTCACCGCACCCGGCTCCAACGGCGGCGCCCCCGTCACCGGATACACGGTCACCTCCGCTCCCGGTTCGATCACCGGTTCGTGCTCGGCGTCGCCGTGCACGGTGACCGGACTGACCAACGGGACCAGCTACACCTTCAAGGTCACCGCCAGCAACGGCTCGGGCGCCGGCGCGTCCTCCGCCTCCTCCAACTCGGTCACCCCGACCGGGCCCCCCGGGACACCGACCGGCGTGGCCGCCACGTCGTACGCCAACGGCCAGTCGGTCGTCACCTGGACGGCCCCGTCCTCGACCGGCGGGTCCGCCATCACCGGTTACACGGTCACGTCCAGCGGCGGCCAGACCTGCTCCACGCCCAACGGCTCGACCACCACCTGCACGGTGACCGGCCTGACCAATGGCACGACCTACACCTTCACCGTGACCGCCTCCAACTCCCTGGGCGTCGGGGCGGCGTCGGCGTCGGCCACGGCCACGCCGGGCACGGCCCCCGGGGCCCCGACCGCGGTGACCGCCACCGGGGCCTACGCGTCCGCCAGTGTCTCGTGGACCGCTCCAGCCTCCAACGGCGGCCTGTCCATCAGCAACTACACCGTGACCTCGAGCACCGGGGGCCACACCTGCACCTCGAGCACGACCAGCTGCGTCGTGTCCGGCCTGACCGACGGGACCGCGTACACGTTCACCGTGACCGCGACCAATGCGGCCGGCACCGGTGCCAGCTCCGCGGCATCGAATTCGGTCACCCCCGCCCCCACGGCGCCGAGCGCTCCGAGCGGCGTGGGTGCCACGTCGAACGCCAGCGGACAGTCGGTCGTCTCGTGGACCCCGGCGTCGTCGAACGGATCGGCGCTGACCCACTACACGGTGACCTCGAGTGGCGGCCAGACCTGCACCACGGCCAACGGCACGACCACCACCTGCACGGTGACCGGCCTAACCAACGGGACGTCCTACACGTTCACGGTCACCGCCACCAACGGCATCGGCACGGGCCCCGCCTCGGCTGCGTCGGCGGCGGCCACTCCCTCCACCGTGCCCGGGGCACCGACCGGGGTCACCGCCACCTCGTACGCCAATGCCCAGTCGGTCGTGTCGTGGAGCGCGCCGGCCTCCAACGGGGGTGCCGCCATCACCGGCTACACCGTGACCTCGACACCCGGCAGCATCACCTGCACCTCGGCCACCACCACCTGCACGGTGACCGGACTGACCAACGGCACCAGCTACACGTTCAAGGTCACCGCCACCAACGCATCCGGCACGAGCGCCGCCTCGGCGGCGTCGGCGGCGGCCGTCCCGGCCACCGTGCCGGGGACGCCCACCGCGGTGACCGCCGCGTCGAACGCCGACGCCCAGTCGGTCGTCTCGTGGACGGCCCCGACCTCCAACGGCGGTGCGGCGATCACCGGCTACACCGTGACCTCGAGCGGAGGCCAGACCTGCACCACGGCCAACGGCACGACCACCACCTGCACGGTGACCGGCCTGACCAACGGCACCCCGTACACCTTCACGGTCACCGCCGCCAACGCCGCCGGAACCGGACCGGCCTCGGCCGCGTCCTCGCCGGCCACACCGGCCACACAGCCCGGCGCGCCCACCGCCGTCACCGGTACCTCCAACGTCAATTCCGCATCGACGGTCTCCTGGACGGCCCCGGCCTCCGACGGCGGTTCGGCGATCACCAACTACACGGTCATGACCAGTCCCGGTGGCGCCACGTGCTCCACCAGCACAACCTCGTGCACCGTGAGCGGCCTCACCAACGGCGCCAGCTACACCTTCACGGTGACGGCCACCAACGCGGTCGGCACCGGACCGGCCTCGGCGGCGTCCCCACCCGTGGTGCCGGCGGCGACTCCGGACGCCCCCACCGGCGTGACGGCGACATCGCACACCAACAGCCAGTCCTTCGTGTCCTGGACCGCTCCGGCGAACACCGGCGGGGCACCGATCTCGAGCTACACCGTGACGGCCAACCTCGGTGGCCCCACCGGGACCAACGTGACCTGCACCACCGCGAACGGCTCGACCACCTCGTGCACCCTCCTCGGCCTGACCAACGGGGACACGTACTCCATCACGGTGGCCGCCACCAACTCCGTCGGGCAGGGCCCGGCGTCCGCGGCGGTGTCGGCGACGCCCTCGACCGTCCCCGGTGCACCGACCGGTGTCACCGCGACCTCGTTCGCCAACGCCCAGTCGGTGGTTTCGTGGACCGCACCGATCTCCACCGGTGGCGCCGCCATCACCGGCTACACGGTGACCTCGAGCGGCGGCCAGACCTGCTCCACGGTCGGCACCGCCTGCACGGTGACCGGGCTGACCAACGGCACCAGCTACACGTTCACGGTCACCGCCACCAACGCATCGGGCACCGGTCCCGCCTCGTCCCCGTCCTCGCCGATCACCCCGGCCACTCCGCCGGGATCGCCCACCGCGGTCGCGGCAACCTCCTACGCCAACGCCCAGTCGGTGGTGTCGTGGACGGCACCCGCCTCCACCGGTGGCGCTCCGGTCACCTACACGGTGACCTCGACGCCCGGCAGCTTCACCTGCACCACGACCACCACCAGCTGCACGGTGAGCGGGCTGACCAACGGCACCCCCTACACGTTCACCGTCACGGCCACCAACGGTGCGGGCTCCAGCGCTCCGTCTGCGGCGTCGGCCGCGGCGACTCCGGCCACCGTGCCCGGTGCTCCCACCGGGGCCACCGCCACCGCCACGTCCTCGTCGACGACGGCCGCCGTCAGTTGGACGGCACCTGCGAGCAACGGTGGCGCGGCCATCACCAGCTACACCGTCACGTCGAGCCCCGGCAGCCAGACCTGCTCCTCGGCCACCACCTCGTGCACCGTCACCGGACTGACCTCCGGTAGCGCCTACACCTTCACGGTCACCGCCACCAACGGCGCCGGGACCGGAACGGCCTCGGCGAGCTCCAACCCGCTCACGATCGGCGTCCCCGGACCTCCCACCGGGGTCACCGCGACATCGAACGCCAACGCGCAGTCGGTCGTCTCCTGGACGGCTCCGTCCGGCACCGGAGGCTCGGCGATCACCAGCTACACCGTGACCGCCAGTGGTGGACAGACGTGCACCACGGCCTCGACCAGCTGCACGGTCACCGGGCTCACCAACGGCACCGCCTACACCTTCACGGTGAAGGCGACCAACGCCACCGGATCCGGTCCGGCCTCGGCGGCCTCCGCCCCGGCCACGCCGGCCACCACCCCCGGCGCCCCGACCGCGGTGTCCGCCACCTCCAACGCCAACACCCAGTCGGTGGTGTCCTGGACGGCACCGGCCTCGAACGGCGGGTCGGCGATCACCGGCTACACCGTCACCTCCTCGCCGGGCAGCTTCACCTGCGCCACGGCCTCAACCAGCTGCACGGTGACCGGATTGACCAACGGCACCAGCTACACGTTCACCGTCACGGCCACCAACTCGGCCGGCACCAGCGCCGCATCGACGGCCTCCGCCCCCGCGGTCCCGGCCACCGTGCCCGGCGCCCCCACCGGGGTGACCGCCACGTCGAATGCCAACGCCCAGTCGGTGGTGTCGTGGACGGCCCCGGCCTCGAACGGCGGTGCCGCAATCTCCAGCTACACCGTGACCTCGTCGCCGGGCAGCGTCACCTGCACCACGGCCACCACCAGCTGCACCGTGACCGGCCTGACCAACGGGACCAGCTACACGTTCACCGTCACGGCCACCAACTCGGCCGGCACCAGCGCCGCATCGACCGCATCGGCGGCGGCCATTCCGGCCACGGCCCCGGGCGCCCCCACCGCGGTCACCGCCACCACCCACGCCAACACCCAGTCGGTGGTGTCGTGGACGGCACCGGCCTCCAACGGTGGCGCAGCCATCACCGGGTACACGGTGACCTCGTCGCCGGGGGCCCTCACCTGCACGACGGGCACCACCAGCTGCACGGTGACCGGGCTGACCAACGGCACCAGCTACACGTTCACCGTCACGGCCACCAATTCGGCTGGGACCAGCGCCGCCTCGACCGCATCGGCGGCCGTCGTCCCGGCCACCCTGCCGGGCGCACCCACCGCGGTGACCGCCACCTCCAACGCCAACGCCCAGTCGGTCGTGTCGTGGACGGCACCCGCCTCGAGCGGGGGCCTCGCCATCACCAACTACACGGTGACCTCGTCGCCGGGCAGCTTCACCTGCACCACGGCCACCACCAGCTGCACGGTGTCCGGCCTCACCAACGGGACCAGTTACACCTTCACGGTCACCGCCACCAACGCGGTGGGCACCAGCGCCGCATCGACCGCATCGGCCGCCGCCGTCCCGGCCACCGTGCCCGGGGCACCCACCGGTGTGACCGCCACCTCCCATGCCGACAACCAGTCGGTAGTCTCCTGGACCGCACCGGCCTCGAACGGCGGCGCCGCCATCACCAGCTACACGGTCACCTCGTCGCCGGGCAGCTTCACCTGCACCACGGCCAACGGCACCACCACCACCTGCACCGTGACCGGGCTGACCAACGGCACCGCCTACACCTTCACCGTCACCGCCACCAACGCAGCCGGCTCCAGCGCCGCATCGACCGCATCGGCCGCCGCCACCCCGGCCACCGTGCCGGGCGCGCCCACCGGTGTGACCGCGACCTCCAACGCCAACGCCCAGTCGCTCGTGTCGTGGACCGCACCGGCCTCCAACGGGGGCGCCGCCATCACCGGGTACACCGTGACCTCCTCCCCGGGCGGCTACACCTGCACGACGGCCACCACCAGCTGCACGGTGGCCGGACTCACCAACGGCTCCGCGTACACCTTCGCGGTCACCGCCACCAACGCCGCCGGCACCAGCAGTGCCTCGGCGGCCTCGGCCCCGGCCGTCCCCGCCACCGTCCCCGGCGCCCCGACCGGGGTGACCGCCACCTCCAACGGCAACACCCAGTCGGTGGTGTCCTGGACCGCACCGACCACGACCGGTGGCGCCGCCATCACCGACTACACCGTGACCTCGTCGCCCGGCGGACTCACCTGCTCGACGAGCACCACCAGCTGCACGGTCGTCGGCCTCACCAACGGGACCAGCTACACCTTCACCGTCACCGCCACCAACTCGGCCGGGACCGGGAGCGCCTCCGCCGCCTCGGCCGCGATCGTCCCGGCGACCGCCCCCGGCGCGCCCACCGCGGTGGGTGCCACCTCCTATGCCAACACCCAGTCGGTGGTGTCGTGGACGGCCCCGTCCTCCAACGGCGGCGCCACCATCACCGGCTACACGGTGACCTCGTCGCCTGGCGGCTTCACCTGCTCCTCGGCCACCACCAGCTGCACCGTGACCGGCCTGACCAACGGCACCAGCTACACCTTCACCGTCACGGCCACCAACTCGGCCGGCACCAGCGCCGCCTCGGCCGCCTCGGCCGCGGCCACCCCGGCCACCGTGCCCGGCGCCCCGACCTCGGTCGCCGCCACCTCCTACGCCAACACCCAGTCGGTGGTCTCCTGGACCGCACCGGCATCCACCGGCGGCGCAGCAATCACCAGCTACACGGTCACGTCGTCGCCGGGAGCCAAGACCTGCAGCTCGGCCACCACCAGCTGCACGGTGACCGGCCTGACCAACGGCACCGCCTACACCTTCACCGTCACCGCCACCAACCCGGCCGGCACGGGCAGCGCCTCGGCCGCCTCGGCCGCGGCCACCCCGGCCACCGTGCCCGGCGCCCCGACCGCGGTCGCCGCCACCTCGAACGCCAACGCCCAGTCGGTGGTGTCGTGGACGGCACCGGCATCCACCGGCGGTGCCGCCATCACCAACTACACGGTCACGTCGTCGCCGGGCAGCTTCACCTGCACCTCGGCCACCACCAGCTGCACGGTCTCGGGCCTCACCAACGGTACGGCATACACGTTCACCGTCACCGCCACCAACCCGGCCGGAACCGGCTCCGCGTCGACGGCATCGGCGGCAGCCACCCCGGCCACCGTGCCCGGTGCTCCCACCGGGGTGGGTGCCACCTCCAACGCCAACACCCAGTCGGCGGTCTCCTGGACCGCGCCGACCTCGAACGGCGGGGCCGCCATCACCGGCTACACGGTCACCTCCTCGCCCGGTGGCTACACCTGCTCCTCCGCCACCACCAGCTGCACGGTGACCGGCCTGACCAACGGCACGGCATACACGTTCACGGTCACCGCCACCAACGCCGCCGGCGCCGGCCCCGCCTCGGCCGCCTCGGCCGCGGCCACGCCCGCCACCGTGCCCGGCGCCCCGACCGCGGTCGCCGCCACCTCCAACGCCAACACCCAGTCGGTCGTCTCCTGGACCGCACCGGCATCCACCGGTGGCGCCGCCATCACCAACTACACCGTGACCTCGTCGCCCGGCAGCTTCACCTGCTCGACCAGCACCACCAGCTGCACCGTGACCGGTCTGACCAACGGCACCAGCTACACCTTCACCGTCACCGCCACCAATGCGGCCGGCACCGGCACCGCCTCGGCCGCCTCGGCCGCGGTCGTCCCGGCGACCGCCCCGGGTGCCCCGACCGGGGTGACCGCCACCTCCAACGCCAACGCCCAGTCGGTGGTGTCGTGGACCGCACCGACGTCGACCGGTGGCGCCGCCATCAGCGGCTACACGGTGACCTCGACGCCGGGCAGCTTCACCTGCTCATCGGCCACCACCAGCTGCACCGTGACCGGCCTGACCAACGGCACCAGCTACACCTTCACGGTCACCGCCACCAACTCGGCCGGCACCAGCGCCGCCTCGGCCGCCTCGGCCGCGGCCGTCCCGGCCACCACGCCTGGCGCGCCGACCGGTGTGGGTGCCACCTCCAACGCCAACGCCCAGTCGGTGGTGTCATGGACCGCACCGGCCTCGACCGGCGGCGCCGCCATCACCAGCTACACGGCGACCTCCTCGCCCGGTGGCCTGACCTGCACCACGGCGACCACCAGCTGCACCGTGACCGGGTTGACCAACGGCACCAGCTACACCTTCACCGTGACCGCCACCAACTCGGCCGGGACCGGTACCGCCTCGGCCGCCTCGGCCGCGGCCATCCCGGCCACTACCCCGGGCGCGCCGACCGCGGTGACCGCGACTCCCACGTCCACCTCCACGTCCACCAATGTCAGCTGGACGGCACCTTCCTCCAACGGCGGTGCGGCCATCTCCACGTACACCGCGACGTCCAGCCCGGGCGGTCAGACCTGCTCGTCGAGCTCGACGTCGTGCACGGTGAACGGCCTCACCGCGGGCACCGCGTACACCTTCAAGGTGACGGCCACCAACTCGGCCGGGACCGGTGCGGCATCCGCGGCGTCGAACTCGATCATCGCCGGGGCTCCGGGCGCTCCGACCGGAGTGGGTGCCACCTCCAACGCCAACACCCAGTCGGTCGTGTCCTGGACCGCGCCGGCCGCCACCGGCGGCACGGCGATCTCGAGCTACACCGTGACCTCGTCGCCGGGCAGCTTCACCTGCACCTCGGGGACCACCAGCTGCACCGTGACCGGCCTCACCAACGGCACCAGCTACACCTTCACCGTCACGGCCACCAACTCCTCGGGCACCGGCCCGGCCTCCGCAGCCTCTGCGGCCGCCATCCCGGCCACCGCGCCGGGCGCCCCGACCGGGGTGGGTGCCACCTCCAACGCCAACACCCAGTCGGTGGTGTCGTGGACCGCCCCGGCCTCCACCGGTGGAGCCGCCATCACCGGGTACACCGTGACCTCGTCGCCGGGCAGCTTCACCTGCGCCACGGCCACCACCAGCTGCACCGTGACCGGCCTGACCAACGGCACCAGCTACACGTTCACGGTCACCGCCACCAACTCGGCCGGTACCGGCACCGCCTCGGCCGCCTCGGCCGCGGCCGTCCCGGCCACCGCGCCGGGTGCCCCGACCGGGGTGACCGCCACCGCCACCACCTCGGCCACCACGGCCACCATCGCCTGGACCGCTCCGGCCAGCAACGGCGGCACGGCCCTGACCGGCTTCACCGTGACCTCGAGCCCGTCGGTGACCACGCCGGCCGCCTGCTCGACCTCCCTCACCGGCTCGTCGACCTCGTGCGTCTTCACCGGGCTGACCAGCGGCACCGCGTACACCTTCACGGTGACCGCGACCAACGCAGCCGGGACGAGTGCGGCCTCCACGGCGTCCAGCTCGATCACCATGGGCCACCCGGCCGCCCCGACCGGGGTGACCGCCACCGCCACCACCTCGGCCACCACGGCCACCATCGCCTGGACGGTCCCGACCAACACCGGCGGCTCGGCCCTGACCGGCTTCACCGTGACCTCCAGCCCGTCGGTGACCACGCCGGCCGCCTGCTCGACCTCCCTCAACGGCGCCTCGAGCTCGTGCGTCTTCAGCGGTCTGACCACCGGCACCAGCTACACCTTCACGGTGACGGCGAAGAATGCCAACGGCAACAGTCCGGCGTCGGCGGCGTCCAACTCGATCACCGTCGGAACCCCGGCGGCACCGACCGGGGTGGCCGCGGTCGCCACCACGTCGGCCACCACGGCCACGGTCTCGTGGACGGATCCGACCAACACCGGAGGCGGCACCCTCACCGGGTACACCGTGACCTCGAGCCCGTCGGTGACCACGCCGGCCGCCTGCTCGACCTCCCTCAACGGCACGTCGACCTCGTGCGTCTTCAGCGGTCTGACCACCGGCACCAGTTACACCTTCACGGTGACGGCGAAGAACGCCACCGGGACCGGACCGTCGTCGGCGGCCTCCAATTCGATCGAGGCGGGGACCCCGGGCGCTCCGACCATCGGCACGGCCACGGCCTCGTCCACGACCAATGCCGCCACCGTCACCTGGACGGCCAACGCCAACAACGGGGGCTCGGCGGTCACCGGGTACACCGTGATCCCGTACCTGGCCGGTGTGGCCCAGACCCCGCAGGTGTTCTCCTCGACGGCGACCAGTCAATCGGTCACCGGGCTGACTCAGGGGGACAGCTACACCTTCAAGGTGGAGGCCACCAACACCACCGGGACCGGTGCACTGTCGGCGGCGACCTCCGCGGTGACGATCACCAACTAGGCCGCTCTCCCGGTCGGGAGCCGTGCCCGGGGCCCCCGACCGGGGCATGGCGTCCCGGCCGGACGGGCCGGGTCCGGCCAGTCGGGAGCACGACGAAGGGCGGGGGCGGGTCGTCGGGAGCACGTTCCAGGGCGGGTCCGGCCAGTCGGGAGCATATCCGGGGACCGCTAGCCTGAGGGGCACCATGCCGATCAACACCCGCGACGACATCCGCAACGTGGCCATCGTGGCCCACGTCGACCACGGGAAGACCACCCTGGTCGACGCCATGCTCTGGCAGTCCGGTGCGTTCCGTGACAACCAGTCGGTCAACGAGCGGGTGATGGACTCCGGCGACCTCGAGCGCGAGAAGGGCATCACCATCCTCGCCAAGAACACCGCCGTGGTCCACAACGGGGTCAAGATCAACATCATCGACACCCCGGGCCACGCCGACTTCGGCGGTGAGGTCGAGCGCGGGCTGACCATGGTCGACGGCGTATTGCTCCTCGTCGACGCCTCCGAGGGCCCCCTCCCCCAGACGCGCTTCGTGCTGCGCAAGGCCCTCGAGGCCCGACTGCCGGTCGTGCTCGTGGTGAACAAGGTCGACCGGCCCGATGCCCGGATCGACGACGTCGTCCACGAAGTGGAGGAACTCTTCCTCGACCTCGACGCCGACGAAGAGCAGATCGACTTCCCCATCCTCTACTCGAACGCCCGAGCCGGATGGGCCTCCACCGAACAGGGCGTCGAGGGGACCGACCTCGAGCCGCTGTTCCAGGCCATCCTCGACCGGATCCCCGCGCCCCACTACGAGGAGGGCGCGCCGCTCCAGGCGATCGTCTCCAACCTCGACGCCTCCCCCTATCTGGGCCGGCTCGCGGTGTGCCGGGTGCACAACGGGACGCTCACCAAGGGCGCCACGGTGGCGTGGTGCAAACTGGACGGGACCATCGAGCGGACCAAGATCACCGAGCTGTTCATCACCGACGCCCTCGACCGGGTCGAGTGCGAGGAGGCCGGTCCCGGCGAGATCGCCGCGGTTGCCGGCATGGCCGAGATCACCATCGGCGAGACGCTGGCCGACGCCGACGATCCCCACCCGCTGCCGGTCATCACCGTCGACGAGCCCAGCCTGGCCATGACCATCGGCATCAACACCTCACCACTGGCCGGCGCCGACGGGAAGAAGCTCACCGCCCGTCAGGTCCTCGGTCGGCTCGAGAGCGAGTTGATCGGGAACGTGTCGCTGCGGGTGAACCCCACGGAGCGGCCCGACACCTGGGAGGTCCAGGGCCGTGGCGAGCTCCAGCTGGCCGTGCTGGTCGAGACGATGCGCCGCGAGGGCTTCGAGCTCACCGTCGGCAAGCCCCAGGTGGTCACCCGGGAGATCGACGGCAAGATCAACGAGCCGATGGAGCGGGTCGCCATCGACGTCCCCGACGACTACCTCGGCGTCGTCACCCAGCTCATGGCCCTCCGCAAGGGCACCCTGATCGAGATGGTCAACCACGGCACCGGTTGGGTCCGGATGGACTACCGGATCCCGGCGCGCGGGCTGGTCGGCTTCCGCACCGAATTCATGACCGAGACCCGGGGGACGGGCATGCTCCACCACGTCTTCGACGGATGGGAGCCGTGGCACGGCGAGCTCAAGACCAAGCGTAACGGCTCGATGGTCGCCGACCGGCGGGGCATCACCACCGGATACACGCTGATGAGCCTCCAGGAGCGCGGCATGCTGCTGGTAGGTCCGGGCACCGAGGTCTACGAGGGCATGATCGTCGGGGAGAACGCCCGCGACGAGGAGATGGACGTCAACCCGACCAAGGAGAAGAAGCAGACCAACATCCGGTCCGCCTCCGCCGACGAGGCCATCCGCCTCACCCCACCGCTTCTGCTCTCCCTGGAGCAGGCGCTCGAATTCATCACCGACGACGAGTGCGTCGAGGTGACGCCGAAGGCCGTCCGCCTCCGCAAGGTCATCCTCGACCAGACCACCCGCGGCAGACTCCGCAGCCGGGCACGCAAGTCGGGCAGCTGACCCCCGGGGGGGGTACCTCGGTGACCGGCCACCGGAGCCCGGTGCCGCATCATCGACCTCCCGGTGATCCGGAGGATCCGGGTGCCTTCGAGGCCGGCCCGACCCCGACTGGGTCAGGCGGTGCCGATCGATCCACAGGAGCCGATGGGTCCCCTGCGCAACCGGGGACGTGGCCAGCAGGGGTGCCTGGGGTTCCCTGACAGTCGGCAGGGTCAGGTATTCCCGAGTGCCCGAGTGCCCGAATGCCGGAGTGCCGGAGGTGCATTCAAGTTTCGGAATGCACACACATCATGCGCATATTCCGAACACCGAATTGGCTCCTCCCCATACGTCCCCGTCCCCATGCGTACCCGTGCGTCGACCCCGTCCGTCGAGCGTCGGCTGCGCTCCGAGGGGAGGGCTCGAACCTCCAACATCCGGCTCCAAAGGCCGGCGTTCTGCCAATTGAACTACCTCGGAATGGATCGAGCCGCCGATGCAACCGAGGCAATATCGAGGCCGGCGAGGATCTGCCGGTGCCGAGAGCGCGACTGATGGGTCTGATGGCGATCGAGGTGGCGCTGGTCGTCCAGGAAGAAGACCAACCCCATGGCCTGCTGAGCCGTCACGCCGACCTCGATGAAGGCGTTCCGGAGCGCGCGGTGGCCGCACTCGTCGAGGAGGTCAAACCAGTCCTCCTCGCCCCGATAGGTGCGCCGCACCTGCTTGACACTTCCGGCCATGGCGCCATCGTAACCCGGCGGTGTATCAGCCGCCTTTCCATCTTCTGACCTGGGATCACGCCGCGGGTTCCGGTTGGAATGCGAACCGGTCCGCGAGCTGACTGAGGTCTTGGAGATGGTCGGTTTCGGGCCCGGAAAAGCGAACTGACCCCTCCTGCTGGCGCCGGGCTTCCATGACCACTCGGCGATCGACCGAGAGGTCCTCGGCAATGCCGATGATGTTGGGAATGTACTGATGCCCGGTGCTCATCGCGATCTCCCGGGCCAGGGCCTCGGCCTGGCCGTCGTCGAGCTTCTCGGCCAGGGCTTTGACCCTCGCGATGGGCTTGTACCCGTAGAGCGGCTGCCCCGTCCGCGCCTCGATGGCCTTGGTGAGCACTGCGAACCTTTGTTCGGATCCTTCAATTGAGAATGTTAATTCTCTAGGGGAAAGGTATAGCGAGCGTGAGGCTGCCACGGGATCGCGCGTTTCCACAGGCTCGTAGGCACGGCCGTGCCACGGGATCGCGCGGCTTGCCACGGGATCGCGCGTTTCCACAGGCAAAAGCCCAGGTGGGTGAAGGTGCATTTCCGCAGAAAGCCGAAAATGGCGGTTACCGCGCGATCCGGCAACGCTCTGACCTGGGAATCGCGCGATCCCGGGACACGCCGCGCGATAAATGCACCCCTCGATCACCCGGTGGGCGTCGCGCCCGGACGACACCCACGGCATCGACCGCCAGTTTCGGACGGTCGGCTGGAAGGTCCACGAGTGGGCGCGGGCCCCGCTGCCTTTGTCGCGATGGACGACGCCGAGCTCCTGGAGGTCGCGGAGAGCCGTCGTCGATCGACCGATCTCCCCACCGGTGAGGCCGGCTTCGCGCCATCGCCGGGTGCCGATGCGCACCGGCTGGCCGCCACTGTCGGCCTGGAGGCCGGCGAGCACGTCCAGGGCCCGCACGTAGGCCGGGCGCCGCTCGAAGAGGAGCTGGGTGCGCAGGAACGGCCAGTGGAGGGCGATGTCGATGGGGTCGAGGTAGGTGTCCATTGACAGGACACCGTAGATGTCGCATTATGTGACATCAAGGACCCTCGACCCACCAGCCTACCGACCCCTAGGAGCGCAACCGTGGACCTGATCTTCGAGACCGACCTGGGGGCGGCCACCAGCCTTTTCGCCATCCGGGAACCGAGCGGCGACATCTTCTTCGTGCGAGTCGGCAACACCGCTTCGTCGGCGATGCTGTTCATCCCCGCCGACGACGCCGAGGCCTTGGCCCGGGCCATTCTCGGGATCGCCGACCCGCCGCCGGCGCTCGACTGGGACGCGGTCGTCGTGCGCATGCGCGCCGACGTCGACGAGGCGCGAACCTTCGACTACAGTGGCCCGCGCAATTCCGAGGCGTCCGTCGCCTGGTGCCCGACCAGCGCCGCTACTTCCGCCGGTTCCACGGCACCGACGAGTCGGCCCAGCCGATGACCCGCGAGGCCTGGCGCGACATCGCGGCCATGTGGGTCATCGACGTCGACCTCGCCGAGGAGGTCGGGTTCTTCACCCCCGGCGGTCACTACTGGACCACCGCCTGATGGGCGTGGTTTCCCGAGATCTCACCACCGCCCGGGGCGACGTCGTCCTCATGACGTTGATCACCCACCCGGGCCAGCGACCGTCGATGCTCTTGACGGTCGCCGCTCCCGGCACGCCGGCCATCCCCACGGCCGAATTCACGTTGTCCGAGATGGGTTCCTTCCGGGAGACCCTTCGAGAACTGTGCGAGGCAGGCACACAGGGAGAGGGACGTGTTCGACGTTGACAGGTTCACCGATCAGATGATCGCCGCCGGCTATGCCCGAAAGACCTGCGTCGTCTACCGGCCCCCGTTGATCCGCATGGCCGCCGCCGGCGTCGACATCGACACCGTCGGCCCCCGTGAGCTCCGGGACTATGCCGAGACTGTCCCCTGGAGCCGTTCCAGCCGCTCCCTCCTCCGTTCGGCCCTCGGCTGCTACTGGAAGCTCTCCGGACGCCACGACGGCCCCCTGGGCGCCATCCGTGTCCCGCGAGCTCGCACCATGGAGTGCCGGGCCCTCGACGTCGACGTCGCCGCCCTCCTCGCCGCGTCGGCCGCTGCTCGAGGCGACCGCAAGGGCCTGGCCGTCCTCCTCGGCCTCTATGCCGGCATGCGCCGGAACGAGATCGCCACTCTCCGGTGGTCCGACGTCGGCGACGGCTGGGTCTCGATCATCGGGAAGGGCGACCGCCAGCGGGTGATCCCCCTCCACCGCGTCGTGGTCGATGCGCTCGCGGGGCACCGAGCGGAGATCCGCCGCTCCGGCTCGGTGTCCCGCCGGCGTCTCGAGTACGTGTTGCCCGGGCGCTCGGGCGGACCGCAGAACCCGACCACGGTCTGGCTGTGGGTGCGCGAGGTCGCCGAGCTCGCCGGCGTCGGCCCGGTGGCCACCCACGTCCTGCGCCACACCGCGCTCGCCACGTCGCTCGACAACACCGGCGACCTGCGGGCCGTGCAGTCGCTCGCCGGCCACGCGTCGCCCGAGACCACGGCCGGCTACACCCGGGCCACCCGGGCCCGGCTCGTCGCCGCTGTCACAGCCATCGAGTACGCATGAACGTCGAAGTCAGCCCCGAGCAGCTCGCCGAGCTCTGGTTCTCCTGCGGGGTCTTCTGCGGGCTCGCCCGTCAGTCGGGGAACGAAGCACTCGAGGAGGTCTCGCTGCACCAGCACCGGATCTTCGCCGACCTCTTCGGCGGCTCGTCGCCCGAGAGCGACTCGTGAGGATGCACGAGGTCCGCCGCCTCGATCGGCGGGGCCCGGGCGACTGGGCCATCCTCTGCACGTGCCACGCGACCGTCGAGGGCCCGGGCCCGATCGAGGTGCACCGCGCCCACCAGGAGCACGTGGCCGCCGAGTACCTGGCCGAGGAGTACGGGGTCGAACGTGTCGCGTCGTAGGACGCCGGCCCACCGGATCCGCCCGAAGGTGCGCATCAACCGGGCCGACGTCGAAGGGGCGTTCGCGAAGCTGTGGCGCGTGGGCGAGAGGGACGTCGGTGCCCGTATGTCGCCGGCGTCCCTCCCGCCCCCGCCTACCGACGACGACGCTTCTTGCCCTTCCGCTTCTTGCGACCGCTCCCCTTGAGGAAGCGGCCCTTGCTGTCTCGACGGCGCATCTGATCACCCCCTCTCACTTGATGATCGGACCTACGAGCTCGTCGTAGAACAGCGAGTAGCGCCAGTCGCCGGTCGACCCCGGGCACTGCACCTGGAGGGCCTCGCCGCAGAGCTGTCCCGGCGCCAGGTCGCTCGGCGCGTAGACGCTCGCCTGGACGGCATAGATCGCCCCGGTCCCCAAGATCCCCCCGGGGTTCGACAGGAAGGCCGTCTCGAACTGGTTGAAGCACCGGAAGGCGTGGAGGCGCACGAACCCCTGCAGGTCGACGAGGTGGCTCGCCCCGTCGGCGAACACCCCGGTCGCGATCTTGAGCCCTCCGAACTGCACGACGTCGACCGGCAGCGACACCGTGACCCCGTCCGACTCCGGGTACGGCGTGGCCACCCCGGTGACGAGCGGCAACCCCCGGAAGCTCACAGCGAGCTCGGGATCGCAGGCGGCGGGCTGGACCCGGCGACCGGCGTCGGCTGGCCGGCCACGCCCTGGTAGATCTCGACCTGGATCCGGGCACACGCGATGGTGTTCCCGATGGTCTGGGCCGGCCAGGAGAACACCAGCGTCGCCTGGTTGCCCTCCCGGACCGAGATCGGCGCCGACTGGTCGGCCACGTCGTAGGCGACCCGGGGGGCGACGACCGGGTAGGTCACCGGCGGCTCGATGACCGTCTGGTCGGCCGCCACCGTGAGCAGCTCGGGGGCCTGGTCGAAGATGGCCACGGTGATCGGCTGCAGGTCGGCCGCCGGGTCGTAGGCAACCTGGACGGAGATGCGCTCGAGGCGCCAGATCTGGCCCCCGGGGACGGCCGGCAGCCGGAGGACGGCGGCGGCGGCCGCGCCCGGCTCGGTGACGGCGAAGGGGCCCTGGGGCGTGAAGACCTGGAAGTCGGCGAGCTGCCAGGGCACGTCAGTCCCCCATCAGGCGGTTCGGACCATCGTGGGGGCCGGAGCGGCCGTCTGGGCCACCGGAGCCGCCGTGGCCCCGGAGAACGCCGCTGCGGGCACGTGAGGGGCCGCTGCGGTGGCCATGGGCACGGGAGCGGCCGGTACTGCCGGCGCCGACGTCGACGAGGTCGGCACGGTGACCCCGGCGGTCCCGGTCACGAGGGCGAGGTCGAGGGCCCACAGCTCGGCCGGCACGGCGCGGTTGAGGGCGATGCACAAGATGGTGCCGGCGACGGCGATGGCCGTCAGGATCACGAGTCCGGCGTTCGGGAGTTTCATGGCTGGTTCCTTTCGGTGGGTGTGTTGTGGTTGCCCTGGAGGCGGGCCTGTTCGATCTCGAGGGCGCGCACCCGGTCGAGGAGCTCGTGGGTGTCCTCCCGCTCGAGCTCGCGCTTGGAGGCCCGGGCGGTGAGCGTGGCGTTGAGGAGCGAGCCCATCACGATCCCGACCAACGTGGTGACCGCGGGGACGCCGAGGCTGACCAGGATGGTGCCGAGGAGGAGGGGAGCGTCCACATCAGCTACACGAACACCGAGGGGCTGACCATGGCCGAGGCCGCGGCGGCGACGTCGGGGCTCGGGTGGATGCCGTCGGCCGTCGGCGCGCCGATGGCGAAGGTCGCGGTGCCGGCGATGGCCGTCGACGTCGCCAACGTGAGGGTCGCCGCGGTGGCCGAGCCGACCGCGGCGATGTAGCCCTGGTAGGTGGCGCCGGCGACGCCCGCGCCGGGGATCACGATCAGCCGGCCGAGATCCCCGGCCGGGATCGCCGCGTTGACGAAGTTGGCATCGGGGGCAGAGATCGCGGTGGTGGTGCCACAGGTCCCGTCGGCGAGGGTGCGCACCGGTGCGGGCCAGATGCCCGAGTTGAGCGCGGTCTCCATGGCGCTCGCCGCGTCGAAGTAGCCGGCGATGGGGTGGGCCCCCTGGCCGAAGAGGAGGGCCCCGGCCGTCCCGGCGGCCACCGGGAGCAGCGTGGTGGGCGAGATCGGGCCGCCGGCCCGGACCCAGGTGTTGTGGGCCACCCGGGTTGGCTCGTTGACCGTCACGGTCTGGTTGACCGTGGTGATCCAGTCGTCGGTCGAGGTGGTGTGAGGGGCCAGGGTCACGATGAAGGTCTTCGCGATCCCGTAGCGGGCGTTGTCGGTGGCCCGGGCCAGAAGGTTCGTCTCGAGCTGCAGGGCGGTCTGGCCGAGGACCTGGATGTCGTTGACCCCGTACTCGTCGACGGCGAAGTTGCACGAGGAGGCGAGCGCCATCCGCCGGAAGTGGCCGCCGTCTTGTTCGAAGTAGAACTCGGCGTCCGAGCTCACGCAGATGTTCATGATCCCGGCCTGGCCGGCCAGGGCCCGCACCAGGTAGCCGCCCGAGGAGAACCATGGATTGTTGGGGATCGGCCCGGTGTTGGCACCGATCGAGCCGTCGCCCTTCCCGACTCCGATCGAGTCGCCCTGGAGCAGCACGGCCCGGGCCCGCGCATTCGTCGACGGAAGCCCGATGATGGCGACCGGCCCCCAGGTGTTGTGGGTGCTCGAGTTGACCGCCCCCGAGCCCGGGGCGGTCTGGTCGGTCGAGACCCACCCGCCGTAGTTGCCGGCGGCGAGCAGCTGCACGGTGCGGTTGCCGTTGGCCGTGTTGGTGGTGGTGAGGTAGGTGCGGGTGGCGATGACGTCGCCCGGGTTCACCTGCATGCACACCGGGTCCGAGACCACGATGCCGCCGCCGTCGAGGGTGCCGGTCTGGGAGCCGCCGAAGGTCAGCCGGTAGATGTTGCCCGCCGCGTCCTCGATGCTGGCGTGGAAGGTCAGGGTCACCGTGTTGTCGGTGTCGTCGCCGGTGGTGTTGGTGTACCAGTTGGCAAAAACCGCCCGGATCTCGGTGGCCGCGATGCCGACCGTGTAGCAGTGCCGGGCGGTGCCGGCGAGGGCCACGTTGCCCGGGTTGTTCCCGCCGTAGCAGCAGTCGGCCACGACGGTGCCGGGCAGGCGCGCCGGCAGCTGTGCCGTCGACGTCGTGCCGCCCTGATCCTGGGTGCCGGTGTTGCCCATCAGACCGCGCCCCTCACCCGGTCACGAGGTCGACGCCGTAGGTGACGGTGCCGGCCCCGGAGATGGTGGCGACGGCCTCGATCTCGGCCGGCACGAGGTCGTTCGCCACCGCGTTGGGCGACGGGGTGAGCCCGGGCCCGATGCGGTAGGGCGTCGAGCCGAGGCTGGTGACGGCCAGGCCGACCAGCAGCGGGTAGACGTAGCCATTGAGCGTCACGCCGTTGAGGGTGAGCTGGACGGCCTCGCCGCCGGCGATGGCCGAGACATTGAGCACGGCGGCGATGTGGGCGAGCCCGGCGCCGGCGAAGGTGGTGGTGGCGCTGGCTGTGGTGCCGGCCGGGATCAGGGTGGCGCCCTGGGAGAGCCCACAGAGGCCGGCGTGGGGCTGGCGGGGCCGGGCGTAGATGGCGAGGTCGTAGATGGTGCCCGGGGCGCCGTAGACACGGACGCCGTCGCCCCGGCCGTTCCACACCCGGAAGGACCCGGGCGGGATGTGGGTCACGCCGGCGCCGGTCGACGCGGACCCCGAGCTCGCCGAGGTGCCGAGGGTGAGCAGGCTCGGCGAGGTGTTGGAGATCATGGCCGACGACCACCGGGTCGGCCATTCCATGACGTCGAAGCCGGCGCCCGGGATGATGCGGGCGCCGGAGTAGAGCACGTCATTGAGCGGCGGGGCCTTGACCTGGCTGAGGATGCCCCCGAGGTGGGCCTCCATCTGCTGGAGGAGCATGCCGCCTTGGGCCGCGGCGATCTCCTGCTCGCGCTGGTGGCGGACCCACGACGGCTCGCGCCTCGCCGGCACGACGTCGGGCCGGGTCACCGAGACGTCGGTCGACGTCGTCGCCGGCGGGGTCGGGAGGAAGCGGCGCTTGGGCATCAGGCGAGCGCCGCCGCCGGGCCGGCCTCGTCGACCGCGTTCTTGACCGAGGGGGAGGCGGCCTTGTAGGCGGCCACGATGAGGATCCCGACGCCGGCGAGGACGAGCATGGCCTTGGCCAGGAACGGCAGCACCGCGGCCGTCACCGCGTCGCCCACGCTGCCCGGGATCCCGAAGAGGTCGAGGGGGTTCCAGTTGAGGCTGTCGGTCTGGGCCGTGCCGGTCCCCGACGTCGACGAGCTCGGCGCCGCGGTCGTCGAGGTGCCCCCGAGGTTGGCGTCGAGGATCTCGCTGCCCTCGGTCGGGCCCGAGGCCGACCCGCTCTGGTAGATCTCCTCGGCATCGGTCACGTTGCCGCCGGCCTCGGCGAGGTAGGAGTTGAACGCGCTGGCGGCCACCGGGGCCTCGAAGGCGAGCTCGGCCGGGGTGTCGATGCCCATCTGCGACGCCGGCACCGACCCCCCCGGGTACTGCGTGCCGGCGCCGAGCCCGAAGAACCCGCCGTAGCCCGAGGAGTTGGCCGAGCCGGGGTCTCCCGAGCTCTCGGCCTGGTCGATCGAGCCGAGGATCTCGGGCGAGACCCCGAACAGGTCACCGGCCGCGCCGAGCTGTTGCAGCTCGGTCCACTCCCACGACGGGATCGCCGGCACCGACATGGTCATCAGATCTTCTCCCCCGACACCGGGGTCGCACTCAGCTGGCCCTGCTGGCCGGCCTGGGCCACGGTGAGCACCTCGGTGCCCGGGGGCAGCCCGGCGATGGCCGTGGGCGAGAGGTCGGTGAGGAGGGCGCCGCCGGACTCGTAGAAGACGGGCTCGCCGCCGCCCACGTTGTAGCCGTTGAAGAGGCCGTTGCTCACGTTGCCGAGCTCGTCGTAGTTCTGGCCGTTGACCTGGGTGACCCCGAAGCCGTTGTTGACCGCCGGCGTCGTCGACGAGGCGGCGGTGGCCGCGGCCGCGCTCGAGCTCTGCCCGAGGAAGGCGGTCTGGAGCCCGAGGATCTGGCTCTCGAGGCCCGAGTACGCGTCGGAGTCGGTGGTGTCGGCGACCGTCGCCGGGTTGGCATAGGTCTCATTGGCCGCCGACGTCGACGAGGAGCCGTTCTTCGACCGCTCGTAGAGGACGATGGCGACGACGATGCCGGCGACCCCGAGGGCCGCCTCGGGCTTGTGGGACTTCAACCAGGCGCCGGCGTTCATGTCGGGACCACCCCCTCGAGCTCAGACCAGTCCTGGAGCCACGCGGGGAGGGCCTCGGGGGCGACGGCCGAGGGGAGGGCCGGGTACTCCTGGACGGACAGGTTCTTCGACGCCCCCATCTGGGCCACGCCCTGGAACCGCTGGGGGCTCGCCACCCACCCCGAATAGCTGAGCGCCGGGTCACCTTTCATGCCGAAGTGGGGCAGGCCGCCGAGCCGGCCGCCGTCGAGCTGGCCGTGGCTGTAGCCCTCGAGCACGGCCGCGCCGGCAGCCCCCACGGGCTCGGGCCCGTAGATCACCTGCTCGACGACGCGCCGGACGGCGGCGAAGCGTCTCACGATGTCGTCGACCGGCCTTGCAGCGCGGCGATGACGTTGGTGGCGCCACCGGTGGCACTCGTGATGATGGTGCCCGAGCCGGTGGCGTTGGTGGCGAGGACGTAGATCCCGATCAGGACCACGCCGTAGAAGACGGCTTTCTTCACTGGGGAACGCCTTTCAGGTGTAGGGAGTGATTGCGGGCCCGGCCACCGCGGCCTCGGTGGTCACGCTCGTCGACGAGCCGGAGGTGGCAGACGCCGTTGTGGTCTTGGATCCGAAGAGCGGGACGGTCGGATCGAGGAAGCGCTGGACGGCCGAGCCCACCCCGGTCAACCAGCCGCCGACGTTGGCGCTGGCCTGGGTGCGCGACACCACCCCGTCGAGCACGGCAAGGCCGGCGATGCCGATGGCGAGGCCGCCCCAGGACGCCCTCATGCGAGCCCCAGCTTCTCGGCGAGCTGGCCCTTGGTGGTCTGGAGGATGATCCACACGGCCACGACGGAGAGGGCGATGGCATTCACCGGACCCCCTCGGAGACCGGCGTCCACGGCGTGGTGGTCGCCTCGCCCGACGAACCGGGTGCGGACCTTCCTGGAGCCCCCGGGATCCCCCCGGGCGCAGTCGGTGCGTTGGACGAGCTGCCCGGGGAATTGGACGAGCTGCCCGACGAGGGGCTCGTCGCCTGGTTCTCGAACTTGGCTCGGAACCACATGCCCGGGCCCTTGGTCCCGTAGTCGACGACCGAGAGGATGAGGGCGTAGCAGATGCAGCCGAGGAAGACGCCGGCGACGCTGGTGCCCTTGCCGACCCCGACCGGGACCCGGGAGCCGAGGGGCCGGCCGGGGGAGGGGACGCCGGGGTTGAGCTTGCGCCGCTTGGCCCCGGGGCCCCGGCCCCACTGGCCCGGGCCCGCACCCTTGGGCTTGCCCTTGGGCTCGTCTTTCGGCTCGTCGCCCTTCACCGGGTTGTCGAGGTCGCCCCTCTTCGGGCGTGTGCCCCGGAGGCCCTCACGGAGGCCCTTCGTGTGCTGGCGCTTCTCGGCCGCGCTCATGCCCTTGGTCTCGTCCTCGATCGACTCGGCGTGGGCGCGCCCCTTGTAGTAGGCGTCCCTGTCGGGAGGGAGGTCGAAGGGCTCGTCGTCCGGGGCCCCCTCGGGGGCGTCGGGCCTCCACCGGGTGCGGGTGGCCCCGCTCGGCATCTCAGCCCGCCGTGAGGTTCTGGTCGCCGATCGGGCCGGAAACGCCGGCGAACCATCCGATGACCGACGTCGCCCCGCTGCCCGCGTCGGGCTGGATCTCGATCACGATGCCCTTCCGGGTCTCGACCTTGCCCGAGTAGACGTCGTTCCAGGTGTGGGTCACGATCTGGCCGGGCGTGAACAGGTTGACCGGGCTCGGCGGGCTCTCCGGGGCCGGGGCCGGCGCGGCCGCAGACGTCGGGACGGCGCCGGCCTTCACGAGCGCCTGGGCCAGGGCGTCGTAGTCGATGGTCGGGGCGGCGGCCGCCGGTGCCGGCGCCACGGCCATGGGGGCGGCGGGCGCAGCGGGCGCCACCGGAGCCGCCGCGTGCGCTCCGGCGGCCACCTGCTGCGCGTTGATGGCCGCCTGGCCGGCCGGGGTGGCCAGCCATGCCTGGTAGGCGGCGGTGTTGGCGTCGACGCTCTCGGCTGCAACGGTCATGGGAGCTCCTCAGATGGAAACGGAGGCCTTGGCCGGACCGGCCGAGGCGCTGGTGGACAGGTGGAAGAGGCCGCCGGCGGCGAGGAGGAGGACCCCGAGCCAGAACAGCGGGTTCTGCGGCGAGTACAGCGGCGGGTTGGCCGACTCGGCCGTGGTGACCGTGCCGTCGACGCCGGACTGCACGCCGCCCGAGCCGTTGCCCGGCTGGGTGCCACCGAAGCCGGTGATGTTGGCCGGGTTGATCCCGGCCCAGGTGGTGTCGGGACCCATGTCAGGCCGCCGCGCCGGCCAGGATGACGTCCTGGGCGTACTCGCAGAACGGCGCGGTCAGGCTCGGCCCCGAGCCGATGGTGTAGCCGAAGCGCAGCTCGGTGGCCGAGCCCTCGTCGACCGAGTCCCGGAAGGCCCAGGTCCGGTCGAAGTCGATGCACTCGTAGCCGGCGAAGGCGGCGATGTCGACCCCGTAGTCCCGCTCGTTCATGTAGCGGAGGTCCTGGCCGTCGAGGAAGGTCTCGGGGGTGGTGTTGGTCCCGTAGCGCCAGTAGGGCTGGGTCACGTTGTAGCCGGTCGGGCCGCCGGACCCGGGGGCGATCGGGACGGGCGGGGTCCCGTTCTGGGTGCGCCACAGGATCCGCATCAGCTGGCGCCCGACGCCCTGGCCGGCCAGGGTGATCTCGTTGTTCCCGGCCGCGATGCTGTTCGGGGCCCGATTGAGGATGTAGCTGTGGAAGGCCGAGAGGTTGGGCAGGAACATGCCGCCCTTGCCGTCGGAGGGGATGGTGAACATCTCGGCCTCGACGGTCACCGACGGGGTGAAGGTGACGGTCGCCGCGCCGGTGAGGGTGAACAGGTCGGAGAGGTTGGCCCAGTCGAGGTCGAGCTCGAGGGTGGTCGACTGGGTCTGGCAGAACACCGCCCCGGTGAGCATCTTCTTCTCGTAGGCGACGGGCACGTAGAACGTGAGCTCCACGTCGTAGGTGCCCGAGGCGATGGCGGTGACGTTGGACCCGACGCCCCACGACTCGGACGCGAGGGCCAGTGTGCCCTGGGTGCGCGAGGTGCCGGGCGAGGCCCCGCCGATGCCGTTCGCCACGCCCCGGTCGTTGATCTCGGGGTCGGACATGAACTCCCGGGCCCGCAGCGCCCACCCGTCGGCGTTGACCAGGTTGGACTGGCCGTTGGCCTGGAAGCGGCCGGCCCGGAGCACGTAGTAGGGCCAGCGCGCGGTGGTGGCGCAGGTGCCCCCGCCGAGGGCGACGACGAGCGAGCCCGCGACCTTCACGTAGTAGCCCGAGAGGATCCCCGACCGGAGGGTGTCGACGACGTCGGTGTTGCCGAAGCCCTGCCAGGCCCCGAGGGTCTTCTGCAGCACGTACTGGCGCCGGGTGCCGGCGAAGAACGCGTTGGGGTTGAGACTCGACCCGGGAACCACGATCCCCTGGAAGGTCAGCGAGGGCGGCGGCTGGGTTGCGGTCGCGTTGGCCACGGTCAGGCTCCCTTGTGCGTGTAGGCGGTGAACCGCGCCAGGCCGAGCTGGGGGAATCGCTCGGCCGCGACCTCCAGCCCGAAGTTGGCGAGGATGGAGATCACGGCGACGGCGCCGATGAACGACGCCCGCCGGGCGGTCTTCGGGAGCGCCACGGCGCTCAGACCTTCTTGGTGAGGCCGGTCTTGTCGACGACGATGACGACGGCGAGGGCGACCAGGGCCATGACGACGATGTGCGATCCCTTAGGCATGGGCCAACCCTCCGGCCCAGGTCAGCGGATTGCTAGTGGAAAGTTGGCTGACTTTCCCGAATCAGGATTTTGTCGCTGGGTGCGAGGCCCCGGTGTGGTGCTTTACCTGGTCGGCCGGGAGCGGATCGTGGTGGGTGAGCTCCTTCGTGGCCCGGATGTAGCGCAGGTATTCGAACTCGCCGAGGGCGGCGATGCCGGCATCGACGGTCGCCGGGGGCTTCCCGATGTTGTCGGCCACCCGCTTTCGGTCGGCCGGCGAGGGAAGGTCGAAGATGTAGACCCGGTCGGCGTTCGAGATCACCAGCGGGTCGATGGTCATCGGGCGTGGGGTCACGAGGATGAGGGTCTGGTCGCGGTGGCGCCCCTGGCGCAGGTCCCGGCGCATGTGGGGCGGCGTGGCGTTGGCCGGGGCCCCCTCGTGGACCTCGTCGAAGAGGACGCAGCACCGGCCGTGGCTGTAGGCCATGCCGAGCACGCGGTCCATGTCGTCCTTGTAGGTGGGCTCGTGGAAGTCGGGCATGAAGTAGAGGGTCTGGCGCTTCGCCCGGTCGCCCTGGACCTTGGCCAGCTGCTCGGCGGGCCACCGGGCCGGGATCGGGATCTCGAGGTCGACCGCGTCGTCGGGCATCGTGAGGTCGCCGTTCGGGTCGATGGCCACCCGGTCGAAGGGGTAGGTGTCGAAGATGCGGAAGGCGAGCTCGGTCTTGCCGGAGCCCTTGGCCCCGAATACGGCGATCTGGGCCGGCTTGTAGGGATCCAGCTGGCCGTCGTCGGTCATCGGCGCTCAGCCGCCGGCGGCCAGGGCGATCAGCGTGGTCCCGAGGCCCCGGAGGTCGGTGGGGGTCATCGACGAGCGGGCGAGGAAGTCGTTCGCCTCGGTGCGCATCTGATCGTTCATGGCCGCGTCGACGACCGAGATCCCGAGGGGATTGGCACCGACGGCCACGAGCAGGCAGGCCGCCCCGGCGGTGCGGAGCTCCTCGGGGCTCAGGTAGACCCGGATGGCCATCAGATGCCCGGCTGGATCACCGAGGGCGGCGCCGGCGTCGCCGCTACGGCGCCGAAGGCGTTCTGGACCTCCTCGGCGTCGCCGGCGGGGGCCCGCTGGGGCTGGACGACCCGGGGCGGCTGGGCTGCCGGCGGCGGGGCCGGGGTGGCCGGCCGGGCCGGCTCGACGTGCTCCTCGACCCACTCGGCGGCCGCCGCCGTCGCCTCCTCGGCGCTCAGCCCGAGCGTGGTGCGGATCCCGTAGGTGAGGAGGGCGCCGGCCATCACGATGTAGTCGGCCGTGTCGCCCTTCTCGACGAGCTCGTCGGGGACCCGGCGGGCCATGATCCGGCCGGCCGCCTCGCCGAACTTCTCGGCCTCGTCCTCGGTGCCGAGCCACCGCTGGGTGCGCCGCTTGGTCGACCGCTCGGCCAGCTTGTTCACGCCCATGGTGGCGAGCATGAACCCGCCGGCGGCGATGTCCTCGAGGGCCTCTTCGACCTCAGAAAATGTCGTCGAGGACGTCGTAGTCCTCGACCCGGCGGACCGGTTCGGCTCGCTTGGGATCTCGGGCTCCCCCGAAACCCTCGGTCGGGCCGTCTCCTGCTCCTCGGGCTGGTGGAGGGTCGTCGCCCCCGGATCCAGCGGATCCGGTCCCATCGGCTCCCTCGGGGGCCGGAACCCGGGAAGGTCCTCGTTCGCCTCGTCGACCATTGCGTACCCTCCTGATCCCCGGGACGCCCGAGGGGGCCCCGTCGTCGGTCTGGGAGCCTTCGGGGCGCTTGACCACCCGTCGTGCCACCAGTGGCCGCTGGCACTTCGGGCACGGTCCACGCCAGGTGATCCGTCCCGGTGGCGCCTCGGTGTCCAGGCTCAATCCGCACACGCAATCAGCGTGAACCGGGACACCTTTCTTCGCGGCCATTCGTCAAGATCGCACGTGAGGCGGTAGACAGGGAACTGACTCCGGGGAGAAATCGGGCATGAACATCGAGCAGAGGTTGAGGGCTACGGCCGATCGCATCGCCGGCCTGCGGGCCGAGCTCGAGGACGAGTGCCTGACCCGGGACCGTCAGGTGCTCGAGGCGATCGACGCCGGCGTGCCCCGCTCCCAGGTAGCCCGGTGGGCACAGCTGAGCCTCACCCGGGTGACCCAGGTCGTCGTCGAGCAGGCCTCGGTCGGATGAAGATCGAGATCCTGATCGACGGCGCCGCGCCGGGGCGTCGCACGAGGAAGTTCGTCGCCGAATTCGAGGTCGCCGAGGGCGAATACCTCGAGTGGATCTCGATCGTCGCCGATGAGGGGGTCCTGGCCCGAATCCCGCTGACGATCCGGCCGGGCGTACAGTGGCCGCCCCTTCCGTTCGCCGATCTCTCGGCCCTCAGTGCTGCCCTCTACCGCCGGCTCGAGGAGCTCGCGCCGCCGATCGAGGACGAGGACGAGGACTAGAGGGCGGGTAGCCCGAAAGCACGGCGCTCGGCGTTGATGCACTCGCCGCCCTCGGGCGAGTCCTGGATCTGGGCCAGCAGGCTGTCGAGGGTGCCACCGTTCGTCAGGAAGGCGACGTCCTGGGCGAAGCCGCCCTCGTCGACCTCACGGTGCAGGGCGAACCGGTAGAGGTAGCGGACGGCGAATTCGGCATCGGCTTGGAGCATGGCGAAGAGACCTTCCAGTTGTGATTGAGGGTTGGCCGGCTGGCTGTCGAAGCTCTCGAGGTCGTTGTCCTCGATGATGTCGTAGAGCGAGGTCCCGGGCACCGAGGAGCCCTCGGCGATGTAGTGGCCGGCGGCCCACGGCGACCGCCCGAGGGCGAGGGCCTGGGCCAGGTTGCCGTGCGAGTACTCGGCCCGGACCGGGTCGTAGTCGCTCTGCAGCGCGGTGGCGATCCAGGCATCCGCCCCGGCCGCGATCGAGGGGTAGGAGGCGATGACGCCGCCGGGCGAGATCCCGGCCGGGTTGCAGCCATGCAGCCATGCCAGGGAGCTCCCCCACTCGGTCTCGTCAGCCCACTGGGCCAGCACCACCGAGGGCCAGAAGCCGGCCCGCTCGGCCGCCGGGATGGCGTAGGGGGCGACCAGCTCGAGGAAGGCGGCTTCGGTCATTCGAACAGCCGGATGGTGATGTCGCGGCCCGTGATGCCGTCCGGCGTCTTGAAGGTGAACCGGACACGGCGCTCATCGATGGCGTAGGCCGTGACGCTGATTCCCATTGGAGCGTCGCCGAGGCGCAGCTCAGAGAAGGTGATTCGGCCGGCCACGAGGGCGCCGGGAACGCGGATCCAGTACGAGAAAACCGGGGCCTCGGGGTGGAACGCCCGGATCTCGTTGGTGAGCTCCTCGAGCGCCTGGGCGACGTCGAGCTCGCTCACCAGCGGGCCCGCCAGGCGTCCCAGCCGAGCAGCCGATCGACCAGGCGCCGGATCATCCGCCGATCCATCCGTCCCTGTCGTCGGCCACCGAATTGAGAAGCCAGAACGCCCAACCCATCAGGGCCCAGGCGATGACCGTGCGGCCCCAGCCGAGCCCGATCATTGCGGAGCGTCCCCCGGCTCGGTCGGAGCCGCCCACCCGTGGATCGTGACCGGCTGCAGCGGGCTCCCCGGCGCGCACGACGGGCACTGGCAGACCTCGGCGTGCAGGACCGGGCGCCCGTCGGCGGTGACCACCGTCAGCGGCGACAGGTTGATCGACGCGATCCGGCTGTTCGTTGCGAACTCGATCCCCTCGTCGCGGCCCCGCTTGAAGCAGATGGCGCAGGCCAGCCCCACCGACGCGCCGGCCAGCATGACCACCAGGCCGACCGGGTCCTGGCCGAGCGGGCCCTTCCTCACGCCGCCAGCCCCGGATTGAACTGTCTCGGAATGGCTGTGCCCCGGACCGCCTGCGCCGAGCCCTCCGGCACGGCCACAGGCTAGTACCGGGGTCGGGCCGTACCCCTCCCGTACACCTGTGGCACCGCCCGCCCATCGCGCCGCCGCACTCGGCTCACCGCGCCGCCACGTCCCCGCACACTGCTCTGCCGTAGTTGCAGGGTAGGACCCCGATAGGCTCCCGACCCGATGCGAATCCTTGTCGTCGACGACGACCCCGCCGTCAGCGGGGCACTCCAACGGGCCCTCCGCCTCGAGGGCTACGAGGTGACCCTGGCCGGCGACGGGCCGAAGGCGCTCGAGGAGGTGGCGATCCGCCCGCCGGACGCCATGGTGCTGGACATCGGACTCCCGGTCGTCGACGGCCTCGAGGTCTGCCGGAGGATGCGTGCCGCGAGCGACGACACCCCCGTCCTCATGCTCACCGCCCGCGACGCCGTCAACGACCGGGTCCAGGGACTCGACGCCGGGGCGGACGACTACCTGGTCAAGCCGTTCGCCCTCGCCGAGCTCCTCGCCCGGCTGCGCGCGCTCCTGCGACGACGGCCCGAGGACCCCGGCGAGGTGCTCTCGTTCATGGACCTGTCGCTCGACCCGGTGACCCGGGAGGCCCGTCGGGGCGACCGGATCTTCACCGTCACCCGGATCGAGTTCGACCTGCTCGAGCTCCTGCTGCGCCACCCCCGCCAGGTCCTGACCCGCGAGCTGATCCTCGACCGGGTGTGGGGCTACACCTTCGACTCGGGCACCAACTCGCTCGCCGTCTACGTGGGCTACCTGCGCCGGAAGACCGAGGAGAACGGCGAACCGCGGCTCATCCACACGGCCCGGGGGGTCGGGTATGTCCTCCGTGAGCCCTGAGCCGCCGGACGGATCCTTCCCATGACCTTCCGCACCCGCCTGGTGCTCGCGGCCACCTCGGCCGTCCTGGCGGTCGTGCTCATCGGGTCGCTGGCCACGTTCCTCGTCGCCTACCACTCCCTGGTCGGCTCCCTCGACGTCACGCTCGAACAGGACGCCCGCAACCTGGTCAGCGGCAGTGCGGTGGGCATCACCCCCACCATCGAGAACACGTGCGGCAGGGCCGCCGGCTACTGCTCCCAGGTCGTGTGGGCGGACGGCAAGGTCTACCCGGGGGATCCCCAGGTCCTGGCCATCCCGCCGGCGGTCGCCCAACTGGCCGGCAGTCTGGGGGCCGGCCAGCAGCAGCTCTTCACCACCCACGTCGGGTCCCTGTCGGTGCGCGAGATCGTCTACCCGCTCGCCGGCCCCTACCGCTACAGCAACGGCAGCGTCCCGTTCAAGGCCCTCACCATGACCTACGGGGGGGCGCTGCAGCTGACCGAGCCCCTCTCCGGTGTCCACCAGGGCCTGCACAACCTGGCCGTGGCCCTGTGGCTGATCATCCTCGTTGGCGTGGGCCTGGCCGTGCTGCTCGGCCTCGGCGTGGGCCGTACGGTCCTGCGACCGCTCAACGACCTGACCGGGGCCATCGAGGACCTGGCCCGGACCACCGACGTCTCCCGACGGCTCGACCCGGGTGGACCGGACGAGCTGGGGAGGCTGCGCCGGGCGTTCAACCGGCTGCTCGCCGCCCTCGACTCGTCCCGCGAGAGCCAGCGCCAGTTGGTCCTCGACGCCTCCCACGAGCTCCGCACCCCGCTCACCAGCCTCCGCACCAACATGGAGGTCGCCCGCCGGATGGAAGAGCTCGCCCCCGACGAACGGGACATCCTCATCGGCGACGTCCTCACCCAGCTCGACGAGCTCACCCTGTTGGTGGCCGACATGGCCGAGCTGGCCCGGGGGGACCTCCCCCAGATGACGTCGGAGCCGATCCGGTTCGACGAGCTGGTGCTCACCGCCGTCGAGGCCGCCACCACCCACGGGCGCAGCCGCAACGTCACCTTCCTCACCTCGACCACGCCGTGCTGGGTCTGGGCGTCGCCGGCCCGCATCGCGCGTGCCGTGGACAACCTGTTGGACAACGCCCTCAAGTACAGCCCGGACGGCGGGGTGGTCGAGGTGGCCTGCGCCGACGGCGTCCTGGTCGTCCGTGACCACGGCCGCGGCGTGGCCGACAGCGACATCGAGCACATCTTCGACCGCTTCTACCGTGCTCCGGAGGCCCGCAGCCGGCCCGGCTCCGGCCTGGGGCTGGCCATCGTGGCCCAGGTGGCGCTCGACGAGGGCGGCCACGTCAGCGCGCACAATGCGCCGGACGGCGGGGCGCTGTTCCAGTTCGTGCTCCCGACCATCGCCCCGCCCCCGGCCTCCGCACCGTCCGACTGACCGGGCCCGGCCCGTCGGGGCCCGGCGGGGCCGTATGGCGTCAAAGACCCTGGTCGGCTAGGGTGCCCTCCGACATGGGATCCCTGATCAAGAAGCGCCGCAAACGCATGCGCAAGAAGAAACACAAGAAGATGCTGAAGGCCACCCGTTGGCAGAGGCGGGCCGCAGGCAAGTAGCGCCACCGCCGAGGGACGGTCCGGTGACCCGGTCCTGGACGTCTGCGCCGGACCTCACCCCACCGCCGGCGAAGTCCTCGTCGACACCAGCGGTGCCCGCAGTCCCCCGCTCGTCAGCCACGCCTGCCCGACCAGCCCGAGTTCGGACGGCGTACCCTCGACGAACCAGGTCGACCCGCTGCCGGCCAGTCGGGCCGCCCGCCCGGTGACCTCCTCCAGTGCGTGCCGCCAGGGCAGCAACCGGGGCTCCGTGGCCAACGCTGCCGCCTCCAACTCGTTGGTGACGGTGCCCGGGTCGGGCAGGCGACCGTCGGCAGCCATGGCGTCCCAGGCCCGGTAGACAGCGGCGGTGTCGACCCCGAAGGGCGGGAGCAGGAGGACGAACGACCGCTCCTCGAAGGGCTGGCGGTGCAGCACCTCGCCGATGCCCGTCACCAGCGCCCGGCCGCCGGTCACGCAGAACGGTACGTCCGCCCCCAGGCTGGCTGCCACCGCGAGGTCGGTGCACCCGGCCCACCGCAGGACGGCGGCGGCGTCGGCCGACCCTCCCCCGAGCCCCGCGCCCGGCGGGATCCGTTTCACCAGGCGCACCCGGGCGGTGCGGCCGGTGGCGGCGAGGGCCCTTGTCACCAGGTTGTCGGCGTCCGGCCCGAGTTCCAGATCCCGCCATCCGGCAGCGCCTCTCGGCCATTCGGTCTCCACCGTGAGACCGGGAACCCCGTCAGCGGCCCCCGACGGGATGTCGTCGACGACCAGGGTGTCGGCCAGGTCGAGGGTGACCATCTCCGACTCGAGCAGGTGGTAGCCGTCGGCACGTACCCCGGTGATCCGCAACGACAGGGTGAGCTTGGCGGGTGCGGCCCACACGCTGGTGGTGGGACCGGCCGTCCCACGAGCGGTCTCGGTCACGAGGTGCGGCCGGTCACGAGGCCGCGGTCGCCTCGGGCCGCCACCGGGCCAGCCGTTCCCACTCGGCCAGGTCCAGCTCCTCGGCCCGGGCCGTCGGGGCGATGCCGGCGCCGACGAAGGCCTCGGGCGAGACCAGGTGCTCGAGGGAGCGGCGGAGCATCTTCCGACGGTGGGCGAAGCCGCCCTTGACCACGGCGAAGAGTCGGTCGTACTCCGGTGATCCCGGACCGTCCGCCGGCGCAGCACCCGAGCCGGGTCGGCCGGCGCGGCGGTCCATCCGCACCAGCACCGACTCCACTCGGGGCCTCGGGATGAACACGCTCGAGGACACCCTGCCCACCACCGAGGCCGTGGCCCAGTAGGCCACCTTGACCGACACCGCCCCGTAGGCCTCGTCACGGGCCCGGGCGGCCAGGCGCTCCCCCACCTCCCGCTGGACCATCACGAGCAGCGTGGACACCTGGGGGGCCTCCTCGAGGACCCGCATGACCAGGGGGACGGCCACGTTGTAGGGGAGGTTGGCGACGAGCGACCAGCCGGGCTCGCCGCCCAACAGCTCGTCGAAGTCGACGGTGAGGGCGTCCGCCTCGACCACGTCCACCCCCAGGGGCTCCACCTGGCCGCGCAGGACCGGCAGCACGTGACGGTCGACCTCCACCGCCGTCACCTGCGCTCCCCCTTCGACCAGGGCCAGGGTCAGCGAGCCCAGCCCGGCGCCGATCTCGACCACCCGACTCCCGGGTTCCACGCCGGCCAGGCGCACGATGCGCCGCACCGTGTTGCCGTCGGCCACGAAGTTCTGGCCGAGGGCCCGGCTCGGGTGCAGGTCGTTGGACAGGAGCAGTTCGTGGATCTCCGCTCGCCCGTGGGTCACCTGCTCAGTGTGGCACCCCGGGGACCGCGACCGATCCATCCCCCCGTCGACGGGACCCTGGGGCGGTCACCAGGTCAGCTGGGCGTCCACCACCCCTTGCCACAGCGGGGCGATCTCGGCGAACGTGGCCGTCGCCAGGTCGATCGAGCGCTGCGTGTCCGCCTCGCGGTCGTCGACCACGCAGGTCACCGAGGCCCCGTTGGCCGGGTTGGTGACCCGGACGACGGTACCGAACGGCAGCCACGGGCTGGCGCAGGTGCCGGCCGGATGGGCGTAGTAGGTGACGACCCCGGTGGTCACGATGTCGACTCCGGCCGCCGGCTGCGGATCCGTCGTGGTGGTGGTCGTCGTGGGAGGCACCGTCGTGGTGGTGGGAGGCACGGTGGTCGTGGTGGGCGCAACGGTGGTCGTCGTGGTGGTGGTGGTGGTGGTGGTGGAGACGTCCACGCGGGCCGGGACGTCCGCGATCTCCACCGGCGCGGTGCCCGACCCACCGGTCCGCCGGGAGGACCGGCCCGTCCGGTCGGCCAACCGGGGCGTCGTCCGGGGATCGGACGGGCGGGCGTGGGCCGGACCGGCGGCCACGTCCACCCGCGACGGGGCGGGGGACGCGGAGGCGTCCGGGCCGTTGCGAAGCAGCAGGAGCGGCAGGAACAGCACGGCTCCACAGAAGAGCAGCGCGACCACGGGCCGGCTGCTCCGATGACGTCGGGTCCTCAGGACACCACTCTCCTCGTAGGACTGCAGCCCTCCCCCGACAGTCCCGGTGGGCGACCGGCCCGCGCGGGTCGGAGCCATCCCGGGGAGAGGATGGACACGGACGGCCCCTGCGGGCCATCCTCCGCTGCGGGCCCCGACACGGCACCGGCTGCGGAACGACCGCTCCGAGGAGCGGCCGTAGGGCGAGGCTAGGTCGCCACCGGTCCGCGAATCAAACCGGCTGTCCGACGCCCGGGATCCGGCACCTCCGGTTGCTACGATGACCCGATGCCACGCCCCCGGAACATCCCCGTCGTCGCCGCTGTCCTCGTGCTCTCCACCGTGGTGCTCGCCGGGTGCTCCAACTCGGGCACGGGCTCCACGACAACCACAGGATCGTCCACCCGCACGACGGTCGCCGGATCCACCACCTCGACGGCACCGGGCCTGGCCAACCTCCCCGCCACCGGTAGCGTGGACGGGCTCACCCTCTCGGTCACCTCGTCGCCGAGGACCGGCACGGTGGGCCAGACGACCATCAAGGTCACCGCCGTCCTCCGGGGGCTGGTGAAGTCCGCCCACCTCGACTTCCAGGTCTCCGACGCCCCCTCGGCCACCCAGGGCAAGCCGGCCACGAACCAGGTGGTCACCGTTTCGGGCCCGGGCACCTACTCGATGCCGAAGTCGTACAGCCCGACGGTGGCGGGCAACTGGGCGGCCACCGTGACCTACACGCCGAGCTCCCCCAAGGACTCCAAGCTCTCCGTGTCCGGGATGCCCCCGGTCGCCGGCTCCTCGGCTCCGTTCCCCCAGCTGGTCACCGTGGTCTCGGCCGGCTGACCGCCGCACGGCTGACCTCCCGGTTGATCTGCGCCGGCTGACCGCACTGGCTCACCGCCGGCCCGTTCACCGCCACCGGCGTGCGGGGGTCAGACGCCGAACATCCGGCAGGCGTTGGCGGTGGACACCGACGCCACGTCGGCGGTGTCCACCCCCCTGGCCTGGGCGATGGCCGCACCCACCAGCGGGACCCGGGCGGGCTCGTTCGGCGAGCCCCGGTGGGGCACCGGGGTGAGGAAGGGCGAGTCGGTCTCGACCAGCAGCCGGTCGACCGGGCACAGGACCGCCGCATCCCGGACGTCCTGGGCGTTCTTGAAGGTGACCACCCCGCTGAACGAGAGCGAGGCCCCGATGTCCAGGCAGCGACGGGCTTCGTCCGGGCCGCCGGTGAAGCAGTGGATCACGGTCCGCTCGGGCACGCCGGTGGCGCCCAGGATGTCCAGCGTGTCGTCCCACGCCTCCCGGGTGTGCACGACGAGGGCCAGACCGTGCCGTCGGGCGAGCTCGATCTGGACGGCGAACGCCTCGCGCTGGACCGGCCGCGGCGAATGGTCGTAGTGGTAGTCGAGGCCGCACTCGCCGATGCCGACGACCACCCGGTCGGCCGGCTCCCGGGAGCCGGCCAGCTCGGCGGCGAGAAGGGCGTCGAGGCAGTCGACCCCGTCGACGGCGTCGTGGGGGTGCAGGCCCACGGTCGCCCACATGGTCACGCCCTCGGCGGCCGCCGGGCCACCCGGGCGCCGGAGCGCTCGGGCCAGTGCGACCGCCTCGGTCGACGACGCCGCACCGGTGCCCACACACACCAGGCGGGTGACACCGGCCTCGGACGCACGGGCGAGGGTGGCGGCCAGGCGGTCGGCGTGCGGCTCGACCGGTCCGTCGCCCTGCCGGTCGTCGAACTCGTCCTGCAGGTGGCAGTGGGAGTCGAACCACTCGAGCACGGCGTCGACCACGGGAACGCCTCAGTCCTTGCGCCGGGGGAAGAGCGGGGCGCCCTTCTCCACCGGGAGGCCGCCGGGGTACCCGCCCCAGGCACCGGCACCGGGAAGCCGCTGGTCGGCCGGGTCGCCCGCCAGCCCGATCCGCCGCCAGATCTCGCCGGCCGCGGTCGGCATGGCCGGGACCACGAGGATGGACACCATGCGCAGGACCTCGAGCGCACTGCCCAGCACGGCGTCGACCGCCGGTCCGGGCTCGGCCTTCCAGGGCTCGGCCACCTCCAACTCGGCGTTGGTCTCCCGGATCAGCCGCCAGGTGGACTCGAGGGCCAGGTGGGGGGCGCCGGCCTCCCACGCCGCCGACGTCTCGGCCAGTACCTCGGCGGCCACCCCGGCCAGGCGGCTCCCGGCGTCTGGTGCCGGGCCCACGCCCCCGCACTTCGACCCGACCACCGTCGCCACCCGCGACAGGAGGTTGCCGAGGTTGTTGGCGAGGTCCGAGTTGTAGCGGGCCGAGATCCCCTCGGCCGAGAACTCCCCGTCGCTCCCGAGCGGGATGTCCCGCAGCAGGTGATAGCGGAGCGGGTCCACGCCGTACTCGGCGGCGAGCTCTGCCGGGGTGATCCGGTTGACACTGGAGTTGGACATCTTGTCGCCGCCGAGGAGCAGCCAGCCGTGGACCTGGACGTGGGCCGGCGGGTCGATCCCGGCGGCCATGCACATGGCCGGCCACCAGACGCAGTGGAACCGGATGATCTCCTTGCCGATGAGGTGGTGGACGCTCGGCCACCAGGCGTCGAAACGCTCCGGGTCCTCGCCGTAGCCGATGGCCGTGACGTAATTGATCAGCGCGTCGTACCAGACGTAGAAGACGTGCTCCTCGTCCCACGGGACGCGCACGCCCCAGTCGATGGAGGTGCGGGTGATGGAGATGTCGTTGAGCCCGCCCTTGATGAAGCT
>JBEKRV010000006.1:0-105582 GCA_049517675.1 Acidimicrobiales bacterium
TCGAACAGCACGTCCTCGGCGGGGTCGGTTGCCATGTCCAGAATTCTTGCTGACCCACCGCCAAATCGCGAATCAGATGACTACTTCGTCAATTGCAAGTTCTGACCCACGCTCCTAGCGCTCCTCGCGGGGGGCGAGGAACCGGTCGAGGTTGGCACGCAGCTCGGGCGACGTGAACGACCGGTCCTCGGCGGCCAGCGCGAAGTCCAGGGTGGCCACGACCGCCCGCTCGAGGTGGAGGTTGAGGATGCGCTTGGTGTCCTCCACCGCCTGGCGGGGCAGCCGCGCGATCCGGTGGGCGCAGGCCAGGGCCTGTTCGAGGACGGCGTCGTCCGGGCACACGTGGTTGACCAGCCCCATCTGGGCGGCCCGTCCGGCCGGGATCCGGTCGCCGGTGAGGGCGTACTCCTTGGCCAGCTGCAGGCTGGTCAAGAGCGGCCACGTGACCGGGCCCCCGTCGGCGGCAACCAGCCCGATCATGACGTGCGGATCGGCCAGGTGCGCGCTCTCGGCCATGTAGACGATGTCCGACAGTGCGACCAGGCTGCAGCCCAGCCCGACCGCGGGTCCGTTCACGGCGGCCACGACGGGCACCCGGCACCGCACCATCCCGGTCACGATCTGGCGGCCGTGGGCGAGGGTCTCCTGGCGGAGCGATCCGTCCTTCGAGAGCTCGTCGAGGTAGGCGAAGTCGCCGCCCGCGGAGAAGGCCCGGCCGTTGCCGGTGAGGACGACCGCACGGGCCCCGGTGTCGGCGTCGATCTGGGGGAACAGCTCGGCCAGCCCCCGGTGGAGCCCGTGATTGGTGGCGTTGAGCTGTTCGGGCCTGTTCATCCGGACGATCCGGACCGGCCCGTCGTCCTCGACCTGCAGCTCCTCGGTGAGCCGGTAGGCGCTCATGACGCGGGGAGGTGCAGGATCCGGCCGGCCACCAGGTTGCGTTGGATCTGGGAGGTCCCACCCATCACGCTCTGGGCCCGGCTGTAGAGGTACACCTTCATGAGGGTGTCGTCGGGTCCGGTGCCCCGGGCGCCGCCGATCGAGAGTGCGGCATGCCCGACCGTCTGTTCCGTCCCGGTCATGAGCAATTTGTCCACCGATCCCTCCGGTCCGTGCACGATCCCGTCGAGACGGTCGGAGAGCCGGCGACGTACGTGCAGCCGCAGCATCTCCGACTCGACGATAGCCCACGCCAGATCGCGGACCTGCTCCGTGCCGTAGGCCCCGGGGTCGCCGCGCACGTCGGCCACCAGGTCCTTCACCTGCTTGGTGTAACGACCGGCGAACCCCAGCTCGTGTGGCTCCCGCTCGTGGCTCACGATGGTCATCGCCAGCGGCCACCCCTCCCCCGGTCGACCGATCATGTTGGCGGCGGGCACCCGTGCGGCGTCGAAGAGCACCTCGCCGAACTCCTTGGTGATCCCGTTGATCATGGGCAGGGGCCGCTGTTCGACGCCGGGCTGGCCCATCGGGAGTGCGAAGGCGGAGATCCCCTGGTGCCGGGCCACCTCGTGGTCGGTCCTGGCCAGGACCAGGCACCACTCGGCGTCGTCGGAGTAGCTCGTCCACACCTTGTGCCCGGTGATGACGTACTCGTCCCCGTCCCGATCGGCCCGGGTGCGCAGCGACGCCAGGTCGGACCCGGCGTCGGGCTCGCTGAAACCCTGGCACCAGCGGTCCCGGCCGTTGACGATGCCGGGGAGGAAGCGGGCCTGCACGTCCTCGTCGGCGTGCTCGAGGATGCCCTCGACCAGATAGCCCAGGCTGGGCCGGGGCGGGGCCCCGGCGGCGGCGAGCTCGTCGTCGACGATGACGTCGTAGACGCTCGGGAGGCCCTGCCCGCCGATCGACACGGGCCAGGTGACGCCGAAGAAGCCGGCGTCGTAGAGCGACCGGTGCCACGCCGCCTGCCCGGACCAGTACTCGTCGTCGGTCGACGAGGCCGGGAGGCCCGGGTTGTGCAGCTCGAGCCAGGCCCGTAACCGGAGGCGGAACCCGGCCTCCTCGGGAGCGTCACCGAAGTCCACGGCCACCTCCGATCCCGTGGTGTGCGACGACCCGGTCGAGGCTCGCCCCCACACCGCCCAGCACGTCGGTGGACAGGAGCGCCCGCCGCAAGAACACGTGGGCCAGGCACTCCCAGGTGTTGCCGATGCCCCCGTGCACCTGGATGACGGACTCGCACACCGTGCGCGCCGACCTGGCGCAGTACGCCTTGGCGACGGCGGCGGCGGCCAGCGCGTCGCCGGGCTCGAGGGCGTCGACCGACCAGGCGGCGTGTAGGGCCACGCTCCGTGATCCCTCCATGAGCACGTACGCGTCGGCCAGCAGGTGCTGCACCGCCTGGAACGAGCCGATGGGCCGGTCGAACTGGCGACGCTGGGACGCGTACCCGACGGCCAGGTCCACCGCGCCCCGCATCACCCCGACGAGGTCGGCACAGTCGAGCGCCAGACCGAGCGCCGTCCACGTCGTCATCGCGTCCCCGGTCAGCGGCCGCGTGCCCGGTCCCTCGACCGGCACCGCGGGCCCCGGCCCCACGACGGCCCCGGGCCGGGTCAGGTCGGTGCCGGGGCCGGCCGGACCCAACGGGACCGATGCCAACCGGTGACCCGTTCCGTCCGGCACCAGCACCAGGGCGGCGGTCGCCCCCCGGGCGTCGGGGGCGACGGCGCCCGGGGGCGCCCCGGGGGCCGCCACTGCCGCCGCGGCCAGCGATCCGGTCAACGCGACCGTCTCGGTGGCACCTGCCGGCGGCGCGCCGGCCAGCCTCCGCAGTTCGGCGGCCAGCGTCGGCCCGAGGAATGCCGTGTCGGCCAGCCCCCGGCCGAGCTCCTCCGCGACCACCGCGGCCTCGACCCCGGACGCAAGGGGTGCCCGTCCCTCCAGCGGTACCCGCAGCTCGCGCCAGCCCGCAGCGGAAACCGCGGCGTCGAGCTTGGCGGAACGCTCGATGTCGTCGAGGTCGCGCACCGTGCCCGGCCCGAGGTGGTCGACCACCCGGGCCACCGAGTCGCGGAGCGCCTGTTGCTCGGGCGAGAGGCGGACATCCATCAGCCGTGCCCGCGCGGCGCCAGCAGGATCGGCGTCCACTCGTCGCGCAGGGTGCGCCGCAGCACCTTGCCCGAGGGCAGCCGGGGGATGGCGTCGACGAAGACCACGTGCCGGACCTGCTTGTAGGTGGCCAGGGAGCCGGCCACCAGCTCCTGGATCTCCTCGGCGGTGGCGGTCCGGTCCGGGTCCACCTGCACCACCGCGACCGGGACCTCACCCGCCCGCTCGTCGGCCAGACCGAAGACCGCACAGTCGAGGACCGACGGATGGCCGCGCAGGACCTCCTCGACCTCGGCCGGCGCCACCTGGAACCCGTTGACCTTGATCATCTCCTTGGAGCGGTCGGTCAGGTGGACCCATCCCCCGGGTTCCAGCCAGCCCACGTCCCCCGTGCGGTACCACCCGTCGGCGAAGGCGCCCGCCGACTCCTCCTCGGGGAGGTAGCCGGCCATCACCGACGGGCTCGACACCTGGATCTCGCCGATGCCCCCCGGAGGCAGCACCTCGCCGGTGACGAGGTCGGCGACCCGTAGCTCCACCCCCTCGGGTGGGAGGCCGGCCGAATCGAGCCTCCACGACCCCGGGTCGTGCACCGGGTTACAGGCGATGACCGGGACCTCGCTGGCCCCGTAGGCCGGGAGCCACCGCACCCCGGTCCGCTCGGTCACCACCCCGGCGACGTGCTCGCTGACCGGCGTCGCCCCCCACATGATGTAGCGCAACGACGAGAGGTCGTAGCGCTCGAGGTCCGGATGGTTGGCCATGGCCAGGGCGATCGGGGCCACGGCCATCTCGAGGGTCATCCGTTCGGCCTCGATGCGCTCCAGGACCTCGTCGAGGTCGAAACGCCGGTGCAGGCGGACGGTGGCCCCGGCCGACGCAGCGGCCAACAGGTTGAGCAGGCCGAGGATGTGCGAGGGCGGCGTCGCCACCTGGAACCGGTCGTCCGGGCCGAGACCGAGCGTGGCACACCAGTCCGCGGTGGCACAGCCCATCGTGCGGTGGGTGTGGCGGACCGCCTTGGGCAGTCCGGTGGTGCCCGAGCTGAAGACCAGCACCACCTCGTCCACGTCATCCATTGCGACGTAAGACGAAGGGGCGTCGACGGGGTCGGTCGCCTCCAGGTGGTCGAGGTCGACGACGCGGTCCCTACCGAGCATCCCACCCAGCAGTTCGACGGCGGGCCCGTCGGCAACCGCGTGGACGGGACCGGTCAGCTCCAAGGCATGAGCGGTCTCGACGGCCTTCCAGGCCGGGCTGAGGAGCACGGCCGCCGCACCGATCTTGCTGATGCCGTGGATCGCCACCACGAACTCCGGACGGTTCGATGTCATCAAGGCCACACGGTCGCCGGGGCGGATCCCGCGGGAGCGGAGACGGCGCCCGAAGTCGGTGCTGGCGTCGTCCAGGTCACGGAAGGACCACCGGACATCGCCCGCCAACACGGCGTCACGATCCCCGAACCGCTCTGCGGCCCGGTGCAGCGCATCGTGCATCAGGGCGGGCATCGGAAAGATTCTTCTCGTCCGGGAGATCGACGTCAACACCAGTGGAATGTAACGTTCTCCACCATGACCCCGGAGCCGTCAGCACCAGTCGCCACGGCTCCCACCGACCCCGAGGTCCGACGCGAGATCATCGACACCGTCCGCCGATTCGTCGCCAACGAGGTCATCCCGGTGGCGTCCGCCCTCGAGCACGACGACGCCTATCCGGCCGACATCGTGGACCAGATGCGCGAGCTCGGACTCTTCGGCGTGACCATCCCCGAGACCTACGGCGGCCTCGGCCTCGACCTGTCGACCTACATCGGCGTCATCGAGGAGCTGGCCTACGGCTGGATGAGCCTGACCGGCGTCATCAACACCCACACCATGGCGGCCACGCTGATCATGACGCACGGCAGCGAGCAGCAGAAGCAACGCTGGCTCCCCACCATGGCCTACGGCGACCGGCGCGGCGCACTGTCGCTGTCGGAACCGGACGCCGGCAGCGACACCCGCAACATCTCCTGCAGGGCGTCGCGGGACGGGGACGAGTTCGTGGTCAACGGGACCAAGGCCTGGGTGACCAACGGCGAGCGGGCCGGGATCGTCGCCCTGGCCGCCCGAACCGAGGAGGGGATCTCCGCATTCATCGTCGAGAAGGAGCCCGGCCCGCGGTCCGGGGGGATCTCGGTCGGCAAGCATGTCGGCAAGCTGGGCTACCGGGGCGTCGAGACCGTCGAGATGTCCTACGTCGACCACCGCATTCCGGCCGCCAACCTCATCGGCGAGGCCGGGCGCGGGCTGCCCCAGATCCTGGGGGTGCTCGAGGTCGGACGCATCAACATCGCGGCCCGGGCCGTGGGCGTCGCGCGGGCCGCCTTCGACGCTGCTCTCTCCTACGCCCGAGAGCGAGAGACCTTCGGCAAGCCGATCGGTGAGCACCAGGCCATCCAGCTCAAGCTGGCCGACATGGCCACCCACCTCGAGGCGGCTCGCCTGCTCACCAGGAACGCCGCCGAACGCAAGGCCGCAGGGCTCCGCTGCGACGTCGAGGCCGGCATGGCCAAGCTCTTCGCCAGCGAGACGGCGCTCGAGCTGGCCACCGAGTCCATGCGGATCCACGGGGGCATGGGCTACACGGTCGACCTGCCCGTCGAGCGGTACTTCCGGGACGCGCCACTGATGGTCATCGGCGAAGGCACCAACGAGATCCAGCGCCTGGTCATCGCCCGGGGCCTCCTGGCACGGGCCCGTGAGGACGACTGACCCGACCACCGACCGACCGGTGACCCGGCCGACCCGTCGTCGGTCCGGAAGAGAGCGTGTCAAGCGAATCGGCCAGCATCGTCCTGGCTATATCCACTGCCCCCAACCTGGCACCTCGGGGGCACCCTTGCAGCCCCACCTGAGACTCTGGCTCAGGAGATAATCAGGGGGATTGTGGCCTGGATCGTGGTCTTGGTCTTGACCGGCTTGCCTTTGCTATTGAGGGTGGTCACCGTCTCGGTGACTTTCACCGAAACCGAACTCGGACCAGCGCTCAGGCTCTTGCTCGGCGTTCCCGACAGAACCCCACCTGAAGAGAGCTTAAGGCCCTTGGGGAGAGCGGTGGCCGGGGCGACGACGGTGCCCTTAGCCCACTTCAGGGTGGTCGCGTAGGGGCTGGCGCTGGCATCAACGTTGGCTACCTGAAGGTCAACCGGCACATAGACCGTTCCCGGAGTGATGGCGAGCGTTGGGGGACTCGGCAGGACAACGGCAAAGCTCAGGCCGCCGATTTCGGACATGTTGTTGCCATTGAGGTTGGTCACCCAGACATGGGTACCGTCGGAGGAAATGTCCGTGGGACTGTTACCCACTCCGATGGTGCTGGCCGCCAGGGTTCCGTCGGCGTAAACTGCAGTCGAGGCGTCGAGTTCGGTCACCGTGGCGTCAGCTGAGTTCGTCACCCAGACATGGGTACCGTCGGAGGAGATGCCCTCGGGATGGCTGCCCACGTCGATGGTATTGACGACCAATCCGAAGAGAGTGGACAGTTCGGTCACCGTATTGCTGTTGGCGTTGTTCGTCACCCAGACGTGAGTTCCGTCCGAAGAGATTCCCCACGGTTCGCCACCCACATCGATGTTCTGGACGACCGATCCGTCCGACGCGTTGATCTCGGTCACCGTTTCGCCAAGCGGGTTTGCTACCCAGACATGGGTGCCATCAGAGGAAACGCCGAAGGCAGCACGGAAGACCCCCGTGTCGATGGTCTTGACAACCGCACCGGTCGAGGCGTCGAGCTCAGTCACCGTACCGTCGCCGCCCGGCGACTCTGCGCCGCCCGTAACCCAGACGTGAGTTCCGTCCGAGGAGATTCCCTCGGGCTCGTAGCCCATATCGATTGTGTTCACCACCGCTCCGGTCGAAGCATCCAGTTCAGTCACCGAGAGGCCGCTCCAGTCCGCCACCCAAACGTGGGTACCGTCGGATGAGATGGCCTCCGGGCTGCTGCCCACGTCGATGGTGTTGACCACCGCACCGGTCGAGGGGTCCAGCTCAGTCACCGTGTCGTCGGAAGAGTTCGCCACCCAGACGTGAATGCCGTCGTCGGAAACGCCGTCGGGACCGTTGCCTACGCCGTAGTTTGTGACCACCGATATCGCCGAGGCAGGCAGGGAATCGACGAATACCAATCCAACGCCAACCCCGGCACACAGCATGGACCCCGCCAGTACCGTCCGTAGACCCACCTTGATTCGACCCATGGGCCTCTCTTCCCGTTTCTTGGGGGTGCGGTCCGCACGTCCGCCGTCACCGACTGTGATGAAGCTAAGCACCGAGCAACACTGCCAGCAATCACATTCACCTTCTGTTTACCGAAAGTTTTCGCTGGGTGACTGGGTGGCCACGGATGGGTGGAACGGGGTGCCCCTAACGCCGGTTCAGGGACCTATGTGACGACACCGGAATCGCCCGGCGCCGCAAGTGTGGACCCAGATACCGGACAGGGTGGCATCCACGGCGGACTCGTGAGGGACGGCAGCGGCTGGATCCAGTGACCTCAAAGGCGATCTGGCGGAGTGTCACGGACGTCCGGCACGTCCGACGGCAACCCGCTCGATCAGCACGATCCCGTCCGACGTCCCCTCCGCCGCGTAGTGGTTGGCAACGATGAAAAGTGTCCGGCCGTCCTCACCGCCAAGCATGCACGCAAAGCAGCCACGATCGGCGTCGATCGACTGGAGCACCTCACCGCCTTCCGCGATTCGCGTACAGCGCTGTTCGGGGACACTGGCATACCAGATCGCCCCTTCGTCATCGACACAGATGCCGTCGGGCGCGGATCCAGGGCCGAGGTCCGCCCAAACCCGACGATCGACCAGCCCACCCTGTTCGGTGATCGTCCAGGCCGTGAGTCGATCGGCGTGGGATTCGGCAACCACCAGTGTGTCGTCCTGGAGGATCACCATTCCATTGGGGAACCAAACGTTATCCGCGACTTGACGACTACTCCCGTCTGGCATCACCAGCGTCACGATCCCTGGTTTGCGCGCCTCCCAGGGCATCGAACCCGGCATGTCGACCCAGGCGCGACCTGTAGCGTCGATCACGATCTCGTTGAACGGCTGACCCGGCGCCCCATAGGGCTGCAGATCTGGCCCGACCACCAATCCTCCACCCGTGGTGACAACGAGACGACCGTCGGGTAGCCAGTCGATCGAGAAGGGCAAGCCTTCGATTCTGGCCACGACTTCACGGCCCCCGTCGACGTCGAATACCAGGATCTCGCCAGCGAGCCAGTCACACATCCAAAACCGGCCGTCATGCCAGCGGGGCGACTCGCCCATCTGTATGCCGGTCGCAAAGGTCTCAGGCATCTGACTCTCGGCTGCTTCTCGATGAACCCATGACATCTCTTCGGGGATCGAGCCTATCGACAGGCGACGTCACAGAGGTGACCGACCGCCGGTTCGGTGTCGCGCCTCTGGAGTGAGACTCGGTCCCCGATCGGACCCACTTGCACGCCCAACATGAGGCAATTGGAATTACCGAACCTGACTCGAACGGAATGAAGACCACCAGTCGCGCATCCTTTGTACGCGCAGGCGTTCAAGCAGTGGGCGCCTGGTTGGCCAGGGCCCGGCCGATCTCGTCGGGCCCGATCTCGGTCCGGGTCCCCCGGACTGCATAGGTCGACCGGTGCTCGGGACGGACCTCGCCCGTGTCGTCGAGGAGCCACACCATGGCCATCCGCCGCGGAACGGTCACCTGCATCGGCCTTTCGTAGGTCCCGAAGACCTTGTCCCAGAACGGGCTAGTGACTCCGTAATTGCGCAGCGGCGCACCGAAGTGGTGGTGGAAGTGGCTGCGACGGGCCCAACGGCCGTAGGCGGTGCGGGGAGCCCACAGGTGGTCTGCCGCATGGATGAACTCGTAGGCGAAGTACGCCGTCACCCACCCGGCACCGAGCGCGACTGCCCGGGGGACCGGGAGCACGGTCCAGGCGACCAGCGGGATTGCGACGAGCCCGACGACCAGAACACCCGCCCAGGACAACCAGCTGAGGGCATTCACCAGGTAGCGCCGACGTGCATGGTGCTCGAGGTGCTCCTTGCTGGCCAGGTTGGAGCCACGAGCGATGTGGAACCACCGGTGGAGCACATACTCGGAGAGGGTCCAGAGGACCATGCCTCCGACGAAGGCGGCAATGAGGACGAGGACGGGCCTCATCGACGGAACCCACGCAGGAACATTGCCATGTGGCCGAGCGGCGCGCACGCATCGGCTGCGGCGAGCAGCTCGGGGTCGGCGCCCCAGCCCCGGAGCAGGTCGAGGTGGAGCATGTCGGCCAGGGACGTCGGATCGAATCCCTCTGCGCCCGGCCAGGTGAGCGAACCCAGGGTGATCACGCCGTTGATGCCGGCCACCCAGGCAATGGTCCGGTCGAACTCGTCCCCCTCGTCGATGAGACCGAGCGCCGACGCATCACGCAGGAGCCGCTCGGGCCGAGCCAGCAGGGCGAACGCCACCGGTGCCACCAGTCCGAGATCGCGATCCTCGTATTCGACCTGGGCACTCAGGAGCCGCTGCTGTAGCCGGAATTCCTGAGGAAGCACCTCGGTGACCGCAATGAGCGAGCGGCCGAAGGCCACGAGCCTGGCCAGCGCCGAAGTGTCGACGTCGACACTTCGGGCAGCCAGGTCGAGATCCAGCCGATCGGCCGCCCACGCGTACGCCGCGTCGAGCCGTTCGATGGCCTCGACCTGCAGGGCGGCGACCAGGGCGCCCTTCGACGGAAAGTAGGTGTAGAGGGTGCCTACGGCGGCGTCGACCCGGTCGGCCACCGCCTTTATCGTCAGCGCCTCGATGCCTCGCTCCTCGATCAGCTGGCGGGTCGCTTCGAGGAAGGCGTCGCGGCGGGTTGAATGGGTCCGCTGCCTCCGTTCGGATCTCTGAATCATGTTCATATCATGAATACTGTTCACTTCCGCGTCAACCCGGCACCCCGAGTCGCCGTCCGGCAGCAACGGCGGGTGCCGAAGATGCCCCGCAAAACAATGATCGTGGCTAACCGATGATCGTTGCGATGCTGCGCCGGTGCTCGCGACGCCGAACGAAGCTCAGGCGTTCTTCTGGCTCTCCTGACTGATCCGTGGGTCAATTCTGCGTCTCGACGTGAAGCGTGAGGATGGCGGCTCGCTTTCGGCGAAGATGGTGCGGTGGAACCGAAAACCTGGGAGCCCGAGGACGAGGATGATTATGAAGCGGCGAACGCCGAGCTGAAGAGACGGTTCGCTGCATGGGCGGGCGACAAGGGACTCGAGGTTGAGGCCAACGGTCCCGAAGGCCTGCTCCACTACAAGTGGGCCTATGTGGATCACCACCTCACCCGTTGGAGACGCCGGGACCTCTATGAGGTCTACCTGGAGCTCTACCCGGCCAAGGTGATGGCCGAGGCCGACGAACTCGACGTGATCCTGGCCGAGACGAAGACCTTCCTCACGTTCCTCGCCGAGACCGAGCTGCTCGACGAGGAGAGCGAGTCCCCCGAGGTGCTCTGCGGTTTCCTGGACGAGATCGCACCCGAGTTCCGGGCGAACATGGCCGACTCGTCCCGATACAGCTTCGGCAAGCGGCTCTGGACCGAAGCGGCCAGCGAAGGCGTGTCGCCTGGCGACCCTGCCGCAGTCGAGGCGTTCATGGCCCGCTTCAATGCCCGACCCCGGGCTGAGCGGGACGCCATCTTGGGCAAGGGCGTCATGCCCGCCGGGCGCCGGGTCGCTTCCGGCCGGTTCACACCTCCGGGGACACCGTCCCGGTCGTCAGGCAAGAGCCGCAAGCGCAAGCGGTGAACGACCCGGCAGCGGAGGGCAGTAGCCACCGCGGTCGAGCAGGGCGAGTGCGATCAGGTACTCGGGTTTGGCGAAGCCGAAGGCCATGCGGTGGAGCACGCGGATCTTGGTGTTGGTCGACTCGATCAGGGCGTTGGACAGATCGTTGGGCATGGCCGCCTCGATGCCGTCGATGTTCTTCCTGATCTTGCGGCCGAGCTCGACGAGGGCCGGGATCCGGCAACGCTGGGCCCAGTCCAGCCAGCCGTCCAGCATGGCGAGGGCGAGCACGCCCTTCTTCCTGATGGCCAGGCGCAGCTGCTCTTTCATCAGGTAGGCCCGGTAGAGCTTGGTGTTCACCTTGGCGATCCAGGCGAGCTTGCCCGCTTGTCGAGGGGTCAGGTCCTCGGGGTTCCGCCACAGAGAATAGCGGCAGCCCTTCAGCTGATTGGCATGACCGGACATGCCGCCCCCCTCGCCTCGTTCCACACCTGGCGACGCACCTCGTCCAGGGCGTCGGTGGCCCACTGCACCACATGAAAGGCATCGATGCAGAGGATGGCGTTCGGCGCCCGCTCGGCCACCACCGTGGCGATCCATCCGGCTCCATCGGCGCTGACCAGAGAGACCCGTCCGGACCGTTCCTCGCCCAGCAGGTCGAAGAAGCCGTTGAGGGTCGCCTTGTCCCGTCCGACCGCCGCCCAGACAAGGCGACCCGAATCGTGGTCGACAACGATGGTCAGGTAGCGGTGCTCCTTCTTGTAGCTGATCTCGTCGATCCCGATGCGGGTGAGGCCATCGAATGGATCGTGAGCGGCCCTCCCGTCGGCCACTACCCGGTCGATGATCGAACCGACGGTCCGCCAAGCGATGCGCATCAGCTCACAGACCGTCGACTTGGCGGTGTAGGTGACCAGCCAGGCCACCTGGTCGTCGAAGAAATGGGTGTGTCCGGCACCGTGGCGGGCCCAGGGCACCTGGGCGACGGTCGGGCCGTGCTCGGGACAGTTCACCCTCGGGGAGTCGGCCTGGAGGAAGCACTGCATGGTTCCGAGATCGAGCGCCCGCCAGTTGCGGCGTCCCTCTCCCTGGACATAGCCGGGAGCCCGTCTCCCGCAGCGCCCGCATCGGCGCTTGGTCGCACGCCGCGGCCGCACGTGGACCACCACGGTTTCGGACTCCACGTCGACGTCGATCTCCTCGATCACCGTCGCCCGGTCGACACCGAGCACGCGACGCCATACGTTGGCACCGAGCACGCCATCCTCCTTGCTGCGCCTTCGAACCTTCGAACAGTCCGAAAACGTAGGCGGGGGCTGGCGTTGCTCGCGTCAGGGGGCGGTCAGGGGGCCCATGGAAGTGTCAGGAGAGCCGTTCTTTTCGGCTGCCCTTTCGATCTTGAACCGGTGATGTTGGGCAAGAATGTGCTCGTGTGTCGCACCGTGGTTCGGCACATCCGGGTGATGGTGCTTGCAGAGGATGAAGGGCGTCCCCTCGAGGGCATGGTGGCCGATCCTCCAGCAACCCTTTGTGTGGCAGTTCACCTTCCGTACGCCGGTGTAGACACCAACGCACACGGCACTGATCAGGGTGGCCTCTCCGAGGTCGGAGCCGAACCCGGACCAGAAGTTGTAATACACATCTGGTCCGCCATGAAGAGTACCCGTGTGCAGCGCGAACCAATGGCGGAGCGCGCCGATGAAGGCGATGAGGAGCCCTACGACGATGATGAGGAGGAGTACGCCGCCAACCCACGCGGCTCTATTCCCCGAGCTGTCGGGGGGGAACGAAGGCGCCGGGGTCACCGTGGCGTCGCTTTCGGGGGTCGCCACCTCGGCTGCCTGCATCGGGGCGGCAGCGGACTCGCTGGGCCAGGCGGATTCCGATGTCTCAGTCATGGTCCCTGATCCCCGCTCCCCGTAATGAACCGGCGGCGTGCTCGCCTGTCGCCATTCTGCCGTCGCAAGTGCCAGTTGACGCGGACCTGCCAACAAAGACCGGGAGAGTGAACACTACGTCTCCTCGTCGTTGTAGCCAACCGATGCCAGTCAAGGGGCTTGCCGTAGCGAGCGCCCAAGGGCCAGAAGCTCGTCATAGGGGCCGGCGCCGTGGATATCCGAGGAATCCAGACCTCGGTTCATGTCCCACGGTCGTTCGGACTTAGGCGGCAAGTCATCGATCAATCTGATCCCGGAGGCAGGCTGTTCCAAAGCCCCGCTCATTCTGACGGCGCTCTTCACGCCAGCCGCCCGCACGCATCGCATCGTCGACGGGCTCCGTCAGCCTGTGTGCCAAGATCTCGACGAGTTGCAGAATCTCGACCACCGATCGGGTCATGTTCGAGCGTACGTCCACCTGTCCCACAACACCGGCTCGGCGCCGGTTATCGACCGGGTCGCGCCTGCCAAGGACTAACCGCCATTGATCCAATCCTCTTCGGAGGCAAGTGCGGACTGGTCGCTTCGAGAAGCTGCAAACATGGTTGCGTGCCAATCCCCGGTGATTCGCTTTGGTCGGTGATCGGAGAATCGCCCGACGGACGAGAACAGCATCGTCGATCACTCTGGGAGTACTACGACCGGCGAGTGACCGGGCGCTTGCCTGGCTTGGCCAACGCCCACGCCTACTGGACCGGTCTGGGCGTCACCGTCGAAGTCGAAGACATCGCTGCTGAAGCTGTGCATGGGAGACAGACAGAGAGCACAGACAGCCCCGACGATGGTCCCTGAATGATCAAGGGTCAATCCACCGTGCACAAACCCCTGCTCCCGGACGCCCCGGTTCTACACTGGACGGGCACATCGGGGGAGCCAAGATGGACAGGTGGGAACTTGCCGGTACGAGGGACGGTGCCGTGGGCACACCCAGCGATGCCGACCCCCGCATCGCCGCCTTCGGGAATGGGGATGCGGTTGCCGCGGTGGTCTCGCTCTCGTCGCGCCACACCGAAGGGCTCGACGCCGAGTACCTGCGGTGGCACATGCTCGACCACCTGCCCGAGCAGTACCGCTTGGTTGGCCTGCGGCTCGGTCAACGGTGGGTGTCGACGCCCGCCTGCCGGGCCGCCCGTGCCGCAACCACGGCGCCGTACGACGCCGTGGACCATGTCGTGCAGTACCTCTTCGCCGAGCCGGTAGACGCCGCCCTGGCGAATTTCTTTCCCCTCGGGACGGCCCTCGGCGGGATCGGTCGGATGTCGATGCGCCTACCCCGGGTGCAGGTCGGGGGGTGGGATCTGATCGGCACTGCCGTCGCCGACCGCATCCTCGTCGGTGCCGCCGTCGCGCCGTGGCGACCTGCCGCGGGCGCCTACCTACTGGTGGAACAGCTGACTCCGACGGGAGCGGCAGACACGATCAATCTCGAGGAACTAGTCGGGGCGCCCGGCGTGTTCGGCGCCTGGGCGTACAGCGGAGCGGAGCCCCGGCACCCCGTGATGGCGTCGACCGCCGGGCTCGTCCTGACCGTCTGCTACGTCGACGATGCTCCGGTCGATGTGGCCGCTGGCCTGAGGCCGATCCTGGCCCGGCGGTGGGCCGACGGGTCGAGGACTCCGCTCCTGGCTGGACCCTTCGAGCGCGTCGTCGCCGGCGAGTGGGACCGGCACCTACCTTGACGTCACCGCGGCGCATCCGCGTGGGGCCCGCCCAACGGCCGGCGATCGCTCAGGTGATCGAGCCCACCAGCTCGGCCATGACGGCGAGCTGCTCGATGTAGTGGTCTGGCGAATGGTGCACGAATCGGAGGGACAGCGCGGTGGCGCCGGCCTCGACGAGGGCGTCCACCTCGAGGCGGGCGGCGTCGGGGTGGCCTGACGGGTCGAAGGCCCGCTTGCTCTGGAGCACGAGGTCGAGGGGGCGGTCGCGGGCCGCCCACGCGTCCCCGGTTCTGGCGTCGGCCACGAGCGCGCCGATCTCCTCCGGTGCCAACCCGAAGGGTGCCCACCCGTCGCCAAGCTCCACGGCCCGCCGGAGCGACCGGGCCGACCGGCCTCCCACCCATATAGGCAGGTGGTTCTGGACAGCGGTTGGCTCGACCACGACGTCGGACCAACGAAAGTAGGGGCCGTCCCAGGTCGGGCGGTCGGTCGGGAGCGCGGCGCGGATGGCCCGCAGGGCATCGTCAGCCCGGTCTCCCCGGTCGGCGAAGTGGGCGCCCAGCAGCTCGAACTCCTCGGTCAGCGAGCCGATCCCCACCCCGAGCACGACCCGACCCCCCGACATCCGATCGAGGGTGGCGTACTGCTTCACCACGGCCAGCGGGTGGTGGTAGCCGAGGACCACGACGCTGGACGCCAAGCGGATTCGGTCGGTGACCGCGGCGAGGTAGGCCAGTGTGGCCACCGGGTCCCAGTACCGACCCCCGCGGGTTGCGGCAGCCTCGACCGGAACGGCAACGTGCTCGCTGCAGGTGAGGTGGTGGTAGCCGAGCTCGTCGGCGGCCCGGGCGATGCGGACCACATCGTCGATCGTACCGTCGCGCTCCCACCGGGCGTGGGCTTTGGGCAGAAGCGTGACCACCGGCGTGATCACACCGAGGTCGATCACGGGCGCCACCGCTCCTGGTCCTTGTCCGAGTCCGGGTGACGGGCCGCGCCATCAGTTCTCATTTCGAGGACACTAGAGCGAATGGTGCCACGGGCCCCCCGATGCTCCCGATGACCTGGACCTAAGGGTGGGTGACCGCCTGGGAGTGGGAATCGCGCTCGCAACACCTTCCGACCCCGTCGTAGTCGAGTCTGCCGAAGGTCTTGTCTCCATCTGACTGGTGAGGATTTCGGTCCTCTCGAAAGGACGATGACCATGCCCCATGCCTATCCGCCGGAGATCCGTCGAGACGTGGTTCGAGTCGCCCGCCAGGGTGACGCCCCGGTCTGCCAGATCGCCGACGAATTCGGGGTCACAGCTGGATGCGAGGGCCGACATCGAGGCGGTGTCCGACCGGGCGCCGATACGCGTCCGGTAGATCCCGGTACTCGCGTCCCCTGACACCGGCCGAGGGTCACTGTGATCGACCGGCGTATCGGACCATCGTCCAGGACGATCCGCGCCTCTCGACAGGGACGAAGCCCACTGACTCATAGAGGCGGCGCGCTGGATTCGCCTCGCTCACGCTGAGACTGAGCGCTTCATAGCCCTGGCGATCGCTGGCGTCGATGAGGTCGACCAGGAGCCGACGACCAATCCCTTCGTGCCGACGCGACGCAATGACTGCGATCGACAGTTCGGGGATTCCTTCGGTGACAAAGCCGTAGCCATGGCTCGCCTCGGTGTACCTCCGATACCAAGCCGCGCCCAGCGGTGCGTCTTGTTCGGCAACCAGTCCATAGTCACCCGATCTCGGCCATCCAGCGAGATACATCGAGTAGCGCGGATCGTCGAGTATCTGGTCTGCGGTCGGCGTTGGCTTGTCAGGGCGCCAGACTGCGGCCTCGCCAAGCATCGTCGCCAGAAAGGTGAAGTCCTCGGGTCGTGCCGAGCGATGCCGAACGTCCTTCATGTTCAGCAGTTCAGCAGTTCAGCAGACGGTTTGCCCGTGGCACGGCCCTGCCACACCATCCGTGGTGTGCCCACACTTGCCAGGTCCAGGTTGCCCCATATCGGTGGGCCAGGGACGTCATTCGTTCAGGGCGAATTGCCCAAGGGTGCTGCCGTGTTTCCCGCCAACGTCCAACCGACGAGCGCGTTGGCATGTCCATGCCCCATCCCGTACTCGGACTCGAGGTGGTTCACGATCGCCATGTGCCTCTCGAGACCGCAGTCGGCGATGACCTTCTGCCAGGCGGCAATCGACCGGCCGTAGTTCGTCTCGATCGACGGGAGGTATGAAGCGGGGCCCCTGTTTCGGCCACGGCGGGGACTGATTCGTCACGGCAGCCGCCTCGACTTTCCTCGACGAAGCATGAGTCGCCGATTGTTCCACCGTCGAGCGGATACGTGCCTCCGGGCTCCAAACGGGTGTGGGCAGCACACACGGTGCCTCCGATCAGCCCGAGTGTGGCAGTCACGAGCCGCGCCCCCGTCAGCTTCGTCGATCCGGCGGCGCCGCCAAGTTCTGAAGTCGAAGTTGCCCTCGTGCCACCATCTTGCCGTCGGCCACCCGCTCGATCTCGACAAGCCAGAGCTGCTGCGTCCGGCCGGTGAAGATTGGTGTGCCGATCGCCTGCACCCGGCCGGTGCGATGGGGGCGGAGGAAATCGGTGGAGTTCGAGGTACCGACCACCGCCATCTGGCCGGTGATCGCTCGGGCGGCGAGCGCAGCACCGTGGCTACCGACGGACTCCACGATCGAGGCCCACACACCACCGTGAACGATTCCATAGGGTTGTTGATGCCGCTCGTCGATGTCGACATAGGCCACGACCCGTGTCTCAGTGAGCTCCTCCACCCGGATATCCAACAGGCTGTCCCATCCTGGTTGCGGGTCCATCCATCTCCTTCGTTCGGCTGCCCTCCCTCATCGTAGGAAGGATCCCGATCCGGAACACCAGTCCCCGGCGAGGACGACGAGGCCACGCCCTTTCCGAATGGATTCAGGTGCCCCAGAACACGCTGGGAGTAAGACGCATCGGACCGGCGACTACGCCCACCCGATGGGCACCAGGCCGATGATGGTGGGTGCCATCACCATCATCTTCGTCGGTTCGGGTGCCACTTCTTGCAGCACGGCGACGACGGCTCGAATGTTGCCATCGACGTCGGTTCGGTCGGCTTGTCGCCGGTTGTACCAGCAGCAACTCGAGCAAGCGCCCGCTGGGGGCTATGCGTACTTCTACGACACCTCCGGCCTCGAGAATGCCCTCCAATCGTCCGGGAGCGAACTCCTGAGAGGCGTGAGCAGCGAGACGGCGTCCGCATCGAAGTCGAACAGCACCAAACGGTTCAATGCAGCGCTCGAAGCGGGCAGAGCCGCCTGCCGACTAGCGATATTGCAGAGGTTGACCGGAACGGGCAACCTGTTCCGGATCTCGGGGAGAGTGTCACGATCTCCTCCCGAGGGTACGTTGGACTGGTGATCTCGCCCCATGTTCGCCACCTACGAAACAAGGTGGGGCATGACCTTCTCCTGCTTCCGTCCACTGCTGTCCTGCCGCGAGATGACGCCGGACGCATTCTGCTCGTCCGACTGATCGACTCGGGCAACTGGGCCACCATCGGCGGCGCCGTTGAACCCGGCGAGAGTCCGCAGGAGGGCGCCGTGCGAGAGGTCGCAGAGGAGGCCGGTGTGGCCGTGGAACTGGGGAGCATTCTCGGTGTCTTCGGGGGACCCGAATACCACGTGTCGTATCCGAACGGCGACCAGTCGTCGTATGTCGTGACGGCCTTCGATGCCACCGTGATAGATGGCGTCCCTCGACCGGACGGAGACGAGACCTCCGAAGTGGGCTGGTTTTCATCCGACGAACTCCCACTCGGTGAGATGGGCGTACTCACGAGGGCGCTCGTCCGTGATCTGGGGTTGACCGGACCTCTGGACAACCCCCGTCGACCGCTCCTCGTACTCGTCACCGGCTTGCAGGGAACCGGCAAATCAACGGTCGCCGGTCTTGCCGCCGAAATGCTCGGCGCTCCCCTGATCGCCCACGACTGGGCCATGAGCGGATTGCGACCGTTCCCCGCGGTAGAGGCCGCGATGGACACGATGGAACCCCCAGGACACGGTCTGGTGGGGTGGTCACTCCTTCGAGCACTCGCTCGATCCCAACTGCGGCGAGGTTCGTCCGTGGTCCTCGACGGCGTAGCGCGGGCGCCGCAAGTCGAGGAGTTGCGGGAACTCGCGCAAGAGGAGGGAGCGCAACTCATCGTCGTCATGACCGAGTGCTCCGATCCGGTTCTGCACCGGTTACGCGTCGATGGTCGCCGACGGGACATTCCTGATTGGCACGAACCCGACTGGAGCCAGGTGGAGCGATCACGTGCGAGCTGGGATCCGAACATCCCCATGGACCTCACGGTCGATTCCGTGCAGCCGCTGTCGGCAATCGAGAGTGCTCTCATCCATCGTCTGGCACGAATCGGTCGACCAGCCCTGCCGCCCGCTGTGTGTCGTCTTCGCGAACAGGCCTGACCCCGTCGCCCAACCCCAGTCATGACCACGACCCACCTGGTCGGTGACATCGGCGATTCTCCGCCATCGAAGCCGAGCGCGATGCCGGCGTTCCTGGACAACCGCGGCGACGACCCGGAACGGACAGGCGAAGGCGGTCACCTCCGCCCGTCCTACGAAGCCTGAAGCGGCAGGTACTGCCGATCTGTCCACGTCTGGTGACATGAATGGCATCGCCAGCTCGTGCCTCCACCGACCTCCACCGATCTACCCACGATCAGCGTCGGCACATCGCGGAAACCGCAATGAGGACAGCTGCCTAGTTCCTCGTCGATCACCATTCGCCTACCTCCGACCCGGTGGCTTCCTACTGGGAAGACAAGCGTCGCGCTCCTGTGCCCCCAGGTACAGCATGTCGCGAAACATTCATCTTGATGTCAGGTTTCGCTGCAGGGTGAGCCGGCGTCCCGACCTACGGATCCCGAGTAGCAGCTCTGTGGTTCGAACGGTTGCAGTTCGGTTGCCGACACGAGTCGCGGAGTGGTCAGAATTGTCGAGGCCCGGTCCCTGATCGCCAGCCGGGCGGGCAGTCGTACGAAGGTGATCGTCGGTCAGCGGCTCCGATCCGACCGTCGCTGCCTAGCCGAGCGCTCCAGGCCACCCTGCGGCATCGAAGACAGCCACCGGGTCCAGGTAGTCCCGCCACCGGGTCACCTTGCCATCCTCGATCGTGACGATGGAGACGAACCGGTTGTCGTAGGGACGCCCGGTCTGCACTGCTTCGCCATGGACCTCGTATTCGAGGACCGCGACCGACGCTTCGGGATCTCGATAGACCCGGAGGTTGTCAGCACTGCGTACCGTCATGAAACTGTCGTAGTCGCGGTACAGGTCGATGATGTTCTGCCGCCCTTCGACCCGTTGGGGGTAACCGGGCACGGAGACGACGTACTCGAAGACGACGTCGTCAGCCAGCAGGTCGAAGTAGTCCTCACCTTCTGCGAGACCGGTCAACCCTTCTCGAATGATGTGGAAGAAGGGTCCATCGGCTCCGAAGTTCGAGCTGTCGTCCGTGTACTTGGTCATGTGATCTCCTGTCGGGCCGATTCTGGGGCACTGTCCGTTGTGCGTCCGTCGACACTGATGGCGCAGGCCGCGATCGTAGAACTCGGGTGGAGGTGACTGGTCGGCCTCGACCGGCAGGTGGTGGGGTGCCCGAACGCCGGGATGACGGGACAGCTGCACGGGAGCGGGGGCGGGACATCTCCGGGGGGGTCCATGGTCTAATGGGCCATGTTCTACATCGTGATCTTCAGTATCCTCGCCGTGGTCCTTGTCGTCGGGGGTGTGACAACGATGAACCGTCGCCGCCACGGTCTGGCCACGGACGAGGGCCAGACCGACCACAGCCCCGGGGGACCCTCGACCCACAGTCTGGTGGGGCACACGGCCCACAGTGATGCCAGTCGTCGGAGTCGGAAGGCAAAGCGGGTGCAATCGAGGAATGACCGGCGCAAGCGCCACTGATGCCGCGGCGATGACCGGGCCGCAGGGGGGTGTCCCCGAACCGGGTTGGTGACACCGGCGAGTCAGCAGGTTCGGGATCCATGTCGAGGGGACCTCGCCCGGGCCGCCGGACAGATCGACCAGTTGGACCCCTCCGTCGCCGTGACGGCACTCGAGGCGGCGCGGGCCATGGTCGGACCCGAGTATCGCGACATGGTGGAACCGGAATCTCCATTCGGTACTGCGGTGCCGCCACCCACGGGCGCGTGGGCCTGGTTGCTCATCCTGGAAGAGGCCACTCGGGAGCGCCCCGAACGCGAACGAAGAGCAACGTTGGCGACGACTGCCACGGCGCTCCGAGGCAATTCCGGACGCATCTTCGCCTTCGGAGTGGGCGCAGCGCGCCTGCTGAGCGTCGTTGCCGATGCCCGAAACAGCCCGTATGGTCAACCGGGTAAATGGGCGTCGGGCTACCCTGATCGGACTGTCTCGACGGCATCTCTGGATATCCGTGAGGAGCAAGAATGGCGCACTTCGCTTCGTACGATCTCAATGCCGCTTGGATCGTCATGTTCGGTCTGCTTTCGTGGGCGATCGCATACCTCTACCTGACCCGCGAGATCACTCCGAAGAGCGTTGCCGACTTCATGAGTCTGATTACGGCGGTACTGCCCCTCGCCTCCCTGTTCTTCTCGGCCGCGATGTTCTGGATCCTCTGGACGTCGAAGAAGGCCCATCCCTACCTGCTCACGATCTTCGGCGTGCTGGTGGCTGCGTCGCTGGTCGCCATCTGGCGTGGGTATCAAGATTCGGATGTCAGGAGGGCCCTCAAGTCCAAGGACGATTCAGCCCTCGGATTCGGAACAGTCATGCGGAGGATCACCTGGGGTTCGATCGGCATCGTCCTCGTCTTTGCGGCACTGGCCGGACTGATCTTCGGTGGATGGGAACTGGTGCAGGGATCATCGGCGATCGGCGGATGGGCGGCAGCACTCGGGTCAGTGGTAGTCGTCGCGGGTCACTATCCGAGAGATGCCAGCCTCCGAACTGCGAACCCTGTGCGTCGAGCCGTCCTTGCCCTGAAAGGTGATCATTCGGACGGTTCGAGCGGCTACATCGGGAAGCTTCTCGCGCAGACACCACCATGAGGCACTTCCGAGATGAGCAGGGTCAGACTCCCGCGAGAGCAACCGCCCGACGCTTTGTCGGGCCAGCAATGGCCCTGCGACCCGGTGGGGGAAGACATCCTGGGAGCAGTGGGACCACTACTCGGGTGATCTCGGAGCCTGGGGGTGGATGGTCTCACCTCGGGCCAACATCTCGACGAACTGGTCGATGCGCCTGGACCGGGTTTCGGACTTCCTGGCGTTTCCGAGCCGGTAGAGGATGGCGTACCGATTCGCACTGGTGAGCACCTCGAACATCGCCTTCGCGTGAGGATTGGCACCCAGTGCAACGAGAAGATCCTCCGGCACCTCGATGCTGGCTTGCCCGGCATAGGCGGTCTCCCATCGGCCGTCCTCTTTCGCCTTCCGCACCTCGTCTTCGCCGGATCGATGCATTCGGCCGGTGGCGATCAGCCTTTCAGCGATGGCAGCGTTCCGTTGAGACCACGGGCTGCGAGCTTTTCGAGGCGTGAAACGTCGCCTGAACGTCCCCGTGTCACGACGACCCAGTTGACCGTCGATCCAGCCGAAGCAGATCGCCTCGTCAAGTGCCTCGTCGTACGAGACATTCGTCGGATGGGCCGTTCCCTTCTTGGCCAGTACCAGCCAGACACCTGGTGAATCGACGTGATGGGCGCTCAACCATCTTCGCCATTCTCCGGCGTCCACGACCAGTAGCTCGGGCAGATCCACGGCGTTCACCGTATCCCCGACAGGCCGGTGGATGGCGCTCGATGACGGCTTCCGACACCCCTTGGGGGCGGCTGGCCAGGCTTGTGGCGAACCGGGATCGACAGCGGAGGCGATGGCCGCTCGCGACGCCGAGGACCCGTCAGTCCGTCGTGCGCCGGGTCCGGGCGGCCAGCTCGGCGAGCACCTCGTCGCTGTCCTCCCCCAGCTCGGGCACCCGGACGGCGTCCCGCCGGGCCACGCCGGAGAAGGTCACCGGGCCGTTGACGGACCGCACGGCACCGCCCTCCACGTCGACGAAGCCGTCGTTGGCCAGCAGTTGCCGGTCCTCGACGACCTCGGCCGGCGTCTGCGCCGGTGCCCACCACACACCCTCGCGGTCGAACCGCTCGGCCCACTCGGCGAGCGAACGCTCGGAGATGATCCCGTCGAGGAGGGCGATGAACTCGGTCCGGTTCCGCCGGATGGCCGAGGCACTGGAGAATCGCTCGTCGTCCAGCAGATCAGGCCGGCCGAGCGCCCGGGCCACCGCGCCGATGTGCCGGTCGGCCTCGAGCCCGGTCAAGAAGAACCACCTCCCGTCGGCGGCCCGGTAGGGATTCATCAGCGGCGACTGGTTGTGGTGGCGGGACTCGGCCGGTGACACCTTCCCGAGCAGCATCTGGAGCCCCAGGTCCCATCCGAGCACGTAGGCGCCGGTGCGCAGCAGCGAGACCTCGACCACCCGCCCGGCCCCGGTCTGACGCTGCTCCAGGACCGCCGCCAAGATGCCGGACAGCGCGGCGAGCCCGGTGATGTGGTCGCCGATGCCGCCCCGCGCGTTCAACGGGTTCCCGCTCTCGTCGGCCATCTGCCGCGACAGCCCCGATCTGGCCCAGAAGGCGCCGATGTCGTAGGTCGGGCGGTTCCGGTCCTCCCCCCGGAGGCCGTAGCCGCTGATGCTGCAGTACACGAGGCGCGGGTGCCGGGCGACCGTCGCCTCGGCCTCGAGGTCGAGCTTGTCGAGGGCATCGGGCCGCAGATTGGTGATGAAGACGTCCGCTGAGGCGAGGAGCTCCTCCAGGTGCCCGCGCCCGTCCGGGTCCCGCAGGTCGAGGACGATGCTCCGCTTGCCCCGGTTGTCGAGGGCGAAGGCCGGATTGGGGAGGTCGCCCCCGATGCCGAGCGACCCGAACACGTTGCGCATCGGGTCGCCCGTCGGGGACTCCACCTTGATGACCTCGGCACCCCAGTCGGCCAGCATGGCGGCGGCCGAGGGGGCGGCGACCCACACGCCGAGCTCGACGACCCGCAGGCCCGACAGCGCGGTCAGACCGTGGGGACCGGGTCCGCTCACGTCGGCGACCCCGGGGCCCGGTGGACCGCCCTGCGACGGAGCTCGTCCTTGACGACCTTCCCGGTCGCGTTGCGCGGGAGGTCGTCGACGAGCTCCACCGCCCGCGGCGCCTTGTAATTCGCCATCTGGTCGCGGGACCACCCGATGATCTCGTCGCCGGTCACCGCCGCGCCGGGCCGTAGGACGACGAAGGCCATCCCCACCTCGCCCAGGCGCGCGTCCGGGATGCCGATCACGGCCGCCTCGCTGATGTCGGGGTGTCCGAGGAGGGCGTTCTCGATCTCCGCCGGGTAGGCGTTGAACCCTCCGACGATGAACATGTCCTTGGAGCGCCCGACGATGCGCAGACAGCCGGCCGGGTCGACCACCCCGAGGTCGCCGGTGCGCAGCCAGCCGTCGGCCGAGCGGGCCTGGGCGGTCGCTTCGGCGTCGTCGAGGTAGTGGTCCATGATGCTCCCGCCCCGCAACAGGATCTCGCCAGACTGCCCCGGCTCGACGTCGCGGCCACCGCCGTCCACGATGCGCAGCTCGAAGCCCGGTCGGGGGCGCCCGACGGTCGTGGCGATGGTCTCGACGTCGTCACCGGGGGACGTGGCCGCGGCCGTGCCCCCTTCGGTCAGGCCGTAGCCGGTGATGACGACGGTGAACGGGAGCTCGGCATCGACCCGGCGGATCAGCTCGACCGGGATGTCGGCCGCCCCGGTGACCGCCACCCGTAGCGTCGACAGGTCGAACCGGTCGCGGTCGGGGTGATCGAGCATGCCCTGGTAGAGCGTCGGTGCCCCCGGCAGGACCGTCACCCCTTCTGCCGCCACCCGGCCCAGCACCCGGTCGACGTCGAAGACCGGCTCCGGGATCATGGTGGCGCCGGCACTCAGCGCGGCGAGGATGCCGGCCTTCAACCCGAACATGTGGAAGTACGGGTTCACCATGAGGTACCGGTCGTCGGCGGTGAGGCCGGTCATGGCCACCCAGTCGGCGGCGACCTGCATGGTGCCTCCGTGGGTCTGCACCACCCCCTTCGGGATCCCGGTGGTGCCCGAGGTGAACAGGATGTCGCACGGGTCGTCGGGGGTGACGCCGGCCGACCGCCGGTCCATCTCGGCGAGCCCGTCCGGAGTGGCGCGGGCGGTGAACTCCTCCCACGACTCGGTACCGTCGACAGCGGGCCCCCGGGCCACGACCACGGTCCCGAGGTCGGACAGGTCGATCCCGGTCCCCCGGAGCATGGCGACGTAGTCGGTGCCGAGGAAGTCGGTGACGGTCACCAGGACCTTCGCCCGGCTCCGCAGCAGGATGTCCGCCGCCTCGGCCCCCTTGAACCGTGTGTTCACGGGCACGAGCACGGCGCCGGCGCCGGACAGGCCGAGGAACGCCACGATCCACTCGGTGGCGTTGAACGCCCAGATGGCGACCCGGTCCCCCGGCTCGATGCCGACAGCCACCAGGGCCGCACCGAAGAGCCGCGACCGCTCGACGAGCTCCCGGTAGCTGAGCCGGGTCCCGTCCTCCACCACCGCGGTTCGATCACCGGACCGCTCGACGGTGGATGCGACGGCCTGCGGGACGGTGTGCCGCTCGCCGGTGCGAGCGGATCGGCTCACCGGGCCCGGGTGTCGTCGACGTGCATGAGCCGGCCCAGGTTCCCGCCCATGATCTTGCGCACCGTCTCGTCGGGCAGTCCGTCGAGCTCCTTCACGCAGCTCACCGGATCGGCGAGGCCCTCGGGGCGGGGGTCGTCCCGCAGGCGCTCCTCCACCAGGCTCGCCAGGGTGGGGAACATGAGGGTCCGGTCGAGGCCCTGCTCGTTCATGAGCTCGAGGCGGGCCGCCGGCTCGCGGAACGCCGGGACGGCCCGCATGGGCTCGCCGAAGATCTCCCGGCGGCTCTTGCCCTCGGGATTGCCCACCCGGAAGTACTCCTCCTGCGCGCCCGGTCGGGCCACCACGTCGAAGGTGGGGTTCGGGATGTACTCGCTGATCTGGCCGCGCACCACGATCGTGGTGCGGCCCCGGACCTCGACGTAGTCGATCACCCGCTTGGCGCTGTCGGGCCGGTACTTGGTCAGGGAGTCACGGGTCTCGTACAGGTGGTTGTCCGCGTCGAAGACGGGGACGTCGAGTGCTCGGGCTGTCATGAGTCCTCCCCTGTCCTGGCTCCGCCCCTGCCCAGGGGGAGAACCAGCTTTCTCAGACGGGAGAGTACTGTTTCTGTCACCTCGTCGCCACCGTCACGCCGGTCCCTGCCCGGCACGCCTGCGGACGGGACTGGCGGCCACCCCCGGCGTGTGAGAATCTTGTTCTTGGCTGCGAGCAACGTGGATCACGCCCGTCGCCGGCGATCGTCGAGATACCAGGGGGATACGTGGCAGAGGGACGACGAGGGCCCGTCGGTTCCACCCGCGCCGCGTCGCGCATCGCCGCCGTGCCCGGGACCCGGACGACGATCGCCCCATGACGCGTGCGCAGCCGACCGGGTACGAACCCTCCACGGTCCCCACCGCCCACTACCGTCTCGACGTCGACCAAGGGGGAGACCTGTGACCACGACCGACTCCGACATCTACTACGACCCGTACGACTTCGAGATCGACACGGACCCCTACCCGGTCTGGCGGCGCCTCCGCGAGGAGCGTCCGCTCTACTACAACGACCGCTACGACTTCTACGCGCTGAGCCGCTTCGACGACGTCGAGCGGGGCCTGATCGAGTGGAAGACGTACAGCTCGGCCAAGGGCACCCTGCTCGAGATCATCAAGAGCGGCATGGAGATCCCGCCGGGCTCGATCATCTTCGAGGACCCCCCGGGCCACAACATGCACCGCAGCCTCCTCTCCCGCGTCTTCACCCCCCGCAAGATGAACGCCATCGAACCCAAGATCCGCGAGTTCTGCGCCCGGACCCTGGACCCGAGGATGGGCGGCGACGGGTTCGACTTCATCGCCGACCTGGGGGCCCAGATGCCGATGCGCGTCATCGGGATGCTCCTCGGGATCCCCGAGCAGGACCAGCAGGCGCTGAAGGACGCCATCGACGACGGCCTCCGCCTGAAGGAGGGCACCATGCCCGACGCCACCAGCTACCGGGCGGACAACCAGGCCTCCAACTTCGCGGAGTACATCGACTGGCGGTCCGAGCATCCGTCGGACGACCTCATGACCGAGCTCCTCCAGGCCGAGTTCGAGGACGAGACGGGCACCACCCGTCGGCTCAACCGGACCGAGGTCCTCAACGTCGTGAACCTCCTGGCGGCCGCCGGGAACGAGACGACGACCCGGCTCATCGGGTGGACCGGAAAGGTGCTCGCCGACCACCCCGACGAGCGCCGCAAGCTGGTGGAGGACCGGAGCCTGGTGCCGAACGCCATCGAGGAGCTCCTGCGCTTCGAGCCGCCCTCCCCCACCCAGGCCCGCTACGTCATGGAGGACGTCGAGCACCACGGACAGGTGGTCCCCGGGGGAAGCGTGATCCTGCTGCTCAACGGGTCCGGCAACCGCGACGACCGGAGGTTCCCCGACGGCGACCGCTTCGACGTGGCCCGCAAGATCGACCATCACCTGGCATTCGGCTACGGGCTGCACTTCTGCCTGGGCGCAGCGCTGGCCAGGCTCGAGGGGCGGGTGGCCCTCGACGAGGTGCTCCAGCGCTTCCCCTCGTGGGAGGTCGACTGGGACAACGCCGAGCAGGCCCGGACCTCGACGGTGCGGGGCTGGGAGCGACTGCCGGTGGTCTTCGGCTGAATCGTGTGCGCCGGCGGGGGAGGCTCGTGGATGGGTGTCGATGAGGGAGTGAGGTCGGTGTCATGAGGATCGTCGTGGTCGGAGCATCGAGTGGCCTGGGGCGCTGCATCGCCGTCGGCCTGGGCCGTCGGGGCGAGCAGGTCGCACTGATGGCCCGGCGCAAGGACCGCCTGGAGGGCGCCGCGGCCGAGGCCGGCCCCGGGGCCCTGGCCATCACCTGCGACGTCACCGACGAGGAGTCGTGCCGGGCGGCGGTCGCCGAGGCCGCCCGCGGGCTCGGTGGCATCGACGGGCTGGTCTACGCCACCGGCATCGGGCCCCTGGTGCGGCTGGCCGACACCGATGCCGATACCTGGCGGAGGACGTTCGACACCAACGTCATCGGTGCATCGCTCATCACCGCGGCGGCGCTCCCCCACCTGTCGGTCACGCGGGGCACCGCCGCCTACCTGTCGTCGATCAGCGCCTCGCACACCCCCCCGTGGCCCGGACTCGGCGCCTACGCCGTGAGCAAAGCCGCGCTCGACAAGCTGGTCGAGGCGTGGCAGGCCGAGCACCCCCGGATCGGGTTCACCCGGGTCACCGTCGGCGACTGCGCCGGTGGTGAGGGGGACGCCATGACCGGGTTCAACGCGGAGTGGGACATGGACCTGATGACCGAGGTGGCGCCGGTCTGGCTGGCCCGCGAGTACATCGCGGGGGCGCTGCTCGAGGTGGACGAGCTCGTCCGGGTCGTCGAGAGCGTCCTGCGGCTGGGCTCGTCGGCGAGCATCCCGTCGGTCGCCGTCGTACCCCGGCGTCCGGCGTGAGTCGGGTCGGCATCGTCACCGGCGCGGCGCGCGGCATCGGCGCCGCCTGCGCCGCGCGGATGGTGGGGACCGTCGACGTCCTGGTGCTCGTCGACCTCGACCCGACGGTCGTCGCCGACGCGGCCACACTCCTCGCCGGCTCGGGCACCCGGTGCGAGCCCGTCGCCGCCGACATCAGCGACCCGGCCGCCGTCGCCTCCATCGCCGCGGTGGTCGGTCGTCACGGCAGGCTGCACCGGATGGCCCATGCGGCGGGCATCTCCCCCACCATGGCCACCTGGGACCGGATGCTCGCCGTCGACCTGGTGGGCACCGCTCTCCTGGTCGACGCCGTCCGCCCCTTGGTCGGCGAGGGGGCGGCCGTCGTGTGCATCGCCTCCATGGCCGCCCAGCTCATCGCCCCACAGGCCGATCCGGCGATCGACCGGATCATCGACGACCCGCTCGCCCCCACCCTCCTCGACGACTACCGCGCCGCCCTCGGGCCGGCCGCCGAGGACCCCGGGACGGCGTACTCCTGGGCCAAGCGGGGCGTGCGGCGACTGGCCGAGCGCGAGGCCACCGCCTTCGGCCGGGCAGGTGCGCGGATCTGCTCGGTGTCACCGGGGACCATCGACACGCCCATGGGCCTCCGGGAGTTCGAGCACCAGCCCGCCATGCGCCAGCTCGAGTCCATCGCGCCCCTCGGGCGTTCGGGCCACGCCGAGGAGATCGCCGCAGCCGTCGACTTCCTGCTGTCCGACCAGGCCGGCTTCGTGACCGGCACCGACCTCCTGGTCGACGGGGGCGTCTGCGCGGCGATCGGTCAGCTGGGCTCACCGGCACCCGGCTGACGGTCGGTCGCCCCCCGGGTTCCCCTACGCGGGGGCCGGCACGTCGACGACCAGGGCGGTGGACATGCCGCCACCGGCGCACATGGCGGCGACCCCGGTGCCACCGCCCTGCCGGCGGAGCTCGTGGACCAGCGAGATGACCATGCGTGCCCCGGTCGCGGCGATCGGATGGCCGAGGCTGCAGCCGCTGCCGAGCACGTTCACCAGCGAGTCGTCGATGCCGAGGATGCGGGTGGTGGCCACGCACATGGAGGCGAACGCCTCGTTGATCTCCCACAGGTCGACGTCGGCGATGCCGATCCCGGCCCGGGCCAGCGCCTTCGGGATGGCCGCCGTCGGGGCGAGCCCGGTGTCCGCCGGCGGCACCCCGACCGACGCCCAGGCCCGGATGCATGCGAGCGGTTCGAGTCCGAGCCCGTCGGCCAGGTCCCGGTCGGCGAGCACCATGGCCGCCGCGGCGTCGTTGATGCCGCCGGCGTTGCCGGCGGTGATGCTGAATCCCTCGATCTCGGGGTGCAGGGGCTTGAGCGACGCCAGCTTCTCCATCGTCGAGTCGCGCCGAGGGTGCTCGTCGACCTCGAAGACGCGCTTGTCCCCCGAGCGTGTCACCACGTCGACCGGGAAGATCTCGTCGACGAACTTGCCGGCGTCGATGGCCGCTATGGCCCGCTGGTGGGACCGCAGCGCCCAGGCGTCCATCTCCTCGCGGGTCACGTCGGCGGCGAGGGCGGCGTTCCAGGCCACGGTGATGGACATGTCCCGGTTGGGGGCGTCCGGCGTGTCGAGATGGCTGGGGGCGTTCCACTCCTCCCAGTCGTCGGCACCCAGGACCCGCCGCATGGTGCGCGGCGAGGTCGAGCTCGAGTGGGCCCCTCCGGCCACCACGACCCGGTCCATGCCGGACCGGATGGATGCCGCGCCACCCTGGATCGCGCTCAGGCCCGACGCGCAGTGCCGGTTGTGGGCCACGCCGGGCGCATGCACCATGCCGGCCTCGATGGCGGCGTAGCGGGCGATGTCGCCGCCCCCGTAGAGGATCTCACCCAGGAGGACGTCGTCCACCAGCTCCGGGTCGATGCCGGCGCGCCGGACGGCCTCGGCCACGGCCAGGGTCCCCAGCTCGTAGGCGTCGACGTCGAGGAGCGAGCCCTTGAAGGAGGTACCGATGGCGGTCCTCGCCGTCGAGACGATCACGGCATCAGGCATCGGTTCCCTCGCTTCCCCGCCGGCCCGGGCCGGATCGGATCGATGTGGCACGGTTCACGGCCGTCGGCGGTCGTGTCCGGCACGGAGACCGGATCGCATCCGGACCCAGGTGGTTCGGACCGGTTCTCGGACCTAATTGTTCTCGGACCTAATTGATGTTGAAGCGCAGCGCGCCGTCGAGGCGGATGTTCTCGCCGTTGAGGTAGGGGTTGATGACGATCGACTCGGCCAGGAGGGCGAATTCCTCGGGGTGGCCCATCCGCTTCGGGAAGACGATGTTCTCCGCCGGGTCCTTCTTCAGGTGGGGAAGGGCGTTGAGCATCACCGGGGTGCCCATGGTGCCGGGGGCGATGGCGCACACCCGGATCCCCATCGGCGCCAGGTCCCGGGCCATGGGCAGCGTCATGCCCAGGATGGCCGCCTTGGCCGCCCCGTAGGCGACCTGCCCGCTCTGGCCCTCGTAGCCGGCGATGGAGGCGGTGTTCACGATGACGCCACGCTGTCCGTCCTCGTCGGGCTCGTTGGCGCCCATGGCCGCACAGACCCATCGACTCATGTTGAAGGTGCCCGTGGCGTTCATCTCGAGGGTCGTGACGAACGAGTCGATGGCGTGCGGCGTCCCGTCGCGACCGACGGTGCGGCCCCCGCCGACCCCACCTCCCGCCACGTTGACGAGGGCGGCGATCGGTCCGAGCGCGGTGGCCTCGGCGATGGCGGCGGCCACGTCGGCGTCCTCGATCGTCGTCCCGCCCACCCCGACGACACCGTCGCCGAGCTCGTCGGCCAGAGCGTCGGCGCGCGCCTTGTCGAGGTCGAAGACGACGACGCCGAGGCCGAGCTTCCGGAACCGGCGCACGGTGGCCGAGCCGAGCCCGCCGGCACCGCCGGTGACGATGGCCGAACGTCCCTCGAGGTTCATCGGGCCGCCCCCGTGGAGGCACGTGCCGCCCGGGGACGGGCGGAATTCCCCGCCCCGGACCCGGTGGTCGACGACGGTCCGACCCCTCCTCGGGGTCGGGAGCGCGATACGCGGACGCGGGTCGGTGGCGGGTTGCAGCTCATGGCCGGAACGGTATTCTTTCCAACCACCAACGTCAATATCAGCGGTCGGGCTGCGCGCAGCGTCGGCCGGGGGGAGCGCCATGAGCGACAGGGTGACCATCGATCCGGAGTCGAACATGCTCATCGACGGCAAGCTCGTCGAGTCGTCCACGGGCAAGAGCTTCGACAACGTCAACCCGGCCACCGAGGAGGTGATCGGTCAGGTCGCCGACGGTTCCGCCGGGGACATGCACCGCGCCATCTCGGCGGCTCGGCGGGCGTTCGACGAAACGGACTGGTCCACCGACAAGGAGCTCCGCAAGCACTGCCTGAGCCAGCTTCAGGACGCTCTCGTGGCCGAGAAGGAACAGCTCCGGGAGCAGCTCGTCGCCGAGGTCGGCTGCCCCCGCATGCTCACCGCCGGGCCGCAGCTCGAGGCGCCGCTGAACGACTCCCTCCGCTACCCGATGCGGCTGATCGACGAGTTCGAGTGGGAGCAGCGGCTGCCCGACGCCACCGACTTCCGCGGGGGCAACAACGCCCGGCTCATCGTGAAGGAGCCCGTCGGGGTCGTCGGCGCCATCACACCGTGGAACTTCCCCTTCGAGGTGATCCTGGCCAAGTTGGGTCAAGCGCTGGCCACCGGCAACACCGTGGTGCTCAAGCCGGCTCCGGACACCCCGTGGAACGCGACCCTGATCGGCCGCCTGGTGGCCGAACGGACCGACATCCCCGCCGGCGTCCTCAACGTCGTGACCTCGTCGGACCATCTGGTCGGCGAGGAGCTCACCCTCTCGCCCGAGGTCGACCTCATCTCCTTCACGGGTTCCTCCGCGGTGGGCAAGCGGATCATGGAGAAGGGCGCGGCAACGATGAAGCGGCTCTTCCTCGAGCTCGGCGGCAAGTCGGCCACCATCGTCCTCGACGACGCCGACTTCGCCTCGGCACTGCTCGCCGGCCTCGCCGTGTGCTCGCACGCCGGCCAGGGCTGCGCCATCCCCACCCGGATGCTGCTGCCACGCTCGCGCTACGACGAGGGAGTCGAGCTCCTGAAGAACTACTTCGGCATGGCGCCGTGGGGTGACCCCCAGCGCGAGGATGTGATCATGGGTCCGGTCATCAGCGCCAAGCAGCGCGACCGGGTCATGGGCTACATCGCCAAGGGGGTCGAGGAGGGTGCGACCCTGGCCGTGGGCGGCGGGCGACCCGAGGCGTACGCCAAGGGCTACTTCATCGAGCCGACGATGTTCACCGACGTCGACAACTCGATGACCATCGCCCAGGACGAGATCTTCGGTCCCGTCCTGGTGGTCATCCCCTTCGAGGACGACGACGACGCGGTCCGGCTGGCCAACGACAGCAGGTACGGGCTGAGCGGTGGTGTCGTGTCCGCCTCCTTCGACCGTGCCATGGCCGTGGCCCGCAGGGTGCGCAGCGGCACCATGAGCGTCAACGGCGGTCTCTGGTACGGGGCCGACGTGCCGTTCGGCGGCTTCAAGGACAGCGGCGTCGGGCGACAGAACGGAACCGCCGGCTTCGACCAGTACCTGGAGATCAAGTCGCTGGCGTGGCCGAGTGCCTGACCCTGCGATGATGGCGACCGCCGGCCGACCCCGCCCGGTACCCGTTCGCGATCGGAGCCGTGCGTGCAACTGAGCCTCACGTCTGACCAGGAGTTCTTCCGCGACACGACGGCGAAGTTCCTGACCGAGCATGCCACGCCGGGGGACCTCCGCCGCCTCCGCGACGAGCCCGACGGCTTCGACGCCCCCTACTGGCGACAGGGGGCGGAGCTCGGGTGGACCTCCCTGCTCGTCGCCGAGGAGCACGGGGGTGGCTCGATCAGCGGCGACGGTCTCGGCGACCTCGCCCTGGTGGCCGATGCGTTCGGCCGGCACGCCGCCCCGGGCCCGCTCGTGCCCACCAATGTCGTCGCCGGTGCCCTCAGCGACCATGGTGGCGACCGTCACGCCGCACTCCTCGCCGGCCTGCTGGACGGGACCTCGATCGGGTCGTGGTGCCACCAGGAGCCCCGCCCGCACGACGGGCTCGACGACCTCACCCTCGAGGTCCGGGCCGACGGCTCCGACCTCGTGCTGAACGGCACCAAGCGACCGGTCGAGTCCGCCGGGGTGGCCAGCCACCTCCTCGTGACCGGCCGGACGGGTGGCGGGTGCACCCAGGTCGTCGTCCCGACCGGCACGGGGGGCGTCTCGGTGCGGCCCATGCACACCGTCGACCTGACCCGGCGGTTCTCGGAGGTCACCTTCGAGGACGTGCGGGTCCCCGCCGACGCCGCGCTCGGCGAGATCGGTGGGGCCGCCGCCCGGATCGAGCGACAGTTCCTCCAGGCGGTGGTGATGGCCAATGCCGAGACGGTCGGTGCCATGCACTTCGCCCTCGACATGACCCTCGAGTGGGCGTTCGACCGGTACTCCTTCGGTCGCCCGCTCGCCTCCTACCAGGAGTTGAAGCACCGCTTCGCCGACATGAAGACCTGGCTCGAGGCCGGGCACGCCATCAGCGACGCGGCCGCCCGGGCGGTCAGCGCCGGGTCACCCGAGGCCGTGGAGCTGGCCAGCGCGGCCAAGGCCTTTCTCGGGCAGTACGGTGCCGAGCTCCTCCAGGACTGCGTGCAGATGCACGGTGGGATCGGGCTCACCTTCGAGCACGACATCCACTTCTACCTCCGGCGGGTCACCCTCGACCGGACCCTCCACGGCACACCGGCCCAGCACCGGGCGCGGATCGCCTCGATCGCATCGGACCAGGAGGATGCGGCATGAGCGACCGGGGAGTCGACACGGAGGACGCCGTCCTCGGGGACCGCGACACGGAGGACGTCGCCAGCTTCCGGGCCCGTGCCCACGACTGGATCCGCGAGAACCTGGCCGCCGTTGCGGCCGGAGCCTCGGCGGGGGTGCTCCGGAACAACAGCACCGACGAGGAGGAGCTCGCCCAGGTCGCCCACGAGCGGGCGCTGCAGCGCAGGCTGTTCGATGCCGGGTTCGCCGGCATCTGCTTCCCGAAGGCCTACGGCGGCCAGGGCCTGAGTCCCGCTCACCAGAAGGCGTTCAACGAGGAGCTGACCGGGCACGAATTCCCCGTCCGGCTCCAGGCGCCGACCATCTCGCCCTGCGCGGCGGTGATCCTCGAGTTCGGGACCGAGGAGCAGAAGCGGGCGCACCTGCCCGCCATCCTCCGGGGCGACGAGCTGTGGATGCAGTTCCTGTCGGAGCCCGGCGGTGGCTCGGATGTCGCCGGGGCCCAGACCTCGGCCGTGCGCGACGGCGACGAGTGGGTGCTCAACGGCTCGAAGGTGTGGACGACCGGCGCCTGGTGGTCGGACTGGGGCCTCTGCCTCGCCCGGACCAACTGGGACGTGCCGAAGCACCGCGGGCTCTCGGTCTTCATGCTCCCGATCCACCAGCCGGGCGTCGACGTCCACCGGATCGAGATGTTGAACGGGACGAAGGAGTTCTGCCAGGAGTTCATGACCGACGTGCGGGTCCCCGACACCGACCGCATCGGCGACGTGGACGACGGCTGGACCGTCGGCATCCGCTGGATGTTCCACGAGCGGATGCTCCACAACTCCCCCTACGTGACCATGCCGGCCGGTGACGCCCACGCCGGTATCGGCGCCTCGTCGGTGCTCCGCGTGGCCCGCCAGGTCGGCCGGCTCGACGACCCGAGGATCCGCGACCTGGTGGGCGAGGCCCGGATGCTCCATCGCACGACACAGGCCCTCCAGCAACGGATGGCCGAGGGGATGCGCTCCGGCGCCATGTCCGACCAGTCGGCGGCCATCGGGCGCCTGTTCTCGGGTGTGGTGTCGACCCGCACCAACACCATCGCCTTCGAGATCGCCGGAGCCGACGGCGGCGCGTGGACGGACGACGACGACGCCGTCGCCGACTGCGGTTCCGACTTCCTCATGCGCCAGGTCTCGACCATCGGGGGCGGGACGACCGAGATGGCCCGCAACGTGATCAGCGAGCGCGTGCTCGGGATGCCCCGGGAGCGCACGCTCGACCGGGACGTCCCCTTCCGGGACGTCCCCCGAGGCGGTCAGTCGTGACCGCCGGCCACCCGCTCCCCTGCGGATCGGGTCGGACTACCATCCGTCGCGTACCCGACGACGACGCCACCGACGTCCGGGCGTCACTGCGCCGACCGGACCGCACCGAAGGGACGGGGGTCCACCGATGAGCCAGGTCATGCAGGGGGTACGGGTCCTCGAGGTGGCGGAGCACACCTTCGTCCCGGCGGCCTCCGCCCTGCTGTCGGACTGGGGTGCCGAGGTCATCAAGATCGAGCACGTCGAGCGGGGCGACGCCATGCGGGGTCTCGCCTCGACCGGCCTCAACATCGTGCCCAACGACGTCCACGTCCTCCTCGAGCACTCCAACCGGGGCAAGAAGAGCCTCGCCCTGGACCTGACCACCGACGACGGTCTGGCCATCCTCCACAAGCTCATCGCCACCTCCGACGTGTTCCTCACCAACAAGCTCCCGGGCGTCCGGACCAAACTCCACATCGACCTCGACGAGGTCCGCACCCACAATCCGTCGATCATCTACGTGCGGGGGACCGGCCAGGGCGAGCGCGGGCCCGACGCCGACAAGGGCTCGTACGACTCGCTGGCGTTCTGGGCCCGGTCGGGCGTAGCCGCCGGCGCCCAGCGGCCCGAGTACGACCTGGTCCCCCCGCCCCCGGCCCCCGGGTTCGGCGACTCCATCGGGGCGATGACCATCGCCGGCGGGATCATGGGCGCGCTCTTCCACCGGGAGCGGACCGGCGAGGCGACCACCGTGGACGTCTCGCTCCTCGGCGTCGGGATGTGGGCGATGGGTCAGGCACTGGCCCTCTCCCTCGTCCTCGACCGGCCCTGGGCGCCCCCGCCGGCGGACGGCATGGGGTCGAACCCGCTGTCCCGGACCTACCGGACGGCCGACGGGCGCACGCTCTGGTTCACCTGCCTGCAGGGTGCGAAGTACTGGCCGCTCCTCTGCGAATCGGTCGGTCGGCCCGACCTTGCCGCCGACCCCCGGTTCGGCGACCACGCGTCCCTGACGGCCAACAGCCGCGAGGCCGTGGCCGAGCTGGACAAGATCTTCGCCGGGGCCACACTCGCCGAGTGGCGCGAGTGCCTGGCCGACTTTTCGGGCCAGTGGGCCGTCCAGCAGAACACGCTCGAGGCCGCGGCGGATCCCCAGGCGGTCGCCAACGGCTACGTGCAGGACTGCGAGACCGCATCGGGTACCCCGTTCAAGCTGGCCGCGGCCCCGGTGCAGTTCGACGGCCGGCCCCCCGTCCCCGGTCGGGCCCCGACCCTCAACGAGCACGGCGACGCCATCCTCGAGGAGCTCGGCTACGACTGGGACACCATCGTGGACCTGAAGGTCCGCGGTGTCGTCGCCTGAACCGACCACCCACAACACCGACTCCCGAGAGGAACCCGACATGAGCACGTTTGACGCATTCCGATTCGACGGCAAGAGGGCGCTGGTCGTCGGGGGGGCCACCGGCATGGGTGCCGCCTCCGCCGAGCTGCTGCAGTCCGCCGGGGCGGACGTGGTGGTCATGGACTTCGCCGACGTCACCCTGGAAGGGGCCACGGCCATCCACGTCAACCTGGCCGAGAAGGACTCCATCGACGCCGCCGTGGAGCAGCTGGACGGCCCGGTCCACGCGCTGCTGTCGTGCGCGGGCGTGGCCGACGGCACCCCCGGGATCGAGAAGATCAACTTCATCGGACACCGGCACCTCATCGACCGTCTCCTGGCCGAGGACCTCCTCCCCCGCGGCTCGGCCATCGGCTTCATCTCGTCGGCCGCCGGCCTCGGGTGGGAGTCCAACCTCCCCCGCATCAAGGAGTACCTGGCCACCCCCGACTTCGACAGCGCCGCGGCCTGGATCGCGGCCAACGGCGGCGCCGACTACATGTCGACCAAGCAGGCCGTCTGCGCCTACGTCGCCCTCCAGGCCCTGCCCCTGCTGAAGCGCGGCATCCGGATCAACGCCACGTGCCCCGGCCCCACCGACACCCCCCTGGCCCAGGCCAACAAGGAGATGTGGCTGGGCTTCGGCGCCGACTACCGGAGCGAGGCGGGCATCGAGGCTGCGACTCCTCTGGAGCAGGCCTACCCGCTCGTGTTCCTGTGCAGCGCGGCGGCCTCGGCCATCAACGGGATCACCATGGTCACCGACTCCGGCTACTTCGCCGCCGGGGTGACCGAGGCGTTCCCCCCCGCCACGGACGCCGCCAACTTCCTGCTCGGCCGCCTCTCCTGACGGTGTCGGACCGGGGCGGACCCCGGGGATGACCACCGCGCCCGAGCCCTTCCATCCCGAGCTCCGCGGCATGGCCCGCTGGCTGCCGCGCGCCCCCATCGGGCCGTGGACGCTCCGTCCGGTCCGGTTGCTGACCGGCCTGGCCGCACTGGCCCCCGCGAAGCAGGTGACGGTGGAGTCGGTGGGGCCGGTGACCGTGCGGATCCACCGGCCTGCGGGTGGCGTCGGGCCCTTCCCCGCCCTTCTCTGGATCCACGGGGGCGGCTTCGTCATCGGCTCGGCGGCCCAGGACGACGCCCTCTGCCGCCACTTCGCGGACGAGCTCGGCATCGTCGTGGCCTCGGTCGACTACCGGCTCGCACCGGAGGCCCGGTTCCCGGTCCCCCTCCACGACTGCCACGACGCACTGGTCTGGCTGGCTGGCCGGCCCTACGTCGACGCCACCCGCATCGCCGTCGGCGGGGCCAGTGCCGGCGGCGGGCTGGCCGCGGCGACGGCCATCCTGGCCCGCGACCGTGGCGAGGTGCCGCTCGTCTTCCAGCTCCTCACCTACCCGATGCTCGACGACCGCACCGCCTGCCGCACGGGGATCGACGAACGCCACTTCCGGCTCTGGAACAACAGGTCCAACCGGTTCGGCTGGCAGTCCTACACCGGCCAGGCGCCGGGCTCGCCGGGAGTCACCGGACTGGCCGCGCCCGCCCGGTGCGACGACCTTTCCGGGCTGCCGGCGGCGTGGGTCGGGGTGGGCACGCTCGACCTCTTCCACGACGAGGACCTGGCCTATGCAGGACGCCTCCGTAGCGCCGGGGTCGACTGTGCCGCCGTCGAGGTGCCGGGGGCCTTCCACGGGTTCGACCTGGTGGCCAAGGCTCCGGTCGTCCGGGGGTTCCGGGCCGCCCAGGTGGCGGCGCTGGCCGGCGCCCTGCACTGAGGCCGGCGGTTCCGGCCGGTTCCCTACCCGGGCGGTCGACCGGAGCGGACCGCCTGTCCGAGGAGTCCGATCACCCAGGCCAGCCCGCGGATCGCGTCGGTCGGATCGACCCGCCAGTCACCGACCAGGCGCTCGAAGGCCTCGACGCTCCACAGGACGTCGAACAAGGCCGCGGCGAGGACCCGCTGCCCCTCGGGCCACGAGCCGGCGACGTCCGTCACGGCGCCGAGGAGTGCCTCCTTCTGGCGTCGGTTGGCGTCGACCAGGGTCCCGTCCAGGGTGGGCCGGGGCTCCATCGGGTACGACGCCACGTGGTCCAGGATCCGGGTGGCCACCGTGGCGATGTCGTCGAGCCCCATCCCCCCGAGGTCGATGCCGGCCTCCTGTTCGAGGCGGTGCATGACGGCATCGGTCAGGCCCCGTTCGTTCCCGAAGTGCCGGTACACGGTCCGCTCGCTCACCCCGGCCCGTCCGGCCACCCCCCGCACGGTCAACCGCTTCCAGTCCCGGATGGGGCCGGTGTGGAGGAGCTCGCAGCCGGCCGTCACGATGCGCTCCCGGGTGGCCGCCGCCTGCTCGCGTCGCAGTGACGTGTCGTAGGGACGGCTCGTCCGGTCGGGCGCCGCCGACCCGGGCTCGGACAGCGCGGTCACCGGTGCCCGGCCGGACATCCCCGGCCGGCCGGGACGACGGGGTGCACGCCGAGCCGCCGCCTCCCGGTCACGGCGTGGTGACCGGGAGGGTCTCCCAGCCGCGCACGGTCGACGTCGGGGCCAGGTGGGCCCTGTCCGCCTCGACCTCCCAGGTGGGGAACCGGTTCAGGACCTCGTCGAGGGCGACCCGGCCCTCGAGCCGGGCGAGCGCCGACCCCAGACACAGGTGAATCCCGAACCCGAAGGTGAGCGGCGGCCCGTCCTTGCGGTGGATGTCGAAGCGTTCGGCGTCGGGGAACCGGCGCTCGTCGTGATTGGCGGCGGCCGGGATCATCTGGACGATGCTGCCCTCGGGAACCACCTGTCCGTGGAGCTCGACGTCACAGGAGGTGACCCTGGCCATGTGGGGGGCGGGTGTCTCGAACCGTAGGAGCTCCTCGATGGCCCCGGGGATCAGCGAGCGGTTCCCGACCAGCTCCCGACGCTGGTCGGGATGGTCGCCGAGCACCTTGCCGGTCCACCCGATGAGCCGGGTGGTCGTCTCGTTCCCGGCCCCGGCCACCACGGCGATGTAGGTGAGCAGCTCGTCGCGGGTGAGCCGCCGGACCGTCCCCGTCTCGTCCTCGAACTCGGCGCGCAGGAGTTCGGTCATGATGTCGTCCGACGGGTGCTCGGCCCGCCAGTCGATGTACTCGCCGAACTGGTCGCCGTCCACGAAGTTCTCGGTCACCTCCATCGGCTGTCCGGCCTCGGTGCGGAGGTTCGCGTCGGTGCTGTCCCGAACGGCCTCCTGGTCCTGCTCGGGGATCCCGAGCAGCATGCCGATCACCCGCATGGGCATCTGCGCGCCCAGGTCGGCGATGAAGTCGAATCCGCCTGCGCCGACCAGGGGGTCGAGGCAGCGGACGCAGAACTCGCGGATCTTCGGCTCGAGCTCGGCGACCCGCCTCGGCGAGAACACCCGCGACAGCAGCCTGCGGTGCACCGTGTGGACCGGCGGGTCCTCGAAGATGAGCACGCCCGGTGGCATCTCGATGTCGGCCCGGATGAGCTCGATGATGCCGCCCCGGCCGGAGATGAACGTCCTCGCGTCGAGCAGGCCCTGCTCGACGTCGGCAAAGCGGGTCAGCGCGTAGAAATCGTGCGGCTCGTTGTAGTACAGCGGCGCCTCGTCCCGCATCCGGCGGTAGACCGGGTACGGGTCGGCATCGATCTCGACGCTGTACGGGTCGTAGTACAGGTCGTCGGCGCCCTGGACCGTCATGTCGCACCTCCCGGAAGATTCATGTCGTACTCTGACACGAAGGTCCGGGCCGATCAAGCGGTCAGCGGGCGGCCGTCAGCCGAACCGTTCGGCCAGCTCCTCACGGAGCACCCGGCGCAGCAGCTTGCCGGTCTCGTTGAACGGAAGATCCTCGCGGATCGCGATCCGCTCGGGCGTCCGGGTCGACCGCAAGGCGGCCCGGACGAACTCGCGCAGCTCGTCCTCGTCGACCACGGCGCCCTCGGCGGGCACCACCGCAGCGACGACCTTCTCCCCCCAGTCGGGGTCGGGGATGCCCACGACCGCCGCGGCGGCGACGGAGGGATGCTCCGTCAACACCGCCTCGATCTCGCCCGGCGACAGGTTCTCGCCACCGCGCACGATGACGTCGTCCAGGCGCCCGTGCACGAAGAGGAAGCCCCCCTCGTCGAGGTGGCCCTCGTCACGGGTGTTGAACCAGCCGTCGTCCGGCGCCGCCCCGAGCCCCTCGTACTCCCCTGCCACCTGTTCGCCCCGCACCCAGATCTCGCCCCGTGCGCCCGGGCCCAGCACCGTGCCGTCCACGTCCCGGATCTCCACGTCGACGGTCGGGAGCGGGCGGCCCACCGACGCCAGCCGGACCCGGAGGTCGGGATCCCCGCTGGCGTGCGCCTCGCGGTGGTCGTCGGGCCCGAGCAGGGCGATCGTGCTCGCCGTCTCGGTGAGCCCGTAGGCGTTGACGAACCCGACCCCGGGCAACAGGGACATGGCCCGCTCGATCACGGCCAGCGGCATCGGCCCGCCGCCGTAGGAGAGCGACCGCAGGGACGGGAGCCCGCGCCCGTCCTCGGCCACCACGTCGAGGATGCGGTGGAGCATGGTGGGGACCACCATGGCGTGGGTGACGGCCTCGGCCCGCACCACGTCGACCCAGACCCGGGGCTCGAACGTCTCGAGGTGCACGACCCGCCGCCCCGAGTAGGTGGACGAGAGCACCGAGGAGATCCCGGCGATGTGGTAGGGCGGCACGCTCACGACGGCCGCCTCGTCCTCGCCCGCCCCGGCGAACTCGACCGTGGAGATCACGTAGGAGGTCAGGTTGCGGTTGCGGAGCACCGCGGCCTTCGGCGCGCCGGTCGTGCCGCTCGTGTAGAGCAGGACGGCGATGCTGTCGGGATCGCCGGCATAGGCGTCCGCCTCCTCCACCGAGGGATCGGCCGTACGGTCGAGGAACTCCTTGCGCTCGATGATCTCGATCCCCGGTACCGGGCCGAGCCGGTCGGCGACGCCCTCCCCGGTGATGACCGTGGCCGGGGCCGTGCGGCGCACCAGGTCGCGCAGCTGCTCGTCGGTCAGGCGGTAGTTGATCGGGACGAACGGCTTGCCGGCCAGCGTGGCGCCGAACAGGGCGATCGGGACGGCCTCGGAGTTCAGGTCGACCAGGGCCACCCGCTCACCGGGCATGGCGGCCAGGATCGTGCCGGCACGCCGGGCCCTCGTCGCCAGCTCGGCCATCGTGGTGCCATCGGCGAGCGAGCCGAGCGCGACCCGCTCGCCCATGCCGTCGGCGGCCATCTGGAGGAGCATCCCGACGTGCATGTCCGAAGGTCAGTCCGACGACGGCAGGGGCTTGGCGTCCTTCAGCACGAGCAGCTCGGTACCGACGGACAGCGACGCCGTCCCGCCCTTGGAGCAGAGCAGCTCGAGCTCGTCGGTCCCGTCGGTATACCGCTTGCCGATCAGCGTGCCCCCGTCGAATCCCGGCACGGCCGTCGTCCCGGCCGGCGGCTCGTCACCGATGGGGACCACGGGGTGGCCGCCGCACTGCAGGTCGACGGCGCCGGCCGGAGCCTTGATGACCACGACCTCGGTCTCCCCGACCGCTGACCGGAACCTCAGCCCGGGCCTCAGCTCGACTGCCACTGACGTCCTCCCCCTGTCGTGCGTCCCGTCCGTCGGAACACCATCCGGATGGGCAGCATCCCATGGCCCGGCCGGCTGGGCAAACCAAGCTCTCGGGGGCGGAAACGCCGTTTCCGCCCCGTTCGGGGCCAGCGGAGGGACCACCGGGCAATTTACTACGACGTCGTAGTAACCTGGCGCGATGACGCCCCCGACCGCCCGTGTCCTCCCGTGACCGGCCTCCACCGTCCGGTCCATCCGGTGCGCTTCGTCACCGCCGCCAGCCTCTTCGACGGGCACGACGCCGCCATCAACATCATGCGGCGCCTGCTCCAGGCCCAGGGAGCCGAGGTCGTCCACCTGGGGCACAACCGCTCGGTCGACGAGGTGGTCCGTGCCGTCGTCGAGGAGGACGCACAGGGGGTCGCCGTCAGCTCCTACCAGGGAGGCCACACCGAGTACTTCCGGTACCTGGTCGACCGCCTCCGGGACGAGGGCCGCCCGGACGTGCTCGTCTACGGCGGGGGTGGGGGGGTCATCGTCGCCGACGAGATCGAGGAGCTCGAGGACTACGGGGTGCGGCGGATCTTCTCGCCGGCCGACGGCCAGAGGCTCGGCCTCGAGCACATGATCAACATCCTGGTCGAGGAGTGCGACCGCGACCTGGCGGCCGGCGGGCCCCCGACGCTCGAGTCGCTGCAGGCCGGGGACCGGCGGTCGTTGGCCCGGTGGATCACCTTCCTCGAGGCGGGATCCGTCGACGATGCCACCGTCGAACGGCTGTTGCGCTCCTCGGAACACACGACGATGCCGGTGCTCGGGGTCACCGGGACGGGCGGATCGGGCAAGTCGTCCCTCACCGACGAGCTGATCCGCCGGTTCCGGCTGGACCAGGAGGACAAGCTGTCGATCGCCGTGCTCGCCGTCGACCCCACCCGTCGCCGGGGCGGGGGGGCGCTGCTCGGCGACCGCATCCGCATGAACGCCATCGACGCCCCGAACGTGTATTTCCGGTCGCTGGCCACCCGCCACTCGGGGTCCGAGCTGCCCCGCCACTTCCCCCACGTGGTGGCCGCATGCGCGGCTGCCGGGTTCGACCTGGTGATCGCCGAGACCCCGGGCATCGGCCAGGGGGATGCGGCCGTGACCGAGATCGCCGACGTCTCGCTGTACGTGATGACGCCGGAGTACGGTGCCTCCTCGCAGCTCGAGAAGATCGACATGCTCGAGCTGGCGGACGTCGTGGCCATCAACAAGTTCGACCGGCGGGGGGCCGACGACGCCTTCCGCCAGGTCTGCCGGCAGTGGTCCCGTGACCACCGGGGAGAAACGGCGGCAACCGTCGAGGAGCCGGTGTTCGGCACCATCGCGTCGCGGTTCAACGACGACGGGACGACCGCCCTCTTCCACCGCCTGAAGGCCGAGCTGGTCGGGTCCGGCCTCGTGGCGTCCGAAGGGGTGCTCCCGGCCGCCGGCGTCCGGACCTCCACCCGTTCGGCGGCGGTGGTCCCACCCGAGCGCCACCGTTACCTCGCCGAGATCGCCGCACAGGTCCGCGAGTACCACGCCACCACCCGCCGCATGGTCGACGAGGTGCGCCGGGCCCAGCAGGTCGACGCGGTGGTGGCCCTGGGTGCCGCCCGCGAGCTCGACGTCGGCCCGCTCCGCCGGCTCGCCGCCGAGCTCGCGGCGGACGCCGACCCCACGGGACGGAGCCTGCTCGAGGAGTGGGGCCAGCTGCGGCAGACCTACGCCGACCAGGGTGGCGGCGCCCCGGGTGCGGACGATCCGTCCGCCGACCTCGTCCACACCTCGCTGGCCGGCACCCGGGTCCCCCGGGTGGCCCTCCCCCGCTTCGTCGACGACGGCGAGCTGGTGCGCTGGCTCCGCGCCGAGCACCTGCCGGGCCACTTCCCCTTCACCGCGGGCGTCTTCCCGTTCAAGCGCGTCGGTGAGGACCCGGCCCGCATGTTCGCCGGCGAGGGCGACGCCTTCCGCACCAACCGGCGGTTCCACCTCCTGGCCGAGGGGCAGCCCGCCACCCGCCTGTCGACGGCGTTCGACTCGGTCACCCTCTACGGCTTCGATCCGGACGAGCGGCCCGACATCCGGGGGAAGATCGGCACCTCCGGGGTGTCCATCGCCTCCCTCGACGACATGCGCGCCCTGTTCGACGGATTCGACCTCTGCGACCCGACCACCTCGGTCTCCATGACCATCAACGGGCCGGCGCCCACCATCCTCGCCATGTTCCTGAACGTGGCCGTCGACCAGCGCCTCGCCCGGTTCGAGGCCGAGCAGGGGCGGCCGCCCACCGGATCCGAGTCGGCGGCGGTCCGCGCCGACGTGCTGCACACCGTCCGGGGCACCGTGCAGGCCGACATCCTGAAGGAGGACCAGGGCCAGAACACCTGCATCTTCTCCACCGAGTTCTCCCTCGGGTTGATGGCCGATATGCAGGAGTGGTTCATCGAGCACGGGGTCCGAAACTTCTACTCGGTGTCGATCTCCGGCTACCACATCGCCGAGGCCGGGGCCAACCCGATCACCCAGCTCGCGTTCACCCTGGCCAACGGCTTCACCTACGTGGAGTCATACCTCGCCCGGGGCATGGACGTCGACGACTTCGCGCCCAACTTCTCGTTCTTCTTCTCCAACGGCATGGACGCCGAGTACACGGTGATCGGGCGGGTGGCCCGGCGGATCTGGGCGATCGCCATGAAGGAGCGCTACGGCGCCAACGAGCGGTCGCAGAAGCTCAAGTACCACGTCCAGACCTCCGGACGCTCCCTCCACGCCCAGGAGATGGACTTCAACGACATCCGCACGACGCTCCAGGCGCTGTGCGCCATCTACGACAACGCCAACAGCCTCCACACCAACGCCTACGACGAGGCGGTGACCACGCCGACCCCCGAGTCGGTCCGCCGTGCGCTGGCCATCCAGATGATCATCACCAAGGAATGGGGCCTGGCCCTCAACGAGAACCCGCTCCAGGGGAGCTTCATCGTGGAGGAGCTCACCGATCTGCTCGAGGAGGCAGTGCTGGCCGAGCTGGACCGGATCAGCGAGCGGGGCGGCGTGCTCGGGGCCATGGAGACCGGCTACCAGCGCGGACGCATCCAGGACGACTCCCTGCTCTACGAGCACCGCAAGCACGACGGCTCGCTGCCCATCGTCGGCGTCAACACTTTCGTCGCCCCGGGCGGCGGGGTCCCACGGGACACCATCGAGCTCGCCCGGTCGACCGAGGAGGAGAAGCGGGCGCAGCTGGCCAGGCTCGGGGAGTTCCACGAGCGCCATGCGCTCGATCGCCCGGCCGCCCTCGACAACCTCCGCCGGGCGGCACTCGAGGGCGGCAACCTCTTCGCCGAGCTCATGACCACCGTGCGCCACGCCAGCCTTGGTGAGATCACCAGCGCCCTCTTCGAGGTCGGTGGCTCGTACCGGCGCAACGTCTGAGTCCGGCGCTCAGCCCCCGCCCGGCAGGCCGAGGGCGTCCACGACCGCGTCCGTCAGACGGCGGCGGGCCGACACCAGGGACGGGCCGTACCAGGTGAGGTTCCGACCCGACACGAGCGCGGTGGCCACCCCGGTGAACGCCTCGGGCCCGTCCGTGGCCGAGAAGGCGTAGGGCTCGTCCGGGAGTAGGACCAGCTCCGGTCCGAGCCCGGTCAACTGCTCCAGGGAGCGCTTCGGGTAGCGCTCCCGTTCGCCGTCGCCCACGTTGACCAGTCCGAGTCGTTGCAGCACGTCGCCGGCGAACGTGGCGGGACCGACCACCATCCACGGGTCCCGCCAGATGGGCGCGAGGGTACGGACCCCGGGCAGGTCGGCCGGGCGGGACCACTCGCGCTCGGCGTCGACCGCCCACGGCGGGACCGCGACGCCCAGGACGTCGCCGAACAGCCGTCGGAACGATCCGAATGCGTCGTCGAGCGAATCGATCACGGTCACCCACACCGGGATGCCCGCCCCGGCCAGCCGGTCCACGTCGACCTGCCGGTTCTCCTCGCGGTTGGCGACGACGAGGTCCGGGGCCAGCCGCCCGATGGCGGCGTGGTCCGGGTTCTTGGTGCCCCGGACCCGCACCGGCTCGACGGTCCCCGTGTGGGAGCAGTAGTCGGTCGCCCCCACCAACCGCTCGGGTACCGTGGCGGCCAGCGCCTCGGTCAGCGACGGCACCAGGGACACCAGCCTCGTCGGTGGTCGCTCCAGGTGCACCCGGCGACCCAGGTCGTCGTGGAGAGTGGGCATGGCGGGTCACTCCGGGGGTCGTGTGAGGACACCCATCGTCACCCGTCCGGCCCGGGGAGCCAAATCCGACCGTCGGATAGCCTTCCGACGATGGCCCGCCGACCCCTGCCGTTCGACCCCATCGACGAGGCGCGGGTGCGGTGGTCCGACCGCTGGGATCCCGAGGTCAGCGAGGCCATGGCTGCCGCCACCTCGATCATGCGGGCCCAGCAGATCGTCCTGGCCGCCGTGGACGGGGCCCTGCGCCCGTTCGGACTCACCTTCGCCCGCTACGAGGGCCTGGTCCTCCTGCTGTTCTCCCGACGGGGCACGTTGCCGCTCGGGATCATGGGCCAACGCCTCATGATCCATCCCGCGTCGGTGACGAACATCATCGACCGGCTCGAGGCCCAGGGTCTGGTCCGGCGGAGCCCGCACCCGACCGACGGCCGGACCACGCTGGCCGAGATCACCGAGCCCGGCCGGACGCTCGCACTCGAGGCCACCACGGCGGTGAACGCCGTGGCCTTCGGCCTGGGCGGACTGGGGAGGCGGGACCTCGGGGACCTGCAGCGGATCATCGCCACGCTCCGCCTGGGCAACGGCGACTTCGTCGACTGAGGCCCGTCGGCGCGGGCCGGAGTCAGTCCTCCACGATCGAGATGGCCTGCTTCGGACAGACCCGGACCGCCTCGCGGACCCTGTCCCGCGCCGACTCGTCGGGGGTCTCGTTCAGCACCGTCAACCTGTCGTCGTCGTCGACCACGAAGATGTCGGGGGCGACGCCCATGCACAGGGCGTTGCTCTCGCACTGGCTCATGTCCACCACAACACGCATGCCGCTCCCCCCTACGATCTCGACGCCGTGGCCGTGTGCGGCAGGTCGGGCTCGGCCTCACCCAGGTACCGGTCGAGGACCTCCTGACCGGCCTCCGACGCGGGCCCGGTCCAGCCGACCCGGCCCCGGGTGAGGATGACGCAGCTGTCCGCCATCGCGAGTGCGCGGTGGACGAACTGCTCGCTCACCACGACGGTGATCCCGGAGCTCCGGGCCTCGTCGAGGCTGCGGAAGACCGACTCCGTCACGGACGGTGCGAGACCGAGTGACAGCTCGTCGGCGATGATGAGCTTGGGCGACACGGCGAAGGCCCGGGCGAGGGCGAGCATCTGCTGCTCACCGCCGGACAGGCTCCCGGCCCGCTGGTACGAGCGCTCGCCGAGTACGGGGAACTGCTCGATGGCCCGATCGATGGCTGCCGCCCGCTCCCCGCGCGGCTCCTGGGCGACCGCCATCCGCAGGTTGTCGATCACCGTCAGGCGGGGGAAGATCCCGCGTCCCTCGGGGATGTACGTGAGGCCCAACCGGCGGATGCGGTGGGCGGGCAGCGAGGTGATGTCCCGCCCGTCGAAGGTGACCCGGCCGGCGGTCGGCGGCACGAGGCCGGAGACGGCACGGGCGAAGGTGCTCTTGCCCGCGCCGTTCACGCCGAGGACGGCCAGGACGGAGCCGGGAGCCACGTCGACGGAGACCCCGAACAGCGCCTGGGACGGGCCGTAGCTCACGTCGAGGCCCTCCACCCGGAGCAACGGCTCGGTCATGCCCCGTCCCCGTCCACCGGCGCCGCGGTTGCCGTCTCCCCGGTCGCCGCGCGCGTCGGGGGCTCCACGTCACCCAGGTAGGCGGTGCGCACCGCCGGGTCGCCGCGGACCTCCTCGGGGGTGCCCATGGCGATCCGCTGCCCGAAGTCGAGCACCACCACCGAGTCCGACAGGGCGAGCACGGCCGCGACGTCGTGCTCGACGATGACGAGCGAGAGCCCGTCGTCGCTCTGCCGCACGATCTCCCCGAAGACGGAGACCAGGTTCTCGGACCCGTGCAGGTCGAGTCCGGACAGCGGTTCGTCCAGCAGGAGGACCCGCGGCTCGCTGGCCAGGGCGCGCCCGACCTCGACGAGCCGGACGACCCCGAGCGGCAGGGCGGCCACCGGGGCCCTGGCCACGTGGGTCAGGTGGAGGAGCTCGAGCAGTCCGTCGACCTTGTCGGTCTCCCCCGCAGAGGTGCGGAACAGGGCCCGGGGATCGAGCATGTCCCGCCACATCCGGTGGGGGGCGACGCGGGCCCGGTAGGCGAGCACCAGGTGCTCCCGGACCGTGAGCCCCATGAACAGCTCCGGCTGTTGGAACGTCCGGGCCAGGCCCCGGGTGGCCCGGTGCCGGGCGGACATGCCGGTCACGTCGTCGCCCCGGAGGCGGACCGTTCCCCCGTCGGGGCTGCGCAGTCCGGACAGGACGGCGAGCAGCGTGGACTTGCCCGCGCCGTTCGGCCCGACCAGGCCCACGATGTGCCCCCGACGGACCTCGAGGGACACGTCCGAGAGCGCGGTCAGCCCGCCGAAGCGGACGGTGATCCCCTCCGCCGAGAGAGCGACGGGACCCGGTCCTCCGGCAGTGGCACCCGTCGCCCCCGGCACGGTCGCGGTGGCCATCACGGCGCATTCCCCGCGATGCCGGGGACCGCGCCGACGGCTTCGGTCTCGGCCACCGCGGACCGGACCTCCTCGACGAAGTGGTCGTCGGCCAGGCTGTCCGGCGCCACGCGCTGGAGCAGGTGGCGCAGGCGGCGGCTCTGTTCGGCCAGGATCCCGTCCGGGAACTTGGCGGCCGAGATGGCGCCGAGGCCGAAGATCACCGGCAGCACGTTCGACGTCCACGTCGGAAGGTACGCCTGGCAGATCGCCGGCAGCATCACGAAGGCGAGCCCGGCCACCAGCGCGGCGGCGGTGGACCGGATGCCGATGGTGACCAGCGAGGCGAACCACACGATCCCGGCGAACGTGGCGAATTCGCTCGGGACAACGGTCGACTGCGACACGGCAAGGAGTCCGCCCCCCACACCGGCGATGAACGCCGCCGTGGCCCCGGCCAGCACCTTCATCTGGACCACGCTGACGCCCGACGTCCGGGCACCGGCCTCGCTCCACCGGGCCGCGTTGAGGGCGAGGCCGGTCGTGGAGCGGCGCAGGTTGACGATGAAGACCGAGACGAGCACGAAGGCGATCAGGCACAGGTAGGAGTAGGCGATGTCGGAGCTGGCGAAGTCCGGGCGGTTCAGCGTCACGCCGAGACCCTGGTTCACGAAGGTCGGCAGGGTGAACACGAGGTTCTCGACCAGCAGCCCGAAGGTGAGCGTCACCAGGGCCACGTAGAGGTCGCCGAGGCGGATACTCAGGAACCCGATGAGGGCACCGAGCGACAGGGCCACGATCCCCCCGGCGACCACGGCGGCGAGGACGGGCCACCCCTGGTGGTCGGCCAACTCCGCGGTGGTGAGGGCACCCACGCCTGCGAAGGTGATCTGGCAGAGCCAGAGCATCCCGCCCTCCCCGGTGACCAGGGTCCACGACAGGAAGATCACGGCGAAGGCGAAGGCCTGGGACGTCAGCCCCACCCAGTAGCCCCCGACGACCAACGGCAGGGCCACGGCGGCGGCGACGAGCGCCAGCGGGCCCGCATACCGTCCGAAGAAGTTGAGCGACGCGGTCTCGACGACGGTGGACGTCGAGGCCGCCAGCTTGCTCTCACCCTGCGGGGTGATCGCCCGGTCGAGGGCCCCGCCCCACCCCTCGGTCTCCCCCACCCGACCGCCGCGGACGAGGTTGTAGAGGAGCACCATGGCGATCACGATGAACGGGACGGCGTCGATGATCTCACTCGTCCAGGCGCTGGCCGGCGGCAGGTACCGCTGGATCAGCGAGGTGGCTACGCCCATCAGGAGCCCGACACCGACGGCGATCGGCAGGCTCCGGAGCTTCGCGGCGATGACGGCGGCGAACGAGGCGGCGATGAGCAGCGTGAAGTTGACCGCGTCGAGCCCGATGATGGGTGCGGCCAGCACCCCGGTCAGTCCGGCCAGGAAAGTGCTCACCGCCCAGACCCCGATCGAGACGGCGGTCGGGTTGGTGCCGGACAGATCGGTCATGGCCGTGGAGTCGACCATGGCCCGCACCTTCAGTCCGACATCGCTGTACTTGAGCACCAGCGCCCCGGCCACCACGATCACCAGGACGCTGATGTAGACGACGACCTGGTCCAGCGTGACGGGCACGCCGAGGAAGTGGAACACCCTGACCGGCTCCGGGGCCAGCCCCGGGGCCTCCTGGATGGCCGCGCTGCCGAAGATCAGGGTGGCGAGGGACGGGAGGGCGACCGAGAGGCCGATGGTGGCCACCACCTTGGTCAGCGGGGAGGACAGGCGCAGGTGGCGGAAGAGGATGGCATAGAGGAGCACCCCGAGCACGGGCGCGGCGATGAGGATGGACAGGGCCCCGGCGGCCGGGATGCTCCAGGCCTGCTGGGTGTGGAGGTAGTAGTAGAAGCGGGCGACGACGTAGGCCATCGCGCCGAAGGCGAAGTTGAGGATGCCGGACGAGGTGTACGTGATCACCAGGCCGGCGGACGCGATCGCGTAGATCCCTCCGAGCACCAATCCCGCGATCACGAACTGCAGCAACCCGAACTCCCCCTGTAGTGCCGCCCGACCCCCTGCCCGGCGCGATGACGAGGCCGGCTACCCGTTCATCCGGTCAGTGCCTCCCTACCGCTCGACCGTCGACGGGCATCGTCCACGTTCTTTCCGTGACAGAACACCGTATACCAGATAGCGGAAGTGCTCTTGTCCATCCGGGGCAGGTATGTTTCCGTTCCGGCCCCCGCCGTCCACGTCTCCCGTGTCCGTCCGTGCTCGCACCGGATCAGTCTTGCAGGCCCGTCGGGCCGGGGTGAGTCACGGACCGCCCACGGCGGGCATCACCTGGTCGACCACGATCCTCAGGTACCGCCACGCGACCTCGGGGGGCAGACCGCCGATGAGGGGGTGCAGTTGGAGCGGCGTGCCCGAGCGGGCCAGGGCGACGGCCTCGTCGACCGTGACGATGCGGTGGCTGGCGTTCTCGGCGCGCAGCTCCTCGGCCGAGGTCGCGGCCGACAGCGACGCGCTGTGGGGTGCCCCCTCGTTGAGCGCCGCGTACATGGTCACGTCGTGCATGAGGTGGGGACCGAGCTCCTCCCACGCGAGGTCGACGTTCTCGGCGACGAACAGTGCCGTCGTCGCGTCGTCCTCGGGGAGCAGGCACATGCCGGGCTCGTGTCCGTGCGCCTCCGACTCGTCGCGGTAGGCGCGCTCCAGTGCCGGGTCCCCGCGCTGGGCGAGGAAGCCGAGCCCGTGCCGGCCGGCCCGTCGGGCGGCGGCCTCGCTCCCGCCGCCCCATGCGACCACGGGGCCTCCCGGCGTGACCGGGGGCGGGGTGACCCGGACGGTCCGGCCCCCGAACTCGAAGGGCTCGCCCGACTTGGCCCGCAGGAGCACCGCGAGGTGGTTCTCGGCGATGGCACCCCGTCGGTGGAAGTCGACCGCGTGCATGTCGTACTCCTCGGGCCGGTAGCCGATGGCGGCCACGTAGCTCACCCGGCCCTGGCTCAGGATGTCGACGACCACCATCTCCTCGGCCAGCCGGACCGGGTGGTAGAGCGGCAGGACGACGACGGCCACCATGATCGGCAGCGTCGTGGTGCGGGCCGCCATGGCCGTGGCCAGGATCAACGGGGACGGGAGGTAGCCGTCGGACATCCCGTGGTGCTCGCACAGGATGACCGCCAGCGCCCCGCGGTCCTCGGTCCATTCGGCCATCTCGAGCGCGGCCCGGTAGAGCTCGGTGGTCGGCGCACCGGTCGCCGGCGCCCGCATGTCGAACCGCATCGTGAACACGGGACCTCCTCGGATCCTGGGGTGGAATTGGTCGGCGGCGGCCGTCCGCACGCGCCGCGGTTCTCGGTAGGCGAGTTCTACACCAGTCACCGGGGGCGACACGCGGCGCGTGCGGACCGGCGGCCCCTCGAGGATGCTCCGGGGTTACACTCCGGCCGTCGTGGACCGAGAGCCCGGAGGGACCCCAGCATGATCTTCATCGTCGTGAAGCAGAAGGTGCGGGCCAAGTACGCCGACGACTGGGTGGACCTGGTGGCGGACTTCACCGCCGCCACCCGTGCGGAGCCCGGGAACATCTGCTTCGAGTGGTCCCGGAGCGTCGACGACCCCACGGTCTACGTTCTGGTCGAGGCCTTCACGGACGCGGCGGCCGGCGAGGCGCACGTCCAGTCGGAGCACTTCCGGACGGCCAGCGCACAGCTCGCCACCTGGCTCGCCGCCGTCCCGGAGATCGTCCATGTGGAGGCGCCGGGCGACGGGTTCGCCCCGATGACCTGAGCCACCGCCACGCCGGACGGCGAAGGTCGGGGCCCGGGTCAGTCCCGCTCCACCAGGTCGTCGTCGAGCTCGACGTCGAAGGTGCGGAACGCCATGGCCAGCAGGTCGTAGGCGCCGACGGTGAAGACGACGTCAATGAGCTGTCGGGTGTCGAGCTCGCCGGACAACGTCGCCCAGGTGCCGTCGGACAGGCGGGCGTCCCGCACGAGCTCGTCGGCCGCGGCCAACAGGGCGGCCTCGAACGGCGACCAGCTCCCGTCCCCGGGCCCCGATCGGACGTGCTCGAGCTCGGCCCCGCTGATCCCGGCATCCCCGGCCAGGACGGCGTGCTGCGCCCACTCGTAGGCCGCGTCACGGAGCACGGCGACCCGGAGGACGAGCAGCTCGCGCTGGCGGGGTGTGATCGTCGATGCGAACAGCACGTGGCCGTTGAAGTGGTGGTACGCGGTGGCGAGCTCCGGATGGTGGGCGAGCATCCCGAGCGCGTTGAGGCCCTTCGGTCGCGACGGATCACGCGACGGGAACGGGTAGCGGGGGTTGGGGGGTCGCAGTGCGGCGATGGCACCGGACATCTCCGGTGGCCACTCGCCGGGCGGGAGGGGATCGACCCGGCCCATGTCAGGTGTTCCGCCCGCCGTTGACACCGATCACCTGGCCGGTGACGTACGACGCCTCCTCGCTGACCAGGAACGCGGTGGCTGCGGCGACGTCCTCGGGCCGGCCGATCCGACGCACGGGGGTTCGTTGCTCGTGCTCCTCGACAGGTCCGCCGAGAAGGCCCCGCTCCTCGTTGGCCCGCAGCATCGGCGTGTCGATGAAGCCGGGCGGGATGGTGTTGACGGTGATGCCCTTGGGCCCGAATTCGAGCGCCAGCGACTTGGTGAGCCCGATGACGGCGGCCTTCGAGGACACGTACGCCGCCATGAAGGGCTGCCCGCCCTGGGCGCTCGACGAGGAGATGTTGACGATACGGCCCCAGCCGGCCTCGAGCATGTGGGGGATCACCACCTGGCAGCAGTGGTAGGTGCCGGTGAGGTTGACCGTGTGGACCCGCTGCCACGTCTCGACGTCGATCTTGAGGAACGGGCCGAACTGCTCCAACCCGGCGTTGTTGACCAGGATCGTGGGGCCACCCAGGCTCTGCACGACATGGTCGACGGCCGCCTCCACCCCGGCCCGCTCGGTGACGTCGGCCTCGACGCCGATCGCCCGGCCGCCGCCGGCGGTGATGGCGGCGGCGGCCTCGTCGGCCGATGCCGCGTTGCGGTCCAGCACGGCGACGGCGGCCCCGTCGGCGGCCAGCCGGGTGCCGATGGCCAGACCGATCCCCGAGCCGCCGCCGGTGACGACGGCCACCTTCCCCCGCAGGTCCCGGCCGCCCGGGGCGGAGCCGGCGCCACTCACTGGATCGGCTCGTCGCCGGCGAAGGTCGTGCGGTGCATGTCCCGGGGGGAGTCCGGGTCGTAGGGCAGGGCGCGGTGGAGGACACCCCGGTTGTCCCAGACGACCACGTCGCCGACCTGCCATTCGTGACGGTAGACGCGCTCGGTGGTGGTGGCGCGGGCGAGGAGGTCGTCGAGGAGGGCCCGGCTCTCCTCGGGATCCATCCCGACGACGTGGTCGGCGGTGGCGCCGAGGACGAGCGACTTGCGGCCCGACCGGTGGGTCCACACGAGCGGGTGCTCCTTCGCCGGGCGTTGGCGCATCATCTCGAGGGCCTCGGGCGACGGGTTCGGGTTCTGCAGCCGCTGGGACGCCTCGATGGTGTGGACGACCCGGATCGAGGCGCAGCGCGCCTTCTCGTCGTCGGACAGGTCCTCGTAGGCCTGGTACGAACTGGCGAACTCGGTCTCGCCGCCCGTGTCGGCCACGGCGTGGGCGCTCAACATGGTGGCCATGATGGGGACGTCGTCGGTGCATCCGTCGATGTGCCAGTCGAAGGTGCCCTTCAGGTACGCCGCTGCCGGGTTCCTGTCCGGGTTCAGGGTCACCAGGAAGATCTCGGGATTCTCCCCCCGGCCCAGCTTCTCCACCGTGCCGAGCTTGCGGCTGAACGCCACCTGGGCCTCGTCGTCGAGGTGGAGGCCACGGAAGATGAGCGCCCCGTGGGCCTCGAGGGCCTCGAGCGTCGCCTCCGGCAGGGCGTCGTCGTGCATCAACTGGTCACGGTCGACGCCCTCCACCAATGCGCCCACCGTCGATGTGAGCTTCTCGGTCCTGAGCACGGTCACGCGTGGTCCCCCTTTTCTCCGGGTGTGGTGCGTCCGGGTGTGTTGCGTCTGATACGGGTACTCTACTGAGATGTGAACGCCGTTTCCGCCCACACGCCGGACCGACCGGAGGAGACCTCAGTCGATGAACTCCGCCGTACGGCGGTGGAACCGCCAGGTCCCCCCGGCATGGTGGAGGACGTCGTGGTAGCGGCCCACCAGCTGCACCGCCCAGCCGTCCGTGCCCTTCAGCAGGAAGAGGACGTCGCTGCTGACCCGGGCCTCCTCGTCGCCCCAGTCGGTGACATGGGTGTTGACGACGACGTGGCGTTGGGGCAGACGGGGCGTCCACCGTGCGTACGCCCGCCGGAGGGCGTCGTGGCCCTCGTGGGTCCCGAGTCCGGGGATCTCACAGGTACCGTCCGGGCAGAAGGTGGCGACGACGTCGTCGGTCCGACCGTCGTCCAGCGCCTGGGCGTAGGCGGCCAGGGTGGCCCGGATGCCCGCTACGACGGTGGCGTAGTCCATGTTCGGTCTCGGCTCAGGTCTCGGGGGTCGCGCTCAGAGGCCGAGGTCGACGACCGGCCGCTCGAGCGGGTTGAGGTTGATCTGATGGAGGGCGGGGATCAGCTGCTCGTAGGGGAGTCCGGCGAGGAAGCCGTCCACGGTCCGCTCGAAGTTGGACACTCCGCCCTCGATCCCCTCGGAGAGGCGCATGTACTCGAAGCTCCTGGCGTGGAGGCCCCGCTGCTGGCGGGGGAGGTTCGAGAAGTCCTGGACGGGGATCGGGGGCACCCGTGGATCGTCGTGGACCCACGGCTCGGGCGGTGTCGGCCTCTCCCCCGTGCTCCCTTCAGGGAACCGGGTCAGCGACCAGATCTCCATCAGCGTCTCCTCGGGTCCGAGTGGGCGGAACCGGTACGACGAGGCGCTGGAGTACATCGGCAGCACGAAGAAGTGGGGGAAGCAGTAGCCCATGGGCTCGTTGAGGCCGGCCTCCTCGAGCTCGTTGAGGTCGGGGATGTCGCGCCCCCTCGAGCGATGCCACTCCACGACGGCGTCGTTGAGCGTGCGGTGCCAGATCGCCGGGGCCAGGACGGGGTCCGCCGGGAGCTCCATGTCGCGCAGACCCTCGGCGACGGCCACGTCGTCGGCGTGGACCATGCCGGCCATACCGTCGCTCATCGTGCGCAGGTAGTGGATCTCCGACTCGACGAAGGCCCGCGGGTCGAACGCGGTCGGGTCGCGGGGCGGGTACCTCCCGGGGATGACCAGCTGCGGGTGGGTCTCGACGACGTGGTACTGCTCGAGGAACGCCTCCTCGGCCAGCTTCCAGTTGACGGGGAGGCGGAACGAATACCACCACTCGGCCCGCAGCGATTCCAACTTCCAGGCGTCCATGGTGGTGGCGAAGGGCTCGATGCACTGGCGGAGCGGCGGCGCGTCGTCGTCGAGGTTGATCCACGCGCACCCTCCCCACACCTCGCAGCGCACCGGGGTGAGGTCGACGTCGCCGGGCTGCAGGTTGTGCTCGGCGAAGGTCCGGGCCTTCGAGACGAACGTGTTGGTGCCGTCCGAGGCGTAGCACCAGCCGTGGAAGGGGCACACGAACCCGTTCCCGCAGGTGCCGCGACCCTCGGCCACCCGCACGCCGCGGTGCCGGCAGGCGTTCTGCAGCGCCCGTGCCCCTCCGTCCCCGGATCGGACCACGAGGATCGACTGGTCGAGGATCTGGTACTCGCAGAAGTCGTCGGGCTCCGGGATCTCCTCGAGCCGGCACGCCATCTGCCAGGTGCGGGACCAGAGGAGGTCGACCTCCTGTCGGAAGAATCCCGGATCGTAGTAGCGCTCCTTCGGGATCCGGTCGGGGAGCTCCACCGCGAACGGCACGGGGATCGTCGTACGCCTCCGATCCGTGATCGCCATGCCGCAGCCTCCCTTCCCGAACGTACCGCGCCGTATACTAACCGGTCGGTACAGTCCCGAGACCGGTCGGTACGGACCCGAGTTCGCGGTCGTGACGGTGCCGGAGCCTCCGATGAGACAGTGACTGGATGGAGGCGGTTCCACCGTGACCCACGCTGAACACACGCTCGACGACGAACAGCGCGCGCTCGACGCGGACGTCCTCATCGTCGGTGCCGGGGTGACCGGCATCTACCAGCTGTACCTGGCCCGCGAGGCCGGGTTCTCCGCCCTGGTGCTCGAGGCCGGGTCCGGGGTGGGCGGGACCTGGTACTGGAACCGCTATCCCGGGTGCCGCTTCGATTCCGAGAGCTACACCTACGGCTACCTGTTCTCCCGAGAGCTCTTCGACGAGTGGGAGTGGAAGGAGCAGTTCGCCGAGCAACCCGAGACCGAGCGCTACCTCAACCACGTCGTCGACCGGTTCGACCTCCGGCGCCACATGCGCTTCGACACCCGGGTCACGTCGGCCACCTACGACGAATCCTCCGGCACCTGGGTGGTGGCGACCGACGACGGCGCCGTGTTCCGGGCGCGGTACCTGGTGGCCGCCACCGGCGTTCTCTCGGTGCCGTTCTACCCGGCCGTGCCCGGCCGGGACGACTTCCGCGGCGAGTCGTACCACACCGGGCGGTGGCCGATCACCCCGGTCGACTTCGCCGGCAAACGGGTCGCGGTGATCGGCAGCGGCTCGAGCGGCGTGCAGATCGCCCCGGTCATCGCGGACGAGGTCGCGTCATTGACGGTGTACCAACGCACCGCGGGCTGGTGCACCCCGTTGAACAACGCGCCCATCACGGCCGAGGAACACGAGCGACTGCGCGCCGGATTCGAGGAGATGCGCGAGGTCCTCAACACCTCGGTGGCCGGGTTCCTCCACCCCGCCAACGAACGATCCGCCTTCGACGACACGGCCGACGAGCGACAGGCCTTCTTCGAGACCATGTGGCGGAGCCCGGGATTCGCGAAGCTGTCGAGCAACTACGCCGACGTGCTGTTCGACCACGCGGCCAACGCCGAGTGGTGCGAGTTCATCGCCCGCAAGATCCGCAGCATCGTCGAGGACCCCGCGGTGGCGGACCTGCTCATCCCGAAGGACCACGGCTTCGGCGAACGACGGCCCCCGTTCGTGACCGGGTACTACGAGATGTACAACGACCCGGGGGTCTCCCTCGTCGACCTCCGACACACCCCGATCGTACGGGTCACCGAGCACGGCATCGAGACGACCGACGGCGAGCGGGAGTTCGACATCATCGTCTGGGCCACCGGGTTCGACTTCGGCACCGGCGCCCTCCTGCGCATGGGCATCCGCGGAAGGGACGGCCAGACCCTCGAGGACCACTGGTCGGACGGCCCGAAGACGTTCCTGGGCATACAGACGACCGGCTTCCCCAACTTCTTCTTCCCCGGTGGCCCGCACGCCGCCGCCGGCAACAACCCGCGCTACAACGGCGACCAGGTCGAATTCATCACCGGTGCGCTCACCTTCGTCCGGGACCACGGCTTCGACACCATCGAGGTGGGGCCGGAGGCCGAGATGGCGTGGACGGCCATGGTCGACCGGGGTGCGCAGCAGGCCTCCTTCGGCGAGGCCAGCTACTTCTTCGGCGCCAACATTCCCGGCAAGCCGGTCAAGTATCTCCTGAACTCGGGTGGTCGGCCCAAGCTCTTCAAGGAGATCGCCAAGGTCGTCGACAGCGGCTACGCGGCATTCCGCCTGGGCCGGGCGTCAGACGGTGGCGACCGGCGTCACGGGTGAGCCCACGATTCCCGGCATCCGCAGCGGCGGAGCGGTCAGCAGGAACCGGCTCCGGCCGTGCTCGCGCAGCCACGATGCCAGCTCGTGCAGGTACCACATCTCCCCCAGCGGGACACCCAGCTTGAAGAGGCAGAGGTTGTGGATGGGGAGGAACGAGTGCCGACCCTCCACACGGTCCCGTCCGAGCAGCCCCTCGACCGCGTAGTTGTCGGCCACCAGCGCCGAGATCTGCGACTCGGCGATCCACTCCAACAATGATTCGTCCCGCCCGTCGAGGTAACTGCACAACGTGAAGATCTTCGCCGGGTCCGGCTCACGCTCGTACTCGAGGATCCGGGTGGCGAACCCGGTGTGCAACAGGAGCATGTCCCCGGGCTCGACGACGACGTCGTCGGTGGCCATGATCTGCTCGAGCAGCGCCCGGTCCACCGCCCGCCAGTCGTCGCCCAGGTGGGCGGCGAGGTCGACCAAGACGCCCCGGCCCTGTACCCCGTGGTACGCCATGTGCTCCAGGCCCAGGTGGTGGGCGAAGCATCGGTGGGAGCCGCCGTCGCCCGCCGCGTCGTGGGTCGGTCCGACCAGGTCGGTGCCGGCCCGGTAACCGTTGTAGTACACGGCCTCCTCCACCCCGTCGCCGTCGGCGTCGAATTCGGCGCCGACGTGGGCGAGCGAGTCCCACTGCGTCGAGTACTGGAGCGACAGGGTGACCACGTCGTCCGCCCACACGTCGACGTACTTCGGATCGCCGAAGTCCGCCATCTCGCTCATGTGGACGTTGTAGAAGGTGTCGGGGTTGCCGTCCATGTCCTCGGTCGGGGCGAGGACGGGCGGGTACCGTCGCTGGTTCAGGGCGTTCCCTCCGGGGTAGTCGAGCGGCAGACTGAGGCAGAAGCTGATCCCGGCCTCGACCTCGCGGACCCCCTCGACGACCTTGTCGGGGGTGACCAGGTTGATGCGCCCCAGTTCGTCGTCGTCGCCCCAGTCACCCCAGGTCGAGCCGGGCGGGCGCTGCTTCCACCGCTTCGTCATCGCTCCTGCTCCTTCCGGGCGTTCCGGTCCGCCCCGACCATCGGCGCGCGTTGCACTGTACCGACCGGTTGGATTAGGTTGCGAACGCGGTTCGCGTCACCCGCGAAGCCGAGTTCCGACTCCGACGGACGGTCCCGGGCCCGGCGCAAGGAGGTCAGAGTCATGTCGCAGAACGAACTGGTGGTGTCCGCCGACGGGCACGTGCTCGAGCCCACTGACCTGTTCCGCACCCGGCTGCCGAAGCACCTCCGTGAGCGTGGGGTCTGGGAAGAGGACTTCGAGATCGAGCCGCTGGTCGAGGGCGGTGCCCGCATCTTCCGCCGGCTGCACACGCCCGGGTACGAGGGGTGGACGATCTCCCGCTACCGTCAGACGGGCGGCCGGATGCCCGAGGGCGATCCCGAGATCATCCTCGACGACATGAGGCTGGACGGGGTCGACATCCAGGTGATGCACCCGAACCTCTCGCTCTTCGGGCTGTACTCGGACGACCACGAGCTCTCGATGGCGCACGCCCGCGTCTACAACGACTACATCGTCGAGCGGTTCGCGCCGTACTTCTCCCGGATCGTCCCGACCGCGCCGGTGCCGTTGACCGACATCGGCGACGCCGTGACCGAGATCGAGCGGGTCGCGAACGCCGGGTTCCGCGGGATCTTGCTGCCGGCCATCGCACCGAAGCCCTACTACTCGCGGGACTTCGACCCGATGTGGGAGGCCGCGGTGGCCAACGGCGTGCAGATCTTCATCCACACCCAGACCGGCGGGGTGAAGGTGAACGATCCGGCGTCCACGACGCTCAAGGTGGTCATGGAGTCGGCCGCTCAGGTCAACCAGCCGATGACCGAGAAGTCGGCGTCCAAGCGCATGATCACCCAGTGCATCTACTCGACGGTGGTCCCCCAGCAGATCATGTGCGAGCTCATCGGCGGTGGCGTCCCCGAGCGCTACCCCGAGCTCCACTTCGCGCTCATCGAGTTCAACGCCAACTGGCTGGCCTCCCTCGTCGGCGCCATGGACAAGTGCTGGGTCACCGGGATCGGCCAGGACGCCGACTGGTGGCTCGGGTACTGGGACGACGACCGTCCCGCGAACGACCAGCCCTCCATGGCCCAGCTGTTCCGGCTCAACGAGAAGTGGCCCTACCCGCTGAAGCCGAGCGAGTACGTGAGGCGCCAATTCCACATCTCGTTCCAGGACGACCCGGTAGCCATCGCCTGCCGGCACATCACCGGGCTGTCGACCATCGTGTGGGGCAACGACTACCCGCACGCCGAAGGGACCTTCCGCGGCAGTCGGGAGCTCATCGCCACCCAGCTCGGCGACGTCCCCGCCGACGAGCGGGCCGCCATCATCGGGGGCACCCTGGCCGGTCTCCTCGGAATGCAGGCTCCGGTGCCGGCCTGAGCCAGTTCGACTTCAACGGACGTGTCGCCGTCGTCACCGGGGCGGGGCGCGGCATCGGGCTCGCCTACGCGCGCCTGCTCGCCCAGCGCGGGGCCCACGTGGTCGTCAACGACCTCGGCGGATCGATCGACGGCATCGGGTCCGACGCCGTCCCGGCGTCCGCCGCGGTGGCCGACATCGTCGAGGCGGGTGGCATCGCCGTCGCCGACACCAACGACGTGGCGTCGGTCGCCGGGGCGGAAGCGCTCGTCGACACCGCGGTCGACCGGTTCGGCCGGATCGACATCGTCATCAACAACGCCGGGGTCATGCGCTGGGCCGGCCCCCCGGACGTCGATGCCGACGACCTGGCCCTGCACCTGGCGGTTCACGTGGGTGGCTCGTTCAACACCACCCGTGCCGCCTGGCCCTACCTGGTCGACCAGGGCTACGGGCGCATCGTCATGACAACCTCCACCGGGATGCTGGGCCTCCCCACCAACACCGCCTACGCCACCGCCAAGGGCGGGATCGTCGGACTGGCCCGCAGCCTCGCGACGGCGGGTGCCTCCCACGGGATCAAGGTCAACATGATCGCCCCGGGGGCGATGACCCGGATGGCCGGACCCGGATCCGACGACCCCCGGATGGCGCCCGACCTGGTCGCCCCGATGGCCGCCTACCTGGCCCACGAGAGCTGCCCGGTCAGCGGTGAGCTCTACACGGCCGGCTTCGGACGCTTCGCCCGCCTCTTCATCGCCTCCACCCAGGGGTACGTCCACCCCGGGCCGGCACCGACGATCGAGGACGTGGCCGCCCACTGGGGCACCATCAACGACGAGACCGACTACTTCGTCCCCGCCGACCTCATGGACTGGTCGGCCTCCTTCACGGCCCACCTGGAGGAGGAGGGCCCCTCCCCCACCCGGTGAGGGCGTAGCGGCGGCGCTACTCGTCGAGGAGGTCGGGCTGCTGTTCGACGATCCAGTCGTAGAGGGGCTGGAACTGCCTCCACCCGACTTGGTGCCCGCCGGTCTGGCCGAACGTCGTCCGCGCCACGTCCGGGTCGATCGGGACGGGGGTGCCCGCGGCCTCGGCCACCAGCTGGGCCTGGCACGTACGCTCCATCGTGACGAACCACCAGGCGGCCTCGTCGACCGTGCGGCCGACGGTCAGCAGGCCGTGGTTCGACAGGACGGCCGCCTTGCACTCACCGAGCGCCTGGGCGATGCGCTTGCCCTCCTCGAGGTCGAGCACGGCTCCGGTGTAGTCATCGAAGACGACGTGGTCGCCGTAGAACGCGCAGGCGTCCTGGGTGAGCGGATCGAGCGGGCGCCGCAGCGACGACCACGCCTTGCCGTACACCGAGTGGGAGTGGGCGGCGGAGACGACGTCGGGGCGGGCCGCGTGGATCTGGGAGTGGATCACGAAGGCCGCCCTGTTCACCGGCCAGGTGCCCCGGACGACCTCGCCCCGGGCGTCCACGAGCAGCAGGTCCCGGACCCGGACCTGCTTGAAGTTCATGCCCAGGGGGTTGACCCAGAAGTGGTCCGTCTGGCCGGGGTCACGCGCCGTGATGTGCCCGGCCGTGCCCTCGTCGAAGCCGAAGTGCCCGAAGATCCGCAACGCGGCGGCAAGCCGCTGCTTGCGGTGGGTGCGCTCCTCCTCCACCGTGGCGAACGTCGGGAAGGTGTGCGGGGTGCGGTCGGACACCATGACCCGATGGTAGCGGCTGCATCCGTAGCTGTACCGGTCGGTCCAATAGGATCGGGAGATGGACTTCGAGCTCAACGGACCCGAACGCGAGCTGGTCGGGCTGTGTCGCGACTTCGCGAGCAGGGAGATCTCGGCACGCGCTCCCCGGGCCTGGGAGGAGGCCAGATGCCCGACCGACCTCCTGCGGGAGATGGGTGCGCTGGGTCTGCTCGGGATGCTCGTCCCCGAGGAGTGGGGCGGGATCGGGATGTCGACGGTCGGCTTCGTCGCCGCCATGGAGCAGATCGGGCTGGCCGACCAGTCGGTGGCCGCCGCCTGGCAGGCCCATGTGACGATCGGCTCGCTGCCGCTGCTCCTCTTCGGCGACGACGCCCAGCGTGACCGGTGGCTGCGCCCGTTGGCCGAGGGGCGCGCCCTCGGGGCGTTCGGGCTCACCGAGCCCGATGCCGGCTCGGACGCACGGGGGATCCGCACCCGCGCCGTGCGACGTGACGGCGGCTGGGTGATCAACGGGTCCAAGACGTTCATCTCCAACGCCGGGACGGACATGTCCTTCGGCGTGACGCTGCTGGCCCGTACCGAGTCGGGCGGCGGCACGTCACCGCGGTTCGCCAGCTTCGTCGTCGAGAAGGACACCCCCGGCTTCACCATGGGCCCGAAGATGCGCGGCATCGGATGGCGGGGCCTCGACACCCGCGAGCTGTTCTTCGACGACGTCGAGGTCCCCGACGATCAGCTCGTCGGGGACCCGGAACTCGGGCTCAGCCAATTCCTCCGTACGCTCGAGGTCGGACGCATCTCCATCGCCGCACTGTCGCTCAGCCTGACCCAGGCCGTGCTCGACCTGGCGACGGACCATGCGCAGCGACGGGTCCAGTTCGGGCAGCCGATCTCGTCGTTCCAGGCCGTGCAGTTCAAGCTCGCCGACATGGCCACCGAGCTCGAGGCGGCCAGATGGCTCACCTACCGCGCCGCCTCGCTGCGCGACGCCGGGCGTCCGTTCCTGAAGGAGGCGGCGATGGCCAAGTTGAAGGCCAGCCGCCTGGCGACGTGGGCGGCGTCGGAGGCCGTCCAGATCCACGGCGGCCTCGGCTACATGCTCGACTCGCCGGTGGCCCGCTTCTACTGCGACTCCAAGGTCCTCGAGATCGGCGAGGGGACCAACGAGATCCAACACCTGGTGATCGCCCGGGCCCTGGGCTGCTGAGCGGGACCTGAGCTGCTGATCCGACGATTCGGATCCCAGCCGAGCGTGACCGGCGGTGCGAGCTCGTTCACGTGAACGCCACCTGCCCCCTTCCCACGCGTCGGGGGCATGCCCCACCTGGATACGGGCCACGCGGTAGTGGGAGCTTGCCGGGGCGCTGGTCATCGCCGAGCCAGGATGCATGATGCGACGGCGGACCGGCCGACCCGCGATCCTGCCGAGGTGGTGCAGGCGGCGAATGCGGCTGGCGACACCGGGATCGGCGGTCCTGCGTTCCTGGTCTCCCAAACCCAGGCCTTGGCCTGCCATCGGGGAGCCGATCCGAGCGAGGCGGTGAACAGCCCGACTGCGTAGGCCACGCCCCGGCCCTTGTCGTAGGAGGGCAGGCCAGGTTGGTCGGGCACGACCACCGTGGTGACCCCCCACCCGGACAGGGCGCGGCGGATCGTGGCGAGATTGGCGGAGGTGGGTAGGGGGGCCGGGGACAGCGGCAGCGTCGCCTGGTTGAGGAGGTCGAACCCGGGACCTTCCTTGCCGGCCCGCGCGGAGACGATGCCCGGACCCCCTCCGCCTGCCATCGAGAAGGTCATCCCCTCGGTGGCCTGCCATGCCATCGATGACTGGATTCCACCGAGTGCCCCCGGATAGGGCAGCACCACCACATGGCCGGAGAGGTGCGGCGCCACCGTGGTGAACCATGCGGGGGAGACCACCGGACGAATCGTCATCGGGATGTTCGGCCACATGGCCACGAGCACGGGTGCCAGAGCCGCAACCGGCACCATCATCCCGGCTAGGTTCCCGAACCGGCCGGCAATTCGTCGATCACCGTCGAACCGGGCCGCGCGTCCCGCGGCCACGTCTTGGCGGGTCCGCTCCATGGTCACGGCCAGCACGATGGCGGCGCAGGTGTCGATGATGGCGGTGATGTTGACGGGTGTCACGTCGTTCACCACCGGAAGGTGGGTGAAGATTCTCCAGGGTGCCCAATAGCCGTTCCCCACACCCAGGGACAGCACCACCGCCACCAGTCCGGTCAACCCGAAGAACAGGATGATCGGGTCGCGCCGCCAAATGACCGAGCCCACCACCACAACGGCGATCATGCCGAGGCCGAGGTAACCGGGGCTTGGCAGCCTCGGACCTTGGTACCCACCGAACAGGTGCATGATCCCGGTCAGCGGAGCACTGAAGAACCCGTTGACCAGGGTCGCGGGGGTGTTGGCCACGGTCCCTGAAGGAGCATCGGACCAGGTCCGGCCGACCAAATGCGCGGGCCCGGCGAAGAAGAACCACAGCGGGTAGGCCAGCAGGACCATCGCCACACCGGCCGCGGTGGCCATGGGGAGGGCTGCGTCGGCGATGGCCTTCCGGGGCAGACCGCCGTCGCGGACGAGAGACCGCACTCCGACGGCGACCAGGACCAGCGCTCCGAACAGGGAAAGCAAGAGGAATACCTCGACTCCGATGAAGAACTGGACCGCCATCAGAACTCCCAGGAGCACACCAACCCGAACGGGCCCGAAGCGGTGTCGGAACATGAGGTCGTCGACGCAGCCGATGATCAGGGGGATCAGGGCCAGCAGGCCGAGGTTGGGGTGGGCCAGAGCGAGGTTGACCAAGAGGAAGGGCGAGTAGCCGAAGGAGAGCCCACCGACGAATGCCGCCGGGCTCCAGGTAACCCATCGACGGAGGAGCCAGAACATGGCCAGAGCGGAGAGCGGCGGTGACAGGAGGTCGATCAGGTTCAACGACGCCACCGGACCGGACAGCCAGGTGACCGGAGCTGTGACGACGCCGAGCCCCAGAAACCAGTTCGTCATGTTCATGCCGACAGGGACGAACAGCTTGGAGGAGTAGAAGGGGCTGAGCCCGTGGCTGAGCGCGTACGCCGGCCAATTGATGAGCCAGATGTTCAGGGCCCCGTCGCCGCAACCGCAGGTGGTGAGGGATTGGGGGTGGGGAAGGACGTGCCACCAGAGAATGAGCGAAACCACGAGATAGGCGCCGCCGGCCAACAGGTAGACGCCTGGACGCCGACTCCCGGCGCCCGCAGGGGTCGTCGTGGAACCTGCGGGCCGTGCTGGCCCGGGACGATCAGGTTCGCCTTCTTCGGCGGTGGCGACCGGTTCGTCGGGGGCCGAGCGCTCGTTGGTCTCCGCTCCGGAGGGGCTCAACTGTGATGGCATCGGCTGGCCCTCATCGGTCAACGGTGCTCGACGATCGGCTGGCCGGATCCACCCACGGGAATACCGGAGCATATCCATCCCCCAGAAGGCCACCACGCTTCGTTCACGTCACAATCCCACGTGTGGTTGCCGGTGGAGAGGCATGACACCATCGTCGCCCGGTAGTCGCCCCGAATACCGGTTCTGGGCGCATCATCGGCGACCGGTCCTTGCTCCCAGCCCGGCTTGCGGCCCCGTGCGGTGATCATCGGTGCGAGCATCAGGTCCAGATCGCCGCGGGCGAGGTTGGCGAGGTGCGTCTCGATCTCCTCCGGTGTCGCCAACTCCGCGGCCAGCAGCTGATTGCGGACGTGCTGCACCGTGGTCGCCTCCAAGGTCGTGCGCGACCGGGACGCGATCGGGACGTAGGCCTCCGCGCCCGCGTCTCTCAGATCCGACTCGCGCGGCAGCCGGGGCAACGATGCCCGTCGGCTCACTCGCCGGCCAGTGCGGACACCACCGGCCCCAACGTCTCCCAGGCGTCGGACTCGACCGACCAGTACGAGATCCCGTACTCCTCGCGTCGCCACCGCAGTTCCTCGGCCATCTCGTCGAGCGTCCCCGCCAATGCCACAGGGACGTGCAGGGCGTCTGCCGGGTCGATGCCGAATGCCGGCGCCATCTGGGCGGCCAGGCCTGCTGCGTCGTCGGTGACGGCGGCGAACCCTATGAGTGCATTCAACTCGAGATCGTCGAAGCGGTCACCCGCCGCCTCTTTCACCCAGGCCACCTTCCGGCGGGTTCGATCGGGCGTCACGTCGACCGCCGTCTCCACGCCGCTCGTTCCCTCGCGCAGGTTGGCGTTGATGCTGACGATGTCGGCGTGTTGCGCGGCAAAGGAGAGCACACGCTTGCCACCGCCCCCGATGATGAGCGGTGGTCCGGGTCGCTGCACCGGTCGTGGGGTCAGGGTGTGGCCCCGCACCTCGTAGTACTCACCGCGGAAGTCGAACGGGCCGTCGGTGCGCAGCAGCCCGTTGATCACCGTGACCGCCTCCTCGAACCTGTCCACCCGGACGGCTGGTCGGTCGTAGGTGAGACCGGCTTCGTCGTAGTCGGTTCGCATCCAGCCGGCGCCCAGGCTGAGTTCGAAGCGCCCTTCGCTGAGCACGTCCAGCGTGGCCGCCTCCTTGGCCAGGACGAAGGGGTGCCGATAGTCGTTGCAGAAGACGAGCGAACCCATACGCAGCGTCGTCGTGGCCGCGGCCACGGCGGCCAGGGCAGGGACGGGCGCCAGCTGGTCGCCGAAGTGGTCGGGCATGAGAAGCGTGCTGTAGCCGAGGTCCTCGGCCTTGCGTGCCTGCTCGGCCCAGCTCCTGGCCGTGCCGTCGGGCGCCTTGCTCAGCTGTGCGGCGAAGCGGAACCTGCGATCGTGTGCCATGGATCCATGCTGCCCCAGATCCGCTCTGTGTGCCCCAGACGCCGGGCGTGTCGCGCACTCCGGAACTCGTGCCACGACCGAGCGGGTTCCCGCGGTCGATCGTGGAAGCCGAGGACGACCATCCGTCGTCGGTGCGGCGGAACCTGCGAAGAAGGTCCATGGGGCGGGATCTCACCGGCGACCACGGCATTCACTCGGACCCCTCGCCGGACGTCGTCGACGGCCACCGAGCGGGTGACCAGTCCCCCTCTGGATCCGTGGTCTGACCCACTTCGATCAGATGACCGTCGGGATCGCGGAGGTAGCAACGGATCTCATACCGGTGTTGCTTCGGCGGCGTCAGGAAGGGAGCACCCCGGGCGCCCCATTCGGCGTAGACGGCCGCGATGTCCCTCACCCGGATGTTGAGGAAACTGCTGACCCGGTCGGGATCGCGCGGCGTCTCCAGGGTGACCGCAGGCTTGTCGTCGGTCGGGCCTCCGCCAGCATTGATGACGATCCAGCTGTTGGAGAGTTTGACATAGACGGGTCCTGCATCGGTTCCTCGGAAGACCACCTTGCCCCCCAGCACCTCGCTGTAGAAGCGCAGGGAGCGCTCGACGTCGTCTGACACGATGAAGTGGGCCAGCAGGATCTCCTCTGCCGGCGGTGGGACTTCGGCCATCTGGACACCTCCGCTCGCTGAGTCACACATCCCGCTTGCGGCAGAGTCCGTCGACGCTGTTGCGGTGATCATCGCCTCGAGGGGGATCGTGCCGGACACACCCCGGACGATCACCTGACGTCGTCGATCGGCGGCCCGGCCTTCCAAAGAAGTATGGCAGGGCACCCGTCTGGACGGACGGGTGCCCTCGGCCGCAGAGTCGGTTGCGCATGTCGGCGACATCGGACCGGCCGATAATCTGTCCGGGTCTCGGGAAACGCCGATGCTTGCTCGCAGGAGGTATCCGTGGAGTATCTGACCACCATGACCACCATCGTCCCCGAGGGAACTTCGGAAGCAGAAGTTGATTCGATGAAGCTGCGGGAGGCCGCACACTCTCGGGAGCTCGCAGCCCGAGGTCATCTGCTCCGTCTCTGGAAGCCGCCCGTGGAGCCGGGAGAGTGGAGGTCGCTCGGCCTTTGGAGCGCCGACGACGAGGCGGAGCTGCAGGAGCTTCTCGCCACGATGCCTCTTCATGTCTGGATGACGGTAGAAGTGACACCTCTCACCCCTCACCCGAATGACCCGGGAGGCCTGCAGTCATAGCACTGGCGCCTTCGCGCAGAACCTCCGTGCCCTGGTGGCCGAGAGAAGTGCATCGAGCGCTGCGTTCCGCCCATCACCGGAGAACCGTCGATCCGGAGCGCTCCGCCCGGTCAGACGGCGGCGAGCCGACGGATCGCTTCGGCGATGTCGTCACGGTCGGGGAGCCAGGCCCGCTCGAGGTCGGGGGAATAGGGCGCCGGGCTCGCCGCGGCCCCCACCCGCTGGATCGGCGCATCGAGATCCCAGAAGGCCTCCCTGGCCACGGTTGCGGCGATCTCCGCGCCGATGCCGAAGGGGACCACCGCCTCGTGGGCGATGAGGATCCGGCCAGTCTTGTGCACCGACTCCAGGATCGGCACGATGTCGAGTGGGGCCACCGTCCGCAGGTCGACCACCTCGACGGAGATCCCCTCCCCGGCCACCCGCTCGGCCGCCGCCACCACCTCGTGGACCATCCGGGAGACCGAGACGACCGTGACGTCGGATCCCCGACGGACCACTGCGGACCTACCGATCGGCACCACGTGGTCGGCCGGCGGCCTCGGGCCCTTCATGCCGTAGAGGAGCCGGTTCTCGATGAATATCACCGGGTTCGGGTCCTGGATGGCGGCGCGGAGCAGCCCGTAGGTGTCGGCCGGCGTCGAGGGCATCACCACGGTGAGCCCCGGGATGTGGGCCAACAGTGCCTCGAGGCTCTGCGAGTGCTGACTGCCCGATGAGCGCCCGGCCCCGAACTGGGTCCGGACGGTCAGCGCCATCCGGGCGGCCCCGCCGGTCATGAACGGCAGCTTGGCCGCCTGGTTGAGCAGCTGGTCGAAGCAGACCCCGACGAAGTCGAGGTACATCAGCTCGACTACGGGGCGCATCCCGGCCATCGCGGCCCCGACGCCCAGTCCAATGATGGCCGTCTCGGAGATCGGCGTATCGCGCACCCGGTCACCGAACCGGTCGCGGAGCCCCCGGGTGAGACCGAACACGTTGCCCCCCTCCCCCACGTCGACGCCGGCCACGAACACCCGGTCGTCCTCCGCCAGTTCGGCCTCCAACGCGTCGTGGACGGCGTCCATCATCCGGAACACCGGGGCGTCGGCGGGCGGAGGCCGCGGCTCGTCGCGCACCAGCCCCGCCCGCAGGACGAACTCGGTGACCGTGGCGGGATCAGGGGCGGCCAGCCGGCGTGCCTCCTCCACGGCGGCGTCGAGGTCGCCGGACACCGACGACTCGAGCGCCTTCAGCTCGTCGTCGCCCACCCCGGCATCGCGCAGCCGCTCCTCGTGCACCAGGATCGGGTCGTGGGCCTTCCACTCCTGGACCTCCACTGCGGTGCGGTAGCGCTCGGGATCGCCCTCGTAGTGTCCGTGCCAGCGGAACGTGGTGGCCTCGATCACAGCCGGGCCTCCCCCTACCCGTACGGTGGCTACGACGTCCTCCATGGCAGCCGTCGTCGCCACCACGTCGTTGCCGTCGACGCCCACGTACGGCATGCCGTACCCCGCGGCCCGTCGCTCGAGGGACGCCCCGTGCTGCGTCGACGCGGGGCTGAACTCGGCGTACCCGTTGTTCTCGCAGAAGAAGATCACCGGCAGCCGCCACACGGCAGCGAGGTTCAACGCTTCGTGGAACGCGCCCTGGGCCGGTGCCCCGTCGCCGAAGAATGCCACTGCGATGCCGCCGTCGGCGCGGAGCTGCGAGGCCGCGGCCGCGCCCACCGCGATCGGCACGCCGGCGGCGACGATCCCGTTGGCCCCGAAGATCCCGATCCCCGGATCGGCGATGTGCATCGAACCGCCGCGGCCGCGATTGGTGCCCTGGTCCCTGCCCATGAGCTCCGCGAACATCCCGAGCGGGTCGAGACCCTTGGCCAGGCAGTGGCCATGTCCCCGGTGGGTCGAGGTGATGACGTCGGTCGGGCTGAGGGGCCAGCAGGCGCCCACCGCCGCCGCTTCCTGCCCGGTCGACAGGTGGACGAACCCGGGGACCTCACCGTCGCGGTAGAGCGCCGACACCCGTTCCTCGAAGCCCCGTATCACCAGCATCCGGCGGTGCATCTCGACGAGCTCGGCGGGCGGGCGCCCCGATCCGGTGGGCAGACGGTCGGTCACGGTCTGTAGTGTACTGGTCGGTACAATGATGAGGAGAACGAATTCCCGCACCGCCGACGCGTTCCGATCCCGTCGGGTACGGGCATGACGGCGCCGCGACGGGTGGTGGTGATCACCGGCGCCGGAGGGGCGCTCGGCGCCGCGATCTCGCACGGGCTGGCGGGCGAGCCCGACACCGACCTGGTGCTGAGCGACGTCAGTGCCGCGTCACTCGAGGCCACCGTCGCCGGATTGCCGTCCGCTACCGGTGGCATCGAGACGACCCTGGCCGACGTCAGCGACGCCGATCAGGTCGAGTCGGTGGTCACCATGGCGGTCGAGCGCTTCGGCCGACTCGACGTCCTGATCTCCAACGCCGGCGTCCTCTCGGCCAACGGCCGGATCCACAATCTCGCCGACGAGGAGTGGGAGCGCGCCTTCCGTGTCAACGTCATGGGTGCCGTCAACGGCATCCGGGCCGCCGTGGGGGTGATGCGCCCGCAGGGGTCGGGGTCCATCGTGCTCACCGCCTCGATCTCCGGACTGACCGCCTGGTCCCACGCGGCGCCGTACTGCGCCACGAAGGCGGCCGTGATCCAGCTCGCCAAGGTCGCCGCCGTCGAGTACGCCCGCGACGGGATCCGCGTCAACTGTGTCTGCCCGGGTTCGTTCCGCTCCGCCATCCACGACGACCTACCCACCGAGGCGGTCGATGCCATCGCCCTGCGGCATCCTCTCGGGATCGGGTCGGCCGACGACCTGGTCGGCGCCTACTCGTACCTGGCGGGCGACGGGTCGCGCTGGACCACCGGCTCGGCGATGGTCGTCGACGGCGGCTACTCGGCGCCGTGATCCGGATGCGATGCCTGCTCGCCGGCCGTGGAGGCGATCCCACGGATGAAGATCTCGGCGAACGGCTTGGCCACGTCGCGGGCCGACAGGGTCCCGCCCGCCTTCAGCCACAGGTAGGTGTAGTTGTGCATGCCCAGCCAGGCCAGGGCGGTCAGCCTCGGGTCGAGCGGCCGGAATTCGCCGACGTCGACGCCGGCACGGAGGACATCCTCGACCCGACGCTCGTACTCGCGTCGCCGGCCCTGGAACCGCTTGGCCCGTTCGCCGGTGAGCGCCGGGAACTCGTGGAGGAACACCCAGACGTGGTCGGGGTAGCGATGGATGACGTCCAGCAGCTCGTCGCCGAGCATGGCCAGCTGCTCCGACGGCTTGCCGCCCGCTTCGGCGACCCGTTCGGCGCCGACCATGACCTCGTCCATCACCCGGTCGTGGATGGCCACGAGGAGTGCTTCCTTGGAGCCGATGTAGTGATAGAGGGCGCCCTTGCCGAGGTCGTTGGCGGCACAGAGCTCGTTGATGCCGGTGGCGTGGTAGCCGCGCCGGGCGAACACGCTCGCTGACGTGTCGATGATCATCTGCCGCCGCATGTCGCGTTTGCTCGGGCCTGGAGTACCGCTCGTCGCGTCGACCCGTGCCATTCACCTCGACGCTAGCAAGCGACCCCCGGTGGAGCCACCATCCGCCGACGGGCCCCCGGGGCTTCCCACCTGCTCCGTCGCTCCCCGGAAGGGACCGACGACACGACCACGTCGGATCCGGTGGTCACCGGGATGTCCCGCCGGTGACAGGCCCCCACGGGTCGGGCACCCGACGATCGACCGGGCGAGAGGCTCGGAGCGTGCGATGAGAGCCCACGACGACAGGGACGGACCCATCGACGGGGCCCGACCGTGACGTCGACCTCCGGCGACCTCAATTGGTTCGGGGTCCTGGCCCACCACGCCGTCCGCGCCCCCGACAAGGTGCTGACGGTGTTCGAGGGCACCGAGACCACCTACGGCGAGATGGCCCGACGCAGCCGGACGCTGGCCGCCGGTCTGCACGATCGCGGCGTCGGCCGGGGGGACGTCGTCGGACTCCTCTCCTACAACTGCCCCGAGTTCCTGGAAACCGTGTTCGCCGCCAACTACCTCGGTGCCGTGGCGATGCCGATCAACTGGCGGCTCGCCGCGCCCGAGGTGCGGTACATCCTCGAGCACTCCCGGGCCGGCGTGCTCGTCTGCGACGAGGCGCTGGTCGGACTGGGTACCGACGCCACGGACGGCCTGGAGACCGCGATGGTCCGGACCTGCGTGACAGCCACCGCCCCTGACGGGTGGACGACGTTCGGGGACCTCCACGGGGACGGCAGGGGCGTGGAGCCGGCAGCGGTGGCTGCCGATGACATCCACCGGCTCATGTACACGTCCGGCACCACGGGCCGTCCCAAGGGCGTCATGATCACCCACGCCAACCTGGCCTGGAAGAACATGGCGCACATCATCGAGTTCGGCTTCACCGCAGGCGACCTGGGCCTCGCCTGCGGCCCGCTCTACCACGTCGGCGCGCTGGACCTCACGACGACGTCGCTCATCGCCGCGGGCGCCACGGTGATCATCCACCGGTCGTTCGACGCCGCCGCCGTGGTGGAGGAGCTCGAACGGTCCCGGGTGTCCACGGTGTGGCTGGCCCCGGCCATGGTCAACGCCATCATGGCGCTGCCCGACGTCGGTGAGCGCGACCTGTCGTCGGTCCGGCTGATCATCAACGGCGGCGAGAAGATGCCGATCCCGCTCATCGAGCGGATCCAGCGCACGTTCCCCGGGGCCTGGTTCGCCGACGCGTACGGGCTCACCGAGACGGTCTCCGGTGACACCTTCCTCGACCGGGACAGCATCATCACCAAGCTCGGGAGCGTCGGGCGACCGTGTCTCTACCTCGAGCTCGACATCTGGGACGAGCGGGGCGCTCCGGTACCGCCGGGCGCCAGCGGCGAGATCGTGATGCGCGGTCCCAAGGTGTTCCCCGGCTACTGGCGGGACCCGGACGCGACCGCGGCGGCGTTCGCCGGCGGCTGGTTCCACACCGGGGACATCGGTGTCCGCGACGAGGACGGCTACCTCTTCATCGTCGACCGCCTCAAGGACATGATCGTGTCGGGCGGGGAGAACATCGCCAGCTCCGAGGTCGAGCGTGTCCTCTACGAGCATGCCGACGTCGTCGAGGCCGCCGTCGTGGGCCGTCCCGACGACAGGTGGGGCGAGACCCCGGTGGCCTTCGTGGTGCTGCGCGCCGGCGCCGACGTGACGGCCGAGGACCTCATCGGGCACTGCCGGGCGGAGCTGGCGCGTTACAAGGTGCCGACGGAGGTCACCTTCCTCGACGAGCTACCGCGCAACCCGTCCGGCAAGGTGCTGAAGCGCGAGCTGAGAGCCGGGTGACCAGGTCGACGGTCCGCCGAGCACCCCGACCCGTCCTGCCCCGGACCGCTCCGAGCGCTCCTAGGGCGTGGCTCCCCGTCCGGAGCCGTCCAGTAGGCGCGCCACCATCGCCCGGGTCTCGGCGTGGCCGGTGTCCATCCCCAACGATTCCTCGAGGACCAGGATCTGGGAGACGCCGGTCATCACGGTCATGACCGCCAGCGGTGGGAACCGGTCGGTGTCGATGCCCCGCTCCTCCATCACCGCGGCCAGCGCGGCCGCCTGCTTGGCCCGGAACAGCTCCCCGTAGCGGGCGATCTCCGAACGGATGGCCTTGCGGTGGTTGGCCAGGGCCACGAACTCCATGTTGAGCGCGGTGCCCGTCGGATCGTCCCCGAAGTCCCAGAGCGCACGCAGCGGCTGCCCGGACTCCAGGATCTTCGTCAGACGCCCGAGGCCGATCTCGGCGCGCCGACGGAAGGCGGCGAGGAAGAGGTCGTCCATGGTGCGGAAGTAGTAGTGCACGAGCTGCGGCTTGAGCTCGGCCCGCTCCGCGATGCGCCGGGAGCTCACCGCGGCGTAGCCCTCCTCCAGCATGATCTGCTCCGCGGCGTCCAACAGCGCAGCCCGGCTCTTCGAGTCCTCGGCACCGATCCTGCGGTTCGAAACCATGTCTGTCACCCGTTGCTCGCCCGTGGAGGTCGGCTCCTCCGCTCACAGCATCCCAGAGCGCCGCCCCGGGCATCCGCACCAGGGCTCGCCGGTGCCTGTTGACCGACCCCGGGACGGATGCTAAGCAAGCGCTCAGCATCGACGACGGGAGAGCCTGGGCATGAGCGAGTACGAGACGGTCGACTTCTTCATGGACGAGTCGTTGATCGAGGACCCCTACCCCTACTTCGAGTTCCTCCGGTCGCAGTGCCCGGTGGTGGCGACGCCGCACTACGGCGTGGTGGCGGTGTCGGGCTACGACGAGGCGACCGAGATCTACCGGAACATCGACACGTTCTCCTCGTGCATCTCCGTGGTCGGCCCGTTCGCCACGTTCCCCGAGCCGCTCGAGGGGGACGACGTCAGCGACCTCGTCGAGCGTCACCGCGACCAGCTCCCGATGCACGAGCACATGGTCACGATGGATCCCCCGATGCACACACGTGAACGGGCGCTGCTCATGCGGCTGCTGACCCCGAAGCGGCTCAAGGAGAACGAGGCGTTCATGTGGCGCGCTGTCGACCGGCTGCTCGACGAGTTCATCGGCGACGGCCGCTGCGAGTTCATCGGCGCCTACGCCCAGCCCTTCGCCATGCTCGCCGTCGCCGACGTCCTCGGCGTGCCCGACGAGGACCACGCGGCGCTCCGGGAGTTCTTCGGGTTGAGCTCCAACCCAGGCGAGATCGGCGCCGCCCACGACCAGGGGGACGCGGCACCGGAGTCCCTCAACTTCCTGGCCTCCCTCGACGACCGGTTCGCCGCCTACATCGAGGACCGTCGGGAGCACCCGCGCCACGATGTCCTGACCGACCTGGCCCTCGCCAAGTACCCGGACGGGTCCACCCCGGACGTCGTCGCCGTCGTCCGCACCGCCGGGTTCCTGTTCGCCGCCGGCCAGGAGACGACCGCCCGACTCCTCGCCACCGGGCTCAAGTACCTCGCCGAGTACCCCGAGCTGCAGGACGAGCTACGCGCCCACCGCGACCGCATCCCCGACTTCATCGAGGAGGCCCTGCGGATCGAGAGCCCGGTCAAGGCCGACTTCCGGCTCGCCCGCCGGGCGGTCAACGTGGGCGGGGTCGAGATCGCCCCCGGGACCCCGGTCATGCTCCTCAACGGAGCGGCCAACCGCGACCCGCGGCGGTTCGAGGACCCCGCCGTGTTCAAGGTCGACCGGCCGAACGCCAAGGAGCACCTCGCGTTCGGGCGGGGGGCGCACTCCTGTCCCGGCGGCCCCCTGGCCCGAGCGGAGGGGAGGATCAGCATCGAACGCATCCTCGACCGGACGCGGGACATCCGCCTCTCCGAGGAGCACCACGGACCGCCCGGGGACCGCCGCTTCGGCTACGTGCCCACGTGGGTGCTCCGCGGGCTCCACGACCTGCACATCGAGTTCACGCCGACCGAGGCACCGGCGTGAGCGCCCGCGTGGCCGTCGTCACCGGGGCGGCGTCGGGGATCGGGCTGGGCGTCGCCCGTCGCCTGGCCGGTGCCGGACACGCCGTGGCCCTGGTCGACAGCGACGGTGCCGGGGCGGAGGCGGGGGCGGCCGAGCTCTCCGCCGGGGGCTCACGTGCCGCGGCCTACGAGGCGGACGTCGCCGACCGGGACGGGCTCGCCCGGGTGTTCGCCGATGTGAAGGACCGGTTCGGCCCGGTCACGATCCTGGTGACCAGTGCGGGTATCGAGTCCTTCGACGCGGTGGCCGACATCACCCCCGAGAAGTGGGACCGCGTCCTGGCCGTCAACCTGACCGGGACCTTCGTCCCCATGCAGCTGGCGGTGGCCGACATGGTCGCCGATGGCTGGGGCCGGATCGTGACCGTCTCGTCGTCGAGTGCCCAGTCCGGGGCACCCCACATGGCGCACTACGTCGCATCCAAGGGCGGCGTGATCGGGCTGACCAAGGCGTTCGCCCGTGAGTTCGCCGGACAGGGGATCACCGTCAACACCATCCCCCCGACCATCGTCGACACCCCGATGGCGAGGAAGGCCGCGGAGAAGGGCGACGTGCCCGGCATCGACGTCCTGGGGGCGATGGTCCCCGTCGGGCGGGCGGCGACGCCGGACGACATCGCCGCCGCGGCCGCCTTCCTCTGTTCCGAGGACGGCGGCTACATCACCGGCCAGATCATCGGTGTCAACGGCGGCATGTACATCTGAGCGCTCAGTGGGCGGCCTTCGTCCCCGGGGCCGGCGCCTGACCCTCGGCGAACGCCCGGATCATGTTCTCCTGGACGTAGGATGCCACGAGCTCCCCCGACTCGGCGTAGACGTGGGCGCGGCCGTAGCTCCGGCCCTGGCCGGCCACCGGGCTCTCGTGCGACAGCAGCATCCACCGTCCGGCGTCGACGGGCGCGTGGAAGGTCAGCGTGTGGGTGATCACACTGGTCGAGATCGTCCGGTGGGCCAGGGACTGCCCCACGCCCGGGTGGGGGCGCATGGCCGTCCCGATCAGGAACCCGTCGGTGGCGAACGCCAACAGAGCCTGGTTGCGTGCCGGGTCCGCCGGGGCCCCCGGAAAGCGGGTCCACACGTCGAGCACGGCCGGTCCCGTGGCGTCGGGGTCGGCGATGTCGACCCCTCCCACGGTGCGGACCTCCCAGAAGCCGGTCGAGTGCTCGGAGGCCACCGCGTCCTCGGGTGGTCCCACCGCCGGCGCCTCGGGCTGGTGGCGGATGAGGTCGGGGTCGGGGGCGTGGAGCAGCACGAGCGACCGGGTGCACAACCGGTCGCCCTGGCGCGCCGTGACGGCGGCACTGGCGAACGATCGGCCCGACTGCATCACGTCCACGTCGAACTCGAGCGGGGCGCTGGCCGACGCGCCACGGGCGAAGACCGTGTGGATCGACTTGACCTCCTTGGACGGGTCGGCCGTCGCACCGGCCAGCATCGACTGGGCCAGGAGCTGGCCGCCGAAGACCACCGAGCCGCCCCCGAACTCGATGCTCGCCCCCTGGAACGTGCCCGCTCCCGTCGGCTCGAGGTCGAACGTGGCAAGCAGGTCGGCGAGCTCCGGCACGAAGGGCCTCCTCGGGCGCTGGGTCGATGGGAAGCACGAGCATATCGTCACCGCCCCGTCCGACCGGGTGGTGCCGGAGCTCTCCGGTGCGCGGCCGTGGCGCCCGTCGGAACCCCTCTGACTACTGTGGTCGGGACATGCCGCCGGCCACGTGCGGACACCACCCGGACCCCTCGACACCGGGGGCCCCACCCTCCAGGAGACCACGCCCATGACCGTGAACGCCCCGCCTCCCGTCGAGCGGGACGCCTCCCCCGTCGACGCCGGTCCGGCTGCGGAGCTGAGGCAGTCGTTGCGGGCCTGGCTGGCCGACCACCTGACTCCTGAGCTGGCCCGGGCCGGGCAGCGGTCGCCCGAGGCGGAGGACTTCGAGCTCCTCCGGCAGTGGAACCGGCAGCTGGCCGACGCCGGGTGGGCGGCTCCGGCCTGGCCGGTCGAGTACGGAGGGCGGGGAGCCGACATCGACGAACAGCTCGCCTACCTGGAGGAGATGAGCGCGGTGTCGGCCCCGGGGCCGGTCAACGTCATCGGCGTCTCCAACATCGCCCCTGCGATCATGGCCTACGGCACGGACGATCAGAAGGGGCGCTTCCTCCGTCCCATGCTCCGGGGCGACGAGATCTGGTCGCAGGGGATGTCGGAGCCGGACGCCGGCTCGGACCTCGCCTCGCTGCGCACGAGTGCGGTGCTCGACGGGGACGAATTCGTCCTCAACGGCCAGAAGACGTGGAACAGCCTCGGCCACATGGCCGACTGGTGCCAGCTCTACGTGCGCACCGATCCCGCGGTCGCCAAGCACAGGGGCATCAGCTGCCTGCTCGTCGACCTCCGTACCCCCGGCATCGAGGTGCGCCCGCTCCGGACCATCGCCGGTGACCAGCCGTTCGCCGAGCTGTTCTTCGGCGATGCACGGGTCCCGGCATCGGCCCTCCTCGGCCCCCTGGACGGGGGCTGGACCGTCGCGATGACCACCCTCAGCTTCGAGCGTGCCGGCGTGGCCCGGCTCCACCTCGGACTGTCCAAGAAGCTGGACCACCTGCTGGCCGAGCCGGAGGCGGCCCGGGCACTGGCCGATCCCCGCATCCGCGACCGGGTGGCGGGCGTCTACGCCGACATCGCCTGCATGCGGTGGATGACCAACCGTGCGCTCGAGCAGATGCGGACGGGCCAGCCGTCGGGCGCCTCCGGCAGCATGGCCAAGCTGGCCTGGGGTCGGACCGAGCAGAAGCTGGCCGACCTGGCCATGGACGTCCTGGGGGAGGCATCGACCCTGGGGTCCTGGGCCTACAACCTCGCCTCGGCCCGCCAGGCCACCATCGCCGGCGGCACCACCGAGATCAACCTCAACATCCTGGGCGAGATGGGTCTCGGACTGCCACGGGAGCCGAAGCCGGCCTGAGCGCCGGGCCGACCGGCGTCGGCGTCGGCGGGGGCGGGGGCGGGGGCGGGGGCGGGGTGTCCTACTCGCTGAGGATGACGGCCTGTTCCGGGCAGTTCGCCTCGGCCAGCTGCGCGTCGCGGACGAGGTCGGCCCCCACCTCGTCGCCGAGAACCTGGCCGAATCCGCTGTCGTCGCAGCCGAACACGCCCGGGGCCAGTGTGTAGCACCGGCCGTGCCCGGTGCAGCGGTCGTAGTCGATCCGCACTCGCATGGGGACTCCACCTCTGCGCGCCCGTCCGGCACCCTGGCCCGCACGGGAGGGAACCGCTCCCTGGGGTCGACTCTAGGTGGAGTCGAGCCGATCTGTGGACCAATTCCCCTGTGCGGGGAGGCCGGACGGCGCGAGCATCCCGACGGGGACCAACGTGGCCCGCCATGGAGGTGCAGGGTATGACACTGGCCGGGGCCAGCATCTGGGAGTCCGAGCTCTACGAGCACCTGACTTCACATGAGGAGAACGAGCGCGACCTGCTCGTCGAGTACCAGGAGGCGGCCGCCGATTCGGGGTCGGCCGCATTCGCCTACCTCGTCGGCTTGATCATGGAGGACGAGGTCCGCCACCACCGGCTGTTCCGGGAGCTGACCTCCGCCCTCCGGTCCGACGTCGAACTGCGGCCCGACGAGCCCGCCGTGCCCCGGCCCGACGCCTGGGGCTCGGACCCGTCACGCATCGAGGCGCTCACCGAGACGCTGCTCGCCCGCGAGCACGAGGACGCCCGCGAGCTCCGTCACCTGGCCGCCGTGTTGCGTGAGCTGGAGGACGTCTCCCTGTGGCCGCTCCTGGTACGGCTCATGGAGATGGACACGGCGAAGCACGTCGCCATCCTCGAGTTCGTCAAGCGGGGGACCCGGGGCGCACAGCGGTAGTACGGGCGGGAGTCAGTCGGCCGGGACGTGAACGGCCGTAGACGACAGGGCGTGGGCCGGGCTCCCCTTGGCACGCCACGCGTCGTAACGGTCGAGGAAGTCCCGGCCGAACGGATCCTCGCCGACGAGCGGCATGCCGGCCCGCCACACGGTGAGGTCGTCGGGGGCCAGCTCGCCGGCCCGCAGCACGTGGCGACGGGTCGTCGCCGCATCGCCCCGACGGTGCGCCTCGGCGGCGATGCGGAAGTGCAGGCGCGCCAGGACCTCGTCCTCGGACAGGTCGGCGACGGCCCAGCGGGCGTCCTCCTCCCCGATGGGCAACTCGCCGTGACGCACCCACCGACGCACCAGCTCGAGGTGGGGCGCCGACTCGGCCCCCGTGAAGTCCGCGAACGTGTCGGTCCCGAAGGCCTCGGCGTTGGGTCGGGCGATCCGGCCGTGCTCGTCGATCCACACCACGGTCGGCACGTTGGAGATGGCGTACAGCTCGGTCAGCAGATGGAGCGGGTCGTAGAGCACGGGCATCGTGAGCCCGTCGGCGAAGGGGCGGACGTCGTCGGCGCTCTGGTCGATGGCCACGGCGATCACCGTGAACCCGGCGGGTCCGAGCTCGTCGTGGAGGGCCTGCCACCCCGGCAGGTCGTACCGGCAACCACACCAGCTCGAGAACGTCACCAACAGGCGCTTGCGCCCTGCCCACTGCTCGAGCGAGTGGAGCTCGCCGTCGAGGCCCGGGAGGGTGAACGAGGGGGCTTCGAGCTCGCCGAGAGCCCGGCGCCGCCGTTCGGCCGGCAGCGCCACCGCCATGATCCCTGCGTCGAGATCGACCACGGACGGCTGGTGCACGGCCCTGGTCACGGCGCCCAGGTCGAGGCGGCCCCCGGCCCGGAGCTCGCCCGCGTCGTGGACCGGCACGCAGGTGTCGTCCCGGCACAGCCCGTTCGGCCCGAGCTTCCATCCGAGGGCGTCCGACAGGTCGGCGGGGTCGATCAGGAAGGACCCCCGTTCCACGTCGACCTCGGCGTCGACGACCACGAACCCGTCCGTGATGATGGTGATCTCGCGCAACGCGCCCTCCCCGGTCCCGCACCACCGTGGCCCGGCCGTGCGGCTCTGTCAACCCGGCGGGTCGGGCCGCGTCACGGTCCCTCCGCGTCGAGGCCGGCGGCGGCGGTGAACTGACGGCTCCGCTCCCGGTACCCGCCACCGCCCTCCGGCGTGGGCGCCCCCGGCGAGAACAGCACCACCCCGCCCTCGGGGGTGACTCCGGCGGCCAGTGCCACGGCCTCCGCCAGGTCGTCGGCCGTGTGCACGGTATGGCCCATCCCGCTCCCCTGCCCGTCCACGCCGGCCTCCACCAGGTCCGCGAGCCGGCCGGCGTCGGGTGCCAGTACCACGACCGACACCGGCGGGCGGTGCGCGGCCAGTGCCGCCACGAGCGGTTCGGGGTCGACCCCACGGTCGGCCCCGCCCACGATGACCGTCAGGGGGCGGCCGGCGAAGGTCTCGATGGAGGCCGCCGAAGCGAACGGGTTGGAGGCGAGGGCGTCGTCCACGTAGGTCCGTCCGTCCCGCTCCCCGACGGTCCGGCACCGCGAAGGGAGCCCTTCGAAGCCGGCGACCGCACCGGCGACGGCCTCGGACGACGGGGCCTCCCCGGTGAGGAGCAGCGCCCCCGCCACCGCACCGCACAGGTTCCACATGTTGTGACGGCCCGGGGCCCGCAGCAGTCCGGCGTCGACCAGTCGGACACCGTCGGCCTCGACCCACCCGTCGTCGGACACCCGGACCCGACCCTCGGGGCCGTAGAGGATGCGGTGTGGGTGGCCGGTGGTGCGGCGTACGGCCTCGGCGCTCCCCGCGCTGACGGCCAGGAGCCCGGGAGTGCCGGTCTCGACCAGCCGGAGCTTGTCCCGGTAGTAGGCCTCGACCCCTCCGTGCCAGTCGAGGTGGTCCGGCGCCAGGCTGGTCAGGACCACCACGCCAGGCGACGACGTGACGTCGACGGCCTGGTACGACGACACCTCCACCACGTAGGCGTCGGCCCGGGGGTGGCCGTAGGTGTCGAGGACCGGCACCCCGATGTTGCCGATGAGCTCCACCCGCAGACCGCCGCCCTCGAGCACGGCGGCGGCCAGTGCCGCCGTCGTGCTCTTCCCCTTGGTCCCGGTCACCGCCATCACCGGCGCGTCGGCGTAGTCCTCCAACCACAGCGCCATCCCGGTGGTCACGGTCACCCCGGCCGCTTCGGCCGCGGCCAGCTCCGGACGGTACCGTCCGACCCCGGGGGATCGGACCACGACGTCGATCTCGGACCACGGCACCTCTCCGGGGAGGAACACGGCACCTCGTCCGCCGCCGTCGTCGTCGCCACCGCGGGGTGGTGCGTCGGGACGGTCGTCGACGATCAGCGGGTCGATCCCGCGGGCCCGGGCCAGGGCGACGAACGCCGACCCCTCGGCGCCCCTCCCCCATACCGCCACGCGCCGCCCGAGCACCTCGTCGAGGGTCACGTCTCCCCCGACAGCAACGCATCCACCGCTGCGGCGACCGACACGTCGGCAAATGCCAGTTCGGTCCGCGGCGTCAACAGGTCGTCCACATCGGCGTCACCGACCAGCGCCTCGGCCACCGGCGCCAGCGAGACGACGACCGCCGAATCGCGCCACCCGGCGAGGCCCGACAGCATCCGCAGGGCCACGGCCGACTCCCGTCGCTCCCCCACGCACTCGAACGGCTTGTCCTCGTCGCTCATCAGGGCGGCGAATCCCGCGACCTGGTCGGGGTCGGCGAACATGTCCCGCCCGATGACGGCGGTGAGGGCGTCCCGCGACAGGAACGGCGCGAGCATCAGCCCCACGAACCGGCACTTGGGGCACGAACCGCACCACCGGTCTCCCGGCGACGCGTCCTGGCGGAACGCGGTGTTGCAGCTACAGAAGGTGCCGTGGTAGCGGGTCAGCCCGGCGAAGGCACGGGAGATGGCCAGCTCGGAGTAGGGACGGAGCGCCGACCCGTAGGTGAACCCTGGCGAGATGCTGGTGGCCACCAGGTCGGCCAGCAGGAGCTCGGCGTCCCTGCTCTTCGAGTACTGGTGGTTCACCGGCACCCCCCCGACGGACACGGTCTCCTCACTGGCCGACCGTTCGATGGACATGGCGACGGTGTCGTAGCCGTGGACGAAGCCGCCGACGACGGCGAGCAGGGACACGATGGCGGTCACGGGGACGTGGCCGTTCAGGGCGCCCGCCCGGTTCAGTGCGGCCAGCTCCGGGTCGAGCCGTCGCCGGACCACCAGCAGGTCGAGCCCGGCCTGGTCGGCGAGCTCGACGACCAGGGGGTGGGGGTTGACGGCGAACAGACGGGGCCGCAGGTGCCGGACCGCTTCGATGAGGACCATCGAGTCCTTTCCCCCACCGATGGGAACGACCAGCCCGGGTGTCGGGCCTGCCTGCGGCGCGCCCGGGTCGACCCGGTCGGCTGCCCCACCGGTCGCCGTGACGGCCACCGGCCGGGGCACCACCAGCCCGTTGGTCACGGCGAACTCGCGGAGTCCCTCGTCGTAGAGGTGGTGGTGGTACCGGAGCTCGGGCGACGTGAGGGTCTCGCCCTCCACCACGACGGAGTCGGGGGCGGCCGTCTTGTAGTAGCTGGTACCGGCGGCGATGTGGAGGTGGAGCAGCGCCCGGTCGAATCCGGGCCCGGACGGAGCGGGCTCACCGCCGGACGGGGTCTCGAAGGTGACGGTCTCGACGAATTCGACACGGTCGTCGAGCGCGTAACGGAGGGTGGCGGTCCTGGTGGCCCGGTCGTACTCCCGGCCGACGATCCGGAAGGAGCGGAAGGAGCCCGGATCGAAGCGGACGGGGGTGGTCATCGGGCGGTCAGCGTAGTGGTCGCCCGACCCCGACCCGGCGCAGTGGGCGGGTCGGGCGACCCCGCCGGCTCACCGGCGGGCCTCCTGACGGAGGTGGTCGACGATCTCGAGCCTCGATCCGGTCGACCGGACCACCCACACCTCACCCTTCAGCAACCGGAGCCTGCGCAACGCATCGGCGGCGAGATCGCCGGCGAGGGCCTCGAGCATCTCGTCGGCCACATCGCCGTGGGTGCTGATGACCGCCGTCTCCCCGGCCATCCGTTCGAGGAGGCTCATGGCCTCGGCCCCGTTGCCTTCCCCCAGCTCGTCGACCGACTCGATCGGCACACCGAGGACCTCGGACAACGGCTGGACGGTGGCGAAGCATCGGACGGCGGGGCTGGAGAGGATCCGGCGGGGCCGGAAGGGGGAGAGCAGGGGCACCAGCCCTTCGGCCTGGGCACGCCCGCGGGGCGACAGCGGACGCTCGCGATCGTCCCCGGCATAGGCACTGCGGCGGCCGGCGCGTGCGTGACGGACCACGAGGAGCGGCATGCCCCCGATGTTCCCACGCCCCGTGACGCCGGTGGCTGATGCGGACCGGTGGGTGGCGGTCCGGATGACGGATCAGCCCTGCGTGCCGGGGACGTCGATGCCCGGCTCCTCGGGGAGCCCGAAGACGTCGAGGACGGCACCGTGTCGGGCCAGCGAGTGGTACCGGCGCTGGGCGAAGCGCCACCGTCCGTCGTCGAGGACGTACCGGTCGTGGTACAGCCCGTACGCGGTGGTGAACGCACCGGTGCTCGAGTCCTGGCGCAGCTCGCACATGAAGAGCCGGCAGACGGCCCGTCCCGAGCCGGCGCCCTCGGGAAAGACGATGTGGGCGTTGAGTACGACGAACTCGAAGAACGAGAAGCGCTCGACCGCCGAACCGATGAACGCGCCCACGTCGGCTCCGCCCACCAGGCGGAGTGGGTCGCCGGCGCGGCGGTCGATGACCACCTCGGCGTCGGGACGGAACAAGTCCTCGAGCTCGGACCACGCCCGACGGTTCACCACGTCCGCGTAGGCGTGCTGGAGCCGGCGGATCCCGGTGTCGTGCACCGCCTCCACCGTCAGCTCGTCATCGGTCACCCCGGGGAGGTTATCTCCCGGACCTCGGGGATCAGGGGGCCACTCTGGTGACGGCGCCGCCACCGAAGCCGCCGGCACCAGCGAAGCCACCGGCGCCTCCGAACCCACCGGCACCGGCCAGGCCGGCGAGGCCGGCCCGGGCGGAGGTGGTGGTCGACGACGTCGGCACCGGCTCCGCCATGTCGGCCAGCGACACCTGCTGCCCGTCGCTGACCCCGGAGACGATCTGGGTGAGCTCTGCGCCGACCGTGCCGATCGTCACCTTGGTCTCCTTGGTGGTCGACCCGTGGACCTCGATCACGTAGTGCTCGGTTCCGATGGTGTGCACGGCCGAGGTGGGGACCGTGGTCACCCCCGTGGCCCGCTCGGTGACGATCGACACCGCCGCCTCCGATCCCGAGTACGGACCGAGTGCCGACGACTGGATGGCGATCGTGACCGGATAGGTGGTGGTCGTGGTCGACGAGGTCCCGAGGACGCCGATGCCGGTGACGGTGCCGGTGACCGGCGTGGAGCTCGAATCCGGTGTGACCAGTGCACTCTGACCGATGGCCACCTTGGCGATCGACGTGACCGGCACGGTGGTCGCCACCTGGTAGTCGGAGCCCGACCCGACGACGACCACACCGGGGGTGCCAGCGGGCGACCCGGCATCGACCGAGGATCCGGGCGTCAGGTTCACCGCGCCCACCGTCCCGGTCAACGTGCTCACCAGATCGGCGTCGCCGAGGTTCGACTGGGCGGTGTTGAGGGACACCTGGGCCACGTCGACGTTGGCCTGGTCGAGGGCGATCTGCTCCGGTGTCACCGTCTTGGTCCGCGTGGAGGATCCGCCCGCGGTCGCCGAGGATCCGGTGGATGTCGATCGGGAGGAGGAGTCCGTCGACGCGGAGGCGCTCGCCACCGTGGTCGTCGTGGTCGACATATCCGTACCTGTTCCTCCGCCTGTTCCCCCGCCCGTTCCCGATCCGGGTCCCGAATTGGATCCGGAGCCCGAGGAACCCAGGCCGAGGGCGGAGGCCAGCGCCGCCTCGTCCTTGGCCACCTGGTTGATCGATGCCACCAGCGCGGTGTGGGCGGTCGACGCCGCGGACAGAGCCTCTGCGCAGGTCGGGGGGGTGCCGCCGGTGCCGCCGGTGCCGCCGGTGCCGCCGGTGCCGCCGGTGCCGCCGCCCGGAGGGTAGGAGGAGGGCGAGGAGGAAGAACCGGCGGTCTCCGAGGTCGAGGTCGATGCCACTGCCGGTGTCGTGGTGCAGGCCGTCGTCGCCTCGGTCAGCGCAGCCCCGGCCGCGGCGGCGTCGTCGTCCTGCTTCCTCTGATCGGCCACCAACGTGGCCTGCAGCTTCGCGACTTCCGCGCTGGAGGTCCCCGAACCGGATCCCGAGCCGCCGCCCCCCGAACCGGACGGGGTGGTCGTCGCCGTCGTGGAGCCGTTGGAGGTCGACGTGCTCGATTCCGTCTGTGCAGTCTGGCTCGCCTCGTCGGAGGCCAGGGTCGCCTGGGCCGAAGCGAGTCCCGCCTGAGCGGTGACGACGCTGGACTGGAGCGCGGTCGTGTCGAGCGTGGCCACCACCTGTCCGGCGGTGACCTGCTGGCCCACCGTGACGTCGACGGCTCCGACCTCACCGGCCACGGCGAAGGACAGGTCGGCCTGTTGGACCGGGGTGATGGTCCCCACCTCGTCCAGGGTCGCCACCGCCGTGCCCTGGGACGCCGTCGCCGTCCGGTAGGTCGGACCCGACGGCCGGGTCAGGACCCAGGCCAGGACGACGGCGATCACCACCAGCACGACGAGGAGGGCCCGGAACGGGGTCACGGGTCCCTCGTGGCGCACCGTGTGCACGGACGCGTTCCCACCGGTCCGGATCCCGTCGGGTACCGGGGCGCTCGACACGGCTGGCAGGGACTCGGTGATGTCAGGCACTCGTGGTGGCACCCGGTCCGCCCGCGCCGCCACCGAACCCGCCACGGAAGCCGAAGCCCGAGGTGCACGTCCCGTTGGTCGGCGCCGAGATGGTCAACGAGCTGGCCGTGACCGCGCCGGTCGAGTCAGCGGTTCCCACGGCCCTCGCGCACTGGCCCACGACGATGGCGGACGACGTGGCGGTCACCGTGGTGGAGAACGTCGTGGTACCGCTCAGGGTGACCGCCACGCTCGACGCCTTCTGGGTCCGCGGGTCCGTCTCGTCGACGGTCACCACCGACCCGTTGACCGCGGTCACCTGGCCCGAGGCCGCACCGAAGCTACCGCCGGCGAAGGCACCACCGGCCGGGCGGGACCCGTTTCCGGCGGTACCCCCGAAGCCGTGGAAGCTGCCCGTGCCGCCGGGTCGGGTCCCACCGGGTCGGGTCCCGCCGCCGAAGCCGCCGAAGCCACCCCTCGAGCAGCTGCCCGACGTCGGCTGGCTGATCGACACGGTGGTGGCCGTGATCGGCTCGCCGAACGGGGTCGACGACGACGACGTCGTCGTGGGCTTGCCGAAGGCCGAGATGCAGGAACCGACCGTCACGGCGGATGCCGACGTGGTGGTGATCTGCCGGATCGTCGTCGAGGCGGTGTAGTTGACCGTGGTCTGGCCGCTCTCGGCGTTCTGGACCTCGAGGGAGGTCCCGTTGACCGCGGCGATGGTCCCCGAGGCCCCCGGCAGCGAGGTCGGCGTGGTCTCGGACCCGGTCGTCGGGGTCGCGGTCGTCGGGGTGGTCGACGCCGCCGAGGAGCCACCGCACGCGGCGAAGGCGAGAGCGACGACGCCGACCGCGGACAACGCGGCGATCCGCCGGTTGCGTCCCGCACGCGGCGTGCAGGCCCCGGAGTCGATGGTGTCAGTGTCGGTGGTGCTGTTCATGGTCGTTTCCTTGGTCGATGACGGTACGGGGATGTCGGTCGGAGTGTGGTGGCCTGGGCGGGACGTCATTCGCTTCGCAGTGCGTCGATGGGTGGGAGCTTGGCCGCCCGTCCTGCGGGATAGACCCCGAAGACGATACCGATGCCGATGGCCACGACGATGGCGCCCACTGCGGCCACCGGAGAGATGGTGATCGGATCGGAGATGAAGTGGGGCAGGACCTCCGCCCCGACGAGACCCAGCAGGGCGCCGAACACCCCACCCACGGACCCGAGCACGGATGCCTCGACCAGGAACTGGCGCCGGATCACCCGGGGGGTGGCACCGAGCGCCTTGCGGAGCCCGATCTCCCGGATCCGCTCGGTGACCGACACCAGCATGATGTTCATGACGCCGATCCCGCCGACCAGCAGCGAGATCCCGGCGACGCCACCGAGGAGCACGGTCAGCGTCTTGTCCACCGAGGTGGCGGTCGAGAGGACCTGGGCCTCACTGGTGATGGTGAAGTCGGCGCCGGTGGCGCTGGTGATCCCGTGGAGGGCCAGCAACTCGTTGTCGGTCTCCTGGTAGGCGGCGGACAGGTTGCCCGCCGATGTCGCCTGGACGAGGATCTGGCTGACCGAGTCGCGGGTCGTCCCCCCGAACAGCAGGGCCGATGCGGTGGTGAACGGGACGATGGCCTGGTCGTCGGGATCCGACGCCGTCGACGACGAGCTCGAGGACGAACCGACGGTATTGAGCACCCCGATGACCGACATGGGCTCGCCGTCGATGTTCACGGACTGGCCGACGGGATCGCGGAAGCCGAAGAGCTCCTGTGCCGTGGTGGCCCCCAGGACCACCACGTCGGCCCGGGTGGCCAGGTCGTGGTCGACGATGAACCGTCCCTCGGTCATCGACCGGCCTCGCACGGTCAGCCAGGAGGGGTAGGTGCCGACCACCGTGGTGGTCCAGTTGGTCGTGCCGGCCACCAGGGTCGCCGACTCGGAGTTTGCCGGGGCGACGGCGTTGACGTCCGGGGCGACGATCTTGGAGGTGAGGGCGACGGCGTCGCCCGTGGTCAGTGTGGACGCCGAGCCGAATCCGCCACGGATGCCCGTCGTCGACGTGCTGCTCCCCGGCGTCACGGTCAAGAGGTTGGAACCGAGCGCCGAGATCTCGGAGCCGACCTGTTGCTGGGCGCCTTCGCCCAGGCCCACGGTCAGGATCACAGCAGTGATCCCGATCATGATCCCGAGCACGGTCAGGGCGGAGCGCATGCGGTGCGACACCACCGCCTCGAGGCCGGTGCGGAACGTCTCGAACAGGTTCATCGTGCGTCGGCTCCGACGGTGGCGGCCTCCGAGATCTGGCCGTCCCTGATACGGATCACCCGACCCGACGCCTCGGCCACCTCGGCATCGTGGGTGATCACCACGATCGTGCGTCCACCGCGATGGAGCTCGTCGATCAGTGTCATGACGTCGTGGGCCGAGACGGAGTCGAGGTTGCCCGTCGGTTCGTCGGCCAGGATCAGGTCGGGATCGGTCACCAGCGCCCGGGCCACGGCCACGCGCTGCTGCTGGCCACCGGACATCTCGCCCGGGCGGTGGTCGACCCGATCGCCCAGGCCGACGCGCTCCAGCGCCTCGAGCGCGCGCCGCCTGCGCTCGGACCGGTCCACCCCTGCGTAGAGGAGGGGCAGCTCGACGTTCCGCCACGCATTGAGGGAGGCCAGCAGGTTGAACTGCTGGAACACGAAGCCGATCCGCTTGTTCCTGACGTGGGCCAGTTCCTCCTCCGACATCGTGCTGACGTCTTCACCGGCCAGTCGGAACGTGCCCGACGTGGGCACATCGAGGCAGCCCAGGATATGCATGAGCGTCGACTTGCCCGAACCGGACGGCCCCATGACGGCCACGTACTCGCCGGGCTCGATGGTGAGTGAGACCCCGCGGAGCGCATCCACCTGGAGGGAGCCGTTCCGGTAGGTCTTCCACACGTCGGTCACCTCGATGACCGACGTTCGGACGATCGGGTTCACCGCGGTCCGGTCGATCCAGATCTCGGCGGTGTCCTCGCGACCGGGGATGCCCCCGGTTCCGTGCGCCCCGTGGCGCGGACCGTCGGGGCCCGTCATCCGCCGAACCCGCCGCCGCCGGCGAACCCGCCGCCGCCGCCGAACCCGCCGCCGCCGAACCCGCCGGTGGTCCCTCCGAACCCGCCGAACCCGCCGGACCCGGTCCGGGCCGTACCGAGCGGACTGCGGAACGACACGCTGGTGACGTAGATCTGCTGCCCGACCGACAGTCCGCTGATGATCTGCGTCTGGCCCGCCGCGGCGATTCCGATCGTCACGTCCTGGACGACCTTCTTGCCCCCCTGGTCCAGCGTGACGGCCGTGGTCCCGTTGGTGTACGAGACCGCTGTGGTCGGAACGACGATCACCCCCTGGAGCTCCTTCACGATGATCGACACGTTGGCACTGGTACCGCCGAACAACCCCGAAGGGCTACCGGTGACGTCCACGACGACCGGGAACGACGACACACCCGACGTCGTGGAGGCCAGCAGACCGATCGAGCCCACCGTCCCGTAGACCGGGGTGGTGGCACCTGACGGCGTGATGGTCGCCTGATCGCCCACGACGATCTGGGACACGCTCGTGCTCGAGACCGAGGCGTTCACGATGTAGGAGCCGGTGGACACCACCACGACCTGGGCGGACGACGACGAGGACGAGCTGGAGCTTCCGGTCGAGGCCGAGGAGGAGGCGGAGCCGCCGAAGCCGGATGCGGACGACCCCGTGCTGCTCGATCCCGTCGAGGCCGAGGAGGAGGAAGAGGTCGAGGAGGAGCTGGACCCCGACACCTGCTGACCGACGGTCAGGTTCACCGAGGCCACCGTGCCCGCCGTCGTCGACACCAGGTCCGCGTCGTCCACCGACGTCTGCGCGCTCGCCACCTGGTTCTGCGCCGAGGCGATGTTGGCGTTGTCGAGTGCGATCTGTGTGGCGGAGGCGCTGGCGGCCTGATCGGTGGCCAGCTGCGCCTGGTCATTGGCCAGGGTCGCCTGCGCCTGGGCCAAGGAGGCGTTCAGGGCCGTCGGGTCGACGGTGGCCAGGGTCTGGCCGACCGTGACGACCTGGCCCGGCGTGACGGCGACCGCCGTCACCTTGCCGGATACCGCGAAGTTGAGGTTCGCCTGGGTGGCCGGCTCGATCGTCCCGGTAGCGGCCACCGTCTGGCTGATCGTTCCGGTCGCGACGGTCTGGACCGTGGTGGTGGTGACGATGCCGGCTGCCGTCGCGGTGGACGGGCGGGTGGCGAACCAGGTGCCGACCCCTGCCCCGGCCAGGACGACGACCACGGCGCCGGCGATCCACCACTTCTTGGACCTGCCGGACTTCACACCTGTCACCACGTGGACCTCGTCCCCATTCTCGTGGCCACCGCCACCGTCTGAGCCGGCCGGGTCGGCGCGAATACGGCGACGACCTGGGATTTCCGTTGACCATCCCATCATCCCAAGATAAGGACTTGATAAACCCGAACTGGGGATCGGGTAAGAATCGCCCTGCTGGCGGGCGCCCACGCATCAACCGGCCGGAGCCTGCCTAGGGTGGGCCCCACCAGCGCTCCCGATCCACGGAGGTCCCCATGAAGCACGTCAATCTCGGCCGCACCGGGCTCCGCGTCTCGCGCGTGTGCCTCGGCATGATGAGCTTCGGCAACGACTCGGAACGGCCCTGGGTCCTCGACGAGGACGGAGCCGAGCCGATCGTCCGCGCCGCGGTCGAAGGCGGCGTCACCTTCTTCGACACCGCGGACACCTACTCGGCCGGGGCCAGCGAGATCGCCACCGGACGCCTCCTCCCGAAGTACCTGAGCCGGGACGAGATGGTGGTGGCCACCAAGGTCTTCATGCCCATGACCCCGGGGGAGAACGGCGGCGGGCTCTCCCGCAAGCACGTCCTCTCGGCCATCGACGCGTCGCTGGCCCGCCTCGGTATGGACTACGTCGATCTCTACCAGATCCACCGGTGGGACGGCCGGACGCCGATCGAAGAGACCATGGAGGCGCTCCACGACGTGGTCCGGGCCGGCAAGGCCCGCTACATCGGTGCCTCCAGCATGTTCGCCTGGCAGTTCGCCAAGGCCCAGCACGTGGCCGACTCCCATGGATGGACACGGTTCGTGTCCATGCAGAACCACTACAACCTCATCTACCGGGAGGAGGAGCGTGAGATGATCCCCCAGTGCATCGACCAGGGGGTCGGGGTCATCCCGTGGAGCCCTCTGGCCCGCGGCGTCCTTGCCGGCAACCGCAGCCGGTCGGGTGAGAGGCACACCACCCGCTCGGGCACCGACGACTTCGCCAACTACCTCTACGGCCAACCGACCGACTTCGACGTGGTGGACCGGGTGGCCGACGTCGCGGCGGAGCGTGGCGTTCCCGCCGCTCAGGTCGCCCTGGCCTGGTTGCTGCAGAAGCCGGGCGTGACCGCTCCCATCGTCGGGGCCACCAAGCCGGGTCACCTGGCCGACGCACTGGCGGCGGAGGACCTGACCCTCGAGGAGTCCGAGGTGGCCCGGCTGGAGGAGCCCTACGTCCCCCATCCGGTGCTCGGCCACTTCTGACCGCGGTCCCGGACCCGGTCGTCTCCGACGGGCACGGTCCGCCGCGGGCTCCGTGTACGGTGCCTCGTAGCGGCCGGGACCAGTCCCCGGCACGGACCAGGAGCGTTGCCATGATCGGAGCGTCGTCATGATCGAGGACAGCGATGGCCGACCGGCGGCGGTCGACTTCCACTTCGACATCATGTGCCCGTATGCGTACCAGACCTCACTGTGGATCCGGAACGTCCGCGACGAGACGGGACTCGACATCCGGTGGAAGTTCTTCAGCCTCGAGGAGATCAACCGCGAAGAGGGCAAGAAGCACCCGTGGGAACGGGAGTGGTCCTACGGGTGGTCCATGATGCGGATCGGTGCGCTCCTGCGCCGCCAGGACATGGCGCTCCTCGACCGCTGGTACGCCGATGCCGGCCGGGCGCTCCACGTCGACGGGCGCAAGCCGCACCGTCCCGAGGTGGCGGAGGCCATCCTGGTCGAGATGGGTCTCGACCCCGCCCTCGTGCAGGCCGCCATCGAGGACCCCACCACGGCCGACGAGGTCCTCGCCGAGCACGAGCGGGTGGTGGGCAAGGGAGGGTTCGGTGTCCCCACGATGATCTTCGACGACGACCAGGCGCTGTTCGGCCCGGTCCTGGTCGACCCTCCCTCGGGCGCGGCCGCCGTACGGCTGTGGGACCTCACCGTCGGCTGGCTCGACTTCCCCCGGGTCTACGAGGTCCAACGCCCGAAGGGCCCGGCCGACATCGATGCCATCGCGACCGCCTTCTCCCCCTACCTGGAGGCCCGGGACTGGTTCTCGGTGCAGAAGCCGACGCCATGACCCGGGCGGTGGCGACGTGACAGGTCCGGCACCGTGCTGATCGTCGTCGAGCCGCTCGAGGCCGAGGCCCACGACGATCCCGGCCATCCCGAGCGCCCCGCCCGGATCGGTGCGGCCATGCGGGGGGTCGAGGACCTCCACCTCGGCGACGACCTGGTGATCGTGGCCGCCCGACCCGCGCCGGCCGAGCGCCTGGCACGGGTCCACACCCCGGCACACCTCCAGCGGCTCGAGCAGTTCTGCGCCGCCGGCGGTGGCGCGATCGATCAGGACACCTACGCGCGTGCCACCTCGTGGGACGACGCTCGGCTGGCCGCCGGCTCCGGTCTGGTGGCCGTCGAGGCCGCCACCACCTACCGGGCGCCGGTCTTCGTACCGGCCCGTCCGCCCGGGCACCACGCGGTGGCCGACCGTGCCATGGGATTCTGCCTCCTCAACAACGTCGCGGTGACCGCCGCCGCCCTCGTCGACGCGGGCGAGCGGGTGCTCATCGTCGACTGGGACGTCCACCACGGCAACGGCACCCAGGACGTGTTCTGGGACAACCCCTCGGTGCTCTACGTCTCCACGCACCAGTGGCCCGCCTATCCCGGTACCGGGAGGGCCGACGAGGTCGGCGGCTCGTCCGCCCGGGGGGCGACGGTCAACGTCCCCCTACCGGCCGGTGCCACCGGCGACGTGATCCGGCGGGCCTTCGACACCATCGTGACGCCGGTAGTGGATGCCTTCTCCCCCACCTGGGTCCTGGTGTCGGCCGGATTCGACGCCCACCGCGCCGACCCGTTGGCCGATCTGGCCCTGTCGGCGGGCGACTTCGCCGAACTGGCCGGCATCGTGGCGGGGTACGCGCCAGGGCCCGGGCGCCTCATCGTGTTCCTCGAGGGGGGCTACGACCTCGAGGCGCTCCGATCTTCCGTCGCCGCCACCCTCGGCCGGCTCGTCGGTGCCGACAGGAGCGACGAGGCGCCGACCACGGGGGGTCCGGGTCGCGTCCAGGTCGACGCCGCGGCCGAGCGGCGTCGTACCGCCATCGACAGCGCCGGCTGACTCCCACGACCTGCGGATCCCGGCGCGCGGGCCGGCGACCACTACGCTCGTGACCACACCAGGAGAACCGGGTTCGGCACCACACGGAGGAGCGGTTGATGACCGACACACAGGCAGACAAGGACGGGGCCGTCATCGTCGGCTTCGACGGTTCGGACGCTGCGACGGACGCGGTCCGGTGGGCGGCCGACCAGGCCGTGCGCACCGGATCCCGCCTGGAACTGGTCATCGCGTGGGAGTACCCGACCTCGTGGGGCAACACCATCCCGCTCCCCGACGACTACGACCCGGCCGCCGACGCACAGGCGGTCCTCGACCCGGTCGTCGAGCGCCTGCACACCGACTTCCCGTCACTCGAGGTCCGCACCCACGTCCTCGAGGGTAACCCGGGCGACGTCCTGGTCGAGGCCTCACGCCATGCGTCGCTCCTGGTGGTGGCCAGCCGGGGACACCGGGCGCTCGCCGGGTTGGTGCTCGGCTCGGTCAGCCAGCACTGCGCGACCCACGCCGCGTGTCCGGTGGTCGTCTATCGGGAGCCGAAGCCCACGGGGTGACCGGCGCGCTCCCGGCGGTCATGACCGGGGGCATCCGCGCTGGCGCGCCCCCCCGGCGTGTGGTCAGGTCACCGCCGACAGGCTGCTCGCCCAATTCTTCGCCCCTGTCGGCGGGATCGCCGGGTCGCACCCTCCGCCGGCGGGTGCCGTGCTCTCCCCGTAGAACGTGCCGGCTCCGGTCGGGGCACGGGTGGGACCGCCGCCCGCCGCCTGAAGGTTCGGACCGTAGGGCCCGACCGTGTCGATCACGGGCTGCAGATTGTCGACGACCCACCAGCAGGACGCCGTGACCCCGGAGTAGGAGACGACCGCGATTCCGTTGCCGTCGGCCGACACGTAGAAGTCGACAGGTCCCTGCACCGAGACCGTCGTCGTGGCGCTCGGGGTCGACTGGCTCCACGACAGCGAGGGCTCGCTGGCGGACATGATCGTCGGAGTGAGGCCGGAGTACGTCTGTCCGCGTTGGGAGGCCTGGGACTTCAGTGCGGTGAGCGCGGTATTGAGGTTGGACTGGTCGGCCCGATCGTTCGCGGCACCGGTCGCTCCCATGAAGGTGGGGACGGCGGTCGCCAGCAGGATGGCCATGATCATCAGGACCACCATGATTTCGACCAGCGTGAACCCGTCGTCCCCACCGGTAGCAGGCATGACGAAGCTGCCCCGGGAGCCCCTCCGTGCCGCTGAGCATTGCTCGTAGAACGGAGACATGCGTTCCCCATCGGCAACTACGTCCGATGTCTTGACCTGGTGATCGGACCCGACGTGTGGCCGGTTGTTCCCTGTTGAAGGAGCATCGGATCATGGTGCGACGGTCGAAACCCGTGCTTCGGATATGACCGGAATGTGATCGGACCGGCAGCGGCGAGTTCGCGATTGTCGGCTGCCCCCGCGCCGACATGTCGGCGAGTGGAGCATTGTGGACGAGAATTGACGTCCGTCGGTTGTCATCCCTGCCCCGGCCTCTCAAACTGATCGCATGACCTTCGGATGCAAGATTGCCCGTGTGGTGAGCACGGGGCTGCTCGTGTTCCTCGGTGCGATCTGGCTCGCGTCCGGAGGGCCGGCCTGGGCCAGGACGCCGGATCCAGGGATCACCGGGCTGGCAGCCTCACCCACCACGGTCACCACCGCCCATGGCCAGTCGACGATTTCGGCCTCGGTGTCGAATGCCACCTCGTGCACCCTCTCGGCCACGCCAGCACTGTTCTCTGGTGCCGGTGCGGTCAGTTGATTGGGCGGTACGGTCGACCAGGTCATGGGCTTCCCCTACGACTCCTCGCGAATGCCGAAGAATGGCATCGCCTACCGGATCACCCTGACTGCCTCCGGTCCTGGGGGCAAGAGGTCGAAGAAGGTCAGAGTCAAGGTCTTGCCTGGAGCTGGTGGAGTAGCGCTCTCGGGGGTGAGGACTGTCGTGAGCGCCGACTACAGCTCCTATTCCGCACTCCTCACCTCGGGCGGGGAGGACTGCTGGGGCAGTCGTGGATCCGGCCGGCTCGGGAATGGACCCTTCCCCGACAGCGACACACCGATCCAGGTGGTGCCCCCTCCCGGCCCCGCATTGCGGGATTGCACGTCTCCCTTACGCCGATCGCTTCGCGACATCCTCGGAGCATCCGCGCCAGAATTCGAGCATGACAGAGGGAGCTCGACAACACCACTGAGGAGTGGAGCCATCCCCTCTACGATGTGACGATGACGTCGGACAGCTGCTCGGAGGTGTGCTGATGTCGGGTCACGAACCCTCGATCGAGGGTCTCCCTCACGAGGCGCTGGAGCGCTTGCACGATCTCGAGCCCACCGGAGGGAGCCGGGGTCTATTCACCAGCGACCTCACCGTGAACGAATTCATGCTGGTCAGGGAAGCGGGTTTCCGGCCGCGTGGACTCGTGTTCGGGAGTTCGATCTTCCACGTCGGGGTGCAGGGTCGGAGGTGGGGAAAGAACGTCGAACTCGCCAAGTTGACCGCAGCGCTCTATTCGGCCCGCGAGCTGGCGATGACGCGCATGGAGGAAGAGGCGGACGTCCTTGAGGCTGACGGTATCGTCGGCGTGCGTCTGGACATCAAGTACTACGACTGGGGAAAGCACTCTGCAGAGTTCATCGCCATCGGTACGGCCGTGAGCGCGACCGAACCTGGCGATTGGCGGACGAAAAAGGGTCTGCCGTTCACCAGCGATCTGAGCGGACAGGATTTCTGGACCCTTCTTCAGACCGGCTATGCGCCGGTAGGGCTCGTGCTCGGAAACTGCGTTTACCACGTGGGGCACCGCAATGCGATTGGAGCGATCAACCAATACCCGCGCAATATGGAGCAACCGAAGGTCACCCAGGCTCTCTACGAGGCCCGGGAACTGGCCATGGCCCGAATGCAGGATGAAGCCGGCTCTCTCGGGGCTGAGGGAGTCGTAGGGGTGCAGCTCGTGGAGAAATCACACATGATGAGCAGCCACATCATCGAGTTTCTCGCCGTGGGGACCGCAGTGCGACCGATCGCCGGCGATCACGCCCTGGCACTTCCGCAACTGACGCTGAGTCTCGACAGCTAGCCGGGGCGGAACGTCGAGTGAACAGCTCCCGATGGCCACCTTCGTCCACGGCCTCGATCGCCGCACAGCTCATCTCGTCCCACGAGGTCGTGGTCGACCACGTCAAGGCGAACACCAGCACCTCCGTACAGCCCCGCGATTTCGGTGACCGCGTCGAGATCCCGGTGTCCACGGACCTCACCGTCGATGAATGGCTTCTTGTCGACGATTCGGGATACGAGCCGTGTGGCCTTCTCTTCGGAGTGGCCGTTTTCCACATCGGCTTGATCGGCGTGCTGACTGGTAACGGCGAGGTCGACACGCTGTCCAGCGCGCTCCTCCATGCTCGGGAACTGGCAACCGGAAGGCTCCGGACCGAAGCACAGCGTGTCGGAGCGACAGGTGTCATCGGGGTGCGACTGACGATCGACCCCCTCGACGGGAAGAGCCATCTCGCGCGCTTCACTGCCATTGGTACCGGCATTCGCCCAAAGGCCCCGGCAGCAAGGAGGGAGGACCGACCGGCGACCGCATTCCTCTCCGCCCTTTCGGGCCAGGAGTTTGCTCTGCTCCTGAGAGGAGACCTGCTTCCCGTCGGCCTGGTCATGGGGGTGTGCGTCTACCACGTGCGGCGCCTGGGGCCTCTGACCTGGCTGAAGATGTACCCGCGCAGCATCGAGATGCCCAGCTACACCTCGGCTCTCCATGAGGCACGAGAGCTGGCGATGGGACGCCTCCAAGCCGAAGCACTGGCATTGCGGGCTGAAGGCGTCGTAGGCATGACTACGTCCGAGTTCTCCCATGTCTGGGGTAGCCACGTCATAGAGTTCTTCGCCATGGGTACCGCTGTGACATCAATTGCCAGCGGGCAGGGGCAGCTTGCACCCACGTTCGTGCTCTCGACACGTGACACGGTCGTCTCAGACCCTGGCGCCATCCTCGGTGACGACGAAGGAAACGGGGACGACAGATGACAGACGATCCCGTGGAGACCGAGCGGGATTCGACCAACCCACGCGCCCCGCGCCTCCAAGGCCTTCCCCCGTCGGGGAATCGGCGGATCGGTGATGTGCGGGCGGGCGCGCCATGGAGTAGTCAACAAGCCGTCGGTGCCGAGGCGACCCTCCGTGACCTCGGTTTCGAGCCGGCGGGGGTAGTCACGGGGAGTGTGTATTCGTACGGATATCCCTATCAAGATCGACTTCGATCCAGCTCAGGTTCATCGTACGGCTCCGGCAGATATGCAAACTCGACCATCGATGGTCCGATGCTGACCAAGAGGTCGCGTGGATACGTCCATGATTGGTCGATCAGCAAATCGGGCCAACCCGTCATGGACACGGGATGGACCTGGGAGGCGACGCGTTCACAGCAGCGCCATCGCCGTATCGCCAATGAGGCGATCGATCATCTCGTGGTGGAGGCACGAGCGATCGGAGCGCACGGCGTCGTAGGCATACAAATAGGAGTTACGGACATGGGTCAGGACGGCGTCGGCGTCGATGTCTACGAACTGTCGCTCGTGGGAACGGCTGTCCGGGCCGCCGGGGTCGGGCCGATCAAGCACCCCTATACGACACACCTGACTGCGACGGACGTGGCGAAGCTCATCGCCCATGGCTACGCCCCGGTCTCCTTCCACGTCGGAATATCCGTCGTCTGCGCCCAGTTGGGTGCAACCACGAGGTCCAGGCTCCGCTCGATGAACAACGGAGAAGTGGAGCAGTACTCGGAAGTGACGGAGAAGAGTTTGCAAATTGCCCGCCGAGACCTCGAACGTACGAACCCTTCCACGGGGACAGTCGTCCTTGCCACGACCCCGCTCATACACATCAGCCGATCCCTCAATACGACCTACGGGGCAACGGTCCACATTCCCGGATCAAGGGTGAGGCGATTCAAGCACTCGGCCGTCCGATCCCGACTTCACTACCAGCCGATCGTTCGGTTGAACGAGCACCCTTGATGGCCGGTCGTCGGACCTGTCACGGCCGGTGTCCGCAGTGCTCGGTGTGGCGCCCCTACGGCACGATGACGATTCGCTCGCCGGTCACGTCGGGTTCGACCCATGCGACCGCGACATCACGGAGCGGGACAGCGCGGACCGCGACTCCGAGCGCGCCCGAGTCGATCTCGTCGATCAGCGAGGGCAACTCGGCCAGATAGCCCCGGGTCGAGATGGCTCCCTGGCCGACTCCCTGGATGCGGAGGTTCGCGGAGCGCAAGGCCACAGAGGGCAGTTCCAAGGTCGGTCCCGCCACGGCACCGATCTGGATCCAGTCGAGTTCCCGGCTCCGGTCGGATCGCGCCTTCAGGAGGGCCATCATCGCCTTCTCCGCCGGGTCGCCCCAGAGATAGTCGATGACGATGTCGACCTCGGCCGCCGCGTTCCCCAGCGCCCTCGCCGTCGCGTCGGGGTCTTCGGTGAGCTGCACGGTCTCGTCGGCACCGAGGCCCTCGATCGCCACGAGGCGGTCGACGTCCCGACCGGCACCCACGACGCGACCCGCTCCCAGCCGTTTGGCGACCCGGACGGCCATCGTCCCGGCACTACCGGTTGCGCCGAGCACCAACACGGCCTGGCCCTTCTGGATGGGCACGCGGCGACGTAGTGCGACCCAGGATGACATCGCCGGGTTCATCGCCGCAGCCACCCTGACGGCATCTGCGTCGTCCGGAATCGGGACCATCCGCCGAGTGTCCACGACTGTCCGTTCGGCCATCGGCCCCGGAAGCTCATCGTCGGCGACGAAGTAGACGCGGGTGCCGTCGGCCCGTCGGGCTACACCGTCGACACCAGGGATCAGAGGGAGCTGTCCGGTGCTCGTGTAGTGCCTGCCCGCCGCGCCGGAGCGAACACGTGGATGAAGACCGACCGCCAGGACATCGACGAGCTCCTGGTCCTCGCCCGGCGTCGGCACGTCGATCTCCTGCCATCGCGGAGGCTCCTCGAAGGACGTGACGACCGCCGCATGCATCGTCGCCACAGGACTGCTCCCCCTGTGCCTGATCGACGGCACATCATCGCGGATACCGACTGGCTGCAGACTCCGAATGTACCGGACGAGATGGGCCCGGACCGCGCGGATCCCGGGTATACCACGACGCCGGATCGACGGGGCAACACCTCCCGCCGGCGCAGTCCCGATCCGGATCCCCCCGGGGTCGGTCACCAGGTGTCGATGCAGCTCCGCTTCTTCCCGGTGCGGGGAACGGGAGGCGGCGACGAACGGAGTGCCTCGACGATCCGGCTCCTCGACTCCGCCGGGTCGATCACGTCGTCGATCTCGTAGGCGGTGGCCACGTTGAGTGCCTTCCCGTGCTCGTAGGCCAGCTCGACCATCGACGCGAAGAGGGCTTCGCGCTCGACCGGGTCCTCGACCGCTTCGAGCTCGCGGCGGAAGCCCAGGCGCACGGCTCCCTCCAAGCCCATGCCCCCGAGCTCCCCGCTCGGCCAGGCCACGACGAAGAGCGGGGACCGGAAGCTGCCCCCGGCCATCGCCTGGGCCCCGAGCCCATAGCCCTTGCGGAGGACGATGGTGCAGAACGGGACGGTGAGGCTCGCGCCGACCACGAACAGGCGACTGACGTGGCGAACCTGCCCCGTGCGTTCCGCCTCGGGACCGACCATGAACCCGGGCGTGTCGCACAGGAAGACGACCGGTAGATCGTGGGCGTCGCACAGCTGCAGGAACCGGGCGGCCTTGTCGGCGCCATCGGCGTCGATGGCTCCGCCGAGCCACGTCGGGTCGTTGGCCACGATGCCGACCGGCCTGCCCTCGATCCTGGCCAGCGCGGTCAGCATGCCCGCTGCGAATCCGGCCCGGAGCTCCAGCACCGAACCGGTGTCCGCCATCGTGTGCAGGAGGTTCCGGATGTCGTAGGCCCGCAACCGCTGCTCGGGGACGGCCGAGCGCAGGAGCCGCTGATCGGCACACGTCCAGTCGCCGACCGTCCCCTGGAAGTAGGACAGGTACCGCTTGGCCAGATCGACCGCGTCGGCGTCGTCGGCGGCCACCAGGTCCACCACCCCGTCCGCCACCTGGACCTCCAGTGGGCCCACCTCTTCTGGCCGGAAGGTGCCGAGTCCCCCGCCCTCGATCATGGCCGGGCCGCCCATCCCGATGGAGGTGCCCTCGGTGGCGATGATCACGTCGCAACATCCGAGCAGCGCGGCGTTTCCGGCGAAGCACCATCCCGAGGCGATCCCCACCAGTGGGACCAGTCCGCTCAGTCGGCCGAAGAGGGCGAAGGCCTGGGTGTCGAGGCCGGTGATCACCGCATAGTCCGTGTCCCCCGGACGACCGCCGCCACCTTCGGCGAACAGCACCAGCGGCAGGCGCAGGCGCTCCACCAGCTCGAAGAGCCGGTCCTTCTTCCGGTGGTTCTGCTGACCCTGGGTCCCCGCCAGCACGGTGTAGTCGTAGGAGACGACCGCGCACCTGGCCCGGTCGTCGGCGAACCGGTCCCCGTTCACACGGGCGGTGCCGCCCACCAGGCCGTCGGCCGGCGTGCGCTCGATCAGCTCCTCCACCGGCCGACGCCGGCGCTGGGCGGCGACGGCGAAGCGGCCGAGCTCGGTGAAGCTGCCCGGATCGCACAGATCGTCGATGTTCTCGCGTGCCGTCCGACGGCCCTGCCGGTGGCGGCGGACCACCACGTCGGGTCGCCCCGAGTCGACCACGAGTCCCCGGCGGGCGAACAGCTCGGCCAGGTCGGCACGGACGTGGTCGAGGTCGACCTCCCCGGCCGGCTCGACGGGCCCGGCTCCCGGCTCCCCCGCCTCGATCACCGCCACCCGCTGTCCCACCGCCACCAGACGGCCGACCTCGACGTCGAGCTGGTCGATGACGCCGGACACCGGCGAGCGGACCACGTGCTCCATCTTCATCGACTCCAGCACGGCGACCACCGCACCGGGGACGACGGGATCGCCGGGCACGAGAGGGAGCAGGACCACGGTCCCCTGGAGCGGTACGTCGATCCCGACCCTGGACCCGGGCGCCGGGACGGCCGACCCTCCGGCGGCGTCGTCCCCCATCTCGACCGGCCCGTCCCGTCTCAGGCGCGGGGCATCGGGAAGATCGACGGCTCCCCGGCCACCGCGGCCACGGCCTCGGCGCGCTCGTCGGCATCCATCATCGTGTCCCCGGCGGCGGCGACCAGCGCGGTGGCCAGCACGCCGGTGTCACCCGGTGTGCAGAAGGCATGGACGCCGGGCACCGAGAGGGCGAACCGGACACCCCGGCCGACATCGGTGGCCGACGTGTACGGCTCGTACCAGGTCGAAGCCGTGTGCTCCCTGCCGTTCCACGGACGTGCCGCCGCCGCCTTGATGGCCATGACACCGACGTCGTGCTCGGCGGCGTACGCCAGCAGCGCCTCGGCATCACGGCGGTACTCCGCATCGGCCCACATCCGTGGATTGACCGGGAACATGACCGTGTCGAGGTCGTAGCGCCGCAACGCCTCGAGATGCGCGGCAGGTGCGGTGGGCTCGTGACCGGTGATCCCCACCCACCGGGTGAGCCCCTCGTCCCGTGCCGCCAGGATGGTCTGGACGGCCCGGTCCCGGGAGTCGAGTTCGTCGAGGGTGGTCACCGCATGCATCTGGTAGAGGTCGAAGGCACCGCAGCGCAGCACGGTGAGCGAGTCCTCGAGCTGGGCCCGGACACCACCCGGGTCGTGGCGCAGTGTCTTGCACGCCACGAACAGGCGGTCGCGGACGGCCGGGATCAGCGGGCCGAGGAGCTCCTGTGCCCTCCCGTACTGGGGGGCGACGTCGAGGTGGTTGACCCCGGCGGCCAGCGCGAGGTCGAACGAGGCGGAGGCCGACTCGGGGTCGCCGTCCCAGAATGCGGCGGCGCCCAGGACGGCCACCGACGAGAGGTGCCCGGTGCGCCCGAGCCTGCGTCGTTCCACGGTGCCAACGCTACTTCGGCGGGGACCGGTCGGGACGGCCCGGTCAGGCGCCCCCGGAGGCCGCCTTCGCCGCCTCCCATCCCTGGAGCATGGTCCCGAAGCGCATCGGGTTGTAGACGTCCTCCTCCGAGGACCACAGCCCGTCGCCGGCGTATTTGAGGATGGTGATGTTGTACTCCTGGTGGATGCTGCCGTCACCGGGATCGCGCATCCGGTTCCACACCTGGCAGATCACCCAGCCGCGCTCCTCGTCGACCACGTGCCACTCGATCGGGAAGTAGGGCATGTCGCTCCCCGGGTAGTCGGACATGGTGGAACTGATCCACTCGAAGATGGCCTCGCGCCCGCGCATCGTCCCGTAGAGATGTTCGATGTACTCGGCGTCCTCGGTGAACAGGTCCGCCCAGGGCCGCCAGTCGCCGCTGGCACCCGATTCGGCCGCCCGTCGCTGGTACTCGACGAATGCGGTCTCGATCTCGGCCTTGGGCCACATTCCCACGGGTTCTCCTCACCGGCCCGGCGGGCCACGCCCACAGTGTGTGCCCCGGGGACGCTGCGGTCAACGATCCGTGCGCGACCCCTCTACGATGGCCGCGCAGGGGAGAAAGTAGGCACACCATGACCTGGAGAGTCCTCACACTCGACGGCAGGGACCCGGTCGCCCCGGTGGACGATCTCGTGAGCCTGATCGACCTGGCCGGCACGGCCACGGGAGCCGCCTACGGACGTAGCGACGTCGTCGAGGCCCTCCATGAGCACCAGCCGGCCGTGGTGGCCCTCTCCCCGGCCGGTGACCTCGTCGGCGCGGCGGTGGTCCGGGTGAGCGGACCCGACGCCCATGTGCTGGCCTTCGCCCTCCATCCCGAGTGGCGCAACCTCGGCATCGGCTCCGCCCTGTTGCGCCGCCTCGACCAGGAGGTCATCCACCGGGGTGCCTGCCGCCTGCTGGCCGTCGTCCAGGCCGGGCAGGTCGGTGAGGACGCCTTCCTCAACCAGGGGTTCACCCATCTGGAGGGGCTCCATCTGTACGCGCGGGACGCGTCGATGGTCCCCGAGGAGCTGGCCATCGTCGAGCGCTTCGGCGGCTACGTCCCGATCGACGGCCTGTGGGAGTCGATGAAGGGGTTCTCCACCGCCAAGGAGATCCTCGACCGCCGGGTGGTCGCCCCGCTGGCCCACACCGAGCTCGCCGACCGGTTGGGGCTGCGACCGCCCGCCGCCGTCCTGCTCTTCGGCCCACCGGGGACGGGCAAGACGTCGTTCGCCCGGGCGATCGCCTCCCGCCTCTCCTGGGCCTTCGTCGAGCTCCACCCGTCGCTGCTCGGGCAGGGGGTCGAGGGCGCCCGGACACTGCGTGACGCGCTGTCCGAGCTCGGACGGGTCGACCGCCTGGTCTGCTTCATCGACGAAGCGGACGAGATCGCCTCCGACCGTGCCGAACGACCTGACAGCCAGCCGCTGGTGAACGAGCTCCTGAAGGCCGTCCCGTTGTTCAAATCGCGCCCGGACCGACTGGTCGTGATGGCCACCAACTCGATCGCCGCCATCGACCCGGCGCTGCTGCGACCGGGACGATTCGACCTGATCATCCCGGTGGGGGCGCCCGACGAGGCAGAGCGGGCCGAACTCGTCGCCGAGTTCCTCCCGGCCGGCAAACCCGAGGAGGTGGCCGCCCGGACGCCGGGATTCACCCCGGCCGACTTCGCCCTCGTCGCCCAGCGGGCCGCCCAGCTGGCGTTCGATCGGGCACTCGACGGCGAGGCGGCCGGGGTCACCGCGGAGGACGTGCTGCGGGCCGTCGACCTCACCCGCCCCTCGGTCAGCGCGGCGTCGTCCGACCGGTTTGCCGCGGAGGCCGAGCGCTTCGCCCGCCTCTAGGAGCGTGGGTCGGTATCCACAATTGACGTAGCCCGGATCTCGGGCGGCAACGCGCCTACACCGTCCGTCTCGATTCGCGTTCCCATGGCAGATCGGCAAGAATTCGGGCATGGCA
>JBEKRV010000007.1:0-116160 GCA_049517675.1 Acidimicrobiales bacterium
TAGCGGATGGCGTTGAGCCGGGCCCGCTTCTTGTCGTTCGACTTGATGACCGTCCAGCGGGCCTCGTCGATGTCGGTGGCGAGGAACATGGCGTTCTTCGCCTCGGTGTAGTCGTCCCACCGCTCGAGGGACGCCAGGTCGACCGGCGAGAGCTTCCACTGCTTGAGCGGGTGCCGCTCGCGCTCGAGGAATCGTCGGCGCTGTTCGTCCCGGCTCACCGAGAACCAGAACTTGATGAGGTGCACGCCACTCCTGGTCAGGCTCCGCTCGAACTCCGGTGCCTGACGGAGGAACTCGACCACCTCGTCGTCGGTGGCGAAATCCATGACCCGCTCGACACCGGCCCGGTTGTACCAGGAGCGGTCGAACAGCACGATCTCGCCGCTCGTGGGGAGGTGCTGGATGTAGCGCTGGAAGTACCACTGGCCCCGCTCCACCTCCGTGGGCTTCTCGAGCGCCACCACCCGGGCGCCGCGAGGATTGAGGTGCTCCATGAACCGCTTGATCGCGCCGCCCTTGCCGGCGGCGTCCCGACCCTCGAAGAGGATCACGATCCGCTGCCCCGTCTCCTTCGTCCACGCCTGCATCTTCAGGAGTTCGACCTGGAGGTGGTACTTCTGCGACTCGTACTCCTTGCGGGACATCAGGTTCCTGTAGGGGTAGACGCCGGTCCTCCAGTCGGGGACCAGCTCGTCGTCGGCGTTGAGGGGGATCGTCCCGTAGATCGGCTCGTCCTGGTCGAGGATCACCCGGCGGAGTCCGCCCAGCTCGTCGGGAGACGTCCCCTCGATCATGGCGTTGAGCCACGCGGCGATGGCGACGCGGTCCTCGGGTCGGGCGCCGGTCAGGACGTCGCGCACCACGTTGAGCCGCTCGGCGGCGGCATCCCTGATCGCCCCGCCGACGACGTACTCCTCGATCCCCTCGGGCGAGAGATCGGGGGACACGTCCCCCTCCGCCGCGGGTCGCACACCGTCCGACGGATCCGGTCCCATCCAGTTGCCAGCCTCGCTCGTCGTGCCCCGGGGCCCGAAGCTACCCGCTGTGGCGCGGTCCTATCGCCGATCCAGTGGTGCCGGCACATCCGTGGGGGCCGTCCGTTCCCGGACGACCATCGGGTAGCGGCTGGCGTCGAATCCAGCGACGAAGCCCCGGACCGGTTTCGGCAACTGGACCGACAGCTTGCCCCCGGGTCGGGAGTCCGTCCGCCTCGCCAGATCGATGACGAGCGAGCAGGGTCCGACCGCGACCGAGCGGATCCGGGAATCGGCCTTCATCAAGGCAGCCGTGTAGAGGGCGATGGCGCACGACGAGTTGCTGCGCGGCACCCCCCGGACCCCGGCCGCCTCCAGCGACGCCGCCACCTCGTCCGGGCTCCGACCGAGCTCGTCGAGCAGCGTGTGTGCGTGCTTCCTGATCTGGCGCAGATCACCCATGGGCGCTCCTCACCGGGCGTCCCGCACACCACAGCGCGGGCCACTCCACGGATGGGCAATCATACGTGCGCATCGGGACCGGGTGGCGACCGGACCCTCGGGGGCGGGTCGAGAGGAGTGGTGATGGACGACGAGCTGCACGGGTGGGGCCCCGCCCTCGACGAGATCGCCCGTCGCAAGGCCGACGCCCATTCGATGGGGGGCGAGGCCCGGCTCGTCCGCCAGCACGAGCGGGGCCGGCTCAGCGCCCGCGAACGGCTGACTGCCCTGTTCGATCCGGGCACCTTCTTCGAGATCGGCACCCTGGTCGGATCCACCGAGGAGCCGACCGTGCCCGGTGACGCACTGGTCACCGGATCGGGCCGCATCGGCGGTCGCCCGGCGCTGGCCGGCGCCGAGGACGTGACCGTGCTGGGCGGGTCGATCGGGAGCGGCTCCTCCGACAAGCGGTACCGCCTGTGCCAGCTCGCCGCCCAGGAGCGGGTCCCACTGGTAATGATGCTGGAGGGTGCCGGCCACCGGGTGACCGAGTCGCACGCCGGGCGCCGACCCGGTGACCTGATGGGGCTGGCCGAGCTGTCCGGGGTGGTTCCGCTGGTGTGCCTGGTGCTCGGGGCCTCGGCGGGCCACGGCGCCCTCACCGCCCCGATGTGCGACTTCGTGGCCATGACGGAGACGGCGTCGATCTTCGCCGCCGGGCCTCCACTGGTCCGATCGGCGACCGGGGAGGACGTCACCAAGGAGGCGCTCGGCGGCCCGCCGGTGGCGGTCCACGCGGGCGGCGTCGTGCACAACGTGGTGGCCGACGACGTCGAGGCGATCGACCTCGCGCGCCGCTACCTCGCCCACTTCCCCCTCAACGCATGGGGGTCCCCGCCCCGCCGTGACGGGCCCGACCGGGGTCGACGCGACGTCGACCTCCTCGGTCTGATCCCCCCCGACCCCCGTCATCCCTATGCCATCCGCCCCGTTCTCGCCGAAGTGGTCGACGGCGGCGAGCTCCTGGACGTACAGCCGGGATTCGGACGGTCGATCGTGACCGTCCTGGCCCACATCGGCGGTCACAGCGTCGCGATCGTGGCCAACGACCCCAGTGAGCTCGCCGGCACCATCGACTGCGACGCGGCCGACAAGGCGGCGCACTTCCTCGACGTGGCCGACGCCTTCGGACTCCCGTGCGTGTTCCTGGCCGACAACCCGGGGGTGCTGGCCGGAACCTCGGCTGAGCGCCAGGGCATCCTCCGTCATGCCGCCCGGCTCTTCGCCGTGCAGCACCGGATGCGTGTACCGAAGCTGCACGTCACCCTACGAAAGGCCTTCGGATTCGGCTCCTCGGTCATGGCCATGAACCCGTTCGACGGCCAGACCATCTCGCTGGCCTTCCCCTCGGTCACGCTCGGCGCCCTCCCGGCGGGGTCCTCCGCCAGCGCCATCGACGACGCCGACGAGCGGGCGCGGGTGGCCGCCGAGCAGGCCCAGGCATCGGTGCGGGCCGCGGCCCGCCTCTCCTATGACGAGGTGATCGACCCCCGCCAGCTCCGCAACGCCCTCCTGGCCGGCCTGATCCTGGCCGGGGGCCGGGACTCCGCACCCAGCCGGCCCCGGACGGCGGGCATCCTGCCCTGAGACGGGCTCAGATCTGCCCCACCTGCATCCGGAGCATGTCCGTCGATCCGGCCCCGTCGACAGCGATGACCTGCCCGGTCACGAACCGGGCCACCGGGCTGCACAGGAACAGGGCCAGGTAGGCGACGTCCGACCCGTGGCCGTGGATGCCCAGCGGGTTGGTCGGCCGGTCGGCGCTCCCGGGCACGGCCTCCGAGAATCGGCGGACTCCTTCGGTCCCGCTCATCGACCCCGGGGCGATGGCATTGACCCGGATGCCGTACGGGCCCCACTCGACGGCGCAGGTCCGGGTGAGCGAGTCGACACCGGACTTGGCCGCGGCGACATGGGCCTGGTAGACGACCCCCCGCTGCTCGAACGGCGCGCTGATGTTCACGACGGAGCCCCCGTGGTCACGGAACCAGGCGTCGAACGCCGCCCGGGTCACGTTGTAGGTGCCCAACAGATCGATGTCGACGATCGCCTTGAAGCCGTTGGGCGAGATCTTCGACATCGGTGCCGGGAAATTGCCCGCCGCGTTGTTGACCACGATGTCGAGACGGCCGCGGTCGGCGACTACCTGGCCGACGACCGAACGCACGGCGTCCGCGTCGCGGACGTCGCACACGCCGAACGACGCGTCGATCCCCTCGGTCCGCAGCTCGTCGACGGAGGCTTCGAGCACGTCCTGCTTCCGGCTGACCATGGTGACGTCGGCACCGTGCGAACCGAGTACCCGGCAGATCTCCTTGCCGATGCCGGTGGCCCCCCCGGTGACCAGCACCGCCTGGCCTTCCAGCACGTCGGGGGCGAAGCAGCTCGGCACGACGGTCACGATCGGATCCTCCACGTCTACCCCTCTGGCTCGGCCCGGTGGAACGGCGCGTTCCTCACCACCGCCTACCACAGCCGGGCCCGGGCACCCGTCGTAGTCAAGGTACCTTGACATACTCACCATGTCAGGGTACCTTGACATGGTGAGGAACCGGATGCGGGAGCTGCGCAGCGGACGAGCGCTCTCCCAGGCCGAGGTGGCCGCCGCCCTCCAGGTGTCGCGGCAGACCGTCATCGCCATCGAGACCGGCAGGTACTCCCCCTCCCTCCCCCTGGCCTTCCGGATCGCCCGGTTCTTCGGTTCCACCGTCGACGAGATGTTCGACCCGGTCAACGACAAGGTCATCGGGTGACCGGGCCACGCTCGCCCGGGTTGCGGTGGTCGCGCCTCACGATTCCGGCGTCCATGCTGGCCGGTGGGACGGCCGTCTCGCTCGCCGCGCTGGTCGGACGGGGCGGGGTCGCAGCGCTCTCCACTGTGGCGGTCACCATGGCGGCGGCCGGCGGATACTACGTGCTCGGCGGTCGTGACAGCGACGTGGGTGCGGCCGTCGGTGGGCGGGCCGACGAGCGCCAGATGTCCGCCCTCACCGTCGCATGTGCCGTAGCGGGCACAGCCGCCCTGGTCGGCGCGGCCGCCTACTGGATCGTCGCCGCGTGTTCCGGTGGCGCGGCGTGGCCGGCCGGGGTCGTCGGCGCCGCGGCGATCGTCGGGGCCGTGGTGCACCTGGTCGGAAGCTGCGACCGCGACCTGGGGCTCCGGTCACCGGTGCGCCCCGACGAGCGCCAGGCTGCGAACCGGGTGCGCACACTCGCCGCATCGGGCAGATGGGCCGGAACGGCCGCGCTGGTCGGCTACACGGTGTCCCTCGCCCTCGGACAGAGCCCATGGCGATTCCTCCCGTTCGTCCTGGCCGTGGCGGCGTCGTTCGGCGTCGCCCTGGTGGTCGCGTGGACCGGGGAGCGCGCCCGCGGGTGACGGCCGGGCACGGGTCCGGCCACCGGCAGTACCCTGCACGGCAAAGGAGGTGCACCTCGATGGAGTTCACCAACCTCACCGCCGAGTCGGGCGGGTACCGCGACGCACGGGAGGCGCTCCGGCTGGCCGAGCTCGACCTCGTGCGCCGCCGCGAGAACGTGGCCCGGATGCGCCGCGACCTGCCGCCCGGGCCCCTCGTGCCCGACTACGAGTTCGTCGAGTGCGCGTCGCCGGACTGGGCCGACCGCCCCATACACCTGTCCGGGCTGTTCTCGGGTCCCGGACGCCCGCTCATCGTCTACCACCTGATGTTCGGCAAGCGGCAGACGACCCCGTGCCCAATGTGCACGATGTGGGTCGACGGGTTCAACGGGATCGCCCGCCACGTCGCCCCCAACGCCGACTTCGCGGTGGTGGCCGCCGCGGATACGGGACCGCTGCGCCAATTCGCCGGCGGGCGGGGCTGGTCCGGGATCCGCGTGCTGTCCGCGGGCGACAGCACCTTCAAGTTCGACCTCGGGAGCGAGGACGCCGAAGGGAACCAGGACTCGCGGGTCTCGGTGTTCGTGCAGGACGCGGACGGCGGGGTGCGCCACACCTACACCAGTTCGCCGCACCTGAGCGAGGAGGTCGAGGAACGGGGGATCGACCTGCTCTGTGCCACCTGGCACCTGCTCGACCTCACCCCGCAAGGGCGCGGCGACTGGTACGCGGCGCTCGACTACCCGGACTGACCGCACGACGGGCCGCCCCACCGGGCTTCAGCTCATGGCGGCGATCGGCTGCTTCGGGGGGTACTTCCCGAAGCTCGAGAAGTGCTTGGCGATTCCGCTGGTGAAGCTTTCGATGTAGGCCAGCTTTCGGATCATGTAGCTGTGGTTCTCCTTGGGGTCGAGGTACAGGTTGTACAGACGGCCGTGGGAGTACTTCTGGGTGACACCGGTGAACCCGCCCAGGTTGAAGCAGTCCCGGTCGTCATCGGACGACGACGCCACCATGAACTTCCACTCGCCCACCCGCAGCGCGCTGAACACGTTGGTCAGCCAGTAGTAGAGGTACTTCCGATTGGAGACGCCGTCCGGGTCGAGGAGGAACGACGTCTGGTCGACGGCGTCGATGTAGCGGTCCTCGGGAACGGAGTCCGATGCGCCCGCCAGGTTGAGGCACGTGGCGAAGAGGTCCATCAGCGAGAAGATCCCGTCAGAGGCCCGGTCGGCGGCGATCATGCCCGGCCAGGTGACGATGCCGGGAACCCGTTGCCCACCCTCCCAGGTCGATCCCTTCGCGCTCCGGAACGGCGAGTAGGCGGCGTCGGGCCAGGTCTCCATCTCGGGGCCGTTGTCCGACGAGACGACGATGAGCGTGTCCTCCATCTGCCCGGTGGCCTCGAGCTCCCTCACCAGCCGGCCGACGATGTCGTCCAGTTCGATGATCGTGTCCTTGTAGGGATGCTTGGCCGGGGACGACCCGAGGAACCGCTCGTGGGGGTAGTTGTCGAAGTGGGCGCCCCGGGTGCAGTGATAGAGGAACCAGGGTCGGCGGGACCCGGCCGGCGGTTCGGCCATCCGGCGGATGAAGTCGAGCGAGTAGTCGGCCCACCTGTCGTCGAGGAGGGAGAGAACGGGCACCGTGACCTCTTCGACGTTCTCGGTGTCACCCCCGCGGGTGGCGTGCACGAAGCACTTGTTGAACGGCAGGTTCTCGACCCACTTCGTGCGTTCCTCGCTGTAGACGATCTCGGGGAAGAAGTTCGGGTCCCGCCACTCGGTGTACATGTCCGACACCGACAGGAACCCGTAGAAATCGTCGAAGCCGACGTGCTGGGGTTGCGACTCGACGTTCTCGCCGATGTGCCACTTGCCCACCGCCTGGGTCACGTAACCGGCCTCGGACAGGAGGGCGGCCAGCGTCTTCTCACCGTCGAGGCCTCCCGGCTGGCCGTACATCGGGGGACGGAGCAGGCCGTGACGCATGGGCAGCCGGCCGGTCATCAACGACGCTCGGGACGGCGTGCACGACGGCTCGGAGTAGCACGAGGTCAGCAGTAGCCCCCGCCGGGCCAGCCGGTCGATGTTGGGGGTCGGCGCGCCGACGGCGACACCTCCGCCGTAGCAACCGAAGTCACCCCAGCCGACGTCGTCGAAGAGGACGACCAGGACGTTGGGGCGGCGGCCACCGGACCGGTAGGCGTCGAGGGACGCTGCGGCGCGGGCCTCCTGGTCGGGAAGAACGAACCGCGGTTCGAGGCTGTCGCGCACGCGGGTCGTGTCCGCCACCACCGGGTCATGGGCCATCGGGTCCCCTCCTGTTCGGTCCGCTCATCGTACCGATCCATCCCCGGCCGACCGGGTGGCCCCGGGCCCCGTTGCCGCCCCGGTCGGCCGGTCGACGACAACGCAAGCCCGGCAGTGGACCGGAGCGCACCGGCACCGACCATTCCGGTAGTTGACACTTACGAAAGTAGATGCTTACATATGGTCGGTGGATGCAGCCTTCAAAGCGATGGCGGAGCCCCGGCGCCGCGAGATCCTCCGCCTCGTCTGGTCCGAGGAGCTCCCCGCCGCGCGGATCGCCGCCCATTTCGATGACGTCACACGCTCGGCGGTGTCCCAGCACCTCGGCGTGCTGCGCGACGCCGACCTGGTGGTGGAGCGCCGCGACGGCACCCGCCGGATGTACCGGGTGAACCAGGACGAGATGGCCCGCCTCCGCAACTTCCTCGACGACTACTGGGCGGGGAGCCTCGGACGGTTGCGCGACCTTGCCGAGGCCGCGGTCCCACCAGGCCGGTCGACCGATGCAGTGCCAGCCGATGCAGTGCCAGCCGATGCAGTGCCAGCCGATGAACCACAGAAAGGAACCCAGTCATGGCCGAACTGACACGAGAGGTCGTGGTCGACGCCGATCCGGCGACCATCTTCCCCTTCCTCGTCGATCCCGAGCTGCACCTCAAGTGGATGGGCACCGAGGCCGAACTCGACCCCCGGGCCGGAGGGGTCCACCGGGTGCTCGTCTCCGGCAGGCACCCGTCGGTCGGCGAATTCGTCGAGATCGTGCCGGACGAGAAGGTCGTCTTCACCTTCGGGTGGGCCGAGCCCGATCATCCGATCCCGGCCGGTTCGACGGAGGTCGAGATCACCCTGGTCCCCGACGGCGGCAAGACCCGGGTCCGCCTGGTGCACCGGGGACTGCCCGCTGACGCCGTTGCCGACCACAGCAGTGGGTGGGACCACTATCTCGACCGTCTCGCCGTCGCCTCGGTCGGGGACGACCCGGGTCCCGACGTCCCCATGGACGGGTCGTAGGGCAGGGTCGGTCGCCGGGAGACCGCCTCACCGTGCGTTCCTGCGTCGTGGCCCGCTGCGCGCTACGACGTCGTGGCCGTCACGAGGTGGCCTCGAGGACGGGGTACGGCTCCGGGTTCAGCAACGGGAGCACCCGGGGTCGCTGGGCCATCCGCCGGGGCCTCCCCAGCAGGAACCCCTGACCGATGGGGCAGCCGAGCGAACGGAGCATGGCCAGTTCGCCCTGGGTCTCGATCCCTTCGGCCACGATGGTGTTCCGATAGGCCTCCAGGCCGAAGTTGAGGAGCGCCCGCCCGAGGGCCTGGCGGGCCGGATCCTTGTCGATCCCACGGGTCAGGGCGATGTCGAGCTTGATGATGTCCGGCTTGAGATTGAGGATGTGCACGAAGCTCGAGAAGCCGGAGCCGGCGTCGTCGACGGCCAGTCGCACGCCGCTGGATCGCAACTCGTCGATGCTCCGCGCGAATGCGTCGTAGTCGGTGATCGGCGTGTGCTCGGTCAGCTCGAGCACGATCCGCTCGGCCGGCGCCGCGGACAGGATCGCCCGGAACGGATCGGACATGATCGTCTCCACCGATGCGTTGAGCGAGAGGTACTGGGTGCTGGGCAGGCTGTGGAGCTGCTCCAGCGCCAGGCCGACGGCGGTCAACTCCAGCTCGACTCCGAGTCCGAGGTCCGCCGCCTCGGCGAACCAGAGGTCCGGTGACTGGAACGGCGCCTGGTCGAATCGGGCGAGGGCCTCGGTGCCCACCGCCGTCCCGGACCGGAGGTCCACGATCGGTTGGAAGTGGGTCTCGAGGGACCGGTTGGCGATCGTCGCCCGGATCAGCTTGCCGCGCTCGTCACGCTGGCGCTCCTCGTCATGGCGCACGTGCCGGGACTGACGGGCCGACGTGATCGTCCGGTTCCGGCCCCGTGACAGCACGCTCTTCTTCGCAATGAAGAGATCGTCGCTGAGTGGTGAGTTCTTCCTCATCGTCTACCGTTCATCTGACCCGCTCTCGATGTTCCGGGAGGACTGCAACTCGACAGGCGGGTGCTACCTGCAGAGCGTCTCTTCCGATCATCGGCAGTCCGTGCCAGCATCTTGAGTGGAGGGGGCGCCGACCACCCGTCCGACGGCATCGGTGTTCGGGACGGACGATCGCACCCGTTCAAGGAATCGACCCGACTGGACGATGCACAAGGAAGCAACCGTGGATTGCAGAACTGCCGAGACCACGGGCGCTCACATGGCGGGCAACAGGGAGGGCGACCTCTCGGAGGTGGACGATGACAGACGGATTGGCGGGCGTGACATCGGAATTGGACGCGTGTGCGGCATCGTTCGTGAAGCGGCACCGACTGCCCGGGGCGACCGTGGGCGTCGTCCACGGGGATTCGCTGGCCTGGACGTGCGGGGTCGGGTTCGCCGACCTTCCGGAACGTCGCGCCTCGGCGACGGACCACCTCTACTTCGTGGCCTCCGTCACCAAGACGTTCACCGGCACCGCCGTCATGCAGTTGCGGGACGCCGGTCGGCTCGGCCTCGATGATCCGGCGGTCGCCCATCTGCCCGAGCTCCGCCAGGCCGACAGCCCCTTCGGGAACATCGAGACCGTCACGATCCGCCGCATGCTCTCCCACGAGTCGGGGCTGGTCAGCGAGTCGCCGGGAACGGACCTGGCCGGGTCCGTCTACCAGGGCGTCGCCCGTGAGACCTTGCAGCGGGCGGAGGACATCGGTGTCAAGGTCGCCCCGAACCTCCAGTGGAAGTACTCGAACCTCGCCTACCAACTCCTCGGCGAGATCGTGACCCGGGTGAGCGGCAGGCCCTACGCCGACTACGTCCGCAAGGAGATCCTCGAGCCGCTCGGCATGGGCTCCACCAGGTTCGACCCGCTGCCGAGGGACCTGGCCGGACGCCGGGCCACCGGCTACGCGGCCCGGACGTTCTCGGACGAGCTCGAGGTCGCACCGACCATGGGACCGGTGTGGGCCGAGGCGGGTCTGTGGTCCAGCGTGGAGGACCTCGCACGGTGGGTCTCGTTCCAACTGGGGGCCCATGGGGGCTCGGGCACGTCACCGGTCCTGGCGGCATCGACCCTGCGGGACATGCACAAGCCCCGGTACCTGGCCGACGACGGGTGGAACGTGGCATGGGGCATCACCTGGTTCGCCGTCCGTCGCGACGACGTCATCTGGATCCAGCACTCCGGAGGCTGGCACGGCTTCTCCTCCGACATCTGCTTCGACCCGGTGAGCGGGGTCGGTGCCATCGCCCTGGTGAACGGGGTCGTGGCCGCCGAGGAGCTGGCCATGGAGGCGGCCGCCATCGCCCGGCGCGCCGTCAACGCCGCGGCGCCGGTCATCGAGCCCCCGGCGCCGACACCGGAGCCGTTCCGCCCGTTGCTCGGGATCTACGCCGAAGCCGCACTGGGATCGTTCCTGCGGCTCGAGTGGCGGGACGGGAAGCTCACCTTCGTCGATCCGGCCGCTCCCGGGTCGTGCCCGACCCTCTCGCCCACCGACGATCCCGACGTCTTCCTGATCGACCCCGGGGTCCGTCAATCGGGCGAGACGGCGATCTTCCGGCGCCGGGCCGACGGTCGGGTCGCATCGGTGCTGTTCGCGTCGACCACCCACCTCCGTCTGGACGCCGTCGATCCCTGCCGAGCAGGGAGCTGAGCGGGGAACGCGCCGCCCAATCGTCGACACGGGCCCGCTGGCCGACGGCCGGAAGAGGGAGGTCGGGAACACGCGGCAATAGAGTGTCGGGATGGTCGAGGGTCGGATGCAGTTCCGCCGGATGGACGAGGGCACGGACGAGGACTTCGCCCTCCTCGCCGCGGTGCACGAGGAGAACATCCGGGCGCTGCCCGACCTGCTCCTCGGGATGCTCACCGATCTGGACGCGGACGCGACCTATCCCGTCAACCGCCTCGAGCACAGCCTGCAGTGCGCGACCCGGGCGCTCCGCGACGAACGGGACGAGGAGTACATCGTCTGCAGCCTGCTGCACGATGTGGGCGAGTCACTCGGCCCGTTCAACCACGGCGAGGTGATCGCGGCCGTCCTCAAGCCGTTCGTCTCGACCGCCAACTACTGGATGCTCGCCCACCATCCCGTCTTCCAGATGTACTTCATCGGCCAGCACCTCGGCATCGACCCGAACGAACGCGACCAGTTCGTGACCAGCCCCTTCTACGACCGGACCGTCGAGTTCTGCAGCCTCTACGACGAGGTCTCGTTCGATCCCGACTACGAGAGCGAGCCGGTCTCGACCTTCGAGCCGATGGTCCGGCGGATCCTGGACCTCGCCTGGACCCCCCCGACGTAGGTCCAGCTGCACACCCCCGGATCCGGCTTCCGTCAGCGAGCTCCGGCAACCGGCGCCGACCGGGTACCGCCGACCCCGTCGGGCTGATCGATCGGGGCTCCGCTGGAGGCGCACCCCCGATCGGAGGCCAGCCGGGTCATGGCCCGCAGCATCTCCACCGGGGTCGGCGGGACGGGGAGGTCGGACGGCGATCGGTCGGTGGCCACCGCGTCGACGACGAGGGAGACCAGTCGCCGGGAGGCGTCAGGTGCGTCGTGTCGGGTGACGGTCAGCACGGCCGCGTTGGCGATGAGCAGGAGGAGCAGGTCCTCGCCGACCACGTCCGCACGCAGGCGACCCGCCGCCTTGGCCCGGTCCATGAGCTCGGTGGCCAGATCGGTGGCCTGACGGCGGAGCCCCTCCACCCGCGGGTCGCCGGGCAGCGCAATGGCGACGACGTCCCGGAAGCCGGCGTGGCCCTCCTGCATGGTGCAGATCCCGGTGACGAAGGTGACGAACCCCTCCCACGGGTCGGGCAGGGCCAGTGCGCGACGGGCGAGTTCCACGTAGTGGGAGACCTGGTCGATCAGGGCCTCGGAGACGAGCTGCTCCTTGCCCCGGGGGAAGTTCCGGTAGAGGGTGGCGATGCCCACACCGGCGGACCGGGCGATCTCCTCGAGGGACACGTCGATACCCCGCTCGGCGTACAGCGCCTGAGCCGCGGCCACCAGGGAAGCACGGTTCCGTGCCGCGTCCGTCCGGGGACGCCGGGTCCGGCCCGCTCGTTCGGGCACCGCGATGGCTTCGTCGACCACGGCACCACGTTAGTCATTAAACGGAGGACACCATCCACTTGGTGCTATAGTGGAGGGGTTCCTCCGGATCGGCTCGACGCCGATGCGGCTGAGTCGAGGGAGCACCGACGATGACCGACCAGAGCAACAGCCGTTCCGACCTCCCGTCGCTCCTGGGTGGCGGGGCCAGCACGCGGACCCTCGACCCGGCCGCCTCGGGGGCCGGGTTCCACGTCGAGCACCTCTGGGGTCTGATGACCGTGGACGGCCACTTCGACGAGTTGGCCGGTGACGGGGGCGTCGGGCCGGAGGGAGCGGCCTCCGGCGAGATCCGGATCGCCGCGGGTCGGTCGGCTGCGGAGACGGGGACCGCGACGAGCACCTGCGTTCGGCCGACCCCTTCGACGCGGAGCACCACCTGGGGACCGCTCGGGACGACATCACCACAGGCCCGGGCTGTGGTTACCGCACGCTTCGTCCGCCGGTAGAGCACGGATGCCAACCACTCCCGCACGTCGAGGTCGGGCGAAATGGGGTACTTCGGCCCTGTCGGGCGGTCGCTCGCCCGTCGACACACGAGGTATGGACACCTTCATCGACACCCCACCTGCGGTGACGAAGCCGGGTCCGCCCGTTCCACGCGGGACCGGATGGCTCACCTGGAAGCGGGCCGAGGTCGACGGGCGGACCGCGTTCTACGGAGAGGCGGGCGACGGGCCGCCGGTCCTCTTCCTCCACGGCTGGGGACTCGACCACAAGGCGTACAAGGCGGCGCTGTCCCGGATGGTCAACGCAGGGGTCCACGTGGTGGCACCCGCGCTCCCGGGGTTCGGCGGCACCGCCGCCCTGCCGGGCGGGGAGGTCGACCTCGCGTCGCTCGCCCAGTGGCTGGAGACATTCCTGGACGTGGTCGGCGTGCACGAGCCCGCCCTGGTGATGGGACACTCGCTGGGCGGCGGCGTGGCCATCCAATTCGCCCACGACCATCCGGAACGGACCCGGTCGCTGGTGCTGGTCAACTCGATCGGCGGCTCCGCGTGGACCCGTCACGGCTCGACCTTCCGCTCGATGGCCGAGCGTCCACTGTGGGACTGGGGGATCCACCTGCCGGCGGACATCCTCCCGATCCGACAGGCCCGTCGGGTACTGCCGGTCATCATGGCCGAGGCACTGCCCAACCTGATCCGCGACCCCCTGGCCGTCTGGCGCGCTGCCGGCGTGGCCCGGCGTGCCGATCTGACTGCGGAGCTCGACGAGCTCCGCAGGCGGAGACTGCCGGTCGTCGTGCTGTGGGGGAGGAACGACCACATCGTCACCGAGGACTCCTTCGCCACGATGTGCTTCGCGCTGGGGGACCCCAAGGTGGTCACCGTGGAGGGCAGCCACAGCTGGCTCATCGCCGATCCCGATGCCTTCGGCGAGGTCATGACCAACGTGTTCGACATGATCGGGCTGGTCGGGGGCACTCCCGCAGCAGCCTGATGCCGAACTGGTCAGGCGTCGTCGCCCCAGCCGAGTTCGTCGGCGAGCAGCAGCAGCACCTTGTTGGGGAGCCGCTCGCCCCGCTCCAGGAGCTTGAGGCACCCCTGGACGTACACCTTCCGGGCCTCCTCGACGCCACGGGAGCGGACGGGGCCCGCCTGAGGCGGACGGATGCCGATGATCTCCGCCAGGTCGGTCGACCGGTCATCCGGGTCGGGGATCTCGAGCTGGGCCTCGATGGCGCGGAGCATGTACCTCCTCGGGGGCGAGCCCTGCTCCCAGCGCGCGACGGACTGCTGGGTCACGCCCAGCTGCTCGGCCAGGTCCCGCTGCGTCAGCCCGTGCTTCAGGCGATGGCTGCGGATCCGGTCACCCAGCCCGTCCGACGGCTGGAATGTGTACTCACTTGTATCCACCAATTGTCAAGGCTACCGCTGCCCTTGTACGGCTGACAAGGCCCAGATTCAGTAGGACACACGCGGGTTGTCAAACTACAAGAATGTCGTTGACACCCAGCGGATATGCGTACGGCTGTGGTGGAACGCCGGCCGGTCGACCCGGTCCGACGGCGCGGACGGTGCATCCGGGTCCACTTCCGCCCTTCCCGAACTGCACATACCGGAGGTACCCTGATTGGAGCGGGTTCTGCCGCCCGCACCGTCCGGCACGCAACGAGGGGATCCCCATGTCGAGGATTGTTCGGTTGGCGGTAGCGGCCGTGGTCGTGGGGGCGAGTCTCGATGTCGCCGGCGCCGTGCTGTTGTCCTCGAGCCCGGCCCAGGCGTCGACGCTCCCGGCCCACCCCCCCGGCCTCGTCTTCACCAAGCGGTCCGTCGGTCCGGCAGTCCACCCGGTCGGCATCGCCACGCGATCGGCGGCAGCGAAGACGCTCGTTCCCAGGATCACGAAGAACCCGTCGAGCGTGACCGTCGCGCTGAGCCACAAGGCCACGTTCAAGGCCAACGCCTCCGGCAAGCCGACGCCCACGGTGCAGTGGGAGATGTCCACCGACGGGGGCGACACGTTCACCCCCATCTCCGGCGCAACCGGGAAGACCTATGCGTTCACACCGACGGCGGGCCAGAACGGTGACCAGTTCGAAGCGGTCTTCACCAACTCCGTCGGCACCGCCACCACCACGGCGGCGACGCTCACGATCAGGGGCGTTCCCGTGGTGACGACCGACCCGGCGAGCACCACCGTGGTCGCCGGGGCCACCGCGACCTTCACGGCCGCCGCCACCGGCAAGCCGACGCCGACCGTGCAGTGGGAGGTGTCCACCGACGGAGGGGACACCTTCACCCCGGTGAGCGGGGCCACCGCCACCACCTACGCGTTCACCACGACGGCGGGCGAGAACGGCGACGACCGCGACCTTCACGGCCGCCGCAAGCGGGACGCCGACGCCGACCGTGCAGTGGGAGGTGTCCACCGACGGAGGGGACACCTTCACCCCGGTGAGCGGGGCCACCGCCACCACCTACGCGTTCACCACGACGGCGGGCGAGAACGGCGACGCCACCACCTACGCGTTCACCACGACGGCGGGCGAGAACGGCGACGAGTACGAGGCGGTCTTCACCAACTCCGTCGGCGCCGCCACCACCACGGCGGCCATCCTCACGGTCACCACGTCGGCGACCGCCCCGGTGGTCTCGACCGATCCCGCCAGCACCACCGTCGCCTCCGGGGCCACCGCGACCTTCACGGCCGCCGCCACCGGGACGCCGACGCCGACCGTGCAGTGGGAGGTCTCCACCGACGGAGGGGACACCTTCACCCCGGTGAGCGGGGCCACCGCCACCACCTACGCGTTCACCACGACGGCGGGCGAGAACGGCGACGAGTACGAGGCGGTCTTCACCAACTCGGCGGCACCGCCACCACCACGGCGGCCATCCTCACCATCACGACCGCCCCCAGCCCGGGAGGTTCGACCAACTGGTCCGGGTACGCGGACACCGGCGCCACCTTCACTGCCGTGACGGGCGACTGGACGGTCCCGGGCGTCACCTGCACGGGCACCCGATCGACCTACTCCTCGGTGTGGATCGGCATCGACGGCGACGTCAGCTCGACGGTCGAGCAGGACGGGACGGAGGCGGACTGCATCAATGGAACACCCAGCTACGACGCGTGGTACGAGCTCTACGGGGACAACAGCCAGAACGACGGGTCGGAGATCGAACTCAGCACCACGAGCTACCCGGTGGTTCCGGGCGACGAGATGGCGGCCGCGGTCAGCGAGACGGGCAGCGTGTGGACATTCGCCCTCTCCGACACCTCGACCCAGCACCCGGACTGGAGCTACACCAGTGGGGGTATCGCCTTCGCCGCGGCCCAGTCGTCCGCGGAGTGGATCGTCGAACGACCCGAGCTCTGCGGCAACTCCTGCTCGCTCACATCGCTGGCCGACTTCGGGACGGCCGGGGTGAGCGATGCGACCACGACGACGTCATCGCTGGTCCACGCCCCGATCGACGCGTTTTCGAGCACGGACATCCAGATGACCAACTCGGCGGGCACCAAGGTGCTGGCTCAGCCGAGCGCGCTGGGCGCCGGGGGCACCAGCTTCACCGATACCTGGGAAGCAGCCGGCTGACCCACGTCACTGCCGCCGCTGCGACCCTGACGAGCCGGTCGGGGGGCCGTCAGGAGATGGCGACGGCGCGGGCGTAGACCAGCGTCGTGATCCTGTCCGTCGACAGGTCGACGAGCTCGATCTCCATGGGCGCATCGGGGCGGTCGCCTAGGAGACGGGTCCTGGTACGGACCGGACCGACCTTCGCCTGAGCGAGATAGCGGAGGTCGAGGTCGGTCACGACGGCAGGGGACCCATAGCGACTGGTCACCAGATCCTCGGCCGCGGCTTCGGCCACCAGCGCGACCATCGCCCCCTGCAGCGTGCCCGCCGGGTTGCGGAGGGCCGGAGTCACGTCGACCTGCACGATCCCTTCCTCCGCATCGATCACCTGGATCGCCGCCTCGTCCCGCAACGGCCGGGTGAGCGTCCCGATCCCGTCGAACAGATCCGGGGCCTGGTCGGGCCTCAGGACGAATTTCGGAGGATCGCCCTCCTTGCGCGGGACGTTCACGAAGCCGATGGCGCCGTCTGCGATCGGTCTCCCGTCGTCCGCTGTCAGCTCGACCCGACACGTGGCCGACCGCCGTCCCTGCCGCAGGACCGTGTTGGTCGCCACGATGCGTCCCGGGGCCGGCACCGGGCGCATGCGCACCGACATGTCGGAGGTGAAGGTCCACGCTTCCGGGTCCTGGTCGAGGGTGATCCCGGCCACGGCGTCGACGGCGAACGAGAGGACGCTGGCCCGCACGACCCCGTGGTGGAGCGTGGCAGGCGTCGGGACCAGCTCGAGCGTGAGCTCACCGCCGTCGAACCGGGCCTGCACGCCCAGTCGACCGGGGACGGAGATGACTTGCGATGAGATGTCGGTCACGAGCTCTCCAGATTCGAGGCGGGAGTCGGAGTGTACCGGCGACGCGGCGATTTCCGGATCGACGGAGCCATACAACGTTCACCGAGAGTTCAGCCGGGCGGTGCTCCCCGGGCACGCAGCGTTGCTAGACAGGGACCGTCGGACCGGTCGTCCCCGGCGACGACCGGTCGGCGAGGAGGAACCAGTGCGCGTGCTCGTGACCAATGACGACGGCATCGGGAGTCCGGGTCTCGCCGCACTCGCCGACGTCGTGCGAGCGGGTGGGTACGACGTACTTGTCGCAGCCCCGTCCTGGGACAGCAGCGGCTCCAGCTCCTCGGTCACCGGGGTGAGGAACTTCGGCGAGCTCGTGTGGAAGCCGGTCGACTGGCCCGGGTGGCCCGACGGTTCGGTGCTCTCCGTCGACGCGACGCCCGCGCTCATCTCACTGGTGTCGCTGCACGAGAAGTTCGGTCCGCGCCCGGACGTGGTCGTGTCCGGCATCAATCTCGGTGCGAACACCGGCCGGGCCATCCTCCATTCGGGGACGGTGGGTGCGGCCTTCACCGCCTACCAGTACGGCTGCCCGTCCCTCGCCATGTCCCTCGACGTCCCCGAGGGGACGGCCGACCCGGTGCACTGGGAGACCGCCCGCGACGTCGCGGCGCAGGTCTTCGCCTGGATGTGCGACGACCCACGACATGCGGTCATCAACTGCAACGTGCCCAACGTCCCCCTGGACGAGCTGGTCGGGATCCGGCAGGGATCACTGGACGTGCTCGGCACCTTCCGGACGGCGATGACCGAGGAGTCCGGCAGGACGGTCCCGATGACGGTGGCCGAGGAGGGTGATCGGACGGGCGACACCGACGGCGCCCTCCTCCAACAGGGGTACGCATCCGTCACCGCGCTCGTACCCGTCGTCGAGGACCCTGCGGTCGACTTCAAGGCCCTGTTCGACTGACAGGAACCGGGCACCGGGCCGGCGGGCGCTCGCAGCGGACCGCCGGCACGCTCTCCACACGGGAGAGCTCCCGTTCCCTACCGTCGACCCAGGTCGACTGTGCGGGCCTCGGTCGCGAGCCGGTCCCGGGGAAGGTCCCCCGCGCCCGCTGCCCACTCGCTGCGGCACCGGCGGCACTGCAGGACGATCCCGCCGCCCGTGACACCTGATCCCCGCACGACCAGGATCGGGTCGTCGGCGGCACGGCACTCGGGGCACGTCTTCGGACCTGGAGAACCTTCCACGTTGCTGACCTCGACCGGGATGGACGCCTGACCGCCGGACCCAACGTTCCGGCGCCGCGGAGTTCACCGTAGCGACACGCAGGAAGCAGGGCAAAACGGCTGTTCAGGGAGACCACGGTCCGACGGCCCGGCTCCCCGTTGGGGGGCGACCGCCGCTGCGGCCCACGGGGGAAGATGGGTGGATGACGACCTCCGACGAACCGACGACGTCGACCGCTGGCCCCGCCGCGTCCGCCTATACCGATCCGGACCGCTTCGAGGCCGAGCGCCGTGCGATCTTCGCCCGGGAGTGGATCGCCGTGGGCGATGCCGGACGGCTCGATCGACACGGGAGCTACCTGGCGACCGTGGCGGCCGGCTACCCCGTCGTCGTGGTGAACGACGCAGGCCGGCTGCGGGCGTTCCACAACGTGTGCCGGCACCGTTCGGGTCCCCTCGCGTGGGACGGCGAGGGGGTCTGCCGGTCGCTCGTCTGCCGCTACCACGGCTGGTCCTACGACCTCCGCGGCGAGCTGCTCTCGGCGCGTGACTTCGGGGACGACGTCCCCGCCGGGGACCTCTCCCTGGTCGACGTGTCGGTGGCCGCGTGGCGCGGGCTGCTCTTCCTCAATCTGGACGCCGGGGCGCCGCCCCTCGTCGACTGGCTCGGTCCCGTCGCCGCGCGGTGTGCCCCCTGGGACATGGAGAGACTCCTGGTCTTCCACCGCAGTGGGCACGACCTGGCAGCCAACTGGAAGGTCTACGCCGAGAACTACCAGGAGGGTTACCACATCCCCCTCGTGCATCCCGGCCTCCACCGCCAGATCGACTCCTCCCGTTACGAGGTGGAGCTGGTCGGACCGGCGGCGTTCCACTCGGCACCGGCCCGCGACGGGTCGATCACCTCGGGTGCCTGGCTGTGGCGCTTCCCCGGGTTGGCGCTCAACCTCTACCACCGGGGCATGTCCCTCGAGAGCTACTGGCCCACCGGGCCCACCTCCACCCGGGTGGAGTACACCTTCTTCGCCACCCCGGACACGCCCGACGACGAGGCACGGGCGACGGTGGAGAACTCGGTCCGGGTCCTCGACGAGGACCGGGTGATCTGCGAGGCCGTCCAGAGGAACCTGGCCTCGGGCCTCAGCGCGGCCCCGGTGCTGAGCCCCCGCCACGAGCGGGGCGTGGCGTTGGTCCACCAGCTGGTGGAGCGGGCCCTGGCCTGAGGGACCTACCCGCCGGAGCGCGGCCCGCCCCCGTGTGCCACCATGAGCGGACAGCGCCCGGGGCCCTTCCCCGGGCCGTCCCCGGGGGGAGCGACGTGGACGATCTATCCGGCAGGGTGGCGGTGGTGACCGGTGGTGCGGCCGGCATCGGGAGGGGCATCGTCGGTGCCCTCCTCGACGAAGGCGCCCGTGTGGTGATCGCCGACATCGAGGCTCCGGTGCTCGACAAGACGGTGGACGAATTGAGCGGTCGGGGTGACATCCGGGGTGTGGTCACCGACGTCTCCGACTCCGCCTCGGTCGAGGCGCTCGCCGACTCCGTGTTCGACGAGTTCGGCGCCTGCCACGTCCTTTGGAACAACGCCGGCGTGACCTCGGGCGGGGGCGGCAACCCGTGGGAGCAGGAACCGAACGACTGGCGGTGGTGCTTCGGGGTCAACGTCTTCGGCACCGCCAACGGGGTGCTCGCCTTCGTACCGCGGATGGTCACCTCCGACGAGCCGGGCGTGGTGGTGACCACGTCCTCCGGGGACGGGGGCATCGCCCCGGTCCCCTACGCCTCGGTCTACGCCTCCTCCAAGGCAGCCGTCAGCTGCTTCACCGAGGCCCTCGCCCACCAGTTCCTCGCGCAGGGGACCAACCTGCGGGCAGCCGTCTTCTACCCGTCCGGCGGCCTGCTCGAGACCGGGCTGTGGGAGGCCCAGCGCAACCGGCCGGCCGATCTCGCCCGGGTGCGGCCCCGGCCGCCGGCCCCGGGGACCACCTTCGCCGAGTTCAAGGCGGCCCTGGCCGCCGCCGGGCGCCCGACCGACACCGTCGACCTCGACGAACTGGGCAGGTTCGCCGTCCGCGGCGTCATGGAGGGCAGATTCGTCATCGGCCACAACCTCGACCAGGCCGGTGCCCTGCTCCACGCCCGTGCGGACGCCATCGCACAGGGTCAGCTGCCACCCTCCGCGCTCCAGGGGCTCGGTTGACCCCCACCGTGATCGCCGCGGGCGGCACCACCACCACCACCACCGGCACCACCACGACCAGGAGGCACTGATGACGATCGAGCTCTCGCCGGACCACCGGTACACCGTGATCTCCGCCGACGCCCACGCCGGTGCCGATCTCCCCGACTACCGGCCCTACCTGGCCAGCCGGTGGCACGACGAGTTCGACGACTGGGCGGCCACCTACGTCAATCCCTTCGCCGACCTCCTGGCCCCCACCGCCTACCGCAACTGGGACTCCGACCGGCGACTGGCCGAGAACGACGCCGACGGGATCGCCGCCGAGGTGCTCTTCCCCAACTCGGTCCCCCCCTTCTTCGAGGAGAGCAGCCTGGTCGCACTCCCACCCACCAGCGCCGACTACGAGCGCCGGTGGGCCGGGCTCCAGGCCCACAACCGGTGGCTGGCCGACTTCTGCGCCCAGGCGCCGGGCCGGCGGGCCGGCGTGGCCCAGATCTTCGCCAACCGGTTGGACGACGCGCTCGCCGAGGTGCGGTGGGCGGCCGACCACATCTCGCCCTCGGGGGGGATCCTCCTGCCCTCGCTGCCGCCCGGGGCCGATCTGCCCGGGCTGTGGGACCCGGCCTACGAGCCGCTTTGGGAGCTGTGCGAGGAGCTGGGCGTCGTCGTCAACATCCACGGCGGCGGCGGGCTGCCCGACTACGGCGACGCAGAGGTGGCTCGGGCCGTCATGCTGGTGGAACTCCCCTGGTTCTCCCACCGGTCGGCCTGGCACCTGATCTTCGGTGGCGTGCTGGAGCGCCACCCCGGCCTTCGGATCGTGCTCACCGAGCAGGGGCTGGCCTGGCTGCCCCGCGGTCTCGAGACCCTCGACTGGTTCTACGGCAGGATGATCCACGGCGGTGCGGCCGAGTCCTCCTTCTTCGGGGCCGCGGCGCAGGGCATGTCGATGACCCCTTCGGAGTACTTCGCCCGCAACTTCACCGTCGGGGCCAGTTTCCTACGGGCCAGCGAGTCCGCCGTCCGCCACGAGGTCGGCGTCGAGCGGATCATGTGGGGATCGGACTACCCCCACTCCGAGGGATCGTTCCCCTACAGCCGGGAGGCGCTGCGGGCCGCCTTCGGTCACTGCGACCCGGCCGAGACGAAGCAGATGCTGGAGGACAACGTCTCGCGTGTCTACGGGTTCGACCTCGAGGCCCTGCGGGCGGTGGGCGACCGGATCGGACCGACCGTTGCCGAGGTGGCCACGCCGCTCGACGTGGAGGACTACCCGACCGATTCCACCTGCAACGCCTTCGACCGCCACCAGGTGCTCCGCTCCTGGTGACACCTGACCAGGTCACCCGGCTCAGCCGGGAGGGACCACCCCGTACTCCGCCTTCCACCAACGCGCCTCGGCCCGGACGGCCGGGTCGCTCCGCAACGTCGGGTCCTGGCCCAGTGACTCGGGCGTCGGCCCGATCCGCTGGGCGATCGGACGCAGCTCGTCGAGGTCGAACCCGTAGACCCGGGCGGCGGTCAGCCCGAGCAGCTCGGCGGTGTCGTCGACCGGTACCTCGGCGAAGTCGGCACGCAGCTTGGCCGCCGTGTGCGGCCAGGTCCCCTCCGGATGGGGGTAGTCGGTCCCCCACATGACCACGTCGGTCCCGATCGCGTACCGGCGACGGATCTCCTCCTTCGACATGGTCGAGGCGCCGATGAAGATGTTGGTCCCGAAGTAGTCCGACGGGAGCTTCGAGATCTTCCCCTGCAGCATGGCGGCCAGCTTCTTGGTGGTGTGCCCACCACCCATGTACTGGTCCCACTTCCACATCATGTCGGGGGCCCAGTAGGCAGCCGCCTCGGTGACCACGAACTTGAGGTCGGGGTACCGCTCGAAGGCCCCGCCGAAGAGCAGGTGCCACGCCGGGCGGACGGTCCACCAGACGACCTCGGCCAGGTAGACGCCGGTGTTCTCCCCGTACTCCTCCATGGGCGCCTCGCCGGAGTGGGTGTGGACCGGGAGGCCGGCCTCGGCGCAGGCCGCCCAGACCGGATCGTAGACGGCATCGTTGTACGGGGTCCGGCCCCGCCACATCGTCGGGATCATGATCCCCCGGATGCCTGGTTGGGCCGCCACCCACTCGATCTCCTCGACGGCCCGGTCGACGTCGTGGGTGATGGGGACGAGGGCGATCCCGCCGCGCCGGTGGGGCGAGTGGGAGCACATCTCGGCCAGGAACCGGTTGTGCGCGTGCGCCCCGGCGAAGGCCAGCTCGGGGTCGGCGATGGCCCCGGCGAACAGGCCGGCGCCGAAGGGCGGTGAGGCCATCCCGGTCACCGCGTCGGCGTCGGCGAACAGCACGTCGGCCGCCACCCCGTCGGTGTCGAGCTCCTTGTCACGGACCGCCGGGTCGAAGGCGCCCTTCAGACCCTCCTCGTTGTCCTTCTCCCACCCCATGATGTAGTCGTAGTTGAAGGCGAGGGACTGCTCCCGGTGGGCGTTCCGCTCGGCCAGGTACTCCTCGAACGCCGGATGGTGGCGGGCCTCCAGATAGGGCCGGTAGTCCTCGCAGGCCAGTCCGGCGTGGCCGTCGGCCGACACCACGATGTACCGGTCGCTGCCCGTCGTCGGGATGTCGCTCATCGTGCCGCCCCGAGCACGCTCAGGTCGTCGTAGCGCTGGTGGACGAAGGGCTCCACCCACGCCGCCGGCACCCGCTCGACGATCGTGCCCTGCTGGCTCGAGGAGAGCTCGGCGTACTCGAAGGCCAGGATCTCACCGACCGGGAAGTCGGCGATCGGGTCGAGCGGCGCCTCGAGCAGCTTGCACTCCCCGGTCACCGGGCGGACCACCCTGGCCGTTTCGTGGCGCCGGCAGTAGACGAGCGCGGGGTCGGCCTCGAGCCCGTCGCCCGACGGGTCCGGCAGCGGCTTGAAGTAGAAGTCGAGCTTGTCGATCTCGTAGCCGGGTGCCTCGGGACCGAGCGTCCCCGAGATCTCGGCCACCTTCGATCCCATCCGCGAGATCTGGGCGGTGACGACGTCACCCTCGGTGTCGAGGCTCAGCTGGGCGATCTTCTTCGGCTCGCCGAAGGTCTCGCGCCCTCCCACCGTCGCCTGCTCGGTACTCATGGGCATGAACAGGGCGTACTCACCCTCCAGGTCGCCGTGGCGGGCCCGGACACCGAACCACCCGGCACCGAACGGAGCCAGTCCCGTCCCCATGTCGACCACCGCGATCCGCAGCCGTGCCGTGGGTGCGGACGGCTCGAGGGGCCGTGGGAGGACCGCGGCGACGACTGCGGGATCCGTGGTGAAGACGACCGTCACCGCCTTCGACCAGATCGGGCTCCTTGTGGCCTCCACCTCGCGGTTGGGCGCCTGCTCGACAGAACGTGCCCCGTAGCGGATCTCCCCCATGGCCATTCCCTCCCCCGGCGACCCGGCGGCCGCCGGACAAAGTCTGGCACGCAGGGGACGGGCCCGCCCGGCCACGCGCGCCCGGGAGGGGTCGTCCCCGCAACTCAGATCCTGGTGACCGCCGACGGGGGCGGGATGGTGCCGGCACCGGTGACCAGGCAACCGTCCTTGGGCAACGGGTTGGCGGCGGCGGGGAGCCGCGGCGGCACCTTGAACGCCGGCTCGCTCGTGAAGTCCACCATGTCGAAGAGGCCGTTCGCATTGGCGTCCCGCCGGGTCAGGGCGGGGAGGTTCCACTTCTCCTCGACCGTCTTGAGGATCGACGTGTGGTCGTAGACGGTGTGGGACACGAAGTCCCGCTTGGCGTACGGGCTGACCACCCCGGCCGGCACGCGGAAGCCGTAGCGGTCGAAGCCGCCCGGTGGGTCCCCCGGCCCCAGGTCGGGCGGAATGTCGTCGGGAGGAATGGCGACCGGCGGGGGCACGTGGTCGTAGTAGCCCCCGTGCTCGTCGTAGGTCCAGATGAGCATGGTGGACGACCACTTGGGGCCCGTCATGACCGCCTCGACCACCTTCCCCATGTACTGGTCCCCGAACTGCACGTCCTGGGGGTCCTCCTCCGACGAGTGCCCGTAGTCGGGCTCGACCAGGCTGAACGAAGGCAGCGTCCCCGCCGCGGCGTCGACGTAGAACTGGTCCATGGGGGCGAGGCCCCGGACCATGGACGGGACCTCCAGGAGCTGGAGGTAGACACCCATGGTCGGCAACGTCGAGTAATAGTCCTTCCAGGAGATCCCGTACTTGTCGAACTGTTCGAAGATCACCCCGTTGGGCGGCAGCCCCGGAGGGAACGTGTCGGTGATGAGCCCGAGGGACGTCCCGGAGATGAGGTACCGGCGGTTGGGGTCGGTCTGGGCCATGGCGGAGCAGAAGTAGCGATCGCCGATCGGGAACGTCGAAGCCATCCCGCAGGTGAACGGAAGGTCGTCGCTCGTGAGGTATCCCATGGCCTCGGCTGTCGTCGATGTCACGAACCCCTGGCACGTCCCGTCGTCGTACGCCTCGTGGGCGACCTTCCAGTCGTTGCCGATCCCCAGCGTCTGGCACTCGGTCGGCATGTGGAACGCGTGGACGAGGTTGCCGTGGCCGTCGGGGTTGGTGGCCGTGGGCCGGCCGTCGGGCCCGATGGTGAACCCGTCGCCCCTCCCGAGGACCCCGAGGACGTTGTCGAACGAGTGGTTCTCCATCATCACGACCACGACATGCTCGATCTGCGGCACCTGATCGGACCCGATGGCGCGGTCCGGGTACGGGAGCCATCCCGGCTCGCGGATCGTCCGCTTCGGGCTGGTGGTGGCGGACGTGGCCCCGGACCGGCCGGCACAGCCGGCCAACAGGATCGACGCACCCACCAGGCCACCGCCGATGAACTGTCGCCGACTGAACGTCACCATGATCCACAGCTCCTCGACATCGACCGACCTCCGACGATTGCGACGATAGATGTCCGGGACGGGCCCCGCCCGGGCGGCGGCGAAGGTGGGCCGCGAGCACGCGCCGTCGGACGGTGGGGCGCGTCGCCCCCTCCTATGGCACGATCTGCGGAGTCACGGCGGCGCCGGACGCCCCCTGGCGTCATCGGCCCCGGACGACCACGCAGACCCGCTGAACGGAGGCCGGAGGATGAAGACCGAAGCTGCGATCGTATGGGCCGCCGGTGAACCGTGGTCGGTCGAGGAGATCGAGCTCGATCCACCGAAGACGGGCGAGGTGCTCGTCCGGCTGGCGGCGTCGGGCATGTGCCACAGCGACGAGCACGTGCGGAGCGGCGATCTGGGCGGCGCGTACCCGACGATCGGCGGGCACGAGGGCGCCGGCGTCGTCGAGGAGGTCGGACCCGGCGTCGAGGGCCTGGCCCCGGGTGACCACGTGGTATTCGGTTTCGTCGCCGCGTGCGGGACGTGCCCGTCGTGCGCCCGGGGGCGTTCGAGCCTGTGCGACGTCGCCGCCGTGCTGATGCTCGGAGCCCAGGCGGATGGCACCTACCGCCACCACTCGTCCGGTGGCGTCGATCTGCCCACCATGACCTGCCTCGGCACCTTCGCCCGCCACACCGTGGTCAATCAGGCGTCCTGCGTCAAGATCCTCGACCACTACCCCCTGGACAAGGCGTGCCTGGTCGGCTGCGGCGTCACCACCGGCTGGGGCTCGGCCGTCTACGCCGGGGAGGTGCGACCCGGCGATGACGTGGTCGTCATCGGCATCGGTGGGCTCGGTGCCGCCGCCGTCCAGGGTGCCCGCCTGGCCGGGGCCGAGCGGATCTTCGCCATCGACCCGGTCCCGTTCAAGCTGGAGATGGCCACCAAGTTCGGGGCGACCCACACGGCGGCCAGCATCGCCGAGGCGCTCCCGCTGGTCAACGAGGTCACCTGGGGCAAGAACGCCGACAAGGTCATCTGCACGATGGGCCTCGGCGACGGCGCCCTCATGGAGTCGATCATGCAGTTGACGGCCAAACGGGGCCGCGTCGTGGTCACCAACATCCACCCCATGGCCGAGACCAAGGTCACCCTGTCGTTGGTGTGGCTGACCCTCATGGAGAAGCAGATCGTCGGGACCATCTTCGGCTCCGCCAACTTCCGCTACGACATCCCGCACCTGCTGCGCCTCTACGACCAGGGCCAGCTCGACCTCGACTCCATGGTGACGCAGTGCTACCGGCTCGAGGAGGTCAACCAGGGATACGCGGACATGCTCGAGGGCAGGAACATCCGGGGCGTCCTCCTCTACGAGGACTGAGCGCCCGCAGCCAGGGCCACCGCTCCCCGGGGCCGGGGCGGACACACCTCCCGACGAACCGGGGGCCCTCGTCCTGACCGGCTCCGTGCGCGGTTCCGCGTTGCGAACGCCCTTGCGGAGCTGGTCCGACGCTGAATGGGACCTTCGGCCCTAGCCGGTCCGGGACGCGGCGACCCAGACTCGTGTTCTGCGGATCGACGGCGGAGCCACGAGGGGGCATCCATGGTTGCAGCGACATCGTCCGACCACGACGGAGGCCGGGGGGCGACACTCGGCCGGGCGGTCGACATCGACGCGCTCGAGCGCGATCTGCCCGATCTGCGCGACCGTTACCGCTCGGCATCGCCGTTCCCGCACATCGCCATCGACGGGTTCCTGCTCCCCGACGTGGCGCACGAGGCGGTGGCGGAGGTACCCCCTGTCGACCGTGCGCACTGGACGAACTACGTCCACGCCAACGAGCGGAAGTTCGCCAACACCGACCCGACCACCTGGGGCCCCACGCTGCAGGCCGTCTGGGAGGAGCTCACCTCGCCGGAATTCCTCGCCTTCCTGAGCGAGCTGACCGGGATCGTCGGTCTGGTCCCCGACCCCTCGCTCGAGGGTGCGGGGCTCCACCAGACCAAGTCCGGGGGGTTCCTCAACATCCACGCCGACTTCACCGTGCACCCCCACCAGCGGCACTGGCACCGCCGGGCCAACCTGCTCGTCTACCTGAACGAGGACTGGCCCGCCACGTACGGCGGCGACCTGGAGCTGTGGAGCCGCGACATGTCGACCCGGGAGCAGGTGATCGCCCCGATCGCCAACCGGGCGGTGATCTTCACGACGGGAGCCGACACCTGGCACGGACATCCCGATCCGCTGCGGTGCCCTCCCGGCCGGGCCCGCCAGTCCCTGGCCATCTACTACTACACGGTCGAGGACGCTCCCGTGGCCCGCTCCACCGAGTACCGGGCCCGTCCCGGTGACGGCGCCAAGGCCATCGTCATCTGGCTCGACAAGGAGACCGTCCGGGTCTACGACTGGGTCAAGCGCCGGGTCGGCCTCTCCGACGAGCGCACGGGCCGGCTGCTCCGACGGTTCCGTCGCCAGCGTCCCGGCGGCAGCTGATCCGTCCGGATCAGACTGGTCCGGTGCCGATGTTGTCGACGAGCCATCGGTTCCACGTGCCGATGACCCGCCAGGCGTCGGCCACGTGGTCCACGCACGACGCGTCGAACAGCCACGGCTCGGCGGGTAGCGACCTGCCGACCGCCAGCGAGGTCCGACGGAGCAGCTCGATCTCTGGATGGTCGCGCTTGTACCCTCTCGGCGCGCCGGTCAGGCGCCCGTCGGCGGCGAGATCGAATCCCCCGTGTTCGACGGCGGCCACGGCATCGTGGGTCGAACGTGCCCCGGCCGGTGAATCGACCAGGGACCGGAACCGGGCGAGCGCGTTCTTGTCCGGCTGCCACCAACCGCCGGCCAGGAAGACACCTTCGGCACTCAACTGAAAGTAGTAGCGCCCACCGTCGTCCGCCGAGAGCAGGAGGCCGGCCTGCTCCTTGATCGGGCGCTCGTCGGCCGAGAACCGCACGTCCCGGAACGGCCGGAACGCCTTCGGGGTGCCGAAGGCCGGGGCGAGCGCCTCGCCGAGCAGCCGCAGCGGCTCGGCGATGCCCGACTCGTAGCGGTCCCGGTGGGCAGCGAACCACGCCCGGTCGTTGTTGACCTCGAGCTCGTCGAAGAAGTCCAGTACGTCCCGGCCGAAGCCGTCGAACGACGTCGCTGCGGGCCGGACCGGTGGAGTCATTGGCGGAGCTTACGGGGCCGCCCGTCACCGGTCACCGAGGGCGGCCAGCTCCTCCTCGCTGAACACCCGGGACCGGACGACGAAGTGCCGGCCGTCACCGGCGGCGAGGGAGAACCCCTCCGGGTCCCCGTCGCCCACGTCGAGGATGAGCTGGGTGTGCTTCCACACGTCGAACTGCCGCCCGTCCATGAAGAACGGGCAGCCGCCGACCGTGCCGAGCCGTACGTCGTGGACCCCGATGATGAGCTCGCCCTCGTCGAAGCACATCGGAAGGCTGCCGTCACAGCACCCACCGGACTGGAAGAACATGATCGGGCCGCGTTCCGCCCGCACCCGGTCGATGGCCTCGAGCGCCGCGGGCGACGCCACGACCCGCTCGATCGCCGGACCGCCGCCCGGCGGTAGCGGTAGGTCCGGCTCACCGTCCTCGGTCACCGGCACGCCCTAGAAGAACCCCAGCGGCTCGTCGCTGTAGCTGACCAGCAGGTTCTTGGTCTGGGAGTAGTGCTCGAGCATCATCTGGTGGTTCTCCCGGCCCACACCCGAGATCTTGTAGCCGCCGAATGCCGCGCCTGCCGGATAGAGGTGGTAGCAGTTGGTCCACACCCGGCCGGCCTGGATCGCCCGCCCCATGCGGTAGGCCCGGCTGCCGTTGCGGGTCCACACGCCGGCACCCAGGCCGTAGAGGGTGTCGTTGGCGATCCGGACGGCGTCCGCTTCGTCGGTGAATGTGGTCACGGCGAGCACGGGGCCGAAGATCTCCTCCTGGAAGATCCGCATGTCGTTGTGGCCCTTCATCACCGTCGGCTCGAAGTAGTAGCCGTCCTTCAGCTCACCGTCGAGCGGCGTGCGTCCTCCCCCGATCAGGACCTCGGCGCCCTCCTGGCGGCCGATGTCGACGTACCCGGCGATCTTCTCGAGCTGCTGGGCCGAGTTCTGGGCCCCGAGCATGGTGGCCGGGTCGAGGGGGTTTCCCTGGATGATCTTGCCGATCCGGTCGAGGCAGCGGGCCATGAACTCGTCGAAGATCGACTCCTGTACCAGGGCCCGCGACGGGCACGTGCACACCTCGCCCTTGTTGAAGGCGTACAGCACCAGGCCCTCCGTCGCCTTGTCGAGGAACTTGTCGTCCTCCTCCATGACGTCGGCGAAGAAGATGTTGGGCGACTTGCCGCCGAGCTCCACCGTCGAGGGGATCAGGTTCTGTGCGGCGTACTGCATGATGAGCCGACCGGTCGTGGTCTCGCCGGTGAATCCGATCTTGGCGATCCGCGGGCTGGAGGCCAGGGCCTTGCCGATCTCGCCGCCGGGACCGGTCACGATGTTGATGACCCCGGGCGGCACGATGTCCTGGATGACCTCGGCCAGCTTGAGGATCGACCACGGGGTGGGCGACGCCGGCTTGACCACGGTGCAGTTGCCGGCGGCCAGCGCCGGGGCGATCTTCCAGGCCGCCATCAGCAGGGGGAAGTTGAACGGGATGATCTGCCCCACCACGCCCAGCGGTTCGTGGAAGTGGTAGGCGACGGTGTCCTTGTCGATCTCGGTCGAACGGCCCTCGAGCGACCGGGTCGCACCGGCGAAGTACCGGAAGTGGTCCACGGCCAGCGGGATGTCGGCGGCCAGCGTCTCGCGTACCGGCTTGCCGTTCTCCCACGTCTCGGCGACCGCGAGCATCGTCAGGTTGGCTTCGATGGCGTCAGCCACGGCGTTCAGCACGGCCGCCCGCTCGGCCAGCGACGTGGCACCCCAGGCGTCCTTGGCCGCGTGGGCCGCGTCGAGCGCCAATTCGACGTCCTCGGCCGTCGACCTGGCCACCTCGGTGAATCCGTGACCGGTCACCGGCGTCTTGTTCTCCATGTAGTTCCCCTGGAGCGGCGGCACCCACCGGCCACCGATGAAGTTCTCGTAGCGGGGTTTCACGTCCACCAGGCTTCCGGGCTGGCCGGGCGGCACGAATACGCCCTCATCGTTCTTACCGTCGTTCGCAACGCCTCGGGTAGTCGCCATCGTCATCTCCATGCTCGGGGCGGGCACCGCTCTCGCGCCCACCGGTCAACCTGATCGAGGCCGGCCGCCGACTGCCTCCGGATTCAGGGTACGGATCGGGACCGTCACCGCATAGGGGACAAGGTCCGTTTGTGGGGGCGACCCACGGAACAACTGGACTAAGCCTCTAGTCGCGGGCGTCCTCGACCGGCACCATGGTCGGTGCCCCGTCCTGTCCGACCCGGAGGCTCGAGAAGGAGATTCCCATGGCCACTGCGAAGCGAACCGCCCATGATGACGGCGTCGAGCGCATCATCGACTCGCTGGCCGACGCCGAGAGGTCGGCGTTGGAGGCTGTCCGCAACTTTCTGGACAGCGTCAACGGCGCGTTCCCGCACGGTGAGAACGGCGGCAGATCACGCCAGAAGATCATCGACTCGGCGTTCAGGATGACCGAGGAGCTGGTCGGGAGTTCGAACGAATTCGCCCACCGGCTGATCAGGGTCGGCGGGGACGTGGCCAAGCGGGCACCGGCGCGCCGGGGAGGGGCGAAGAGGTCCGGGGCCGTCAGGGCTGCGGCCACGAAGGCCGCGCCCCGGAAGGCTGTGGCCACGAAGGCCGCGCCCCGGAAGGCTGTGGCCACGAAGGCCGCGCCGGCGAAGACTGCCGGCAGGAAGGCTGCAGCCAGGAAAGCTCCGGCCAGGAAGGCTCCCGCAGCCTGAAACCGCCCGCCGACGATTGCGGCGGGACCCGGTGGCGGAGCGCCGGGCCCGGGACGGACGGCCCCCGCTCCGGCCGGAGCGTCGGATCAGCTGCCACGGTCACGAACTCGGGTGGGCACCCATGAACAGCGCCCCACCGAAGGCGAAGACGCCCCCGTCGGTCCCGATCAGCCAGTAGCCCAGCCCGTTCTGCTCCGCCTCGATGCCGTCGATCGGGGCGGCGAGGTGGTGGCCCGCCTCTGACCCGAAGTACCCGGCGTCACCGAACGTGAAGACGCCACCGTCGGAGGCGACCAGCCAGTAGCCCTTGCCGTCCGGGGTGGCGGCCATCCCGGCGATCGGGGCGGACAGGTGGTGGTTCCCCTCCGAGCCGTAGAACCTCGCGTCGCCGAAGGCGAAGACCCCGCCGTCGGCGGCGACCAGCCAGTAGCCCTTGCCGTCCGGGGTGGCGGCCATCCCGACGATCGGGGCGTTCAGGTGGAGGTTCCCCGCCGACCCGAAGTAGCCGGCGTCGCCGAAGGCGAAGACCCCACCGTCCGCGGCGACCAGCCAGTAGCCCTTCCCGTCCGGCGTGGCGGTCATACCGACCACCGGCTCGTTGAGGTGACGGACGGCCTCCGACCCGTGGAACACGGCGTCGCCGAAGGCGAAGACACCGCCGTCCGAGGCCACCAGCCAGTAGCCCTTCCCGTCCGATGTGGCGGTCAACCCGATGACCGGGGCGGCCAACCGCTGGCCGGCGAGCGACCCGTAGGGCTGTGCCGTCCCGAATTCGGTGACGTCACCATTGGTCGAGGCCACCCAGTACCCGCTTCCGTCCGGGGTGACGGCCATGCGCCGCGAATTGAGGCTCGTGGGCAGCACGACGATGGTCAGCGTCTCGACGGAGCTCTGCCTCTCGGCGTCGGTGACCGTCACCGTGACCGTGAACGTCCCGGACTGGGTGGGCGTCCCGCTGACGCTGCCGCTCGGGGTGAGGGCCACCCCGCCCGGCAGGGTCCCGCGGGCGACCGACCACGAGTACGGGCCGGTCCCGCCGCTGACCGTGAGCTGCTGGCTGACCGACACACCGACGTCGCCGGTGACCGTCCCACCCTGCCCCGCCAGGGGTGCGCTGATGACGGCCACCGACTCGTCCTGGACGGCCGTCCGGTCCAGCGAGTCGGTCACCACCAGGTGGAACGTGGAGGTCCCGCTGGCGGTCGGGATACCGACGATCGCACCGGTCGAGGCGTCGAGCGTGAGGCCGGCCGGCAGGGTGCCGTTCGTCACCGACCAGGTGAAGGGCCCGGTGCCGCCCGAGACGGTGGGCGTCGCGTCGTAACCGTCACCGACCTCACCACCGGGCGACGTCGTCGAGGTGATGCTCGGATCGGCGGCGAGGGTGACGGACTCGTCCTGGACGGCCGTCCGGCCCAGCGAGTCGGTCACCACCAGGTGGAACGTGGAGGTCCCGCCGACGGTGGGGGTGCCGGCGATCGCACCGGTCGAGGCGTCGAGCGCGAGGCCGGCCGGCAGGGTGCCGTTCGTCACCGACCAGGTGAAGGGTCCGGTGCCGCCGGTGACGCCGGGGGTTGCGCCGTACGGTGCGTCGACCTCGCCTCCGGCGAGAGCGGCCGAGCTGATGGTCGGATCGGCGACGATGACCACCGACTCGTCCTGGACGGCCTGCTGGCCCAGCGAGTCGGTCACCACCAGGTGGAAGGTGAAGGATCCGGACCGAGTCGGGGTACCGACGATCGCACCGCTCGAGGTGTCGAGGGTGAGTCCGGCCGGCAGGGTGCCGTTGGTCACCGACCAGGCGTAGGAACCTGCACCGCCCAGGGCGGACGCGGTGACGTCGTAGACGACGCCGACCTCCCCTCCGGTCAGGGCCGACGAGGTGACGGCGGGCCCGGCGACGACCGTGACCGACTCGGACTGGCTCGAGGAGCCACCCAGCGAATCGGTGACCCCCAGGACGAAGGTGGACGTGCCGGGGCTGGTCGGCGTTCCGGTGATCTCCCCGGTGGCGGCGTCGAGGGTGAGTCCGGCGGGAAGGGTGCCGGCGGACACCGACCAGGCGTAGGGCCCGGCACCACCCGAGACGGTCGGGGGCGAGTCGTACGGCACTCCGGTCTCGCCACCCGGGATGGCGGGTGAGGTGATGGTGAGCGGGTCGGCCACGGTGACCGACTCGGGCTGGCTCGACGTGCCGCCCAGTCCGTCCGTGGCGACCAGGTCGAACGTGGCGGTCCCTCCGTCGGTCGGGAACCCGGTGACCTCACCGGTACCCGGGTCGATGACGAGTCCGGCCGGCAGGGCGCCGTTGGCGACCGACCAGGTGTAGGAACCGCTTCCGCCCGCGGCCGAGGGATCGAAGTCGTAGGCGACGCCCACCTCACCCCCGGTCAGGGCCGACGAGGTGATGACCGCCGGGGCGGCCACGGTCACCGACTCCGGCTGGCTGGACACGCTCCCCAGTCCATCGGTGACGACCAGATCGAAGGTCGACGTGCCGGGCACCGTCGGCGTGCCGACGACCTCCCCGGTGCTGACGTCGATGCCGAGCCCGGGCGGGAGCGTCCCGTTGGCCACCGACCAGGTGTCCGATCCGGTGCCGCCGGAGACGGTCGGCGTGACGTCGTAGGCGACGCCGACCTCACCCCCGGCCAGGGCGGACGACGTGATCTCCGCAGCCGGGGCCACGGTCACCGACTCCGGCTGGACCGCCTGATTGCCGAGTGAGTCACTCACCACCAGTTCGAACGTGGACGTCCCCGTTGCGGCGGGCACACCGGTGATGGCACCGGTGCTCGTGTCGAGGCTGAGGCCGGCGGGCAGCGAGCCGTCGGTCACCGACCAGGTGTCCGATCCGGTGCCGCCGGAGACGGTCGGTGTCGTGGAGTAGGCCACACCCACCTCACCGGGTCCGATGGGGGGCGTCGTGAGCGCGGGGGCGGCGGCGACGGTCACCGATTCGGCCTGGGTCGCCGTGCCACCGAGTCCGTCGGCAACGACCAGGTGGAAAGTGGAGGTGCCGCTCGCGCCGGGCGTGCCGGTGACGGCTCCGGTACTCGTGTCGAGGCTGAGGCCGGCGGGAAGCGTCCCGTCGGTGACCGACCAGGTGTCGGGGCCGGTGCCGCCCGAGACGGTGGGCGTGCCGAGGTAGGCCACACCGACCTCGCCGGCGGACAACGCGGGCGAGGTGATGGCCGGAGCGGAGCTGATCGTCATGGACTCCGCCTGGGTCGCGGAGCCCCCGACCCCGTCGGTCACCACCAGGTTGAAGGCGGACGTGCCGGGGGTGGTGGGCGTACCGCTGAGCGCACCGGTGCCCGCGTCGAGACTGAGGCCGGCGGGCAGCGACCCACCGACCACCGACCAGGTGTCCGTACCGGTTCCGCCCGACACCGCCGGCGTGCCCGTGTAGGCGACCGCGACCTCACCGCCGCCGAACGCGGACGAGGTGATGCTCGGGCCCTCGGGCGTCACCCCGGCGGACGGCGCACTGGCGGGTCCGGTGCCGCCGGAGTTGGTGGCGTAGACCTCGAAGGTGTACCTCGTGCCGTTGGTCAGCCCGGTCACCGTGGCCGACGTGGCCGTCGATGTTCCGTCGTCGAACTGGGTGTAGGCACCACCCGAGGAGTACCAGACCGTGTAGCCGGTGATGGAGCTGCCACCCGTGCTGCCGGCGGTCCAGGACAGGGCCACCTGCCCGTCGCCGGCGACACCGGTGACGTTCGACACCGCTCCCGGGTCCACCGACGGCGTGCCGGGGACCCTCGGGGTCGACCGGCTGCTCCACCCGGCTGCGTTCTCCGACTGGATCGAGACGTAGTAGGTCGTGCCGTCGACGAGGCCGGTGATCGTGCACGAGGCGGTGTCACCCGGAGCGAGCTGGGTTGTCGCGGTGCAGGTGGTCCCCTCCTGGGTCCCGTAGGTGAGCGAGCTGAACGCGGTCGCCTGGGCCTCGGTGATGGCGGATCCACCATTACCGGGAACGGTCCAGCTCACGGCGATCTGTCCGTTCTCGCCATTGGCGACGACGGTCGAGGAGTCGGCCGGGCTCGGGTAGGTGTAGGGCGTGTCGGTCTTTGTGTTCGACGTGGCACCGGGCCCTGCGGCGCTCACGGCTCGGAGCGACACGGTGTAGCTCGTGCCGTCGGTCAGGCCGTCGATCGTGAGCGGCGACGTCGTCCCGCTGGCAGTGGTCCATGTCGCGCCGCCGTCCAACGTGTACTGGTAGGACGTGATCGGATCGCCCCCGGCGGAGCCGGCGGTGAAGGTCACGGCGACGAACGAATCGCCGGTCGAGATCGCGGTGAGGGTCGGTGCACCCGGGCGGGCGATCGGTGTGACCGCCTGCAACGGGTTCGACTGGGGGCTCGAGCCCACCACGTTGGTGGCGACGACACCGATGTAGTAGGTCGTGCCGTTGGCGAGCCCGGTCACCGAGCATGCCAGCGTCGTCGTCGTACAGGCGGTCCCGACGGTGGTGGTGCCGGCGGACGAGGTGTACGCGGTCGCCGTGTAGCCGGTGACGACCGATCCGCCGTCCGACCCGGGCGCGCTCCACGTCACGTCGGCGGAGGCCGAGTCGCTCACGGCAACGACGTCCGTCGGCGCACCGGGAATGGCCACGGGCGTGGCGCTGGTCGGCGTGGACGGGGTCCCGTAACCGATGGCGTTGTCGGCACGGACCTCGACGGAGTAGCTGGTGCCGTTGGCCAGGTCGGGAATGGTGAAGGTGGAGGTCGTCGTGCCGGTCGGGACGAAGGTACCGCCGTCGAGGGAGTAGTCGATGCCGGTGACCGGCGATCCGCCGTCGTTGCCCACCGCCGCCTCCACGGTCAGTGCACCGTCGCCGGGGACCAGGGTCACGGTGGGCGCGCCAGGCGCGGACGCCGGTGCGACCTCCACCGGGTACGAGGCGAGGGAATCGCCGACGGCGTTCACCCCCCGGATCTCGACCGGGTAGTCGGTTCCGTTGGACACCGGGGTCACCCCGTCGGTCGACAGCGCCGTGATCACCAGGGGGTCGGCGTCGGACGTCGCCGTCGACCAGGTGGTCCCGCCGTCGGTCGAGTACTGGTACGAGACGACCGGGCTGCCGCCGTCCGACGCCACCGTGAACGAAACCGAGATGGTGCCGTTCCCGCGCGACGTGGCCGTCACGCTCGGTTGATCGGGCACCGTGGCCGGAGTGCCCGACTCGGCACCCGACGACGGCGAGACACCGAGGGCATTGATCGCCTCGACCGCGATCGAGTAGCTGGTGCCGTCGTCCAATCCGCCGACGGTGAAGCTGGAGGACAACGACCCGGTCGGCGTCCAGGCCCCGCCGTCGACCGAGTACTCGTACGAGGTGACGGTCGAGCCACCGTTCGAGCCCGGGTCGAAGGCGACCCCGAGGGCACCGTCCTCCGTGGTCACCGACGTGATCGACGGGGCATCGGGATCGCTCGCCGGGATTCCCTCGGCGACTGCCGACGCAGGGCCGAAGCCGGCTGCGTTGACGGCACGGATCTCGACGTCGTAGGTGGTCCCGTTGGTCAGCGCGGTCACGCCGTCGGACGAGAGCACCGAGATCGTCATGGTGGTCGATGTGGCCTGGCCGTCGGTCCGGTCCTGCCAGGTCGCACCTCCGTCCGTCGAGTACTGGTAGCCGGTCACCGGGGGTCCACCGTCGCTGGCCGGGGCGGTGAAGGAGACCGTGAGCGTCTGGTCGGCCGGGACCATGCCGTCGGCGTCGGTGGTGATGGTCGGGGCGCCCGGCGTCGTGTACGGGGTGCCCGGCTGCGCCGCCGATGCGCTCCCGGTGCCCACCGCGTTGACCGCGCGCAGTTCGATGGGATACGAGGTGCCGTTGGTCAGCGCCGTCGAGCCGTCGCTCGAGAGCGCGGCGATCTCACACGTCTCCGACGAGCCCCCGGTGCTCTGGCACGGGGTCCCGGCCGAGCTCTCGGAGTACCAGCTGGTCCCACCGTCCGACGACCATTCGTAGTCCGTGATGGGCGAGCCGCCGCTGTCCGGACCCGTGAATTCGACGTCCAGGGACTGGTTCTGTCCGGCGATCGACGAGATCACCGGGGTCCCCGGGACCGACGGCGTGGTGAGCGAGGCGGTCGCCGGTGCTCCGTCGCCGCTCACGTCGACGGCTTCGAGCTCGAACGGGTAGGTCGTCCCGGCGGACAGGCCGCTCAACGACAGCGGACTCGAGGTCGACGAGGTCGACGTCCACGTGGAGCCGCCGTCGGTGCTGTAGCGGTACCCGGTGATGGTGCCCCCGCCGTCGCTGCCGGGGGTGAAGGCGATCGATGCGGTACCCGGCCCGACCTGTGTCGACGTGATGGTCGGGGCACCGGGGACGGCGAGCGGCGTCTGGCTCGACGAGTTGGAGGGGCTTCCGGTGCCGACGTCGTTCGTCGCCTCGATCTCGACCGAGTACGAGGTGCCGTCGGTCAGGCCCGAGATGGTGAGGGGACTCGAGGTCGCGGCACTCGCCAGCCACGGCCCGGTGCCGTCGAGCTGGTACTGGTAGCCGGTGATCGGCGTGCTCGTCGCAGGTGCGATGAAGTCGACCTGGAGGGCACCGTCCTCGGGGCTGATCGAGGTGATGGTCGGGGCGCCGGGCGGACCGGACGGTGTCAGGGTCCCCGAGGGGGAGGAGAACGGACCGTCCCCGACCGGGTTGACCGCCTCCACTTCGAAGATGTAGCCCGTGCCGTCGGTCAGTCCGGACACGGTCGCCGACGTCGACGTCGAGCCGGTGTCGTCGGTCGTCCACGTCGAGCCACCGTTGCTCGAGTACTGGATGACGTAGTCGCTGATCGGATCGGCGCCGGCCGAGCTCGGCGCGGTCCACTGGAGGGCGACGTCCCCGTTACCGACGGTCCCGGTGACCGCGGTCGGCGCGTCGGGCACGCCGGTCGAGTAGGTGATGACCACGGAGCCGTCGAATGCGGCACCGGGGTCGGCGAACGTCTCCGTCCCGGTGCACTTCCCGGTGTCCTCGTCCGCGTAGTAGGCGTCGATCGAGTTCAGACCGGGGAAGCCGCCGGTCGAGTTCTCGCCCGGGCTGCCTCCCTGCCCGTACCACTCGTCGGAACTCCCCGATCCGAACTGGACGTTGCCGGCCGAACCTCCGGCTGCGCCGCCGCCGCCGCCTGCGCCGCCACCGCCGTCACAGCCGGCCTCGTTGTTCGGGGCGCCGGTGTTGAAGAACTGGTCGGCGTTGCTGCCGGTGGTGTCGCCGCCGCACATGGTGAAGACAGCGGTACCGGCCTGACCCTGGGTCGGATCGGCCGGGAGGGGCGACGGGCTCTCGATCGTCGGGGTGGAGGTGCAGCTCGTCGTGCATCCCGCCGGGATGCCGTAGGTGATCGGGGTCGGGGTGCCCTGGGGGACGTAGGAGGCGAGACCGATCTGTCCGCGCACCAACGCGAACTGCCCCGACCCACCGTCGCCGCCCCCACCGCCGGCGACGATCGTTCCGAGACTCGTCGGGGAGGACTGCGAAGCCCCGACCTCGACCGCGGTCGCCGCCCCACCGGCGCCGCCGTACCCGGAGCATCCGTTGTACCCGGGAGCGCCACCCGGGCCACCGTCGTACTGGCTGAGCGGATTGATCCCGGCCGCCGCGTCGTAGGGGTCGGCGGGGGACGACTCGTCCTGACCCTTCGTGCACCCGGTGTAGTACGGCTCGTCGGCGCCGGCGCCCACACCGATGGTCAGGTAGTCGCCGGGAGTGACCGGGATGGTGCCGGACACCTGACCCTGGTAGCCGCCGGGGGGCGGGTTCCCCGATGAGTCCGCGCCACCCCACCCTCCCTGGCCCCCGGTCGCCGTGATGGTCAGCGAGGTGACGTTCGGCGGGACGGTGAAGCCCTGGAGGGTGTCGTTGTCGAAGCCGAAGGTGTCGGTCACCGTCGTGGGGGTCGTGCCACCGGCGGACGACACCGGTCCGACGAGCGCGGGAACCGCCAGCGTCGCCGAGGCGACGAGCACCACGGCGACCAGTGCCGTTCCCGCCGACCGCGCCCGTCCCGCCAGGCGCCGCGTGCGCCCGCGAAGGACCGCCGTGGTGCGGGTCGCGCCTGCAGCATCGGGTGTATTCATTGTGGACAGATCGTCGGCTCACCGCGTCACCTTTAGCCGATTCGCGCGTGAATTACCCCGGTGCACCGGTGGGAATTGTCGACCGGGCCCGGTCCGGGGCGGTCGGGACCTTCGGCCCTACAGGAGCGTCCCCCACGAGGCAAAGCTCGTCCCATGGGACCGATGGGAGCGCCGAGGTGGTGTCGGACCGGGTGCCGGGCGGTTTCCGCCGGTGACCGGACATGACGGCCCTCCAGGGAGCCACGTCCGGATACGTGGTCGACCGGTCGCCCCCGGCGGTCGACGTCCGCGGCCTCACCAAGCGGTACGGCGATCTGACGGCCGTCGACGGCATCGACTTCTCGGTGGGCCAGGGTGAGGTGTTCGCCTTCCTCGGACCCAACGGCGCAGGCAAATCGACGACCATCAAGATGCTCTGCACGCTCGCGCTCCCGACGGCGGGCCACGCCATGGTGGCCGGGTTCGACGTGACCTCGGACGCGAAGAGGGTCCGACGGCACATCGGCCTCGTCTTCCAGGAGCAGACGCTCGACGACCAGCTCACCGCGGAGGAGAACCTCCGATTCCATGCGGTGCTCTACGGCGTCCCCCACCGCCAGGTCGAACCCCGGATATCCCGGGTCCTCGAACTGGTAGCGCTCTCGGAGCGGCGCAAGGACCTCGTGTCGACCTTCTCGGGGGGAATGGCCCGTCGCCTGGAGATCGCCCGGGGCATGCTCCACACCCCGAAGGTGCTCTTCCTCGACGAGCCCACCGTCGGGCTCGATCCACAGACGCGGGCGCTCATCTGGGAGGACATCCAGCGCCTGCGCAGGGAGGAGGGCGTGACCATCTTCCTCACCACCCACTACATGGACGAGGCCGAGTACGCCGAGCGGATCGCCATCATCGACCACGGGTCGATCATCGCCCTCGACACCCCCGACGCCCTCAAGGCATCCGTCGGGAGGGACACGGTCTCCATCGAGACCACCGACGACGAGGCGGCATCTGCCGCTCTGGCCGCCGCCGGCTACGAGATCGAGCGGACCGAGGACGGCCTCACCGCATTCGTGGCCGACGAGGAGGCCGCCGTGGGACCCATCGTGGCCGCAGCCGGGGTGCCGGTGCGGACCGTGCGCGCCCACCGGCCCACCCTCGACGACGTGTTCCTGCACTTCACCGGTCGCGAGATCCGCGAGCAGCACGGCGAGGCCGTCCCCATGTTCGCCCGGGCCCGCGGCGCACGAAGGAGTTGAGCCTTGACATGACCACCCTGGCCACGCCCCCATCGACAACCCCGTCCGTCCCGACCGCCACGGTGACCGGCCAGTTCTCCGACGAGGCCCGTGTCGTGGGGATGGTCTGGGAGCGCGAGCTCATCCGCTACGTGCGGACCCGGGCCCGGATCATCAGCGGGCTCATCCAGCCCGTCCTGTTCCTCTTCGTCCTCGGCTACGGCATGAGCGGACTGGTGGGCACCACCGGCGGCTTCAACTTCCGCCAATTCGTCTACCCGGGCGTGGTGGCCATGAGCGTGGTGATGACCGCCATGTTCTCTGCACTCTCGATCGTCTGGGACCGGGAATTCGGCTTCCTCCGGGAGATGCTCGTGGCCCCGGTGAGCAGGGTCTCCCTCGTGCTGGGCAAGACCGTGGGCGGAGCCACCGTGGCCACGGTCCAGGGGACGATCATGCTGGTCCTGGCCCCGCTGGTGGGGATCCATCTCACCCCGGTGCTCGTCGTCCAGATGATGGCGCTCGAGCTGCTGATGGCGGTGGCCATGACCACCTTCGGGGTGTTCGTGGCCAGCCGGATCCAGAAGATGGAGTCCTTCCAGGTCGTCATGCAGATGCTGTTGATGCCCATGCTCTTCCTGTCCGGTGCGCTGTTCCCCCTCAACGGCCTCCCGGGCTGGCTGACCGTAATCACCCGTCTCAACCCGCTGACCTATGCCGTCGCCCCCTTCCGCCAGGTCGTGTTCGCCGCCCAGAACATGTCTCCGGCGGCCCGGGCCCGCTTCCCGACCAACGTCACCCTCTTCGGCCACTCCCTGCCGATCGCCGTCGAACTGGCCATCGTCGTCGTCTTCGCCCTGGCCTTCTTCGTCCTCGCATTCCGCGGACTGTCGAAGGCCGAGTAGCTCTCGGAGGCGCTCCCGGCGCCACCACCTGATCAACCGGTCACGAACGGGAGCAGGTCGGCGAGGTCGGCCACCACCACGTCGGCACCGTGGTCGCGGAGCTCGTCGGCATGATCGGCACGGTCGACCCCGACGACCAATCCGAAATGCCCGGCCCGTCCGGCCTCCACCCCGGCCAGGGCGTCCTCGACCATGGCGGCCCGTCCGGGATCGACGCCGAGCTCCCGCGCCGCCTCGAGGTAGCTGTCCGGCGCGGGCTTCCCGGCGAGGTGCTTCCGGCTGACGACCACTCCGTCGACGCAGGCGTCGAACAGGTCGGCGATCCCCGCGGCCAGCAGGACGGCCCTGGTGTTCTCGCTGGCCGACACCACCGCGGTCGGGGTCCCCCGGGCACGGAGGGCTCTGACGAGGGCGACCGAGCCGTCGAACACCGCGACCCCCCGATGCTCCAGGATCTCCAGGAACACGCGGTTCTTGGCCGCGCCGACACCGGCGACCGTACGGGCCGTCGGGGGATCGGAGGCGTCCCCCTCGGGGACGGCCAGGCCGCGGGAGGCGAGGAACGACCGCACGCCGTCGGCCCGGAGCTTCCCGTCGACGTAGCGGAGGTAGTCGTCGACCGGGTCGAACGGTGGCGTCGACCCCTCGTCGGCCAGGAACCGGTCGAACACCTCCTTCCACGCCGACGCGTGCACATCAGCCGTCCGGGTGAGCACCCCGTCGAGGTCGAAGAGCCACGCCCGGAGCCGGGTCGCCCCGCTGTCCACGGGGCCGGTCGGGATCAGGTCACCCCACCCATCGACCCGGCGGTTCGACCCGCACCGGTGTCCCGTGCACCACCACGGTCAGGGGGGAGTCGCAGCCCACGTGGACGGCGTCGTGGCGGCAGGTCAGCCGGAGCCTCCTCCCCTTCCAGCTGACCCGGATCCGGACCTCCCCCCAGTCGGCGGGGAGGCACGGTGCGAGCGTCAGGCACCGGTCCCCTGGACCGGTCGCCGCCAGGCCGGCGAACCCGTGGACGACCGACTGCCACATGCCCCCGAGGTTGGCCAGATGGAGACCGCTCGCCGTGTTGTCGTGGAGCGCGTCGAAGTCGACCGCCATCGCCATGCGGAAGAACGCCAAGGCCTCGTCCGGTCGACCGGCCCTGGCCAGGAGGGCGGCGTGGACCGCGGGCGAGAGCGAGCTGCCGTGGACGGTGCGCGGCAGGTAGTGGTCGAGGTTCGCGGCGAGCGACCCCTCAGCCACCCCGTCGGGAATGAGGAAGTGGGCCATGAGGACGTCGGCCTGCTTGAGGACCTGCGTGTCGTGCAACGGCTTGCGGCCGAGGGTGGCGTCGACCAGCTCGCGGGTCGCCCCGACGGCGTTCACCAGCACCGGCTCGAGGTGGTCGAACCCGGTGAACTGCTCGTACACGCCGGTCTCGGGCCGGAAGTTGTCCACCAGGCTGTCGGCGGCCCGGCGCCAGTCGGCGGCCTCCTCGACGTCCCCTCCGCCCCGTTCGACCAGATCGGCAGCGCGACGGAGGTTCCACCGGGCCATCAGGTTGGTGAATGCGTCGTCGTCCACGTCCTCGTGGTATTCGTCGGGTCCGATCACCCCGTCGATATGGCCACGTCCCGCCGCGTCCGCACGGATCCGGGTCGACCAGTAGCGGGCGGTGTCCACGACGAGGGGCCGGCCCGGACCCTCCAGGAACTCCCAACCGCCGTGCCACGACGCGTACTTCCACGCCGCCCAGGCCACGATTGCCGTGATGTGCACCTCGCGCTCGCCGGTGGTGATGGCGACCGTCCGGCCTCGAGGGTCCACACCCGATCGTGGCGTCACGTCCTCGCCGCCGTGTGCCGACTCCCACGGGAACCGGGCGCCGGAGCGTCCCTCGGACACCGCCCGTCGGCGAGCCGGCTCCAGGCGCCGGATGCGGTACTCGAGCACGGCCCGGGCCGCCTGTGCGTCGACGGCGGCCAGCACGGGGAGGACGAACGCCTCGGTGTCCCAGAAGACGTGCCCGGCATAGCCGGGACCGGTGAGTCCCCGGGCCCCGATGGCGACCTCACCCCGGCGGCGCCCCGCATTGGTCAGCTGGAACAGCGCTGCCCGGAGCGCCAGGGTCGCCTCGACGTCGCCGGGCACCTCGACGTCGGCGACGTCCCACCGTTCGGCCCAGTGCGCCCGCTGCCGGTCCAGCAGTCGGCGAGGACCGATCTGCTCCGACCCCCTCAGCCGGTCGACCGCTTCGCCCGTCCCCGGTTGCCGACGCGGGGAGGCGACGTAGGTGGCCAGCCGTTCGATGGTCACGAGATCCCCGGAGTCCCCGACCGACGTTCCGACGGTCGTGTTGATGGCCATGGCCACCCCTCCGCCGAAGGGTGTCCCCCGGCGGACGGACACCTCCTCCGCCAGGTCCGAGGCCGGATCCGCCGCCACCAGTGACCGGGTCGCGTCCGCCACGAGGACCGCCGTGCCCGGACGGTCCTGACAGGCGAAGCGGACACTGCGCAGCACCGTGTCCCCTCCGTCCACCTCCCTCGTCAGGATGCCGTCGCGCAGGTCGAGCACGCGATGCCCCGTCGGGATCCCGGCCACCAGGGGGAGGGACAGCCACGACGGGACGGCCATCAGGCGCTCACCGACGACGGGTGCGGGCTCGTAGAGGCCGGTCACCAGTACCGCGGGGGTCTCCGGATCCTCCTCCTCGCGCACACCGCGGGTCCCGACCGTCCCGTCGGCCAGGCAGAACTCGCCCTCGACCGACGGGGCCGCCTCGTCGGCCTGCTCGGCCACCAGGCACCAGGCAGGGTCGAACGGGAGGCGGTCGCCCAGCCCCCCGGGGAGCGACGCCAAGGAGACCGCCTCCGGACCCGCGGTCCCCGTTCGCCGGCCGGTCACCGGTCGGTGGCTGCCGGGCCCGTTCCCGGGGACCGCAGTCGGCGACCGGTCACGAGATCGGAGCGCACATGTACGAGTCGGTGACCCGGCTCGGCGACCCGCGGCTCGGGGAGACGGACGTCGGTGGTCGACGGGTCCAGCTCCACCGCGGGGCCCCGCAGCAGCACGCTCCACCGTCCCTCCGCCCCACCGCCGTTCCATTCGGCCTCGTCGCAGGAGCTGTCCACCTGGAACGCCACCAGCCTGCCGTGGACCCGGGCGAACAGCCCCTCGCCCATCCGCATCACCACGCCGGAACCGAGCACGGCATAGTCCAAGGGGAGCACCAGGGGCGCCTCGTCGGTGGGGACCCCGAGATGGCCGTGGTGGTGGTGTTTTGCGCCGAGCGCCAGCAGCCGCCTGCACTCCGGTAGGTCAAGTACCTCAGAGCCTCGGTCGTCGATCCACATGCACGCATTGTCCGACATGTTCCGGCCGGACAACAGTGACTTTGGTCCTCTCTGCCGGAATACGTCCGTTCCGAGGGTCGGGCCCGGTCCGAGGGTGGGCCGATCCACGGCGACCCAGGGCGACCGGTCCCGCCGTAGCATCGGGTAGCAACTGGCCGAGGAGGTGGGGACCATGGACGACGCGCCGGCGGTGGCCGCACCGGGGTCGGTGGCCCCCATCACCCACCGACGGGTCCTCGTCGTGATCGGGGCATTGATGCTGGGCATGTTCCTGGCCGCCCTCGACCAGACCGTGGTGTCCACGGCCCTCCCCACCATCGTGGGCGACCTGCACGGCGCCTCGCACCTGAGCTGGGTGGTCACCGCCTACCTGCTGGCCTCGACGGTGTCGACCCCCCTGTGGGGGAAGCTCGGCGACCTCTACGGTCGCAAGCTCTTCTTCCAGGCGGCCATCGTCATCTTCCTGGTCGGCTCGGCCCTGTCGGGGCTCAGCCACTCGATGCTGGAGCTCATCGCGTTCCGGGCCGTCCAGGGACTCGGTGGCGGCGGCCTGATGATCGGGGCCATGACGATCGTGGGCGACGTGGTCTCCCCCCGCGAGCGGGGCCGCTACATGGGGCTGTTCATGGCCATGTTCGGGGTGACGTCGGTAATCGGCCCGCTCATCGGTGGTGTCTTCGTCGACTACCTGTCGTGGCGGTGGATCTTCTACATCAACCTCCCCATCGGGGCGGTCGCACTGGCCGTGACCGCGGTGGCCCTCCCGGAGGTGTCGGAACGGGTGCACCGGGTGATCGACTACCTCGGCACCGCCCTGATCGCACTGTCCGCCACATCGCTCGTCCTCTTCACCAGCCTCGGGGGCACGTCCTATCCGTGGAGCTCGCCCTTCGTCGTCGGCCTGGCCGTGGCGGGCGTGGTGTTCGGCGCCCTGTTCCTGGTGGCCGAGCGCCACGCCGTCGAGCCGATCATCCCGATGTCGCTGTTCGCCAACCCGGTCTTCAACGCGTCCAGCGCCATCGGCTTCGTGGTCGGCTTCGCCATGTTCGGGGCACTGACCTTCCTCCCCCTGTTCTTCCAGGACGTCCGGGGCGTCAGTGCGGTCCGCTCGGGAGTCGAACTGTTCCCCCTCATGGGCGGGCTCCTGTGCGCCTCCATCGGCTCGGGCATCCTGGTCAGCAGATCGGGCCGCTACAAGGTGTTCCCGGTGGTGGGCACGGCACTGATGACTGCCGGCCTCTACCTGATGTCGCTGATCGGCGTGCACACCGGGGCGTGGGCGGCGGCGGCCTACATGGCCGTGTTCGGAGTCGGGCTCGGCCTCGTGCTCCAGGTGCTCACGGTGGCCGTCCAGAACGCCGTCCCCTACGAGGAGCTGGGCACCGCCACCTCCGGCGTGACCTTCTTCCGTTCGATCGGCGGCTCGTTCGGGACGGCCGTCTTCGGTGCCATCTTCGCCAACCTGTTGGCGTCCAACGTGCTCCGGGCGCTCCATCTGAGCGCCACCCCACCCGGCCTGAGCCTGAGCGCCGACGACCCCTCGTCCATCCACCGGCTGCCGGCGCCGATCCAGGCGGCGGTCATCGACGGCATCGCCCACACGATCCAGACCATGTTCCTGATCGGTGTTCCCATCGCTTTCGTCGCCTTCCTCCTCAGCTGGACGCTGCCCGAAGTCGCCCTCCGCAGATCGATCCGCACGACGGAGCCGGCCGAACAGCTCGGCACGCCCGAGCCCCGGAACTCGCTCGGCGAGGTACGGCGCATGCTCGAGCGGGCGGTCAACCGGGAGAACCGCCGCGAGCTGTACGGGATGCTCGCCGCCCGGGCGGGTCTCGACCTCGAGCCCCGGGCCTGCTGGCTCCTCTACCGGCTGGCCGACCGGCCCGATTCCACGGTCGAGGAGGTCGCCAGGCAACTGGACGTGGACCCGGTCCACCTGCACGCGAGCGTCGACGCGTTGGCGTCGGCGGGAATGATCGAGCGGACCGGGGGCGGGACCGGGCCGAGGCTCGTGCTCACCGACGCCGGACGTGACGGGATCGCCCGGCTGACCACGGCCCGTCGTGACTCGTTGAGCGAGCTACTCGAGGGTTGGGAGCCCGAGGAGCATCCCGAGGTCGTCGAGCTGGTCCACAGGCTGGCCGGGGCGCTCCTGGCCGATGACGACAAGCTGATGGCCGACGCCCGGGGCGAAACCGTCCGGTAGGACGCGTTCAGTCGATCGACGCCGGGGTACCGCCGCCGACCCGGCTCAGGTGGAGCACCACGTCGCGGTAGGCGTGCCATGGGCTCTGTTCGGCGTAGGGGATCCTCCGTTCGTCGCAGAAGGGGCGGACCAGCTTCCGGGCCCGGCGCAGATTGGCCCGGGGCATCGTGGGGAAGAGATGGTGCTCGATCTGGCTGTCCAGCCCGCCGAAGATGAACCCGGTGAATGAGGGACCCGACAGATTCCGTGAGGTCGAGACCTGTCGACGGAGGAACCCGAGGTCGTCGGTCCCGGTGACGGTCGGCATCCCCACGTGGTTCGTGATGAAGCTCGCCCCCAGGTAGAAGCCGAAGAGCGACTGGCTGACCACGATGAACGCCACGGCGCGCACCGGCGACAGGAGCAGGAACGGAGCGACGAAGAAGATCCCCGCGTGCACGACCAGGAGGGCGATCTCGACCAGCGCCGCACGGTCCCGGCGCCGGGCGAGCGAGCGCACGCTCGCCACGTGGAGGTTGAGGGCCTCGAGGAAGAGCAGCGGGACCACGGTGAACTGCTGGGTACGGGCGAATCGCCGCCCGAAGCGTCCGCGATCGTCAGCCTGTGCGGTCGTGAACACGAGGGCGCCGGCGGCGATGTCCGGGTCCTTCCCCTCGAAGTTGGTGTAGCCGTGGTGACGACTGTGCTTCGACATCCACCATCCGAAGCTGAACCCGCTGAGCAGGTTGGCCAGCATCAGGCCGACCGCGTCGTTGCCCCGCCGGTAGGCCCAGACCTGACGGTGTCCCGCGTCGTGACCGATGAAGCCGACCTGGGCCAGGACGAAGGCCAGGCCGACGGCGACGGTCAGGATCCACCAGCTGTTCCCGATCAGCACGGCGGCAACCGCCAGCACGGCGAGGGCGCCGACCGTCGCCGGTATCTTGATCAGGTAGTAGCCACCCCGTCGGTGGAAGAGCCCGACGTCGCGGACCCTCCTCGACAGTTCGGCGAAGTCCTCGCGCGCAGTGGCCCCGGCGGGTGGAGCATCGGATTCGGTTTCCATGATTCCTCGTGTCGTGCCGCCGGTCGGTGATGACCGCCGGGTGGGCCGTTCCTACAGCCTCTCCGGCGGTGGGTACCTCGACGTGTCCCCGGCGGTGACGGTGTCGGCGGGCACCCGGTGACGGGCGCCGGTGACAACAGGAGGGGTTGGAACCGTGAGGTCGAGCGCGTTCAGCGAGCCAGCGGCTTGCGGCTGGTCTCCTTGTCCTTCTTGGCCTGGCGCTTTTCCTTCAGCGTCTTGCCGGACTTCTTTGAGGCGCTCTTGCGGGGAGACTTGTCGGTCATGTCAGCCCCCTTCCCTGCGGCAAGCGTAGCCGTCGCCGGACCGGTGGCTCGGCCGGGGCCCGGGGGAGAGGTCCTGGCGATCTACACACAGTATGCGCATGGTGGACGACCCCGACCACCTCGGCCGATCGGGCAACCGTCCCCGCCGGTCAATCGGCGGCCGTGACCTCGCCCTCGACCCTGGAGGACTCGCGCTGGATGGTGTCCGAGGGCCACTCGTACCCGGTCTCGGCGTGCTGGCTCACGTCGAGGCCGGCGCGCTCCTCGCCGTCCGACACCCGCAACCCCACGGTCCTGTCCGTCACCCACACGACGGCCAGGGTCATGACGAAGGGATACGCGAATCCGGCCACGGCCAGGACCGATTGGCGCCCGAACTGGACCCACCCGCCGGAGGCACCGAGCGCGTTCACGGCGAGGCTGGCGAACACCCCGGTCAGGACCACGCCGACGAATCCGCCGACCAGGTGCACCCCGACCACGTCGAGGGCGTCGTCGTAGTGGAGCCGGGGCTTCAGCTGGACCGCCCCGTAGCAGAGCAGGCCGGCGGCGGCACCGACGATCAGGGCGGCCCATGTCGGGACATAGCCCGACGCCGGGGTGATCGCGGCCAGGCCGGCGATGGCACCCGACGCGATGCCGATACTCGAGGGCTTGCGCCGTCTCGCCCATTCGATCCCCATCCAGGCGAGCATTCCGGCGCAGGCGCCGATCTGGGTGTCGACGAGGGCGGACGTGGCCACCGAACCGGCGCTGCCGGCGCTGCCGGCGTTGAACCCGAACCAGCCGAACCACAGGATCCCGGCACCGAGGAGGACGAGCGGGACGTTGTGCGGCCGGTCGAGCTGATGACGGCGCCCGATGTAGAGCACCGCCGCCAACGCCGACGCACCGGCGAGTTCGTGGACCACGGAGCCACCGGCGAAGTCGATGGCGTGCAACCCCCCGGCACCCAGGAACCCGCCGCCCCAGACCCAGTGGGCGAACGGGCAGTAGACGAGCAGTGACCACAGTCCGATGAACACGAGGTACCCGCGGAAGTGCATGCGTTCGGCGAAGGCACCGGCAATGAGCGCAGGGGTGATGACCGCGAACATCATCTGGAAGACCATGAACAGGAGGGGCGGGATGGTCGGGGCGAAGCCGGAAGGCTTGGTGCCGATGCCCCGCAGCATGAAGAACTGCAGACCTCCGATGATCCCGTGGTGGTCCGGTCCGAATGCGAGGGAGTACCCGACCACGATCCACAGGACGGACACGATCCCGATGGCCACGAAGGACTCGGCCATGGTCCCGATCACGTTCTTCTCGCCGACCAGCCCCCCGTAGAAGAGGGCCAGGCCGGGCATCATGAAGAAGACCAGGGCCGTGGCCACCAGCATCCATGCCGTGTCCCCGGCGCTTATGTGCACCTGGCCTCCTCGGGCTCGTCGCGCGGCGCGTCTCCACCGTCCCCGTGCAGGGTCATTGTCCTGGGCACGGCCGTGCCCAGGTAGAGACCAAGGTCACATCGCGGCGGGTACGTTCCGATGTGCCGGCGTGCATCGGAACGGGTCCGGGACGAACGGGACCGGGGGCGTCGGGGGTCCGAGGCGCCGGGGCCGGTGGGGCCGGAGGGGCCGAGTGCTCAGCCTGACCGGGGCTCGGTCGGCGCCCGTTGCCGCAGCAGGTGCTGCAGGTCGGCCGCGCCGAACCGGGCCGGCTCGGTCGTGTCCAGGAAGTCGAGCACCACCTCCAGGAACTGCTCGGGCCGCTCGACGTGGGGGAAGTGCCCGGCTCCCTCGATGATCTCGAGACGGCTGCCGGGGATCGCCTCGTGGGCCGCGTAGGCGTGGCTCACCGGGATGATCGTGTCCTGGTCACCCCACACGATGAGCGTGGGCATCTCCGCTGCCAGGTACAGACGGTCGCTGGCGCTGACCGTCTGGCCCCCGGGGTCGATGACCGCCCGGATGGTGCGCACGAAGGCGTGGCGGTTCTCGGACTCGGTCAGCGAGGCGTAGGCGTTCCACATCTCGGCCACGTGGCCCATCCGGAATCCCCGGCGGTGCAGGCGCCGGTTGATCTCGTCGCCCGCCGAGCGCACGAACCAGGGGAAGAGCACCGGCATGAGGTACTCGCTGCCCGGGAGCGTCATGAAGCGCAGCATCCAGCTGACCTCCCGACCGAGCCCCCCGCTGTCGACCAGCACGAGGCGCTCGCAGCATTCGGGGTGCTGGTACGCGAGCTGCAGCGCCACGCCGCCACCGAACGACTGCCCGACCACGGAGGCCCGCTCGACCCCCAGCGCGCCCATCAGGTCCCGCATCCCGCTGGCGTACGCACCGAGCGAGTAGTCGCCGACCGGCTTGGCGGAGTCGCCGTGGCCGATCAGGTCGGGGGCGATGACCGTGAACCGCTCGGCCAGGGTGGGCATGACCGCCCGCCAGGCCCGCGAGCTCCCGGCGATCCCGTGGATGAGGAGGAGTACCGGACCGCTCCCCTCCATCCGGTAGCCGACGTCGTGACCGTGGATGGTCACATGTCGCAATTCGAAGCTCATCGCTCCAGTGTCCCCCATGTCCCGACGACCGTGGGGCATGTTCCGGCAACCGTCGGCCGGAGCGAGCCCGAGCTCCCCCCGCCGGTTCAGATCCCGGCGGCCGCGCGGGCCTTCAGGCCCAGTTCTCCGACGGCGGGGAGGACGAAGGGCTGGAGCCACTCCCCTCCCGCCTTGGACACGTGGACCCCGTCCGCCCACCGGACGGTGACGCCGTCGATCGCCAGTTGGAACCGCCCATGGGGATCCAGCTTCCTGTTGAGGTCGATCAGGGTCACCGTGGACCGCCGGTGGGCGGCCACGTCGGCCACGACGGCGTTGAATTCGTTCACCCGCGACTGGTCGTTCTCGGGATAGGCCGCGCTCCCCGGGGCCTCGTCCGCGGCGTCGATGTCCGGCATGGTGAAGAGCACCACCTTCGCCCCGTGGACGGAGAAGAGGTCGACCGCCTGGTTGATCTCGTCGTAGAGGTGGGTGTTCCACGCCGGCTGACCGACGTACACCACCTTGCCGTCGTAGATGTGGTCGGCGATGTCCCACCGGCCGATCTCCATCCCCACCACTTCGGGACGGGTCCGTGCCACGTCGGCAGCCCACAGCGTCCTCCAGTGCGTGCAGTCGGACACCGGTTCGTCGACACGGTCGGCGATGATCACCGGGATGTCGTCGAGATCGCAGCCGAGGGTCTCCTCGTTGATGAACTGCACGCCGTAGCGGCGAACGCTGTCGACCTCGAGACCGATGGCCATGGTCACCGCGATGGAGTCCCCGACCAGCATGAACCGCACCGGCTTGCGGGTGAAGGCGGCGGCCCGGGCCAGTGCCTGGTGCTGCGACACCGTCAACGACGTCCCCTCCACCACCTGCGCCACAGCCGGGGTCACCGTCCCCACCACGATGACCGCGACGGTCCCAGCCAGGACGGCCGTGGCCGGTACGACCGCTCTCAGGGACCGCCAGAACGTCCCGTACATGACCGGGCGCTCCACCAGGTAGTAGCTGGCCGCGGCCAGTGCGAACGTCGACGCGAACCGCACGGCAAGGAGGGACGGACCCGACAGACCCGTCCGGGGGGTGTCGAGGTAGACGAAGACGGGGTAGTGCCAGAGGTAGGCCCCGTAGGAGACCGCTCCCATCCACACCATCGGGCCGAGCGAGAGCAGCCGGGCCACCGGGCCACCGGGGACACACACCGAGGCCACGATGATGGCGGCGGCCGACAGCGCCGACAGCAGGAACCCGCCCCGGTAGTCGAAGGGCGTCGTCCCCCTCATGGCGTAGGTCAGGACGAACGTCCCGGCGAACCCGGCCAGCCCGAGGGCGGTGAGGAGCCGTCGGGACGGGGCGCCGTGGGCCGCAGGGGCCATCCCGGTGGCCCCCCGCCGCATCTCGACGAGGGTCATCGAGCAGGCCAGGACCGAACCGAGCAGGATCGACTGGGCGTGGGTGTCGGTCCCGAAGTACAGCCGGGTGAGGTTTGCCGTCGGACCGTAGAGCAGCGCCATCTCCACGGCCGAGGCGACGGTCCCGACCACCGACAGGACGAGCAGGTTCCGGACCCCCCGGGCGAAGGTGCGCGAGAGGTGCATGACGACCAGCACCACCAGGGGCCACACCAGGTAGAACTGCTCCTCGACGGCCAGCGACCAGGTGTGGGTGAGGGGGGAGACCGCTCCGGTGGCCACGAAGTAATTGCTGCTGGAGGCGATCTGCCACCAGTTGGAGAAGTAGAAGAGGGCGGACAGCGCGCTCATCCGGAAGTCCGGGTACAGGCCGGACGGGGCTACGAACCGGACGAACAGGGTCACCGCCACCAGCACGACGGCCAGGGCGGGGAGGAGTCGGCGTGCCCGCCGGAGCCAGAACGCCGAGAGCCTGATCCTGCTCCGCTTCCGGAACTCGCCGAGCAGGAGGCCGGTGATCAGGTAGCCCGACAGCACGTAGAAGATGTCCAGGCTGAAGAACCCGCCCTGGAGCCAGCCGACACCGAAGTGGAACCCCATGATGATGAGGAGGGCGAAGGCCCGCAGCCCGTCGAGGGCCGGGACCCGGTCGGTGCCGGTGGCCGACCGGCGCGGATCCGGCGCGGTGGGTGCGTTCGACGTCACGGCAGGCGTCGCGGTTCGGGCGCACCCGCACATCGCGAGCGGGGCCGGTCGGGTTCGATTCCCGGTCGAGCCCGCTCCCCGGGCTGGTGATTCGGGCGCGGCACCGCTATCCGCGCACGGCGTCTGCCCGATCGGATCCGATCCTCGACTGGATCCCGGTCCCCATGCGGCGACCTTACCGGTGGCCCCCGTCGGAATGCCGTCGGCGCCGAACCGAGCGACCCGAGGGACGTCTCGTTCCGGGACGTTCGACCCTGTCCGGACGGCCGACGGCGGGACAGAGTGGTGCGATGCATCCGATCACCGCCCACCCGACCGGACGGCCGGCACCGGGGCCGACACCCTCGGTCACGTGCCGGCAGCGGTAGCGTTGACCGTCATGGACCTCGAGTCGGGACGTCGCGGGGACCGGCCACCCTGTCCCCACCCCGACCGGTCCCATGGATCACCCGTGACACCACTCGTGGGCACCGTCCGATGACCCTGTTCACCCTGGCCCTCGGGAACATCTGGGCCAAGAAGGCCCGGTCGGCCGGGATCGCCTTCGCCGTCGCCCTGGCCGTCATGACGGTGGTGTCGCTCGCCGTGGTCAGCAGCGGGCTGGAGAACAGCGCCGCCGCCGTCCTGACCATCGGGAAGGCGGACTTCACCGTGGCCCAGAAGGGCGTGGCGGACATCATCTACAGCAGCCTGGACAACGGCCAGGTCGCCGACATCCAGTCGACCCCGGGGGTCAAGAGCGCGGTGGGCGTCCTCATCGAGACCCAGAAGCTCAACGCCGCCAACCCCCTGTTCATCGAGATCGGCATCCAGCCGAGCGACCTTGCCCCGTTCGGGGTGACCGTCGTAGCCGGGAAGCCGTTCTCCCCGGACGCCACCAACGAGGTCATGCTCGGCTGGCGGGCCGCCCAGAACTTCGGGCTGCACGTCGGCGACCAATTCACCGCCGAGGGCACGACGAACACGGTGGTCGGGATCTACTCCACCGGGATCTCCTACGGCGATCTGGGAGCCATGTTTCCACTGACGGAGATCCAGGCCTACAACCGGGTGCCCAGCTCGGTGACGCTCGTGTTCGTGAAGGTGGCCCCGGGCTACTCGGTGACCAAGGTGATGGCCGACCTGGAGGCGCTGCACCCCGAGCTCACGACCATCCGGACCGCCTCGCAGTTCGGCCGGGCGGACCGGAACATCGTGTTCCTGCAGGCCGCCGTCACCGGCAGCACCATCCTCTCGTTGCTGATCGGAGCGGTCATCGTCGCCAACACCATGCTCCTGTCGCTCTTCGAGCGGACCCGCGAGTTCGGTCTGCTGCGGGCCGTCGGGTGGTCCCGGTGGCGGGTGGTCACGCTGGTCGTGTCCGAGAGCCTCATGCTCGCCCTGGTCGGCTCCGGCGTGGGCGTTGGCCTCTCCTTCCTGGTCACCTTCGTCCTCGAGCGGCTCCCCCAGCTCCAGGGCGTGCTGCACTCGAGCTTCACCGCCCAGGCCTTCTGGCGGGGGCTCATCGTGGGCATGGGGATGGCCGTCCTCGGGTCGCTGTACCCGGCCGTGCGGGCGGCGGTCCTCACCCCGGTCAGGGCACTCAGCCATGAGTGAGGACATCCGGGCCGGCGCCCCGATGGTCGAGACCCACGACGTGGTCAAGGTCTACGCGGACGGACATGTGCGTGCCCTCGCCGGGGTCGACCTGACCGTGGCGAACGGCGAGTTCGTCGCCATCACCGGTCCGTCCGGCTGCGGGAAGTCGACGCTGCTCAGTCTCCTGGCCGCCCTGGACGTCCCGGACTCGGGAACGATCCGGATCGGCCAGTACGAGCTCGACCACCTGGAGCACCCCGACCGCTTCCGTCGTCAGGAGGTCGGCCTGGTGTTCCAGCTCCACAACCTCCTGCCGCGACTGACCGTGCTCGAGAACGTCGAGATCGTCATGATGGGATCGGACCGGCCCCATGCCGAGCGGGCCGGACATGCGCGGGAGCTGCTCGCCGATGTCGGCCTCGCCGCCCTCGCCGGCCGGCGGCCACCTCAACTCTCGGGTGGGGAGCGCCAGCGGGTCGCCGTGGCACGGGCGTTGGCCAACGACCCGTCGTTGCTCCTGGCCGACGAGCCGACCGGGAGCCTGGACAGCCACTCGGTGGATACGGTCCTCGGACTGTTCCAGTCCCTCCGGAAGGACCGGGGTGTGACCGTGGTGCTGGTGACCCACGACGACGACGTGGCCGCGTCGGCGGACCGGACCATCGACATGCTGGACGGCAGGGTCGTCCGCAGCTGACCGCCCCCGCGGCTATCGCTCCGGACCGTCCGAACGGGTCACGATCGTGCGGTAGTCGGCGATCGTCTGGTCGAGCAACACCACCGCCTCCTTGATCTGCTCGATGGCCCGGGGGTCGGTGCTCCGTTGCAGCGCACCCTGGAGCGCCAGTCCGGCCTCGTAGATGCCGTGGATGACCACCGCACTCGCGTCGGCGTCCGACCTCGCCACGATCTTCCTGCCGAGCGAGATCCGCTCGGATGTGGCCGAGAGGTCCTCCAGAGCGACCTCCGAGTCGAGTGGCGCCCGGAGGTCCGCCGGGCGGGCGGTGGGACCCGCCGCCACCTGGCTCAGCACGTCGCGGACCGACGTGATGTCCTCCAGCGCGCTGTCCAGGTGGACGCCGACGGTCCGTCGTCCCGTCGCACCCGGTCCCTGGGCCGGCCCGGGATCCTCGTTGAGGAAAGGGCACCGGCCGCCCGTCGACGTCATCGTCGTCGCCGGCCGGATCGCCTCGAGGGCCACGGCAGCCCGGTACAGGGCGTGGGTCGCCTCGATCAGCTGCACCGCCACGTCGTTCCCGACCGTGGTGTCGACCATCGCCCCGCCTCCCTTCGTCGACTGTCGCTGCCCGGAACCCGGTGGCACGGCGCGGGCACGCAGCCGGTCGCTCCTCGACCCGCTGCCAGTCCAGCACCCCGGGGAACCTTCGGAAATGGGGTGGCCCCTCATACTCGGTAGGGCATACTCCCTGGAAGGCGGGCATCTCGGCCGCCCACCGTGACGCCTGCGGATTCCGTACCGACCGGTTGCTCTACGATGGTGCCGAGACCTTCGACGTGTCCGGCGGTTGCCTCGGCCTTCGGGTCCCCGGTGCAACCGGCCATCTCCGAGATCTGCCGCCATCGGCTGCAAGGAGCCCGGAGATGCCGCCCGACCAAGGTCCGATCACGGTGGTGCTGGCCACGGACAGCTTCCTCATCGGCGACGGACTCGCCTCGTTGCTCGTCGACGTGGACGACATCGACGTCATCGGCAGGGCCCGTGACCACCAGGAGTTGGTCCGGATCGTCGAAGAGCTGACGCCCGAGGTCGTGCTCATCAGCATCCGGACGCCGGTCATCTCCACCATGGCGACCATCGCCGCCGCACGTCATCTGCGGCTCGAGTTCCCCGAGATGGGAATCGTGGTCATCTCGGACCGTGGCAACGGCTTCGCCCTCGAACTGCTCCGCGGCGGTGCGTCCAGGATCGCCTATCTGCTCGACGAGCGGCTCCCCTCGATGGACGCCGTGCTCTTCGCCCTGCGCGAGGTGCGGGCCGGCCAGAGCGTCCTCGACCCGAGCATCGTCGACTCCCTCGTACTGCGGAGGGAGGCGGTCACCATCGACGACCTGACCGCCCGCGAGATCGACGTGCTCGAGCAGATCGCCTACGGGCTGTCCAACCGGGGCATCGCCGCGGAGCTCCACCTGTCGGTGAAGGCGATCGAGAAGCACGTCACCACCATCTTCCGGAAGCTGGCCCTCGTCGACCAGACCGTGGTCGACAGGCGGGTCACCGCTGCGCTCACCTTCCTGCGGGCACAGACCGTTCCGTCCGTCCGACCACAGCCGGTCCGTGGCCCCGTCACCTGACCGGCCCGTGTGGGGTTCGCCCTACAGATCCGGTGGGGAGATCTCCTCTCCACGTCTGCGAGCAGGGAGTCGGCGGCCCGGGCCCGGGCCCGTCCGGTCGACCTCCCATATGCCCCTGGCTTCTGCCACCGCCGCGTCCGACAATGCCGGTGTGTCCGACAGCGGCAACACCGACGACGGCGACGGGACCCCCGACGGCGAGCCCCGCGACGGCGGCCGGCCCGGACCGGGGCGGTCGGGCACGACCTGGGACGTCCGTCAGCATGCCGAACCTGCCGCCCGCGACGACGGTCACGGTCCCGGGCGCCGCAGCGAGGCTCCTTCCGAGTCGGCGCTGACCGACTCGGACCTCCGGACGAGCCTCACCATCTGCGAGCTGATCGTCGCACAGGTTCTGCGCCGGGAGAACCTCGGACGGGAGGCGTCCAACGCCCTCGAGCACGTCGTCGAGGAGTTGCATGCCACCGTGCGCGCACTGACCATCCGGGACCGCTGACGGTCGGGGGCCGTCCGCCCCTCACCCAGCAGCGACTGCGGGCGGTCCCCCCGGTGCACGGTCGGGTTCGACGATCGTCCCGCACGTCCCCCGGAGCAGGTCGGCCACCTCGTCGAGCCGTCCGATCATCGCCCGGTTGCCCGTCGACTCCACGAAGCGGCACGCCGCGTCGACCTTCGGGCCCATCGACCCGGCGGGGAAGTGCTCCGCCCGCAACCGGGCCGGGGTCGTGTGACCGATGGGGTGCGGCGAGTCCGTACCGAACCCGGTCTCCACGTTCTCCACATCGGTGAGGATCAACAGTGCGTCGGCCCCGAGATCGCGGGCCACCAGCGCGGCGGCCAGGTCCTTGTCGATGACCGCCTCGGCCCCCCGCAACCGACCGTTCCCGTCTCGGACGACGGGGATGCCGCCGCCGCCGGAGCAGATCACCACGGCGCCGTGGCCGAGCAGGGCCCGGATGGTCGCCAGCTCGACGATCACCAGGGGCTCGGGCGACGCCACCACCCGTCGCCAGGAGTCGCCGTCCGGCGCGATCTCCCATCCACGGGCTGCCGCCAGCTGTCGGCCCGCGGTCTCGGTGAAGACCGGGCCGACGAACTTGGTCGGACGGCCGAACGCCGGATCGTCCACCGCCACCTCGGTCTGGCAGATCAGATTCACCACCATCCGCTGCGGCAGGGCGTTCTGGAACGCCTGCAGGAGGAAGTAGCCGATCATTCCCTGGGACTCGGCGCCCAGCACGTCGAGCGGATAGGGGCCGGGCAGGTCGGGATCGAGCGCGCTCTCGTTGGCCAGCAGCCCCACCTGGGGGCCGTTCCCGTGGGTGATCACCAGGTCGTGATCCCCGGCCAGGGGGGCCAGCGCGTCGACGGCGGTGGCCACGTGACCTTCCTGGATCTCGGCCAACGGGACCTCACCCCGCTGCAGCAGGGCGTTCCCGCCGACGGCCACGACGAGCCGCATCTCAGCGACCGAGGCTGGCGACCATGACCGCCTTGATGGTGTGGAGGCGGTTCTCCGCCTCGTCGAACACGATGGAGGCGGGTGACTCGAACACCTCGTCGGTGACCTCGAGTGCCGACAGGCCCGACGTGTCGTGGAGCTTGCGGCCCAGATCCGTGTCCGTGTTGTGGAGGGAGGGCAGGCAGTGCATGAACTTCACATCGGGGTTCCCGGTGGCCCGAACGGTCCCGGCGTTGACCTGGTAGGGCAGGAGCTTCTCGATCCGTGTGGCCCACTCCGAAGCCGGCTCACCCATCGAGACCCACACGTCGGTGTAGAGGAAGTCGACACCGGCCACGGCGGGCGCCACCTCCGCCCCGATGTGGATCCTGGCCCCCGACGCGGCCGCCAGGTCCCGGGCCGTCGCCTGCACCTCGGGTGAGGGCCAGAGCTCCTCGGGGGCGGCGATGCGCACGTCCATGCCGAGGAGGGCGCCGGTGACCAGGAGCGAGTTGGCCGTGTTGTTCCTGGCATCGCCGAGGTAGCAGAAGGCCACCCGGTCGAGCGGCTCGGTGGCGTGGTCCTGCATGGTCAGCATGTCGGCCAGCATCTGGGTGGGGTGCCACCGATCGGTCAGGCCGTTCCACACCGGTACCCCGGCGAATCGCCCCAGGGTCTCGACGGACTCCTGGGCGAATCCCCGGAACTCGATGCCGTCGTACATGCGGCCCAGCACCCGTGCCGTGTCCTTGATCGTCTCCCCCTCGCCGATGTGGCTCCCCTCGGGACCGAGGTAGGTGACGTGCGCGCCCTGGTCGTAGGCGGCCACTTCGAAGGCCGCCCGGGTCCGGGTGGACGCCTTCTCGAAGATGAGGGCGATGTTCGCCCCCTCCATCCGCCGGTGCTCGGTCCCCGACCGCTTCTCCTGGCGCAGCTCGGCCGCCAGGTCGATCAGGGCGAGGAACTCCTCGCGGGTCAGGTCGGTCTCCTTCAGGAGGCTCCTGCCCCGGAACCGCTCGATCACGGAAGCTGCGGCCGCGTCCATGACTCAGGCCGCGTCCCGCTCGATCGGACAGGTCATGCACCGTGGTCCACCCCGGCCCCGTCCGAGCTCGCCGCCGGCGACGCTCACCACCTCGATGCCGTGCTTGCGCAGCATGGTGTTTGTGGCCACGTTCCGGTCGTAGCCCATCACTACCCCGGGTGCCACGGCGAGGTAGTTGGTACCGTCGTCCCACTGCTCGCGCTCGGCGGCCCGGACGTCCTCGTCGGTCGTGAGCACCGTGATCTCGGGCACCTCGAGGATGTCGGCCAGGGTGTCCCACAGGTTGTGGTTGAGGGAGATGGCGAGCTGGTCCGGCTCCTCGCCCGGGGCCACGGTCCAGCTGCGCAGGTGACGGTCGAAGTACGGATAGAGCACGAAGGTGCCGGTGTCGACCATCGACATCACCGTGTCGAGGTGCATGAAGGCGTGGCTGTGGGGAAGCTCGATGGCCACCACCCTGGTGGCCTGACCGCTGTCGAACAGGGCGTGCGCCACCGTCTCGACCGCCATGGGGGTGGAACGCTCGCCCATGCCGATGAGCACCGCGCCGTTGCCGACGACGTGGACGTCACCGCCCTCCAGGGTCGCCGGTTGGTAGTCGTGGTCGCCCGCGCCGTAGTAGGTCACGAATTCGGCCCCCGCGAACATGGGGTGGAACCGGTAGATGGCCCGGGTGTGGAGCGACTCCCGCTGGCGGGCCGGCTTCGCCATCGGGTTGACGGTGACGCCGCCGTAGATCCAGCACGAGTTGTCCCGCTGGAACAGGTGGTTGGGCAGGGGGTTGAGGACGAAGTCGTCGGCCCGCAGCATGTCCCACTTGAGGCTGTGGGCCCGACGGGGGTGCAGGTCGGCCTTCAGGATGCCGCCGATCATGAACTCCCCCAGCGCCCTGCCGTCGAGGTCGTCGAAGAGGCGACGGACCGGTTCGACCAGCGAGGGCCCGAGGATCTCGGGGGTGCAGACCCGGTCGAGCACGAAGGCACGGCCTTCGGGCACGTCCAGGGTCTCGGCCAGCAGCTGCTCGTAGTAGTGGACCGTCACCCCCTTGTCGCGGAGCGATTCGGCGAAGGCGTCGTGCTCCTCTTTGGCCTTCTTGGCCCACATCACGTCGTCGAACAGCAGCGACTCGATGTTCTGCGGGGTCAGGCGGGAGAGCTCGAGTCCCGGCCGGTGGATGATGGCCTGCCGGAGCTGGCCGACCTCGGACTTCACGGAGAACGTCATCAGGTTCCTTCCTCGGGTGGTTGCGGGCCTCGGGTGGTCGGGGGTCTCGGGGTCGGTCCCGCTCACGGCAGCCCGATCGCCTCGGCGACCGACTCCACGTCGGTCGGGTGCTTCGACGACTGCCGCATGTGCGACCGACCGCAGTCCGTCCCTCGTGATCCACCATGACGGGCGAGCCGGATCCGGGCCAGGGTCGAAAGTCCTCCGCCCGGGGTCGACGGGCCGTCCTGCACTCAACGGCAACGGGCCACAGACGGTAGGCTCCGTTGCCATTCCGAGGGTCCATTCCGTAGCGCGGTCGGAGGCTGGACGGTGGAACATCTGACATTGGAGGCGAGGGTCGGGCGGCTCGAGGACGACCCGCCCATCCGGCTCGACTCGGTCGACCTGACCCTCCGGCACCCTGCCGCCCTGCGTCGGACCTTCGAGGAGATCTTCGCCTACATCGCCACGGTGGAGGGGGCCGTCACCCGCAACGTCGTCGAGATCACCACCCTGCTCCCCGACCTCGACCGGCTGGACCTCCGGTTCCTGTCCGCCTGGTCGTCCCACGAATTGGCCCATGCGGCGATCTTCGACGCCCTGCAGGCCGAACTCGGGGTCCCTCCGGTCGCCGGCCCCTCCCGGGAAGCGCCGGGCGGAGGGAGGTCCACCCGCCCGAGGGCCTCGTTCCGCCTCGTCGGCGCCCTCGCCGCCAACCGGTGGCTCCAGGACGTGCTCAAGCTGGTCTACCTGTCGCTCGGTGCGATGCACGAGCACATGACCTTCGACGCCTACCGCCACATGGCTGCACAGTTCGCCGCCCTCGGCGAGGACGGCCTGGTGGCCACGGTCACCGCTCCGGTCAGCAGGCAGGAGGCGGCCCACCTCGGGTACTACCGCCTGGCCGCGGCGAACCACCGCCGCCTGCTGTCCCCCGCCCAGGTCGATCTCGCCCGATGGATCACCGTGCACACCTACACCCCGGTCGGTGCCTCACCGTGCGGCAAGCTACCCGCCGGCCGGGTGTTCACCGGGCTCGCCGGGGAGGACGTGGTGGAGGTCCTGGACGGCGTCCAGGCCATCGCCGACCAGCTGCTGGGCGACGGGATCCGGCCCGTGCCCCGATTCGTCCACTCCGCCATGAACGCCTGCCTCCCCCGTCCATCGCGCCTCGGGCGGAGACGCACGCGGGGCATGGGCACATGGCGTTGAACCCGGTCTGCGCCGCCTGCTCCGAGCGGACCCCCGAGGATGCCCGGTTCTGCCCCTCCTGCGGTCACCGGATCGCCACGGCCGAACCGCCCGCCGCCCTCGACGAGTCGATCGGGATCGCCCTCAGCACCGAGCTCCGTCACATCACCGTCGTCTTCTGCGACCTGGTCGGGTCCACCGAGCTCTCGTCGACGACGGACGCGGAGGAGTACAGCGGGCTGATCCACGCCTACCAGCAGCGGGCCGTCACCATCGCCCGGGGCCTCGGCGGCGACGTGGAGGGATACAGCGGCGACGGCATCCTCTTCCGGTTCGGGTGGCCCCAGGCCAACGACGACGACGCGGCGAACGCACTGACCGCCGCCCTCGACATCGTCGACGCCGTGGGAGCGCTCAACGAGAGCCGCCGACTGGCCATCCGGGTGGGTGTCCACAGCGGGCCGGCGGTGGTCGGCGAGCTCGGGGGCGCCGACCGGCGGGCCATCATGTCGGTGGGCGAGACGCTCAACGTGTCGGCCCGGCTCCAAGGTGTGGCGAAGCCCGGGACGGTGGTGGCGAGTGCCGCGACCATCGCCCTGGTCGGGGGGCGGTTCGACGTGACGCCCCTCGGCCAGCTCGAGCTGAGGGGCGTCCCCGAACCGGTCGACGGGTTCCTCGTCAGCGGACGGACGGACGCCCGGTCGAGGATCGCCGCGTCCCTCGACCGTCGAAGCCCGATGATCGGCCGGTCCGCCGAGCTCGAGGAGCTGGAGCGGCTGTGGGACTGGACGCGGGCCGGAAAGGGTGCCGCCGTGCTCGTCACCGGCGAGCCGGGGGTCGGCAAGTCACGACTGGCGTACCAGGTGGCCGACGTGGTGGGCGACGACGACCACGTATGGCTCGAGAGCTCGTGCTCCTCCTACACCCGGATGAGCGTGCTCCACCCGGTCACCGATCTGGTGGAGAGCACCCTGTCCTTCCGGTCCGACCCCGATCCGTCGTGGCGGCTCGCCCAGATCCGGCTCGCGCTCGAGGAGGCGGACGTCGACATCCCCGACGCCGACGAGCTCATCGCCTCCCTCCTCGGCCTCCCCTGCCCGTCCGTGCAGACCATGAGCACGGAGCTGCGACTGGAGCGGACCATCGCCGCACTGGTGGCGTGGGTGGTCGCGCTCAGCCGCCACCACCCGATGGTCCTGCTCATCGAGGACCTCCACTGGTGCGACCCCACGACCATGGACGCCCTGGACCTCCTGGTCGACCGTGTGGCCGACGCGCCGCTCCTCCTCCTCATGACCGCCCGGCCGGAGTTCGGGCCGTCGTGGTCGGCCCCCGACGCCGTGACCACCATCCCGCTCGAGCCGCTGGGCGACGACGCCGTGCGGGAGCTGGTCACCACGCTGGGCCACGGGCGCAGCCTGCCCGACCAGATCGTCGACCGGATCGTGGCCTCGGCCGGCGGCATCCCCCTCTTCGTCGAGGAGGTCGGCCGCAGCGTGCTGGAGTCGGGGCTCCTGGTCGGCGGAGAGGACACATGGGACCTCGCGTCGCCGCTCATGGACCTGGAGATCCCAGGGACGCTCCAGGCCTCCCTCCTGGCCCGCCTCGACGGTCTCGGGCCGGCCAAGATCGTGGCCCAGCTGGCCGCGGTGCTCGGGCGGTCGTTCTCCTTCGACCTGTTGGTCCGGGTATCGGGCATGGACCAGGCGCTCCTCGCCCGATTCCTCGACCGGGTGGTCGACTCGGGGCTCGTCCTCCACGACCCGTCCCACGGCAACAGCGAGTTCCTCTTCAAGCACGTCCTCATCCAGGAGGTGGCCTACGAGTCGCTGCTCCGCAGGAACCGGGCCACCATCCACGAACGGGTGGCACGGGTCCTCGACGAACGGATCGTCTCGGGCGCCTCCACCGCGGCCGAGGAGGTGGCCCGGCACTACGAGGGGGCCGGCCTCCTCCACGAGGCGGCCATCCACTACCAGCTGGCGGCCAGGCAGGCCGCCGAGCGGTCCGGTCACCGGGAGGCCATCTCCTTCCTCCTCCAGGGGATCGCCCTGGCCCAGCAGATGCCCGACGTCACCCTCGGGCGGGAGATCGAGGTCGAGATGCAGCTCGCCCTCGGCTCCTCCATCGCCACCCGCAGCTACTCGGACCCGGAACTGGCCGTGGCCTACGGTCGGGCCCGGGAGCTGTGCGAGCTCCTCGGCAACGACGAACGGGTGGCCCAGACTCTCGGCGGGCTGTCCGTCTTCTACATCAACCGGGGGGACATCACACTGGGCGCCGAGCTCGCCGAACGGGTGATCGCCATCGCCGACTCCCACCAGGACGGGCTCCTGGAGGTGCTGGGCAAGGTCCAGCTGTGCCTGGCCCGGAGCTTCCAGGGTCAGGCCACCGAGTCGCTCGTGCTGGCCACCCAGGCACTGTCCGTCTACCGACCCGACCTCCACCTCGTGCTCGGCCACCGGTTCGGCACGGACCAGGGCGTGGCGGCCCACGTGTTCGCCGGCTGGGACCACCTCGTGCTCGGCCACCTCGATCGGGGCCTGGCCCATCTGGTCGACGCGGTCGACCTGGCCGACCGGATCGGTCAGCCGTTCAACCGGGTGTTCGCACTGTTCTTCCTGGCCAGCGGCCACTGCGAGCGGGGGGAGACCGCCGAGACCCTGCGTTTCGCGCGGGAGTCCCGGTCGCTGGCCGAGGAACAGGGCTTCGCCTTCTGGACCGGCATCAGCGGCGTGTGGGAGGGGGCGGAGCGCGTCATCAGCGAGGGCGACCACGGGGCGCTCGACGACGTGGTGCGGGCCGGGCTGGTGGCCGGCGAGTCCGGGAACCTCGGCGGCGCCACGAAGGTGCTGTCGAGGATCGCCGAGGCCGCACTGGCCGCGGGCGACCGCACCACCACCCAGGAGATGATCGACATGGCCCTGTCGGTGTCGGCCGGGACCGGCCAGCACTGGTGGGACTCGGCGCTCCTGCGCCAACAGGCCGAGCTGCTGTTCGACGAGACCGACACCGGGACCGACGACGACCTCTGGGACCCCGCACACCCGTGGTCCCGGGCGGCCGACGCGTGGCTGCGGTCGCTCGACGTGGCCGACCGGCTCGACTTCACGGTCCACGGGGTCCGCGCCGCCTCGGGCTACGCCGGCCTGCTCCACCGGGTCGATCGGGCCGAGGAGGGGCACCGCGTCCTGGCCCACTGGTACGGCAAGTGCACCGAGGGCCTCGGCACACCGGTACTGGTCGCCGCCCGGAGACGGTTGGAGGCGCTCGAGAGCGTCTCGAGGTGACCCGTCGTCAGGCGAAGCCCTGATCGGCGTAGTGCCCGGCGATGACCGCGGTCGTGGCCCCGATCTCGGTGGCCAGGAGGGCGCGGTCCTGTCCGGTGTGGGCCGTGCCCCCGAAGATGAGGGTGTGGTAGCTCGCCTCGTCCTCCACGTAGGCCATGTACAGGGTGGCGTCCAGCGACTGCGGGACGAAGCTGGTCGGGTGGTCGGGGCGGGGGTCGGGGAAGCCGAAGCTCCTGCGGGTCAGCGGGGTGACCACGGTGTTCGACACCAGTCGCCGGGCACCGGGAGCGTCCGCCTCGTAGCAGCTGGCCACCTCGACGCCCAGCAGGTCGACCACCCGCCAGTGCCGCCCGGCCACCTCCACCAGGCCGTGGTCGACGTGGCCATCGGGCCCGAGGTCCACGGTGCAGAAGGGCGCCAACGCGTCCTCGGGCACCCCGTAGACCCAGTTCGAGAAGAAGTTCCAGTCGGACTTGCCCAACCGGACCAGATCCTCGAAGCGGGGGACCGACCCCGCGCCGGCTGCCGACTCGAACCCGAAGGGCCGGTCCCACAGCTGCTTCGCGCAGTCGAGCTGGTAGTAGCCGAGGAAGACGTTGAACCAGGGTGATTCCGGGTCGGTGTAGCGCTGCGGGCCGTGCTCGGCGAACGCACCCACGCAGGCGACGACGTTGAAGACGAACGCCGGGTACGGCCGCGGGAACATCCTGGCCTTGACGACGGCCCCCACCCCGCACAGGTCCCGTCGCTGCTCGTCCACGTGGATCCGGAGCACGGAATCGGTACAGCTCTGGCTGTCCCCGTAGACGGGGTCGTGCACCTCCGGCGGGTACACGGCGGTGCGACCGGCGATCTCCCCGACCGACGGGTCGAACAGGAGCACCGACCGCCCGGTGGTGGCGAACGCGGTCCGCCACGGTCGGCGGAACCACGGACGGACGTCGAGCCCGACCCGGCGCACGAGCGTGCCGGCGAAGACGTCGACGGACAGCGTGAACCGGAGCCGGAGGAGCCCGAGGCACAGACGGTGGCTCCGGACGCGGTCATCCTCGGCGAAGGTGTGCCCCCACACCCGTCGGGACCGGAAGCGCACCGTCACCTCGACCGAGTCGAAGCTGGGGAAGCCGTACTCGACGACGAGGCCCCACCCGAGGGACTGTGACTGGACATCGGATCGGTTCATGACGTGCTCCTCGGAGGCGGCCGGCCTACGCCGGCGCTGCCGGTCGGCCGAGGAGCGGGAAGAAGTGCCCGCCGAACAGGTGCGCGCCCTCCACGAACACGTCGCTCGGCACCTCGACATCGGGGTCGTAGTCGCCCGGGTCGACATCGCCCCCGTGGTCCTTCGCCAGCGTGGCCATCCCGTGGACGAGATGGCGCCCGAGGGAGCCGAGCGACATCCGGAGGGTGACCGGGTCCGGCCCGCCACCGGGGGCCGGGGCCGCGGTCACCGAGGGCCAGTCGGCCGGGTGGCGGGCCTCGGTCAGGGTGAACAGCCCGTCGATGGTGGAGGCCGAGGCGTCCCGCCGGGACAGTGGTCCGCCGAGCCCCCACACCTTGTCGAGGGTGGCGATCAGCGACGTGTGCCGGTGCTCGTCGCCGACCAGCGCGTGCTCGGGGACCCAGGGCGAAACCAGGATTGCCGGGACCCGGTAGCCGGAGCGGTCGAAGCCGAACCCCAGCTGTCCCGGGCAGTCGTCCGGCGGCACGACGTCCGGAGGCGGCACGTGGTCGTAGGTGCCACCCGGCTCGTCCCAGCCGACGAACAGCGTCGTGTTCCACACGTTCGACCCGCCCTCGGTCGGCGCCCCCCGGACGGCGTCGTACAGGCGGGCCAGGAACTGCTCGCCGGACCCGACCGCGGAGGCGGGATCGACGGGCAGGTCGACCCCGCCCACCATGGCGTCACCGAAGGGTGGGTGGTAGTCGGCGTGGCCGGCCAGCAGGTTGGGCTCGATGAGCGCGAAGTCCGGGAGCGCGCCGGCCCGGATGTCACGCTCGAACTCGGCGAACGGCACGAACCTGTCGTGGAAGTGCTCCTTCAGCCGGGGAGCATGGACGAGGCCGGTGACCGACAGCGGGCACGGCTCGAGCACGTAGACCTTCCAGGTCCGGCCCCGCGCCTCCAACCGGTCGAAGATCGTCTCGGCCGTGTTCCCGAGGATGAACCGCTCGACCGGGCTGTTGACGACCAGGCCCGACGACGTGGCAGCCGTCCAGAACGACCGGTTGGGGAACGTCTGGGACGGGACCTCGGCGAACCAGTGGTCGAACACGGCGAAGCCCCGGGCGATGGCGCTCAGGACGGGCACCTGGTCCGGGGTGAGGCCCTGCATGATCTGGCGGTACTGCGCGAAGTCGGGCGACTCGTGCATCCGCGACTCGTAGGTCGAGATGTAATCGGTGACGAACCCGTCCATGGTCGGGCGACGCCCGGGCTCGGGGGCGTTGGTCGAAGGCATCCTGCGGGCCGGCCTGCCGCGGTTCTCCTCGGCCAGGATGCCGAACAGCTGGGTGTTGGTGTGCTGGTACTCCTCACCCGGGTCGAGCTGGGGCGTGTCCCGGTCCGGCGCCGGGCCGTAGTAGACGTAGCCCGGTTCCGGGCCCTCCTCCGACGGCGGGATCGGGTTCGCCCACGCGGGGACCGGATTCTTCAGGACCTTCCCGGCGACGCCCTCGAACCCCGGTTCCTCACCGGGCTTCCACAGGTGGCCGAGCAGGTTGTCGAACGACCGGTTCTCGAAGATGACCAGGACGACGTGGTCCATCGCATGTGCGCCCGCCCGTTCCATGACCACCTCGCCACCAGTCGCTCCACACCCGGGCGCCGCGTCGCCCTACGTGTCCCGCACCGTAGGACGTCGGCCGGGGTCCGGCAACACCGGGCGCCGACGTTCCGCACGCCCGGGCCGGGCCGGGTCCCGTCGGTGCTGCGGCTACCGCATCCAGCCCGAGTCGCGCTGTGCCTCCTTGAAGAACCGGTGGGCCAGCTGGCGCGAGATCCCCCAGACGTTGCCGATCTGCTTCATGTTCATGCCTTCGTGGAACTGGGCGGAGATGAACGTGCCCCGGGCATGGTGCCTCGCCCGCTCGAACTCGCCGAGGGCATCGACCACGGACAGCCTCGCCCGGGCGACGTCGACCCCGAGCAGCGCCCGACCGGCGTAGATCCCCGAGTTGAGCCGGGCGAGGGACCTCTCGTACAGCTCCTCGTTCTCCTCGAGCGCGGCCCGGAGCTCCCGCGACGCCTGGGTGAGCCGGATAACGTCCCGGATGGCCGCCTCCTGGCGGTCGTCCGCGGACCACGGCTCCGCGGTGCACGGCTCCGCGCCCACCACGTCCCCGGCGGACTCCACGACCGCCGTCTCCCCGGCCATCGGGATCACCACCCCGTCCGCTCCGTCATCGTCGATCGCTGTCACCTGGATGGCCATGGGTTCCCTCTATCCGCTCGTGGACCGGTCGGCGGGCGCCGCCTTTCGCCAGTGTGAGCGCGGGCCGAGACGATGTCTGTCGCATACCCGACACAACCAACGTCACGGGCACGACATTCGGGCCGGCGATCGTCCGCGGAGCCTGGGATAGGGTTTCCCCGGCGGTCGAGCCGGCCTACGAATTCAGTTCGGGAGGATCTGCGGTGCAGTGGCAGCTGTTGGACTCGTTGTCGGACATCGACCGGCGGGCGGTGATCTCCCGGTGCCACCGCCAGCGCTTCCCCAAGGGCGCCTTCATCTGCCACCAGGGCGAGCCCGGCGACAGCGTGCACCTCATCGACACGGGCACGGTGGCGATCCGGGTCAACGGTCCCGTCGGCGACATGATCACCGTCGACGTCATGAGCCCCGGCAACTCCTTCGGCGAACAGGCGCTGATCAACGACGGGGCGGTCAGGACGGCCACCGTCGTCGCCCTCGAGCGCGTGGAGACGCTCCGACTCACCCGCGACGAGTTCCGCGCGCTGTGGGAGGAGCACCCGGGAGCGTCCATGGTGGTGGCCAAGATGCTCGAGGCCCGGCTCCGGTCCACCTCGCAGGCCCTGCTCGACGCCCTCCACCTTCCCGCCGAGACCCGGGTGATGCGCCGGCTGGCCATGCTCGCCGACATCTATTCCGGGCATGCCAGCCACTCGATCCCGCTCACCCAGGACGACATCGCCTCGATGGCCGGGACGACCCGCCAGACCGTCAACCGGATCCTGGGCCAGGCCCAGGAGGCGGGCCTGGTCGGCCTCACCCGGGGACGCATCGTCATCGTCGATCCACAGGGCGTCGCCCGTCGGGCGAGGACCGGGCGCCAGTAGGCGACCCCGGCGGAGGGCACCCCGGATCCCGCCGGTTCAGCGTGGCCCGACCGGGAGCTCCTCGGGCACCCGGGGCCGGAACGCCAACTCACCTGCGGGCATCGGCCTGCTGATGCAGTAGCCCTGTGCGATGTCGCAGCCGAAGTCCGACAGGAGGTCGAGCGTCACGGGATCCTCGATCCCCTCGGCCACGATGCGCAGTCCCATGGCGTGACCGAGTTCGATGGTCGACCTGACGAGGTCCAGGTCCCGGCGGCCCGAGCCCTCGGTCATCCGGGTGATGAAGGTACGGTCCAGCTTGAGCTCGTGCACGGCCAGATCGCTCAGGTACGCCAACGAGGTGACACCGGCGCCGAAGTCGTCGATCGAGATGGCGACCCCGAGGGCCTGCAGCTCCTCGAGCACCCGCTGGGCCGTGGCGAACTCGGCGATCACGCACGATTCGGTGATCTCGAGCACCAGGCCGTCCGCGGTCAGCCCCCGATGACGGAGCACGTCCCCGACCATTCGGACGAAGCCGGGCTCGAGCAGGTTGGAGGGGGACACGTTGACGGCGACGGAGAACGGCCGGCCCGACGAGCGCCACTCGACACACTGGGTGACCGCCGCGTCGAGGACCCACTCCGTGACCGCCTCCATGAGGCCAGCGTCCTGCGCCAGGGGGAGGAAGTCGTCGGGGGGGACCAGGCCGAGGCGGGGGTGGGCCCACCGGACCAGGGCCTCGACGGCCAGGATCTCGTGGCTGCGGAGGTCGAGCTGGGGCTGGTAGTGGAGGATCAGCTGGCCCTCCGCGATGGCCACCCGCAGCTCCTCCAGCAGTCGCATCTGGTTGTGCTCCTCGTCCAGGTCGGAGGTGTAGTTGGCGTAGGGGACGTGGCCGAGCTTGGCCCGGTACATGGCCACGTCGGCGCACCAGACGAGCCTGGCGCTGTCGGTGGCGTCGGTCGGGGCCACGGCGATCCCGATGCTGGCGCCGATGGTGGCGCTGACCGCACGGAGGGCGAACGGCTCGTGGAGGCAGTGGGTCAGGCGCTCGGCCACGACGGCCGCGTAGGCGGCGTCGCCGTCGGCCAGGACCACGGCGAACTCGTCTCCCCCGAGCCGGACGAGCAGGTCCCCGTCGCGCAGTGAGCTCCCGAGCCGTGCGCCGAGCTGGCGGAGGAGCTCGTCGCCGGCCGGGTGACCGAACGAGTCGTTGATCTCCTTGAACCGGTCGAGGTCGACGAAGAGGAAGGCGAGCGACCGGTCGTCCGGGCCGCCGTCGCACCCGGCGAAGAACGCGTCGAGCACACCGAACAGGTAGCGCCTGTTCCACAGGCCGGTCAGCTCGTCGGTGAGGGCCTGGCGGTGACGCTCCTGGCTCAGGAGCCCGAGGCTCCGGACCGACAGCACCAGCCGGATGCCGACGACCAGCAGTGTCGTCGTCGCCAGGGCGAGGGAGAACCGGCCGATCGGGTACAGGGTGCCCACGAAGAGGATCACGAGCGCCGCGGCGGCGGCGAGTGCCGGGAGCACGAAGCCGGCGGGGCGCTCCAGGATCATCGGGTTCGGCGGACGGGGGCGAAGCCACACCGCCATGGACAGAAGGACGATCGCCGCCGGCCAGGCCACCGCATTGAGGACCTGGCCGAGGGGCGTCGAACCGAAGGAGTGCTGGAGGAGGTTCGACGAGTCGCCGAAGACGTTGAGGGTCATCCCGACCGCCATCAGGATCCACGGGGCCTTGCTCCGACCCGACAGCACGGCGAAGCCGCCGACGACGAGCCCGAGGAGGAGCGCGTCACCGATCGGGAGGGCGAGGTTGACCCAGGTGGCCTCGGAGGTGGCGCCCCCGGGTCGTAAGGCACCGTCGGCGACGAAGGCCGCACACACCGCGGCCGCCCCCAGTCCGGCGATGGCGCCGTCCAGCCAGTTCGTCGAGTTGATCCGCTGCGACTGTCCCCGCATGAAGAGGACCACGCCGACATAGGCCAGCGGATAGAAACCGACGTAGAACACGTCGGCCAACGACGGCGACGGCGGTGTGGCCCCCCCGATCGACTGGACGGTCAGGACGACGTCGCCGGCGGCCCAGGACAGCAGGCTGAGCCCGAGGACGAGGGCGGCCGACCTCCCGGGCCGCCGGAGGAGCGCGCGGGACATGCAGATGCCGCCGGCCACCAGCTCGACCGCATCGACCGCCCACCCGTCGAGCCAGGTCCAGTAGGTGCTGGGCCCGCGCACCAGCAACAGGACGAGGTACACCAGGATGCTCGCGCCGAGGAGCGCCAGGGTCGCCCAGACGGCGACCTCGGCCGGACCCGGCTGCCCGTTCGGGAACATTCCCGTACGGCGCCGGCGGTCGGACAGGACTCGGCTCACCTCGTGACGGTCGGCGCCCAGGCCGGACAACTTGAGTCCGAAACCCTGGCGCACCGTCGGGACGCCGGTCCGATGGTCTCCCGGGAGCTCGCCTCGGACCTCGGGCGAGTAACTTCGCACGGCATGGGACGAGCCGACGGAACCACGACTCCGGCAGACGACGGCTTCCGCATGCCGCCCGAGACCGCCCGCCACGAACGCACGCTCATGGGCTGGCCGTGCCGGACCGAGCTGTGGAAGGAGCAGATCGCCAGCGCCCGGAGCCAGTACGCCGGTGTCGCCAACGCCGTCGCCGAGTTCGAGCCCGTCACCATGGTGGTCACGGATGCCGGGGCCGCAGCCGGGGCCCGGGCGATGCTCAGCGCAGCCGTCGAGATCATCGAGCTCCCGCTCGACGACTCCTGGATGCGGGACAACGGCCCGTTCTTCACCCTCGACTCCACCGGACGGAGGGCCGGAGTCCACTTCCGCTTCAACGCATGGGGACAGAAGTTCGAGGGCTGGTCGAGGGACGAGGCGGCCGGCGGCGCCCTGGCCCGCCGCTTCGGCGACGTCGCCTACGAGATGCCCGTCGTCCTCGAGGGTGGCTCGGTCATCATGGATGCCGCCGGCCAGGTCCTGACCACCGAGCAGTGCCTCCTCAATCCCAACCGCAACCCGGAACTGGACCGGGACGGCATCGAGCGCGCCCTGCGCGACGGGCTGGGGGCGACCGGGGTGGTGTGGCTCGCGAACGGCGAGGCCGAGGACCGCGACACCGACGGCCACATCGACGGCATCGCCGTGATCACCGACAGCAATGCCCTGATCCTGCTCTCCCGGCCCCCGGGCGATCCCGACCACGAGCCCATGGCCGACAACCGTGCACGGGCCGTCGCCGCCGGGTACGAGGTGATCGACTTCCCGGTGCTGGCCCACGACGTGGTCGACGGCGAACGCGTCTCCCACTCGTACCTGAACCTCTATCTGTGCAACGGGGCGGCGATCGTGCCGACGGCCGGTGGGCCGTCGGCCGGCGAGGACGAGGAGGCGGTCGAACGCCTCCGGGAGGCCCTGCCGGGTCGCGAGGTCGTGGGTGTCCCGGCGCTGGTCGTCGCCTACGGCGGGGGCGGCCCCCACTGCATCACCCAGCAGGTACCGGCGCGGGTGGGCGGCCCGTGAGACTGGTCTCGGCGGCCCCGGGGATCTCCTACGCCCGGGTGGGAGACGAGCCCCCGACCCTGTTCACGGTGGGGCTGGTCCAGCACCGCTGGCACCCCGACCCCGAGGAGCACCGCACGGCACTGGCCGGGGGGATCCGCCAGGCGGTGGACGCCGGCGCCCGGCTCGTGTGTCTCCAGGAACTCACCCTGTCGCCGTACGTCGCGGTGACCCCGGACGGCCCGAGGCCCGGGGTCGAGCCCGAACCCCTGGACGGAGGTCCGACGACGGTCTTCGCCGCGGCGCTCGCCGCCGAGACCGGGGCCTACGTGCACGCGTCCCTGTGGGAGGCCCGCCCCGGCCACGCGCTCGGCTACAACACCGCGGTGGTCCTCGCCCCTGACGGCTCGCTGGCCGCACGGACCAGGAAGCTGCACATCCCGGTGACGGCGGGCTACTACGAGGACCGCTACTTCGCGCCCGGCCCGGCGGCGGAGGCCTTCCGGCCGTTCACCATCGCCGACGCGTCGGTCGGCTTCCCCACCTGTTGGGACCAGTGGTTTCCCGAGCTGGCCCGGGCCTACTCGCTGGCCGGGGCGGAGGTGCTCGTCTACCCGACGGCGATCGGCTCCGAGCCCGACCACCCCGGGTTCGACACCGAGCCCCTGTGGGAGACGGTGATCCTCGGGAACGGGATCGCCAACGGGACCTTCATGGTGGCCGTCAACCGAATCGGCACCGAGGGTCCCCTCACGTTCTACGGGTCGTCGTTCATCTCCGATCCCTATGGCCGCAAGATGGTCCAGGCGCCCCGCGACGAGCCGGCGGTTCTGGTGGCCGGGCTCGACCTCGCCCAGCGACGCGACTGGCTCGCCCTCTTCCCCTTCCTCGCGACCCGGCGGCCCGACGCCTACGGGGTCCTGTCGGACCGGCCCGCCGGACCCGACGCGTAGACCGGCGGGGGAGGGGGCCGTCCCGCCGCTCACTCCGCGGCCGTCGAACCCCCGTCCATGATCAGGCACGTGCCCGAGGCCTCGGCCAGGAGCCGACCGTCGCCGTCGGCGACCTCCGCCCTGGCGAACGCCACCCGCCGGCCCGGCTTCACCACCAGCCCGGTGGCCACGATCACCCCGGTGGCGACCGTGAGGGGTCGCAGGTAGCCCACCTGGAGGTCGATCGAGGTGTAGCCGACGCCAGGCCCCAGCGTGGTGTGCACCGCGCAGCCGATCACCGTGTCGGCCAACGTGCACACCACCCCGCCGTGGACCATGCCGATCGGGTTGTAGACCGACTCGTCCGGCTCGTACTCGAAGACGACCCGCCCGGGCTCGATCTCCCAGATCGCCATCCCGAGCAGCGAGGCCATGGGGGGAGGGGGTAGGCCACCGGCGCGCAGGGCGCGGAGGAGGTCGAGGCCGCCCATGGTCGACACCGCCGCGGCGATGACCGACGGGTCGTACCAGGACACCACCTTGGACCTCGGCGCCCCCCAGCCGTCCGGCGACAGCTCGACGGCGCTCATGCCGGCCCCGCCACGGCGGTGACCGGTGCGGGGACGACCGGTGCGTCCGTGACCGCGATCGCGCCCCCCGACGCCACCCGGGCCGGGCCCGGCGGGCCGAACAGGGTGCTGACCAGGCCCGACGAGACCGCCATGGCGGCCACGAACCACCACAGGTGGTGGAAGTGGGCCACCGCGTCGGCCGCTCCCGACGGTGTCCCGAGGATCGCCACCAGCACGGCGATCCCGAGGGCACCGCCGACCTGGCGGGCCGTCTGGTTGACCGCACTCCCGACCGCGAACCGGTCGGGGTGGAGGCTCGACACCGCCGCCGCACTCAGCACCGGGAACGTGAGCCCGATCCCCAGTCCGACCACCAGCGTCCCCGGCAGCCAGACGGCCAGGTACTCGGCCCGCGGGCCCACGTACGTCGCATACCAGACCAGTCCGGCGGCGAAGACCGTGAACCCGCTCAGGAGCACCCGTCGGAACCCGTACCGCCCGGCCATCGTGCCGGCCGGGCCCGCCACCACCGCCACCACCAACGGGCCCGGGGTCACGGCCACGCCGGCCCGCAGGATCGTGTAGTGCCACACGCCGGTGAGGAACAAGATGTTGCCCAGCAGCATGGCGAAGAATCCCATGGCGTAGAGGAGCGCAGCCGTGTTGGCCACGCTGAAGGACCGGGACCGGAAGAGCGCGAGGTCGAGGACGGGCTCGGCGTGCCGGGAGGACCGGCGGAGGAAGACGGCGCCCAGCACGGCCGCTGCCGCGAAGGCACCGACGACCCAGCCGCTCGACCAGCCCCAACCCGGTCCCTCGGAGATGGCGAGCACCAGGGCGGCCAGGGCCGCGCTGAGCAGGACCACGCCCGCGTAGTCGGGCGTCGACCCGGTGGTGTCCCCGCGTCGGGGCGACAGGACGCCGCGGCCGGCCACCCACGCCACCAGCCCGATGGGGAGGTTGACGAAGAAGGCCGCCCTCCAGCCGAACCCGGTGATCAGGACGGCACCGAGCGACGGCCCGGTGGCCACGGCCAGCGCACCGATGCCGCCCCACAGGGCCACGACCTGGGACCGCCGTTCGCTCGGGAAGGCGGCGAGGAGCAGCCCCAGCGACGAAGGAAGGAGGGCGGCGGCCCCGACCCCCTGCACCAGGCGTCCGGCGATCAGCAGCGGCACCGACGGGGCCAGGCCGGCCAGGCCCGACCCCAGGCAGAACACGGCGAGTCCGGCGAAGAACACCCGGCGGCTGCCCAGGCGGTCGGCGGTGCGGCCGGCCACCACCAGCAGGGACCCGAAGACGATGCTGTAGCCGGTGATGACCCAGGCGAGCGAAGCCGGGGCGTCCCCACGGAACGACCGCTCGAGGGCCGGGAAGGCCACGTTGACGATGGAGAGGTCGAGCGAGGCCATGAACGCACCGAGGGCGGTCACCACGAAGATCCTCCGGAGGCGCCGCCGGGCCCGATGGTCGACAGCCGGTTCGGGGGCAGTCAGTTCTGTCATACAACGCACGGTAACCCATTGCGTTCCATTATGCAACCCACTAATCTCGGGTCATGGAACGGAAGAGCTTCGCCGGCATGGACTGCTCGGTGGCCCAGTGCCTCGAGGTGGTCGGCGAGTGGTGGAGCATGCTCATCGTGCGGGACGCGTTCCTCGGCGTGACCCGGTTCGAGGACTTCCAGCGCCGACTCGGGATCTCGCGCAACATCCTCCAGCAACGCCTGTCCACGCTGGTCGACGCCGGCGTCCTGGTCCGGGTCCCCTACTCCGAGCACCCGCCTCGCTCCGACTACCGCCTCACCGACAAGGGGCGCGATCTCTGGCCCGTGCTCACCGCCATGCGCCAGTGGGGCGACCGCTACGCCGCGCCGGACGGTCCGCCCATCGAGGTCACCCACACGGCGTGCGGGTCCACCGCCCCCGCCGTGCTGGTCTGCGGGTCGTGCGGCGAGCCCGTGGGTCCGAGGGACGTCCTCGCGTCACCGGGCCCGGGCCGCGAGGGCGTCGGGCTGATCCCCCGGAGGGCGGGCCGGTCCGGCTGATCGCACCACCGGGCCCCGACGGTCGCCGTGCCATGCCCGGTACGCACGTCCGGCGCCGTAGCCGGCCGCGCTGAACGCCCCCACGTAGAACCCCACCGGCCAGTCGGTCACGTAGGCCGCGGCGATCGCCGACCAGACCGTGACCAGCGCGATCACCACCGATCCGACGAGGGCCCGCACCGGCTTGTCGGTGAGGCACCGGGCGGCGGCCGGGGGGCCGATCATCAGCGTGAAGATCAACAGCGCGCCCACCACCGGAACGGTCATCGTCGTGGCGCAGGCCACGATCAGGAGGAACAGCATGTCGACCCGGTGGGGGCGCAGTCCGCGGGCCTCGGCGATCTCGGGCACGACCGAGGTGAGCATGAGCCGCCGGTAGAGGGTGGCCACGGCGGCGATGCACACCAGCCCGAGGAGGGCCACGGGCAGGATCTCGCTCGAGCTGACCCCCAGGATCTCCCCGAACAGCAGGGAGAAGATCTCCGGCTCGTACTCGGTACTCTGACTGAGGAAGGCGGCACCGAGGGCGAGCATCATCACCAGGGTGAGGGCGGTCACCACGTCCGGCCGGCCGCGTCGCCCGAGCTTTGCGATGCCGAGTGCCGCCGCCGCCGAGAACACGCCGAGTCCGATGAGGGGATTGACGCCGATCAGGTTCGCCCCGGCGGCACCGGCGAATGCTCCGTTCGGGATGGCGTGGGCCGGAAAGGCCGCCCCCCGCAGCACGACGAAGAAGCCGACCACGCCGGCCACGATCGCCACGATGGTGGCGATCTCCCACGCGTTGACCATGAAGCCCGAGAACATCAGGCGGTCACCTCCGGCCCGGCGTCCCGTCGACCCACGAACCGCCGGACGGGCGGCAGCCCCGACACCAGGTAGCCGGTGACCGTGAGCGCCACGATGAAGAAGCTGACGGGAAGGCCCTGGCTCGACGGGTCCCAGTAGTCGCTGTCGTAGGCGAGCAGGATGCCGAGCAGCGTCGTCGCCACGCCCAGGACGCACGCCACCCCGATCGACACTCGGAGTGACCGGGTGATCCGCAGCGCCGTGGCCGCGGGCCCGATGAGCAGGGCCGTCGACAGGATCGACCCGATGGCGATCGACGACAGGCCGACGGCGACGGCCATGGCCAGCATGAACACCAGGCCGACCGCCCGGATGCGGATCCCCCGGGCCGCGGCCAGCTCGTTGGAGACCGAACTGAGCAGCAGTGGGCGGTAGATCACGGCGACGGTGGCCACGGTCAGGACGCTCAGGACGGCGATCACCGGGACGAGCGAGGGGTCCACCGTGAAGATGGACCCGAACAGGATCTGCTGGGTCGCGCCGGTGGTGGCGCTCTTCGTGGTATCGAGATAGAGGAACAGCGCGGCCAGTCCGGTGGCGGCCCCCAGCACGATGCCGGTGGCCAGGTCGCGGCTGCGGACCCGCTGGACCCCGATGAGTTCCATCGCCCCCGCTCCGAGGACGCCGCCGCCTACGAAGCCGAGGAGCGGGCCGATCCCCAGGTAGAAGGCTCCGGAGCCTCCCGTGGTGGCCACGTCGGTCAGCGCGTGCCCGGCGAAGGATTGGCTGCGGACGACGGTGAAGACCCCGACGACGGCGGACACCACCGCGGTCACCGCCCCGATGACGGCGGCCGTCCGCACCGGTCCGCTGCCGAAGAACCCGGGCTCGAAGAGGAGGTGCACGGCGCTCAGGACACGGTCAGGGTCGGGTGGTCGGGGATGTCGTCGCCCTCCCGCCCGGGCTCGGCGACGACCAGCACCCGACCGTGGAGCTTGAGCACGTCGACGTGGTGGCCGTAGAGCTTGCTCAGGACGTCGGACCGCACCACCTCGTCGGTCGTCCCGCTCGCCGCCCGACCGTCGGTGAGGTAGACGATCCGGTCCATGACCGGGAGCAGCGCGTTCATCTCGTGGGCCGACAGCAGGATCGCCACCTCGTGGTCCCTCGACACCCGGTGGAGCAGGGCCACGATCTCCTGGACGCTCCTCGGGTCGAGGTTGGCGAGCGGCTCGTCCAGCAGCAGGAGCTTCGGGCTGCTGATCAGCGCATGGGCGATCAGGACCCGTTGCTGCTCGCCGCCCGAGAGCATGCCGACCCGGCTGTCGGCGAAGTCGTCGGCGTCGACGTCGTGCAGCATCTGCTCGACGGCCAGGCGCTGCTCCTTGGTGCGCCGCCGGAACCCGAACCGCTGGGCGTCGATCCCGAGCGCCACCAGGTCGCGGGCTCGCATGGGGACGTCGGGGTCGAGGACGACCTTCTGGGGCACGTAGCCGAGCGACCGGCCCCGATGGGTCGGCCCCGCGCCGCTCAGACGGACCGACCCGGAATCGGTCCGCTGCGTTCCGAGGATCACCCGGAGCAGGGTGGTCTTGCCGACACCGTTCGAGCCGATCAGGCCGGTGAACTCCCCTTCGCGGACCTCGAAGGTGACGCCGTCGAGGACCCTGCGGTCGCCGAAGGAGACACCGACCCCGTCCACCTCGAGCACGGGGGCCGGCGTCACAGGTGCTCGGTCGACGTCCCGTGCTCCACTGCGGCCTGGATCGCGTTCAGTTCGGCCATCATCCACGACTGATAGTCATAGCCCGGAGTCGGCATCGTCTCGTACACACCGACCACGGGGACGCCCGCCGTCTGCGCCGTCCCCCGGATCGAGGTGGTGAGGGAGTCGACCACCTGCTGGTTGTAGCAGAACACCCTGGCCTCGTGCTTGGTGAAGAATCCGTCCTCCAGGCTGATGTCCTCGGGGGAGGGGTCGACGCCGTTCATGATGTCGGCCTGGAAGACGAACGGGGTCACGATGTCCATCCCCATCGCCTGCAGGAGGTAGTCGGCCACCGGCTCGGTCACCGCCACCGGGGTGCCGGCGTAGGCGGCCTTGAAGCTGGCGATGGCCGCCAGCCACGGCTGGAGCGACGCGTCGAAGGTGGTCAGATTGGCCCGGAAGTACGCCGAGTGGCTCGGGTCGAGTTCGCTCAGGTCGGTGGCCATGACCTTGGCGACGGCCGGCATCGTCGTCGGGTCGTACCAGAGGTGGGGGTTCGGGGTGTCGTCCGGCAGCCCGAGCACGTGCTGGGCCACGATCACCTTCCGGCTCGCATTCGGCGAGGCGGCCTCGATGGTGTTCATGAATCCGTCGTAGCCGACGCCGTTCTGCACGATCAATTGGGCCGCGCTGACCTCCTGGGCCACGCTGGTGCTCGCCTCGAAGGTGTGGGGGTCGGTGTTCGGGTTGTTGAGGATGGACGAGACCTCGACGTAGCGGCCGCCGATCTGTCCGAGGACGTTGGCGTATTCGTTCTCCGCTCCGATGGCCTTGATGACGCCCGGGGGCGAGGCCGCCGTCGACCCGCCCGACGAGCAGGCGGTCAGGCCGAGGCCGGTGGCGATCAGGGTGGCCGCGACGAGTACGGTCACCGGACGGCGACGGCTCCAGGTCCGTGTGCTTCGATTGTGGTTCGTTGTCATGCCGAGACCATAGAATGGGAATGAGTCTCATTACAACTGAGACACGCCGACCGGGATCGCCCGGCCCGCGGCGTACCGCCGCCGCTGAGGAGAGGAACCGATGAAGACACACTCGACCGACGGCTCGCTCCACGAACTCGTCGAGATCCAGCTGCGCCGGGTCGACCTCCGCTACACCGGCGGCCGGCGGGCCATCGTCGACGTCCTGGCCGAGGCCGGGCACCCGGTCAGCATCTCCGACATCGGGCGGCAGCTCCCCGACGTCCCCCGCAGCTCCGCCTACCGCCACCTGGTCGACCTGCAGCAGGCCGGCGTCGTCCGCCGGATCGCCGCCAATGACGAATTCGCCCGCTTCGAGCTGGCCGAGGAGCTGACCGAGCACCACCATCACCTGCTCTGCACCGTGTGCGGCCGGGTGTTCGACGTCACCCCCTCGGCGTCGTTCGAGCGGACGGTGGCCGCCGTGGTCCAGGGCCTGTCGGACCAGATGGGCTTCCGACCCACGTCCCATTCGCTGGACGTGATCGGCCACTGCGCCGAATGCCGGTAGACGCGTGGGTCGGGGGCAGGCCGGGCCGGGGGACCGATCCTCACGGTCAGCGGAGTGAGCGCATCCGATCGATCTCCCCCGCACTCATGTTCGGGTCGGCGCACTTCCACTCGACGACCTCGGCCAGGGTCGATCGCAGGGCGTCCATGGGGATCGGGCCGAGGAACGACCCGAGGAGGATCCTCCTCCCGATCCCGAGCACGGCGGACTGCACCCGGCCGGTCGGGACCTGGCCTGAGGCGACCAGCACCCAGGTGACGGCGACGTCGATCGTGGGCTCCCCACGAGCCGCGTTGGCCCAGTCGATGACCACCGGCCCGTCCGGTCCCATCAGGACGTTCAACGGATGGAGGTCCATGTGGAGCAGGCGGTCCCCCGTCCCCACCGGCGCGGCAGGGACCCAGTCGGGAGCGGCGATCCGGTGCAGCAGCTCGTGGAGACCGGCGAGCTCGCGACCCATGGCCCGCAACCGCCACGGGTGGGAGGCACCGGCGTCGACCATCGTCGTTCCGTCGACCCGTTCCATCACCAGGTCGAGCCCGTCGTCGCTCACGTCGAACACCCGGGGTGCCGGATAGCCGCGGGTGCGCACGAACTCCATGGTCCGTGCCTCGGTGGCCATGGACCGACCGTTGCGGGAGCGCCGCAGGACCCGGCCGTGTCCGTACTCGAAGATGTCGGCGTCCCGGCCCGACGCGATCAGGGCCCCGGGCTCGATCATCCGCCCAGGCTACGGGAAGGGGCGGTCAGGCCCGCATGGTGCGACCGGAGAGTGCCCGCTCCCCGGTGGTGCCGGACCGCGTCGACCGGGAGGTGCCGGTGAGGTCGACGCCGGTGAGGTCGACGCCGGTGAGGTCGACGCCGGTGAGGTCGACAGAGAGCATCCGGGTGTGCCGCAGGTCGACGCCGGTGAGGTTGGCGTGGTCGAGGTTGGCGTGGTCGAGGTTGGCGTGGTCGAGGTTGGCGCCGGAGAGATTGGCAGCCGTCAGGTCGGCCCCGGTCAGGTCGGTGAACCGGAGGTCGGCCTTGCGGAGATCGGCATGGCGCAGATTTGCCCCCTGCAGTGCTGCGAACACCAGGCTGGCATCGGTGAGTGAGGCGCCCCTCATGTCGGCGCCGGCCAGCTCCGCACCGCTGAGGTTGGCGTCGTCCAGATCGGCATGCCGCAGGTCGACATGGCGCAGACCGGCCAGCGGCCGGTCGGGCCCGATGGCGGTCGCCACGGCGAGTGCCGTCCGGTTCGGCCGACCGGTGGGCGCGGGCCTCGTCAACCAACCGGCGCCGGCGGCCACGATGCCCACCGACCAGACGAGTGCGATAGCGATTTCGAGCAACGAGTACATGAGACGTGGCCTCCAACTCGGTTCCGTGCTGTCCTGTGCGACTCCGGGTACTTACCCCTGTTGGTCCGACTCCATTCCGACACTCGTGCGACGGTCCATACTGTTGCCTCCGGATGCCGGTGATGTGTGGATGGTGGCCGGCTCCGGACCGGCGTCACCGCCGACCCCCGACACTCCCCGGTCCCCCCACCGGCGGACCACCGGGTCGGGGCGCCATCCCGTCAGCCCCGGTTCCCGGGGACGTTCGACGGACCCCGGCCACCGGACCGAGATCCGTCCGGCGATCCCTGGGGTCCGCGTCCTCCCGGGCCCTGCTGCAGGCCGGCGGACACGGTGACGGGTGGCGCCGTGGGGACGTCTTCCGTGATCGGGTGTCCCGACCAGCCGGGGGAGGCGGCTGTCGGTGGACCGGGTGTGCCGACCGGTCCGGGGCCGACCTGGTGGTTCGACGGAGTGGTCCAGGCCGTCGTCGGAGGAGGTGTGGATCCGCCCGTCTCGCCGATGCCCGGCCGGAATCCGCCCGGACGGTACGGGCCGCTGTCGGGTGCACCCGGCCGGGGGACCGGCGGGAGGGCTCCGATCAGCACGACGGAGGCGTCGACGTCCCCGTGGTCGGCGGATGTGCCGAAGACGGTGATGGTCTCACCGTCGGTGACTGCGGCCAGGCTGTCCTCGCCCGCCGTGCCGAGGTACCTGGTGGACGGGGAGACGACCACCGTGGTGGTCGAACCCGAGGACCCGGTGACCACGATGTCGTCACCGGTGACCGACTGCACCTTCCCGGTGACCGTCGTCCCCGGGGCTGCCGGGCCCCTCGGGGGTGCCCAGGCCGGGGTCGTGCCGGGACCCGGCGACCACGGGAAGCTGGCGATGGGGCGCGGCGGCCAGGGGCGGGCTCCGGTGGTGGTCGGAGCGGGCCGGACGTCCACGAACTGGGCGTCGAGCTGCGACGGGGCGGACGGATCGGGGGTGCCGAAGGCGGTCACCGGCTGACCGACGGTCACGCCCGTCGCGGTGGCGCCGTTCTCCGTGTAGGTGGTCGACGGCGTCGTGTTCGCCGTGAGGACCAGGTCGCCCGGGGTGAGGACGGTGAAGGAGCCGCTGCCGACGGACTGGACCGTGCCACTGACCTCCGCCAGGACGACGAGGACGTGGGTGGCGGTGACCGTGGTCGCCGTCGATCCGGTGCCCGGGGTCGGGGTCACGAGCACCCGCTCACCGGCGATCACCCCGGTGAGGGAGTTGGCGGTCCCGGTCTCGGCGTAGGTGGTCGACGAGGTCACGTCGACGGTGACCGTGGTGCCACCGGCCTCGGTCAGGGTGAAGCTGCCCGCGCCGACCGATGCCACCGTGCCCGAGAACGTCGGCCTGGGCAGGAATCCGTCACGGGGGTACGACGGTCCGGGCAGTCCCCAGGCGGCCGCCACGCCTCCGACTGCCAGGAGGCTGACCCCGGTGGAGGCCAGGGCGACGGCCACCTTCCTCGACCTGTTCTTCATGGTGCTCACTCCTTCCGAAGTGGCCCTCGTCGGCCACTGTGCCGTTGACCACGGTTCCGATCGCGGCGTGCACCATCGCCTGGTCCCTAATGTGTGGACGTAAGGTTCTTCGCCTGCCAGGGGCAGGTGTCACACCGACCCGCCGGAATTTCTCGGAACTCCGGCGAACCTGCCGTGACGCGGGCGGTACATCGGCGAAGTGATACGTGGTGACATGGGATCTGGAGCCGACGCGGAAAGACTGGTCGACGCCGCACGTCGGGGTGACCAGGACGCCTGGGGGCAACTCCTCGGGTCGTTGTACCCGCGCCTGCGCGCCTACACGGCCAAGCGCCTGCCGCCCCTGCACGTGGAGGACGCGGTGAGCGAGACCATGACCCGCGCGGTGGCCGGCATCGACCGGTTCCGGTGGGGTCCGGCGGGCTTCGACGGCTGGGTGTTCGGCATCGGTCGGAACGTGGTCGCCGACCACTACCGCAGGCTGACCAGGGACGCCGACCGGACCGTCCGCATGGTCGGGCCCGACCTGTCCGAGCTGCCGGGTGACGCCCTCGACCTCGGCGAGGACCACGCACAGGTGCGCCGGTGCTTCGCGCTCCTGAGCGACAAGGAGCAGGAGCTGCTCGAGCTGCGCGTGATCGCCGGGCTCTCCGCCGAACAGGTGGCGGCGGTACTCGGCAAGCGACCCGGTGCCGTGAGGTCCGCGCAGTCGCGGGCCCTGTCGCGCCTGCGCCAGTACATGGAGCTGGACGATGCCTGAGTCACGATCACCCGGCACGGGCGAGGATCCGCTGCTGGACCTCCTGGCGGCGACGATGGCACCGCCCGACTGCGTACCCCCGGAGACCACCGTCGTCGCGCTCCGCCGGGCGGTGGCGTCGATGACCCCCGCACCGGCCCGGCGCCCGACCCTCGCGGTTTGGAAGGGCCGACGGTTTGTCGCAGTGGGTGCCGTTGCCGCCACGTTGGTGCTCGGTACCGGCAGCGCGTTCGCGGCCGGTGTTCCGGTGCCCCCGCCCATCCGCATCCTCGCCACCGAGATCGGGCTCCCGGTGACACCGCAGCCGGTGGTGGACGTGCAGAACGCGGCCGCCTCGCTCCAGGCCGAGCTGGGGGTCACGCCGCCCGACCCGGCGCGCACCGCGACAGCCGCCGGCAAGCTGTCGACACTGATCCGCCAGCTCGATCCGGCCCAGCGGCAACAGGTCGGAGCACTCCCGACGCAGGTGCTGCACAAGGCCTGCCGGGCTGTGTTCCCGACGACGGGACCTTCCGCCGCGGGAGTGGGCGGATGGCCGGGGTGCCCGGCGTCGGCTCCCGTGCCGAGCGCGCCATCTGGCCCGTCGACCGCACCGCCCCTCGCGGCGACCGCGTCCACCGCGGCCGACAGGGGATCGAACGGCCACACGGCACCGGGTCGCGCCGGGGGAGGGAACCCGTCGGGCAGCCCGACGACCTGGCCGGTCGTCGGCCCCTCCACCAGCTGGCGCCACCCCGGAACCCGATCCGGGCCACCCACGACCTCCCCGCCCGGCCGGGGCTCGGGAGGAGGACCGGGGACAGGGCCGGGGACGGGTCCGGGATCCGGTGCGTCCGGACAGCCGGGTTACCGCCCGCCCGGGCAAGGCCCGGCCGGGACCCGTGGCCAGGGCGGCTCCGACCAACCGCACCTGCAGCTGTCACCGACCACGACTCGGTCCCCCGCGTCTTCGGGTCCCGGCCTCGGTGACCGCCCGGGGACCGCACCGCGGACCACACCGGGGTAGAGCGCACCGGGGCGTCCCTGACCTCCGGTCGCCGATCCCCGAGCCCCGATCGCCGATCCCCGACCCCCGGTCGGACGGCCCCTCAGACGGCCGAACCGCCGTCCCGCTCGAGGACGGCGGCGGACGCCAGGATGTTGTGGGCCACGAACGACCGCTCACCGCCGGCACGGAGGTCCAGCAGCTCGGCCTTGAGCGCATGGGCCTCGTCGACCAGGTCCTCCCCGTGGAACAGGACGAAGTCGACCAGGTGCAGCGCCCGCTGGACGTCACCGGTGCGCGCGGACGCACCCAGTGCCCGCGCCCGTTCGAGCAGGGGACGGGCACCGCCGGCCAGTTCCACCACCTCGTGGGCGATCTCGGCCCGGGTGCTCGGGAAGAGCATCGACGGGTTGCCGTCGTACCAGCCCATGTACCGCCGCATGACGTCGCGGACGACGAATGCCGTGCACCCGTAGAGCGGTTGGAGGTACCGGCTGGTGAGCAGTTCCCCGGGAAGCTCCACCTCGGCCAGGATCTGCTCCTGCCACTGTCCTTCGTTGAGGCGCCGGACCACCTCGCCGTCGAGGTAGCGGAGGGCGCGGGCCGTCGTGAGCAACATCTCCTCGCCGTGGTCCCGGAAGACCCCGCCGTGACCGGACACGATGGCCCCGGGCTCGAGCGCCGCCATCTCCTCCAGGACCTCGGCCCATTCCAGCACGTAGCGCTGCACCCGGAAGGGGGTGCCGGCGTTGGGTAGCGACGACACGATGAAGTCGCCTCCGACGATGACCTTCACATCCGGGACCCACACCCAGGTGTGGTCGTCGGTCTCCCCCAGTCCGTGCCGGCACTCGAGCGGCAGGTCGCCCAGCCCGTCGAGCAGGAGGCGGTCCTCGTAGGCGATGGTCGGCGGGCAGTACCGTGCCCTCCGGACCACGTCTCCCCCGCCCGGGCCCCAGTTGGCGAACTGCGCGTCGAAGGTCCCGGCGAGGTGCCCGGCGGTCTTCGCGTACCGCTCGAACCGCTTGGCCACGTTGACGTGCCCGACGATGTCCGGGGCGTCGTGGCCCCGGGCGGCGGCGTCCTCCAGGAGCGCGGGGGTCCCGAAGGCATGGTCGAAGTGCCCGTGAGTGTAGATGACGTAGCGGACCGGCAGATCGGTCAGGTGGCGAAGCTCCTCCACCACGCGGGGACCGTTGGTGAGGAGTCCGGGATCGACGACCGCCGCCGCCCCGGTCCCGATGATCACGGTGGTGTTGCCGAAGCCGGCCAGGAAGTGGACCCCGGGTGCGATCTCCTCGGCCTCGCGGGGGACCCTCGACTCGCCGAGGGCCTCGGGACCGGCGTTCTGGATACGTTCGATGCCGTCGTGCATGGGGTGCCCGCCTGTCGTCGTCCGGATCAGCACCTTAGGCGAGCCCATCAGGTTCGCCCGTCGCGTTCGCCCGTCAGGTTCGCCGCCGGTCCCGTCCATGAACCACTGATCGCGGACGGCCCGGACTACGGTTTCGTCCTGGTGGCGTTCTCGGTCGCCCGAGACGAAGGGGTGGCACCGGTGGTCAGCAGCATCCGGCTCCAACAGGGCGAGGAAGTGGTCCTCGACATGCTTCCCTCGGCGTTCTGGACGGCCCCCCTGTACGTGGTGACGCTCGGTCTCTGGGCCGTCTGGCGGTCACGGCACCACTTCGTCCTCACCACGCAGCGGGTCCTCGTCGTCCAGGGGATCGTCACCAAGCGGGAGAAGGCCATCCCGCTGAGCCGGATCCAGGACGTCCGACTCATCCGTTCGTACCTGGTCGGCGGACGGGTCCTGATGTCGAGTGCCGGAGGTGCGCTGAGCATCCAGGCCATCGGGCCACTCAGCCGCGAGCACGCGAGGGTGTTCGCCGATGCGGTCGGCCCGAGGATCGACCTGGGCGGCGACGGACTGACCCCGCCCCCGGCGAAGCCGGCACGGTGGGCGGTCGACCCCTACGGCGAGGGCGACCTCCGGTACTGGGACGGCGAGCGCTGGACGGAGCACGTCGCCCCGGCACAACAGCAGGAGTCCGCCCGACCCCCGGCGTGACGGGCCGGACACGGGCGGTCAGCTCCCGGTCTTGGCTCCCCCGTCGTTGGCGCCCGAGCGCAGGTTCGCCTTCTTGGCGGCATGGACCGCCCAGGCGATCTGGTCGGAGGTCTCCGTGCCTGCCTCGACGTTCTCCTTACGGATCCGTTCGAGCACCTCGGCCCGGTCGATGCGGATCTGCCTCGGCGCCTCGATCCCCAGACGCACCCGGCCGTTCTCGGAGACCGACACCACCGTGATCACGATGTCGTCCCCGATGAGGATCTTCTCCCCTACTTCACGGGTGAGGGTCAGCATCCGGGCCTCCTTCGGTCTCGCCGTCCGGCGCCGGGAGGGGCATCGGTGTCCGCACCTGCCAACCGACCTCACTCTCGGCGGCCGCCGGAACGAACTGGTCGGCCATCCCGGTGTGGCGGTTGACGACGATGGGAGAGAAGAGATTGACCGTCGTCCGCTCGAGCGGATCGCGGGGGGTCACGATGGCGAGCAGGGCCGCATCGTCCGGCGCCACCAGGTCGAGGCTCTCGGCGAACTCCTCGTCCAGCGCGACCTGGTACCGCGGCCACAGGACGCACGGGGAGGTCACCAGGAATTTGAGCTCGGGGACGAGCGGGCCGCTGCGCAGCCGCACGGTGTCGCTGCACCGGAGCACCGCGAACAGACCGTTCGCCTCGGGGATCGGCTCGATCGTGAAATGGACGGCACCGAGCCAGCCGAGCATCTCTCGGCGCATGGTGATCTCCATCTCCTCTGCGGTGATGGGACGGCTGCGGGTCGTCTGCAAGGGGCTCCTTCTCGTTGATGGGATCGGCCGCCGACTGCACGTCACGTGACGCACCCGGTGGTGGAGAGCACCGATCCTCATGGAGATCCTGCCACTCCAGGCCCGCCTGGAGCGGGCATCACAGGAAATGGACGAGTGTCTCGGGTATCGCCTGCGACGCCGCCCACATCGCGGCCTGGTAGTTGGTCATCTCCGAGTCGAGCTGCGTGGTCACCGTGGCCACGTTGACGTCCTCGAGTCCTGACTGGGTGGTCTGGGCCGCCGTCAGCTGGGTGGTCAGCGACGCCGAGGCGTCGGTGACGGCGATCGATGCATTCCCCAACTCTGCGCTCCCCTGTTCGGCGGTGGTGATGTTGGCGTCGAGAGCGGTCAGGGCGGCGTTCAGCTGGGTGGCCGTCGGGGCCCCCGTGCTGAGCTGGCCGATGACCGTGGACAGGACGGTGAACACGTTGGAGGCGCCCGTGCCGAACAGGGCGGTGCCCGGCACGGACAGTGCGGCCGCCTGGCCGGCACCGGTGCCCGCTCCCACGATCACCGTCGGCGTGTCCCCGTTCCCCACGTAGTTGCCCGCCGCGTCGAAGGCCACGCTGGAGGCCGACGTGCCGGCGAAGATGGGCCGACCCTCGAACTGGGTATTGGCCGTGGCCAGCAGGTTTGCGCTGACCCCTTGGAGCTGCTCGGCGATCCCCGTGTAGTTGGCGGCGCTCTCGGAACCCTGGTTGAGCGCCTGGAGCAGGAGCGTCTGCGCGCTCTGCATGGCATCGAGTGCGCTGTTCGCCGAGTCGTTGGCCAGGCCGAGCCACGACGTCGCCGTCTGGGTGTTGTCCTGCCAACTGGCCAGCTGGCTCGCCTGACTCGACAGCTGGAGCACCTGGGCGACGCCGGCCGGGTTGTCGGAGGGCTGGTTGAGCGACTTCCCCGAGGACACCTGCTCCTCGAGCGTGGCGATGCTGCTCTCCTGCTGGTTGAGCTGCTGGGTGATCGCCTGGGACAGGCTCACGTCTGCGACTCGCACGTCAGACCGCCTGGAGGAGCGACTGGAAGGACTGGACGATCGCATTTACCGCCTGCGATGCCGCCTGGAAGGCGTTCTGAGCCGTCATGACGTCGATCTCCTCCTCGTTCTCGTTCACACCGGACACCGATGCCAGATTGTTGGCCGCCGTGGTCGCCATGTTGGTCGCCGTGGTCGCGGTGTTCGACGCGTTGGCCGCCTCGGTTCCGAGGGCTCCGATCAGCCCCTGGTACACGGCGTCGGGGCCGCTCGCGGAATTGGCCAGTCCGGCCATGGCCTGCACATTGGTGGTGTCCAGCGTGGGGGTTCCGATGACGTTCGAGTTTCCCGGGCCCGGTGCGGCGGCCGTGGCGATGAGGGACGGGTCGGAACTGTACGCGGACGAGACGGCGATCGTCGCTGCCGAGCTCGGGCCGTCGGTGTAGGTCGAGGTCGATCCGCCGTTGACGAAGATGTTCGGGAGCACGGTGCCGCCGTAGCCGCCGGCGATGGCCGAACCCGGATCGCCGTTGGCGTCCATCCCGCCGGCCTGCAGCGAGTTGACGCTGTCGGCCAGGGCGTCGGCCACTGAAGAGAGCTGGGCCTGGTAGCCGGGGAGCACGGTGTCGACAGCGGCCAGCGTGGCCCCGATCGTCCCGCCCGCCGTCACCGGCGCGCCGGACGAGGTGGTGACGGCGAGGTCACCGGTGGCCGCCGATCCGGAGGTGACCAGCGTCTGGGCCACGTCGCCCGAGACCAGCTGGATCCCGCCGAGGGACACCGTCAAGGACCCGTCGGAGGTGGTGGATGTCGAGATGCCGAGCAGTCCGGCCAGCTGGTTGACGTCGGCGCGCTGCTCGTCGCTCAACGAGTTGGGATCCTGGCCCCCGACGGTGCCGGCCACGATCCCGACATTCAGCGAGGCGATCTGCGTGAGCAGGCCGTTGGCCTGGGACAGCGTCCCGCCGTCGTTCGCACCGGTTCCCACCTCGGCCTCGAGCGAGGAGGCCAGCTGCGAGAGCTGGGTGGAGCTGCTGTTCAGCGAGGACACCAGATTCTGCGCCGCGCTCGCCACGGACTGCTGGGCACCCTGTTGGTTCGGGTTGGAGGCGAGCGTCGAGAGGTCCGACCAGAAGGCGTTGAGCTGGGCGGCCAGGCCGGTGCCATCGGGCTCGGGGAAGACGGCCTCCACCGACTGCATCACCTGGTTGGCCTGGTTGGCCGCGCCCTGCACCCCTTCGGCTGCCACGTTCGCCGAGCCGTAGACCGCGTCGGTCAGCGCCTTGACCGAGGTGATGGACACTCCTCCGCCGGACTGGAGGGGCTCGGCCGCCCCCACCGGCGAGAGCTCCACCGCCTCGCGTGCGTAGCCCGGCGTGTTGATGTTGGCGAGGTTGTTCGACGCAGTGTCGAGTTCGGCCGTGTCGGCGTTGAGCCCAGTCGCCAGGATCGACAGGCCGAGGTCGGTCACATCGCTCCCCGCACGATCCTGGGCCGGGGCGCCGAGCGGCGGCCGTAGGTCGATCCGTCGTCGCTGCGCAGGAAGGCGAGCGCCTCCTCGGCCAGGGCGGAGCGGCGGTTGACGGCGGAGATGGTGAGGTCGGCCACGCTCTGGAGGTCGGCGACCTCCTCGAGCAGCACGCGGCGGCGTTCGTCGAGGATCACCTTCCACTCGTCGGGGAGCTCACCGACGATCTCCTCCAGGCGTGCATCGTGCTGGAGACCGCACGCCGTGGTCACGCCGATGGTGACGGCCGCCCGGCGCAGGTCGGTCAGCCGGAGTTCTTCACTTGCCGACTGGAGTGCGCTCACCGACCGGGGGATCCACGAGGATTGGTCGCTGGCCACCAGTGACGCCAACACCGTGAACTGATAGCTCAGCGAATGAACCTGTTCCAGTTCGTCGTCGAGCACCATGGCCAGCTGCGTGAGGAGTTCTTGCTCGTCCACGGTGTCTACAACGGCCCGCGAGCCCAGTAAGTTCAGGGGTCAGCGTTCGATATCTCGCTTCCTTCGACCCTCGGAGCCGGACTGCGCCTGCACCCGTGCGTAGTGGAGGACGACTCCGGTCACGATCCAGACCAGGACACCCGAGACGAGGAGGGCGAGCGCCAGCCGGGCCAGGAGGGTGACGACCGGGAGGTCGCCCGTGACCGTCTCCGACAGCGACGGCAGCAGCAGGAGGATGGCCAGGACGATCGTGGCCAACGGCCGGAGCCGCTGCACGTCCGCCGCCAGCACGCGGTAGTCCCGCCAGTTCATTCCAATGACTCCATCGCCCGGCCGAGCAGGGTCACCGTCCACCCCATCGCCGAGCTCCTCTCACCGTCCACGAAGGTGATCGGCACTGCGCCCAGCAGCTCCGCCGGGCTGTAGGTCGAGTCCACCCCCCACAGGGCCAGCGCGTCCATCGACGGGAGGTGCGCCCGCCACTGCTCGATGTCCTGGCGCTTCATCGACGCCGACACCGCACCGAGCACGTAGTCGGGCCGGAGGCTCTCGATGAAGGCGAGGGTGGTCGACCGGATCGGGAGGCCGGGATCGGATTCGACCGTCACCAGGGACGAGCGCCCGGCCGACCTGCGCCGGGCGACCTGTTGCACGGTGAGGAGGTCGTCGCCCGTCTGGAGCAGTCCGCCCGGCGGGTCGTCGGCGTCGTCCGAGGACGCCGGATCGTCGACGGACCACACCCGTTGCCCGGATGCCCGGCGGGGGCCGTGGAGGTAGGGCGAGTCGCCGAGGAGCAACCGGACCGTCCGGTCCACGGGTCGGCGGGTCCCGACGACGACCACCACCGTGCCGCCCCTGGTCGGCAGGGGGGGCGCGACCGGGAGCCGGTCCATGGACTGCAGCAGTGCGTCGAGGGTCGCCGTGGCCGCCCGCGGCATGTGGGCCTCCGGCACACCGAGTCCCCGTAGGCGGTCGTAGAGGTCGGGTACGGGACGAGGCGCCGGCTTGCGGGTGGCCGGGCCCGTGGCCTTCGGGCCCGTGGCCTTCGGGCCTGCTGCCTTCGGGCCTGCTGCCTTCGGGCGCGCTGCCTTCGGGCGCGACGGCCGGGGGGCCGAGGCGGGATCCTTGGCCGAAGCCGCGTCGTCCGCGTCGACCACGGGCAGCGATGCAACTTCCTCCTTGCCGGCCTGCGCCCCGGTGCTGCCGGCCTCGGCCGCGACCGGCGGACGGGCCGGGGCATCGCCGGAGGCATCTTCCGCCGCGGGTTCGACGGGCGGTGGCGCGGTCCGGCGATCGGTCGGGGTGGGATCGGGCGGGCGCGGTGCCGGCTGGGTCGGCCGTGCTTCCCGGTTCAACCCGGCATCCCCTGCGGACAGGGCGGCCTCGGCCTCGGCCAGTACGTCGTGGAAGGCGTTCGGCGGGATCGAGTCGAACTGGAGCGTCAGCTGGTCGGTCGTGTCCTCCACCAGGGCCGCCAGTGAGTCCGGCACCTGGTCCGACGGATCGGAGCCCACATCGGTGCCGGTGTCCGGTTCGTCCGCGATCCGCACGACCGGATCCCGCTCCTCGGTCCCGCTGTCCGGCAGGTCCTCGGGTGACGGTCGGTCGGAGGACGCCAGGCGCGCGGCGGCCCGGGCCTTGGCGGCACGTCGCCCCCGGGCCGGGGATCCCCCGGCCCCGGGGGGTGGTTGGATGCCGGCGACGTAGACCTCGGTGGCGAAGAATCCGGCCACGCCGCCGCGCCGCGTCTTCCAGCACCGCAGCTCGACCGACGTTCCGAGGGCTTCGCGGGCCCGGAGCAGGGCTTCCTCTGCCGACCGGCCCTCGAACTCGTCGGCGCCGGACGAGGCGGTGTCCGCCGGATCAGGCCGCGACCACAGTGCCATCGTTCACGCTCCCGACGGTCTCGAGTCGCATGGACGCCGTTATCTCACCCGCGCCGATCACGGCGATCCTCGGGAGGCTGGGTTTGAGGAGCCGGCGGAGCGCGGGTCGGAGCCGGGTGGCACAGAGGACCACCGGGTTCTGGCCCTTGGCCTCCGCGTCACGGGACAGCTGGGCGACCTGGCGGACCATCGACTCGGCCACCGAGGGTTCGATGCCGACCGTGCGGCCCCGCTCGCCGACCCGTAGCGCACCGAGCAGGCTCTGCTCGAAGGCCGGGGCGAGGGTGATGATGGCCAGGGTGCCGTCCGTGGCGTACTGCGACCCGATGGTCGAGCCCAGGGCGATGCGGGCCGCCTCCAGGAGGCTGTCGGCGTCCTTCTGCTGGGACCGCGCCTGTTCGGTGAGGGCTTCGAGGATGCGGACCAGGTCGCGCACCGGGATGCCGTCGTCGAGCAGGCCCCGGAGCACCCCCTGCACGTCGCCGAGGGTGAGGTTGGCCGCGGTCATCTCGTCGAGCACCACCGAGTTCGAGACCTTGATGGCGTCGAGCAGCAGCTTGGTGTCCTGTCGGGACAGCAGCTCGCCGGCGTGCTCACGGACTACTTCGGCCAGATGGGTGGTCACGACCGCAGAACGGTCCACCACGGTGATCCCGGCCACCGCCGCCTGATGGCTGAGCTCGGCCGAGATCCATTTGGCTCGGCCGCCGAAGGCCGGATCCCGGGTTTCCATTCCGGCAAGGTTATCCAGGTTCTGGCCGATTGCCAGAAGCTTGCCGCGGGGTGCCTCGCCCCGTGCCACTTCCACCCCGTGGACCCGAATGGCGTAGGTGGCCCGGGGCAGATCGAGGTTGTCCCGGGTGTGCACCTGGGGCATGACGATCCCGAGCTCCATGGCCACGTTTCGGCGCAGGGCCTTCACCCGCTCGAGCAGATCCCCCCCGCGCTCCACCTGCACCAGATCGACCAGCTCCAGTCCGATCTCGAGCGCCAGGGGCTCCACGGCCAGGCCGGCGGCCAGGGTCTCCGGGGTCTCGGTGGTCGAGGGGACCTCCTCGGGACCCGCTTCCTCCTCGACCTGCATGACGTCGTGCTGGATCCGCGACCCGATGAAGAAGACGGCCCCCCCGACGAGGAGGAACGGGATCTTGGGCAGTCCGGGGATGATGGCCAGTCCGGCCATCAGCAGCCCGGTCGTGCGGACGATCCGGCGGTGCTTGGACAGCTGGTTCAAGACGTCGTGACCGAGATCGTGCTCCGTGGCTGCACGGGTGACGATGATGCCCGTCGACAGCGACAGCAGCAGGGCCGGAATCTGCGAGACGAGCCCGTCCCCGACCGAGAGGAGGCTGTAGGTGTTCACGGCGTCGCTGACCGACATGTGCTGCACCAGGATGCCGGTGGCAAGGCCGCCCACCAGGTTGACCATGGTGATGACGATGGCGGCGATGGCGTCGCCCCGAACGAACTTGGAGGCGCCGTCCATGGCGCCGTAGAAGTCCGCCTCGTCGGCGATCTCCTTGCGGCGCCGTCGGGCCTCCTGCTCGTTGATCGCCCCTGCGTGCAGGTCGGCGTCGATGGCCATCTGCTTTCCGGGCATCCCGTCCAGGGTGAAGCGTGCGGCCACCTCCGCCACCCGGCCCGCACCGGAGGTGATGACGACGAATTGGATGATGATGAGGATCAGGAAGACGACCAGGCCGACCAGGATCGACCCACCGATCACGAAGTGGCCGAACGCCTCGATCACCACACCGGCATAGCCGTGCAGCAGGACCAGGCGGGTGGCCGCCACGTTGAGCGCCAGGCGGAACATGGTGGCGACCAGCACCAGCGTGGGGAAGACGGAGAAGTCCAGGGGCCGCTTCACCTGCATGGCGGTGAACAGCACCAGCACCGCCCCGGTGATGTTGGCCGTGATCAGCAGGTCGAGGACGAACGTGGGCAGCGGGACGATGAGCACGACGACCACGGCCACCACCGACAGTGGCACGGCCATCGTGGTCAGCGACCGCATCCGGGTCTCGGGGACGGTGCGGAAGGAGGGTGGCGGAGTGTCAGCCACTCACACGCCTGCCCGTCTGCGGACGTGTTGCACGGAAGGGACTCCTGACGTGTTGCCTGGCCTGCTTCCCTCCGTGGATCAGTCGTGGCCTTCCTGGCCCGATCGAACTACGGCCCGTTCCCGTCGAGAGTTGAGGGGCTGCCGGCACTTTCGTCGGGTCGACGACGAGCACCCCGAACGACGTCCGGGATATGTGCCTATGGTGCGTATATCCTGGAGCCGGAGTGCACCACCGGCGCACTCCGGGGACCACGATCCGTGGCTCAGCCGGCGGAACGCAACTCGACGGACTCCATCTGGTGGACGCTCCGGATCGCCTTGGCCGTCGGTGACAGCGAGTAGACGAATGCCAGGAGCCGGGCCACCGACCCGTAGAGCCGGGGCGGCACCAGGTCGTCCACCTCGCAGGAGGCGTGCAGGGTGCGGGCCAGCAGTGGGTTCTCCACCAGGGGGACGCCGTTCTCGACGGCACGTTCGCGGATCCGCAGGGCCATGAAGTCGGCACCCTTGGCCACGACCCGGGGAGCCCGGTCCTTCTGGCGGTCGTAAGAGATGGCGACGGCGAAGTGGGTGGGGTTGGTGACCACCACGTCGGCCGAGGCGACGGCGGCCATCATGCGCAGGCGGGACAGGCTGCGGGCCTTCCTCCTCACCGCCCGACGGACCTCGGGTGATCCGTCGTTCCGACGGAGCTCGTCCCTGACCTGTTGCTTGGTCATCCGGAGGCTCTTCTGGTAGGTCCGGCGGGTGAACCCGTAGTCGACCGCGGCGATGGCCAGAGCCAGACCCCCGACGTCGCGGAGCATCACCACTGCGGTGGCGGCCGTCGTCGCCATCGTGGTCTGCAGCGGGAGCGTGTTGCCGCCGAGAACGGCACCCATGAGCCGGCGCAAGGTGACGAAGGCCACCGCACTCAGCATCCCGAGCTTCAGGACGGTCTTCCCGAGGGTCCACAGTCCTTGGCTCGAGAACATGCGCTTGAACCCCGTCAGGGGGTTCACCCGATTCAGCTTCAAGCCGAGTGCCTTCGGGGTGAAGCGGAACCCGACCTGGGCGAACGCGGCTGCGACACCGATGACGGTGCACAGAACCACGATCGGGGCCGCGGCGAGCGCGAACGTGGTCAACCCCGCGGTCAGCACCCCGGTGGCGTTATTGGTGGTCGGATCGGTCATGGCCTGGAACACCAGGTGCACGAAGCTGGTGATGCGGGCGGCGGCCGCGCCGCCCAGTGCCGGCAGCGTCGAGGCCACCAGGAGCAGCCCGAGCCACGAGCCGAGCTCCTTCGACAGTGCGACCTTGCCCTCCTCCCGCATCTCCTTGCGGTGCTTGGGAGTGGCCTTCTCGGTCTTCTCCGACGAGGGTGCCATCCTCAGCCCCCGTAGAGCTGTGTCGTAGCCCGTCCGACCAGGTTGACGACGTCGGCGGGAAGGGCCACCAGGGCCAGGCCGACGCCGACCAGTGCCATCGTTATCTGGAGCGGGAAGCCGAAGATGAAGACGTTGATCTGCGGCGCGGCCTTGGCCAGGAGGGCGAGCACCACCTGGGTCACGAAGAGCACCGCGATCACCGGGGCGGCGATCTCGACCGCCGCGGCGAAGAACGTGGTCAGGTCACCGGTCAGCAGGGTGGCCACACTGCCCGACGAGATGCTCGGAAGGCTGGTCCCGATCGCGCTGAACGAGCGGAGGAACCCGTTGACGATGACGAGATCGGCCCCGGTCGTGAACATCAGGGCCATGCAGATCATGTTGTAGAACTGGCCGATGATCGGGGTCTGCTGCAGGGACAGCGGGTCGATCGCCGCCGGCAGGTTCATCCCCGAGAACAGGTCGATGAGGCTGCCCGCCGCGGCCACGGCCGACACGAACATCAGCACGACGAAGCCCAGGACGAATCCGACCAGAGCCTGGACGACGATCTGGATCAGGATCCCCATGTCACTCGACGGCAGCGGGTAGTGCTGGACGGTGTGGGCCATGTCGAATGCGAGGGCGAGTGCGATCCCGATCTTCGCCATGATCGGGATCGCACTGTTGGAGAACGGCGGGCACACGATCACCCAGGTGGACGCCCGCACCAGGCACAGGATGAAGGCGACGGCGAACGCCGAGGACAGCTGGAACGTCATCCCTGCCCCATGACGACCTGTGGGATCGAGTGGTAGAGCGATTCGGAGTAGGTCACCGCTTCGGACAGCATCCAGTGCCCGAGGAACAACAGGACCAGGCCGATCGCCACCAATTTGGGCAGGAACGTCAGGGTGAACTCCTGGATCGAGGTGACGGCCTGGAAGAGCGCCACGGTCAGGCCGACGGCGAGGCTCACCACGAGCACCGGGCCGGCCAGTTCGGCGACCAGCAGCAGCGCCTGCGACCCGAGATGGAGGACCATGTTGTCGGTCATCGGAGCCCGCCCTCCCTGCGATCCCGGCGGAGCCCCTGCAACGTGTCGACCACCGGGGTACTCACGTGCGGAAGGACTGGATGAGGGAGCTGACGACGAGCGACCAGCCGTCGATGAGGACGAACAGGAGGATCTTGAAGGGGAGCGAGATGAGGGTGGGCGGCAGCATGTACATGCCCATCGACATCATGATCGCCGACACCACCAGGTCGATGATCATGAAGGGGATGAAGATCATGAAGCCGATGAGGAACGCCGTCTCGATCTCCGACAGCACGAATGCCGGGATGACCGTGGTCAACGGGAGCGACTGCGGGTCCGAGGTGTGCTCGTGGGCTGCGGACGTGAAGAGGGCCAGTTCGTTGGCCCTGGTCTGATCGAGCATCCAGTGCTCGAGCGGGACCTCACCACGGTCGATGGCCTGGGTCGCGGTGATCTGTCCGTGCTCGTAGGGCTGCACGGCCACGTGGTTGATCTGGGTGATGACCGGACCCATGATGAATAGGGAGATGAAGAGTGCCAGGCCGGCGATGACCTGGTTGGGTGGCACCGTCTGGGTCCCGAGGGCGTTCCGGGTGAGGGACAGCACGATGAACACGCGGGTGAAGCCGGTCATCATGATCAGCACCGACGGGACGATGGCCAGCACCGTGATGACGATGATGATGAGGACCGCGGTGGACGGATCCTTCAGTCCGCTCACATTGACGTTGACGTTGGAGGATGCCGCGAGCAGCGGGAGGGGCAACGGTGGACCTTGGGAACGCAGGGAGAAGTCCGGGGCACAGCCCCGGATCCGACGGCTCAGCGCCGGACTGTCAACTCCCGTAAGCCGTCGACGATGGCATCCCATGCCTTCGGGGCTTCCGCCCCCGACCCCGGTGCCAGCCTTGGCATGAGGTCGTTCCTGTTGGTGGTGAGCCGGCCGAGGGTCCGGGGCCGGGCCGGCTCCGATACGACCTCGAGGGGAGCGGCCCCGTGCTCGTCGATCTCCGTCAGGACGGTGATCTGCTGCGGCGTCTGCCCGAGCACGACCGTGCGCCCCCCCACCTTCACCACGGCTACCGAGCAGTGGCGGCCGAGTGACCGCCGGGCGACGACGTCGATGCGACCGGACGTGCCTGCCGACTGCGGCCGCCCGAGCTTTCCGCCCTGGCGTGCCCGGGCGAGCTTTGCGAACAGCCACAACAGCCCGAGCACGAGGCCCAGGGCGAGGAACGTCCGGCCGATCTCGTGGGCGACCATGTCAGGCCTCAGTCGGTCTCGTCGGAGACGATCTCGGTGATGCGCACCCCGTACTCGTCGCCCACGTCGACGACCTCGCCGCGGGCGATCACCACCTCGCGGTTCAAGACGATGTCCACCGGGGCACCGACCGCCCGGTCGAGCTCGATCACGTCGCCGGGGCGGAGCTTGGCCAGATCGCCGAACGTGCGACGCGCCGTCCCGATCCACACGGACACCTCGACGGTCACGCCCCGGAACTGCGCCTCTCGGATGGCCTCGCGATGGACGGTGTCCTCGGGCGTCTCCTCGGCTCTGACGGGAACAGTGGTCTCTGACACGGTCATCACAGCACCTCCTCGGTGATCGAACATGCTTTGCGGACTCCGGAACGGCCGATGGTGGCCAGCGCGACCAGCACGCCTTCCGCCCGCACCTCGAGCGGCCGGTCCGTGGGGAACCCGAGATGCAACTCGTCGCCCACCCCGAGGTTCAGGAGCGCCTTGGGCGTGGTGGTGAAGCTCGGGAACTGGAGGATCAGCTCGAGCGGGACCTCCTGTAGCCGTTGGCGGGCGAACCGTTCGCTGGGCGTGGTTCCGTCACCCGAGGGCCGGCCGTACATCGCCTCCACCAGTTGGCGGACGGTGGTGAAGGGCAGGCAGAGCACGATCTCGGTCGGCTCCCGTTCCATGAGTTCGAAGCTGAAGCGGGCGGCCAGGCACATCTCGGACGCGGACGCCACGGTCACGAACTGGATGTTCGACTCCTGGACGCCCAGCTTCGGCGTCGTCGCCTGGAGCCTGGCCAGGGTCTTGGCCAGCTCGTCGAGGAGACCGGAGATGACCGGGGCAAGCAGTTCCTGCTCGATCTCGGTGAGGACCCGGTCGGGATACTCCTCCTCCCCGGTCCCGGCCAGACGCAGGTCGACCATGGCCAGGGCCTGGACCGTCGGAAGGGTCAGCAGCGCGGTGCCCGCCAGGGGAGGGAGCGAGAACGTGAAGAAGTGCGTGCCCTCCCCGAACGACACGGCCAGGTCCTCCCAGGTGACCTGCTCCATCGATTGCAGGGCGAGGGTGCACGGCTGGCGGAGCACCGTGGACAGCGAGGCCCCGCCGGCGCGGGCGAAGGCTTCGAACACCGCGCCGATGGCGTGGTGGTGCACCCGTTCGAGGGTCTCGGTCCGCCGGAAGTCGTGCGGTGATGTCTCTCGGTTGCGGGTCATGGCGCGGAGAGCACCGGTGCGGCCGACAGGGGGCTCACGACGATGTTGACGCGACGGTTCTGCGCCCGTGCGGCCGGCGTGTCGTTCGGGACGACCGGGTGGTACTGGCCGTATCCGACGGCCACCACCCGCGTGGGATCGACATGGTCCGCGGTGGTGAGGCGCACGACGACCGACGTCGACCGGGCCGCGGCCAGAGCCCAGTTGTTCGCGTAGGGACCCCCGGTGATGGGCTCGTCGTCGGTGTACCCGGCGACGACGATGGCGTTGGTATAGCGCTGGATCACCCTGCCGGATGCGTCGACGATCTCGATGCCGAGCGATGTGAGCTGGGCCGAGTCCGTGGAGAAGAGGGTGGAGTCGGCGACGAGTCCCTCGACCAGCCCGGACGAGTTGATGCTGAAGTCCACGTCCGACAGCAATCCCTGCTTCTTGAGCGCGGCCTTCAGTTCCGCCTCGATCTTGTGCAGGTTGTCGGGCTTGGCGGATAGCGGGGAGGGGCCCTTCGGCAGCACGCTCGTCGTCCCGTTGATGACCGAGTCGCCCACCAGTTTGGTATGGCTCACCGACTGCGTGAACTGCCGGTACTTGGCCTCGTTGATCTTGGAGAGGGCGAACAGCACGATGAAGAGGACGAGCAGGAGGGTGATCATGTCGGCATAGGTGAGCAGCCAGCGCTCGGAGCTGCCCTCCTCGTGCTCGGCTTCGCCGCCGTGCACACCCCGCTGACGGAGGCGACGTCCACCTCCCACCGCCGCCGGTGGTCGCGGCGCGCTCATGCCGCGGCGTCCGACGGTTCGGCCGATGCGGAGGCCGACCCGCTCCCGTCCGACCGCTCGGATGGTGGCAGGAACGCGAAGAGGCGGTCCTTCAGGTCCATGCTCGATGCGTTGAGCTGCATGGTCAGCAGACCCTCGATGACCATCTCCCGGTAGGAGACCTCTTCCTCGGTCTGGCGCCGCAGCCGGTTGGAGATGGGGAGCCACACCGCGTTGGCCAGGAGCACGCCCCAGAGCGTGGCCGTGAAGGCCGAGGCGATGGCCGGGCCCAGCTTGCCGGGGTTGGCCAGCTGACCCAGCACGCCGATCAGTCCGATGACCGTCCCCAGGATCCCGAACGTCGGCGAGAACCCGGACATGTCCGAGAAGAACTTGATCGCCGTCTGGTGCCGGAACCGGAGACCGTTGACCTCGGCGCCCAACAGCTCGTGGACCCGTTCGGGGTCCGACGTCGACGTGATGAGTTGGACACCCTTCTTGAGGAACAGGTCGTCGGTCTCGAGCTGCTCGAGGACCAGTGGGTTCTGGCGGACCTCCTTGGCCATGCCCAGGAGCTGATCGATGGTCGCCCGCATGTCGGGGGCGTGGCTCGGCAGGATGACGTTCTTGACCGCTTTCGGAACCGTCTTCAGCTGCTTGACGCCGAAGCCGGCCATGGTGGCACCCAGGCTCCCGCCCACCACCAGGATGAGCGCGGGAATGTCGATGAGCGACATCACCTTGCCGTGATCCAGCGTCATGGAGGTGATGATGGCCATCAGGGCCACCACGATTCCGACCGGTGTCACCTGTGCGACGCCCGCCCGGTGGGGACCGCCGTCAGCGGCGGCTTCTCGAGGTCGAACCGGGCATCGCCGATGGCCCGGGTCAACAGGGCCAGCTTCTCCGCGCGGATCCGTTCGACGATGGCGGTCGCCTCTTCGCGCACGACAAGGTACGTGCCGTTGGTCAGGTAGATGGCCGAAGTGGCCTCTCCTTCGATGCGCTCCACCTGGTCTTCGTTGATGTACATCGTCGACCCGTCGAGCTTGGACAGTGCAATCACCCGCGTCTCCGTTCTCGAGGTCGATCTCCCTTCTCTGAGTAACGGCCCTTATGGGGACAAAGTTGAGGGGCGATGGGTTCGGATCAGGCGTGATCAGGACATTTCGACCAGTGACTGGAGGGCCGTCGAGGACGAATCGACCACCTTGGTGTTGGCCTGATAGGCCGTCTGGGCCTCGATCAGGTCGGTCAGCTCGGTGGCCAGATCGACGTTGGACCCCTCGACGGCGCCGCCCTGGAGGGTGCCGAGCCCACTCTGGCCCGGGGCCCCGAGCTGCGCGTTGCCCGATGCGGCGGTGGCGGTGAAGTACGTGTTGCCCTGGTCGTCGAGGCCCTGCGGATTGGCGAAGTTGGCCAGGGCGATGGTCCCGAGGGTCTGGCTCTCCCCGTTGGAGTAGGTGCCCGAGATGACCCCGTCCGAGCCGATCGAGTACGACTGGAGGGTGCCTGCGGCGTAGCCGTCCTGGTCGGTCACGGCGATCGTCTGGTTGGCGGCGAACTGGGTGACGGCGTTCTGCGAACCGACCGGCGGGAAGTCGAGCTGGGGTGCCGCGCCCGTCCAGTTGTAGTTGCTCGGAGGCGTGCCGATGGCCAGCGTGGTGGTGCCGGTCCCCACCGCGGTGCCGTTGAGCGACTGCAGCTGTCCGGTGGACGAGAACACCAGCGTCTGGGGCGCGTTCCACAGGGTGGTCGCGGCCCCCGGGACCGTGCCCTGCAGGGTCCACGAACCTGCCGTTCCGGTCGGGGTGAACGTGAGGGTGGCCGGCACGGTATTGCCCAGTGAGTCGTACAGCGTCGCGGTCACCGTGACCGGCGAGGTCGCCGTCGACGGCAGGTTGCCGCCCAGGTCGATGTTCGCGGTCTGGGCCGGCGGCTCGGCCGATCCGGTGATGATCGACAGCGGCCCGGGTACCGACGTCGTGGGCTGGTTGGGTGCCCAGCCGAGGACGAGGCCGCCGCTGTTGGTGGCCAGGTGCCCGTTGGTGTCGATCTGGAGGTCGCCGTCACGGGTGTAGACGGTCTGCCCGTTCTGGCTGACGGCGAGGAACCCGTTGCCCTCGATCGCCACGTTCGAGCTGACCCCGGTCTGGGTGACGGGACCCTCGGAGAAGTTGGTGGCGATGGCCGACACCTCGGCACCCGCGCCGATGGCCGACGGATTGGTACTCGCCTGCGAGACACCGGTGGCGGCGCCGGCGGGCTGCAGCTGCTCGGTGAGGAGATCCTCGAATTCGGCCGTCCCCGACTTGAAACCGTCGGACTCGGAGTTGGCGATGTCGTTACCGATGGTGTCGAGGTCGGTCTGCATGATGTCGATGCCGGAAGAGGCGGCACTGAGGGAACGGACGGTCATGAATGGCTCCTTGTCGTGTTGGGTGGGGAAGCGTGCAAGCGATGAGGTGATGGTTCGGACTGCGGAGGCCGCGTCATCCCGACGCCGCCGGATCGGTGATCTGCTCGACATCGCTGAGGCCGACGGTGGTCCCGCCGACATCGAGCAGCGGGCCGGAGGTCGAGTTGGTGACGCCGGTGACGATCCCGGTCAGCTCACTGCCGTCGTTGCTGGCGGTGATCGTCTTACCGATGAGACCCGACGCCTCGCCGATCTGCGACGACGACGACACCGCCTGGAGCTGCTCGACCTGGGAGAGCTCGGCGATCTGGGACATGAAGTCCGACGACGACGTCGGGTTCAGCGGATTCTGGTACTTGAGCTCGTCGACCAGCAGGCTGAGGAACGTGGACGGGTCGAGCAGACTTGCCGTGCCGTCCTCGGCGGCCGAGGTCGAGCTGGTTCCGCCCGACGACCCACCGCCGCCGGTCACCGCCGGGCTCGGCGTGGAGGAGATGGGCATCGTCATGGGCGATCCTTTCGTACGGCTGGCGGTGGACACGTCGTCATGCGTCGGGCCCGGTTCACAGGACCAGGTGGATCCGGCCGTCGTCGGCGGTCGACGGCGGAGTGTGATCGGAAGCCTGTAGGTCGGGCATGCCCCGGTTGGGGCCGGGTCCGGCGGCGCTCCCGCCGGTCGGTTCCCGGTCGCTCGACTGGCCGCGCGGGTCACCGAGGCTGACATTCACCCGGAGGCCGTCCGCGGCCAGCTGGTCGCGGAGTGCCGGCAGTGCCCTGCCCAGGGCCTCGTGGCCGGCCGCCATCTCGGGGGTGAGGGTCACCTCGAGCGTGTCACCACGGAGGGACAGCAGTGCCCTGACCTCGCCCAGCTGGGGCGGGTGCAGGCTGACGGCGACGCTGTACTCCCCGTTCCCCTCGGCGAGAGGTCGCGAGATCGACGCGGTGAGCCCTGGGACGTCGAGACCATCGGCGTCGGAGGTCGTGGCCCCGGCCGCGTCGGTCGAGCCGACCGGGCTGACCGCGCTTCCGGGTGCGACCGTCGGCGCCGGAGGGTCACCGGCCACGGCATCCGACGGGCCGTGCAGCGTTCCGGTGGAGGTGGGCGCCTCGCGTCGGGGCACGATCGTCGTGGCGTCCGCGAACTGTCGGGCGGCGAGGCCTGCTGTCGGGCCGTCCGCGGTGGGGGCGGCAGCTGAGGCATCTGCCACTGCATCTGAGCGGACCTGCGCCCCGGGCGGGTCGGCGGTCGGGGCGGGCGGGTCGCCGGCGACTCCCGCACCGACCGGTGCCGACGGTGTGCTGCCCGGTGACGGCACGGGGAGGGCGGTCGCAGGAAGGGCGGATGCACCGGACGCTGCCCGACCATCGGCAGGCGGCGCCGGGTCACTGGCCGGATTCTCTGCCGGCTCGATTGTCGAGTCCCGCTGGTCGGTGGCGCTTCCCACCGTGCCAGCCGGGGCCGGCTCCGCGGACGGTGATTGAACGGACGTCTCCCGGCGGGGAGGTCCTCCGGTGTCCCGCCGGGCGCCCGCTGCGGGGGCGGTGGCGGTGGCCCCGGTGGTGGTGGCGATGGCCCCGGTGGTGGTGGCGATAGTGGTGGCCCCGGGGGTGGTGGCCCGTGGGGTGGCGCTGGAGATTCCGACGGAGGCCGGAGCCGAAGCAGCGGCCACGGTGACGTCCGAGGACCCGTGGTCGGCGGTGCCCCTGTGGTCTGCAGTGGCGGCCCTCGCTGTGGCGGATCCTGTGGCGACATCGACGCCCGTCGGCACGGCCGCGACAACCGGTCCACGCCCTGCCGACGCCCGATCGCCCCCGTCATCGGGGACGCCGGACGATGGGACGGCTCCCGGGGTCGGCGGGGTGACATCTGCCGCCGATGGGCTCGTGATCTGCGTCGGCTCGACGTGCGGTGCGGCAGTGGAGGAGGCACTGGCAACGGTTATGGCGACGGCTGGGACAACGGCCGTGGCGGGGTCAGTGGCAGTGGCAGTGGCAGTGGCAGTGGCAACGGTTGGGGCAGTTGCAGGGGCAACGGTTGGGACGACGGCCGTGGCTGGGGCTGGGGCAACGGCTGGGACAACGGCCGTGGCTGGGGAAGGGGAAGGGTCAGTGGCCGTGGCAGGGTCAGAGCCAGCGGAGCGGACATGGCCACGGGCGGGCTCGCCGTCCGGCCGCCCCCGTGCCGCGTCCCCGGTGGTGCCGTGGACCGTCCGGGTCGATCCGCCCGCGCCGTACGTCGGCTGGCTGGAGAGCACCTCGGCGAACGGCTGAACCTCGTCGGACGCCGCCGTTTCGCCCCTGGGGGCGGGAGCAGGCATTCCCAGGTCGACCTCGGGGCCGACCATGGCCAGGTCCGGGGCGGTGCCGACGCTCATGAGCCCACCCCGGCGCTACCGGACAGGCCGGCCAGCGCGAGGACAGCGGGTACGTAGGCCTGCGTCTCGGCATACGGCGGGACCCCACCGTATGCCTCGACCGCGGACGGGCCCGCGTCGTAGGCGGCCAGGGCATCGGCGTACGAGCCGAACTGCTGGGTGTAGGAGCCGAGCAGCTTGGCCGCTCCGTCGATGGCCTGGGTGGGATCGAACGGGTCGACGCCCATGCCGGCGGCGGTGGACGGCATGAACTGCGCGATGCCCTCCGCTCCGGCGGAGCTCACGACATCGGGTTCGAACCTGCTCTCGTGGTAGAGCAGCCCTGCCAGCAGTGACGGCGGGATGCCGTTGGCCGTCGCCGCCTGCTCGATCGTCCCGGCGTAGGCGGCCGGGACCGCGACGTTGCCCATCGTGATCGAACCGGTCCCGACGCCGCCCGCGGTGATCGATCCGACCCCGGCACCGTCCGTGGACGGGTCGTCGGGCAGGACGTGGCGGATGGCCACCACCTGGTCGGCCGGGACCTGTTGTACCTGCACCGTCGTCCCGGTGTGCGGCGCATCGATCATCTCGCCGTTCCCGATGTAGATCCCCACGTGACCGGGGGCGCTGGCCGTCCCGTCCGATCCGGCGAAGAACACGAGGTCCCCGGGCTGGGCAGCCGACAGGTTGGCGACCGGCGTGCCCACGTCGGCCTGCTCCTCGCTCGTGCGGGGGAGGGACACCCCGAGCTGGCCGTACACGTACTGCACGAGGCCCGAGCAGTCGAACCCACCTGGGCTCGACCCACCCCACACGTAGGGCGTGCCGATGAACTGTTCGGCCTCCGAGACGACATCCGAACCGGTCGGTCCGCCCGTGCCCGCACCACCCTGGTCGGCCACACCGCCGAGACCCGACGCGCCGCCCAGTCCGCCCGAACTGCCGAGGAGGAGCGACATCAGTTCCGAGCTCTCGTCCGATGGGCTCGTGGCGGAGGCAACCGTCGGACCGCCCGACAGCATCGAGCCCATCGCGCTGGACTCCCCCGCGTCGCCCGTGGAACCGGCGTCGGCGGCCAGGGTCTCGGCGAACAGGTTGGAGCCCGGCGGCGAACCGGTGATCTCGGCGAGCGTGTCGGCGAACTCGTTGTCCTGCGCCGACGGGTCCATCCCGGCGACGCCCGTCGAGTCACTCTGCAGATCGGAGGCGGGCTGGTCGACGCCGGCCGACAGGATCGAGCCGATGGTCATCGTGCGGCCCCCCCTCGCGCATACCTGAGCGCGGCCAGGTCGTCGATCTCCTTGGCCTCGGCCCGGGCGAGGTCTTCCTGCCAGACCGCGCGCTGGCGGGCATCGAGCCGCTCGAGGACCGCGCACTGCGTCCTGGCGGACTGCCAGGAGCTACGGGCCTCGCCGACCAGCCTGGAGGCGGCGTCGACGGCCTCCGCCCGTGCGGCCAGCTCCTCGGCCATGCGTTCGGCCTGGTCGCGGACCCATTCCACCTCGCCCAGGGTGACCTGGCCGCTCGGCGGCTCGAGCTCGTCGAGGGCCCGGCGCGAGCGGTCGAGAGCCGACTCCGCCTGGCCCAGCTGCCGGGTCGCGCCGGCCAGTGCGTGGGCGGCCAGCTGCTCGCGCACCTCCCGCACACGCAGGACCCCCTCCAGGCGGAACCGGTAGGCCTTCACGAGGCCGCCACCGGGGTCTCGACCAGGCGGATCAGGGCTTCGCGGGTCGACCCCAGGTCGCTCGACTCGGTGGTCGACTGGCGGAGGAACGCGTCGATGGCGGGACGGAGCTCGATCGCCCGGTCGACGACCGGATTGGTGCCGGCCACGTAGGCGTCGATCTCGATCAGGTCCCGGGCGTCCCTCCACGCCGCCATCAGCTCCCGGACCTGCCCGGTGGCCTGGAGGACCTCGGCGGGCGCCACGGCAGGCGCCACCCGGGAGATGGACTCGAGGACGTCGACGGCCGGGTAGTGGTTGGCCTCGGCCAACGACCGTGACAGGCGGATGTGCCCGTCGAGGATCGAGCGGGTGGTGTCGGCGATGGGCTCGTTCATGTCGTCGCCCTCGACCAACACCGTGTACAGACCGGTGATCGATCCCTGTTCAGCCCGCCCGCTGCGCTCGAGCAGCCGGGGAAGCAGCCCGAAGACGCTCGGCGGATAGCCACGCGTGGCGGGTGGCTCGCCCGCAGCGAGCCCCACTTCGCGCTGTGCCATGGCGAAACGGGTCACCGAGTCCATCATGAGCACCACGTCGTCGCCGCGATCGCGGAACCACTCGGCGATGCGGGTCGCGGTGAAGGCCGCCCGGATCCTCACCATGGCCGGGGCGTCGGACGTGGCCACCACCACGACGGAGCGGGCCATCCCCTCGGGTCCGAGATCCCGCTCGATGAACTCGGCGACCTCCCGGCCGCGCTCGCCGATCAGCGCCACGACCGACACGTCGGCGCGGGTGCCCCTCGCGATCATCGACAGCAGCGACGACTTCCCCACCCCTGACCCCGCGAAGATCCCGAGCCGTTGGCCCTTGCCGCACGGCAGCAGGCCGTCCAGGACCCGCACGCCCAGCGGCAGCTGTTCGTCGACCAGGCCGCGTCGCAGGGGGTGGGGCGGACGCCCGTCGATGGACGCCACCACCCCGCGCGGAGCCGGCCCGCCGTCGATCGGTCGTCCCATGCCGTCGAGGACACGACCGAGCAGGTCCGCGCCCAGCCGGATCGGGATCGGACCGCCGAAGGGGGTGACCGGAGTTCCCTCACGCAGGCCTGCCGTCTCCCCGAGCGCCACGCAGACCGACCGGCCGTCCCGGAGGGCGACCACCTCCGCCTCGATCGGCCCTTCCTCGGGAAGCAGCAGCAGTCCGTCGCCGACCGCCGACGGGATCCCCGTCACCTCGATGGACATCCCGATCACCTGCGAGATCCGCCCGTACCGCTTCGGCCGAGCCGCGGCGACCGCACGTTCGGCCAGGTCGTCCAGCACCGGGCTCATCGCCCGTCCCCGCCCACGCCACACTCCTCGAGCACCGCCCGGACCCGGTCGAGCGCGGCCGACAGCTGGCTGTCGATGGTGGTCTCCCCGATGTCGACCAGGGCCCCGCCGCGCTCGACGGCGGAGTCGGCAATCACGGTCAGGGTGCGGCCCGACTCGAGCTCGGCGAGCTCGCCCAGGGTGGCGACATCGTCGGGATGCAGACGGATGTTGGCGTGCGTCGATCCGGTGTCGAGCGCCAGCGCCCGGGCGATCGCCTGGCGCCCGGGATCTACCGACAGCGCCGACTCCACCCCGACCAGCGCGACCAGCACGTCGAACACGAGTTGGGGGATCGACTCCTCGAGTTCGGCACGACGCCGTTCGAAGGAGTGCCGGGTCGACTCCACCGACCGGGAGAGCGAGGCCAGGGCCGCATCCACCCTCGACCTGCCGTCGAGTTCGCTCTGCTCCATCTCGGCCCTGGCCGCAGCCTGGCCAGCGGCGAACCCGGCATCGTGGCCGGCACGGAACGCGTCGTCGAGGCGGTTTCCGAAGTCCCCGGTCGCCCCGCCGCCGCTCCCGCCGCTGGCGCCCAACGCCCGGTAGTCGATGGGCCGGGCGGGGTCGACGGGCCGGCGCCTGATCGTGATGGGGTCCCCGGGCTGGCTCCGCAGCCGCGGCTGGACCGGGTCCGACGTCCGGGGTGACGAGGGGGTCATTCGATCACCTCGTCGTCGTTGCGGGCGATGATGATGACACCTTCGGCATCGAGTTGGCGCGCCGTCTGCACCACCTCGGCCTGGGCGGCGTCGACCTGCGAGGCACGGATGGACCCGAGTACCTCGAGTTCCTCGTCGAGGTTCTCCGCCGCCCGCTCGGTCAGGTTCTTCCGGAGGCGCTCCATGACCTCGGGCTCGAGCTGGGCTCCCTTGAGGGCCGCGGCCAGCGTGGAGGGGGCCACCTTCCGGAAGATCTGTTGGAGCGAACGGTCCTCGAGGGCCAGGACGTCGTCGAACGTGAACAGGTTGGCCCTGATCTGATCGGCGAGATCCGAGTCCTCCTCCTCCAGCTCACCGAGGATCTGGCGTTCGGTGGAACGGTCCGAGTGGTTGAGGATCTCGGCGATCGCCGCCGCACCGCCCGCCACCGTGGTGGCGGCCGTCGAATGGATGCTCCGCAGCTTTGCCTCGATCAGCGAGGTGGTCTGGCGCACGGCGACCGGATCGACCCGTTCCAGCTGGGCGATGCGGCGCGCCACCTTGGTCCGGAATTCCGCCGGCAGCTCCGCCATCACCCGCGCCGCGTCCTCCGGACGCATGTAGGCGAGGAGGACGGCCACCGTCTGGTGCTGCTGCTCGGCCAGGATGCCCGCCACCTGACGCGGATCGGCGTTGCCCAGACCGGTCAGCGGACCGGACGCCACCGCGGACTCCATGTCGCCGAGGACCTCGTCCGCCCGGGCCTGGCCCAGGCGCTCCTGGAGGAACTGGCGGGCCAAGTCGACGCCGCCCTGGCTGACCAGGCTCGTGTCGTGGACCTTCTCGACGAACTCCCCCAGAACGGCGACCACCGTCTCGGTGTCGAGGGGCGGGAGGTTGGCGATGTCGGTGGTCAGCTCGATGGCGTCCTCGTCCGACATCTCGCTCAGGATCGGCTGGGCCTTCTTCGGCCCCAGCTGGGCGACGACGACCGCCACCTTCTGCCGGTTGGTCAGCTGGACCGTCGGCGCCGCCGGCGTCGCACCGGCGGGGTCGGCCCCTCCGCCCTGTTGCTCCTTCATCTCGATGGCCCCGAGGGCCATTTCCGCCGGGGTGCTCATGCCCGGAGCTCGCTCACCGACCGGTCGGCGTCCTTGCGCTCCTCCGCCCACATCCGCAGGAGTCGGGCCGCCTCGGCCGGACGCTGCTCGACGATGTTGTTGACCTGGGCGAGGACCGCGTCCGGGCCGAGCTCGAGCGCCACCGACCCCCGGGAGACGGGGAGCTCACCGGTCGGGTCGTCCTCGTCGAGGTTGGTCATCGTCATCCCCTGGACCAGCGCCCCGACGGGGACCTCCTGGTAGAGGGGCTTGCGCTTCTTCGACGCCCACAGGCCGAAGGCCAGCATGCCGACGATCAGGAGGACCAGGCCACCCGTCTCGATCATGCTCCCACCGCCCGAAGCGGACGCCGCTCCGGCGCCCAGCGCACCGGTCTGGGCGGTGGACGGGGCGAACGCCATGGACGAGACGACCAGCTGGTCCCCGCCGGCCAGATTGAGCCCGGCCGCCGCCGTCACCAGCGCCTCGATCTGCGCCTGGTTGACGTGCTTGGTGGCGGACGAGTTCAGGAGCACCGCGACCGAGGTCTGCTCCACCTTGCCGGGGGCCTGGGCCACGGTCTCGCTGACCTGTCCCACGGCATTGGTGACCTGGGAGCTGGACGAGGTCGAGTTGCCCGACGGCGAGGTCGTCGACGTGGTCGACCCGATGACCCCGGTGGCGGACGCCCCGCCGGCACCGGTGCTGGTCGACGTGGTGCTCCCCGTCGGGGCGGTGATCGGCTGACCGTTGGGGCCGAGCTGCAGTCCGTTGGTCGTGGTGTTGACCTGGTCGAAGTCCAACAGTGCGTGCACCTGGACCGCGGCGTTCCCCGGGCCGACCACCTTGTCCACCAGCGAGGTGATCGAGCCGGCGACCTCGGCGTCGTAGTCGTTGGTCTGGTCGGTGTTGGACCCGCCCGAGCCGCCCGAGGCCACCCCTGGGGCGTTCAGGACGTCGCCGTGGTTGTCCACCACGGTGACGTCGGAGGTGGACAGACCCGGTGTCGAGGACGCGGCGAGGTGGACGATGGCCGCCACCTGGTCCGACGTGAGCACCGTGCCCGGGGTCAGGTCGACCAGGACGGACGCCGTGGTCGCCGGCTGGTTGCCGATCACGAACTGGCTCTGCTGGGGGACGTTGAGGCTGACCTGGGCGGACTGGACCCCCTCGATGGACTCGATGGTCTGGGCCAACTGCGTCTCGAGGGCCTGCTGGTACTCGACCTGCTGGACGAACTCGGACGAGGTGATGCCGCTCTTCTCCAGTTCGGAGAAGCCGACGTTCGATCCTTCGGGGAGTCCCTGCTGGGCCAGTGCCACCCGCTCCTGGTCGACATCGTTGGCGGGGACGAGCACGGTGGAGCCGCCGTCGGCGAGCTGATAGGGCACCTTCTGGCTGGTCAGCTGTGAGGTGATGGCGCCGGCGTCCGACGCCGAGAGGTTGGTGAAGAGCGGCTGGTAGCTGGGCTGTGACTCCATCTTCGTGAACAGGAAGCCCCCGACGACGACGCCGAGGACGGCCAGGCCCGTCATGACCTTCTGGCCGGTGGTGAAGCCGGCGCCGATCATCCCCATGCGGCCGCGGGCCGTCGTCAGCGAGTCACGGTTCACCGGGAGGAGCGCCACGCCTACGCCTGCATGCCCATGATCGTGTTGAACGCGCTGACCGCCTTGTCACGGACCGCGGTGACCAGCTGCGTCTCGAGGTCCGCCTCACTGGAGGCGACCGTGACGTCGGCGATGCTGGCGTTTCCCGAGGCCGCCTGGAGCGAGAGGTTCGTGGCGGTCTGCTCGGAGCCGTTGAGGGAGTCGAGGGCGCTCCCGAGCATGTTGGAGAACGGTGAGGACGACGCGTCGCCCGTGGCACCGGCGCCAGCCTGGGAGGCGCCGGACTCGACGGACGACCCGATGGAGGGGGTCGCCGGGATGGAGGGGATGGCCGGGATCACGTCAGACCTTCATGTCGAGGATCGCCTGGTAGGCGGTCGTGGCGTGGGACATGACCGACGAGTTGGCCTGGTAGGAGGTCTGGGACTCGATCAGCTGGGTCATCTCGCTGCCGAGGTCGACCACGGGATACGTGACCTCGCCCTGGGCGTCCGCCAGTGGGTTGGTGGGGTCGTACTCCTGCTGTCCCTGGGCGGGTCCGAGCTCGACCCCGGTCACCTGGACCCCATCCGCCGAGACGGGCGAACCGCCGTCGGCGACGGAGTCACCCGGCTCCCCCTCGGCGGTGACCACAGGGTATTCGGCCTGGTAGACGGGTTGTCCCGGCGTCACACCGTCCTCCATGTTCGCCACGTTGCCGCCGATCGTGTCGATCCACGTCTGGTCCACGTTGGCGCCGGAGCCGGCGATGTTGAGTGCATCCCACATGACGGGCCTCCTATCCGGTGATCGCGTCCGAGAGGACGGAGAATTGATCGTTGAGCGCGTTGACCACGGTCTGGTTCTCCAGATCGTTCTCCTGCATGAGGGTCATCTCGGTGGGCAGCGACACGTTGTTGCCGTTGCTCCCCGAGGGCAGGCCCTCCGGCACGACCTGTTGGGTCGCGGCGCCGCCCTGGGTGAGGGCGGTGGCCAGGGACTGCTCGAACGTCACCTCGCCCGCCTGGTAGCCGGGGGTGTCGTTGTTCGCGATGTTGTTGGCGATCACCTGCTGCTGGTCGACCACCGAGTCGAGAGCGAACTGCAGGATCCCAATGGACTGGGCGGCGTCGGCCATGAACGCCCTCCTCCGTTGATGTTGGGAGCGGGAGCCGTCCTGGCCGTTACGCGAGCAATCCTTGCTCGATGGGTACTACGTCCCCGAGATCATCAAAGTTGAGGGCCGACCGGATCCTCGGTGACGACCGCCCCGTCCGGCGCGGGTCAGGCGTGCCGGTCGACGAAGTGGGCAGGCCGCACCGCAGGCTCCAACATGGCCCGCCGGCGTCGCTGGATGTCCGACATGCGGGTGTGGACCTCGAGGGCCAGGAGGTCGTAGCCCAGGGCGAGCGCGTCCGCCCGGTGGACGAGGTCCTCGGGGATCGGCCCGGTGGGGCGCGGCGGCGAGGACGGGATGGCCGTCCCGGCGATGACCGCGGCCCGCGACGCGCTCAGGTGGCTGCCCGCCGCCTCGAGGTAGTCAGCCCACGTGGTCGGCGGCATCGTTCCCTTCGGGGTTGACGACCGCCAGGTGCCAGGCACGCTGGAGAGGGGCGACGATCGTCCCGCACTCCCGGATCTTGGCCTGGTTCTTCTCCAAATTGGCCTCGACCAGATGCTGGATGAGGAAGTCGTAGAGCGAGAGGAGCTCCTGACCACCCTCGAACCCGTCCGGATTGAGGCTGTGGCGCAGGACGCGGACGATCTGCTGGGCGTGCTGGACGGTCTCGTTGGCGACGAAGTAGTCGCGTTCCCCCATCGCCCGTTCGGCGACCTCGATGTCGGCGGCGAGCCGGTCGTAGAGCATGACGAGCAACTGGGGGCCCGGGGCGGTCTGGACCGCATTGGACTGGTAGCGGGCCGCCGGGTTGCGCGTCATCGTCATCGGGGTCTACCTCCCATTGGTTCAGCCATTGGACGACGACGACGACGTGTTCGTCGTGGACGACGAGCCCGACGACGAGGAGGACGAGGAGGAGGAGGAGCTGTCCCCGCTGAGGGCGCTGAGGAAGGAGCTCTCGGACTTGAGCTGGGCCATCGTCGTCTCGAGGTTCTGGAACTCGGCGGTGAGCGAGGCCTGCTGGGTGGCGACCAGCTGCTTCTGCATGGAGATCGCCGAGGTCACCTGGGCGAGCGTCGCCTGCTGACCGGTGATGGCCAGGGGGATCAGCCCGTTCGGCCCGAGCGACGACTCCAGGGCGATGTGGGCCAGGCCCTGGGCGATCCCGGGCGCGTAGGAGATGGTCCCGATCGGCGTGGACGTGGTGATGCCCGTCGCGGTGACCTGGACGACCAGACCATCGGCCGGATCGTTGCTGCCGGACAGGCTGAGGTCCTGGCCCGAGCCGCTGGCCGTCTGACCGTCGATGGTGCCGGCCACATCGGTCCCGGTGAAGGAGGTTCCCGCCGTGGTCAGACCGAGCTGGTCCGCCCCTGATGCCGTAACGCCGAACGTGGCGCCCGATCCGTAGGCGGCGCTCTCCAACTGGACCTGGTAGGCGCCGGCCGTGCCGACGAGGGCGGCCGAGACGTTGATTCCCGCTCCGGCCAGCGCAGAGTCGATCCCGTCGATGACGTCCGAGATGGTCTCCCCCGCGGTGGCCGAGTAGGTGGCGCTGGCCGATCCCGAGGTGATCGTGTACGACTCGGCGTTCGTCAAGGTGGAGGTGGGGGCGGCCCAGGTGGCCGAACCCGTGTCGACCGCCTGCTCGGCCGACTGGGACACCGTGACCGCGTAAGTTCCCGGAACGGTGTCGTCGGACCCGCCGGCCACGGTGGCCAGGCCCGAGTATGTCGGCGAAGCGGGGGTGAACGTCCCACCCTCCGTGAACAGAGCCTGCACGGCGGACGGGTCCTTCGCGTACGCCGCCTCGAACGCGGTCTGGTTGAAGGTGATCGTTCCCTGACTGGTGATGGCGACCCCGGCCGACTCCCCGGCGGTCCCGTCGGAGCCGGATCCCGACGTGCCGACGGCGTTACCGACCATGGCCAGAACCTGCTGGGCCAGCGAGGTCAGCGATGTGTTGCCGTTGAGCGGCCCGGCCACACCGGTCTGCACGTTGTAGGCGGTGTCCGTGGAAATCGTGGACAGCACCTGGTTGGCCGCGGTCACCAGGGTCTGGACGTCTCCTGCCACCGACGACCCGTCCGGGGAGACCGTTATCGTGACCGGCGTCGCGCTCGCCTGGGTGAGCTGCACGCTGAGGCCGGGGAGGAGTCCGGTGACGGTATTGCTGTCCGAGGTGACCTGGTAACCGCCGACCCCTCCCAACGAGACGATCGCGTCCTGAGCTGCCGTGGTGGTCGTCAGGGTCCCGAGTCCCGAGGTGGCGAAGGCCTGGGTGTCCACCGTCGCGGCCGCCGCCGACCCGGTGGCATCGGAGCTCAATTCGAGGGCGTAGCTGTCGGTGCCCACCTGGAGCGCATTGGCCGTCACGCCGAGCCCGGCGCTGTTGACGGCCGACACGACCGAACTCAGCGAGCCGTCACCGAGAGAGAGGTTGTCGGCGGTCATCGAACCGACGGTGAGCCCTCCGGTGATGGTGGCGTTGAGGGTGCCTCCCGTTCCCGATGCGAGTGCGACCGTGGTCGAGCCCGATCCGGCGATGTCGTCCACCGTGGTCGACGTTCCGTCCACGTCCACGATCCCGTCCACCCCGTTGACCGCCGCGCCGGCCACGAGACCGAGGGCGGTGAGCGCCGAGCCCCCGGTGATCTGCAGCGAGGCCGTCGACCCCTGTTCGGTGGTGGCGAGCGACAGCTCACCCGAGGAGTTGACCGACGCGGTGAGCGTGCCTCCGGAGGCAGCGGTCACGGCCTGGGCCAACTGGGACGCGGTGTAGGTCCCCGCGGCCAGGTCGACGGTCTGGGCCGTCCCGTCGACCGTCACGTCGAGTCCGTCGTTGGCGGCGGTGACGGTGGTGGTGGCGGCCACCGCGGTCCCGCCGACGATCGTGGCACCCGCGGACGCCTGGGTGACGGAGATGGTGTGGGTGCCGGTGGCGAGCCCGGTGGTGCCGTCGAACGAGGCGATGCCGAGCGCGGCGCCCCCCGTCCCGATGAGGAGGTTCCCCGAGGTCACCACGTCGTCGGGGGAGGCGACCGTCCCCGAGGAGATCTGGGTGGATCCGGTGGCGAGTTGGTCGACAGCCAACGTGAGCGACCCGGACTCGGCGCCGGAGGTGATGCTGGCACTGGCCACCGCGGAGTCCGACGAGGTCGCCGCGTATGCCTGGCTGTAGGCCGACGGGTCGGCCAGGGCATCGCCCGCCTGCTGGAGGGCGAGCAACTGTGTGTTGAGCGCCTGGAAGTCGGAGATGTTCGTGTTGATCGAGGTCTGCTGGGCCTCGAGGTCATTGAGCGGCTGCTCGTACGCCGACATCTCGGCGGTGATGATGGACGAGGTGTCGAGTCCGGACTCCAGCCCGGAGAAGCTGACGGGTCCTGTAACCACGGAAGTGCTCCCGCTCCTCTCGTCGATCCACTTCCCTCGGTTCGGACTCCCCTGGACGGTTCAACCGTCCAGGGGAGT
>JBEKRV010000008.1:0-94151 GCA_049517675.1 Acidimicrobiales bacterium
TGGGACGACTACACCGAGGCGAAGAACGCCATGTTCCTCGCCACCGACATCGACGAGGCCCGCTGGACGGTCATCAAGTCGAACGACAAGAAGCGGGCCCGGCTCAACGCCATCCGCTACGTCCTGCACACGATGCCCTACACCGGCAAGGACCTCGTGCAGATCCGACCCCTCGATCCGCTCCTGGTCGGCTGGGCCGGCGACGTCCACGAAATCGGCGAGCTGACCGGCCTCGGGATCTGAGCCCCGACCGTCAGTCGACTGCGGGCTCGCCACTCAGTGCGACGACCGATTCCCGGGTGCGCCGCGCGAGGTCGGCGGCGCCGGCGAAGTCGTCGCTGACGGCGACAAGGGGTGGCCCGTACACCACGTCGACGACCGCACCCCGACGCGGGCGGTAGGAGCCGGGTCGGACCACGTCCCGTGACCCGTGGAGGCCCACCGGCACCACCGGGCAGCCGGCGGCGGCTGCGGCCGCGAAAGCGCCCAGGTGGAACGGGCGCACTCCCGGTGCACGCACGATCGATCCCTCCGGAAACACCACCAGCGTCCGGCCGGCCCGGACCAGGTCGGCCATGGCCCGCACGTCGTCGGCACTGCGGTCGGTCTGGTCGCGATGCACGAACACACAGCCCAGCCGTCGTAGGAACCTCCCGACGAACGGCACTCCCGCCATGTCGCTGCTGGTCACGAAGACCGGTTGCCCGCCGAGGGCCAACACGACGACGAGCGCGTCGACGAAGCTCGCGTGGTTGGCCGCGACCACGGTCGGCTCCCCCGGTGCCGGTGGCTCGCCGCGTACCTCGAGGCCGATGCCGGCGAGTTCGCGCAAGGAGCGGCCGGCCCCCCGGGTGAGTGACCAGCGGATCCGCACGGGCAGGGGCAGGAGGACCACCATGCACCACAGCGGCACGCCGACGAGTGCGACCAGTGCCCACAGGTACGCGGCGTACAGCCAGCCGACCACTGCCTCGAAGTGGTCCCTGGCGGCGAGCCACGGGTCGGGGCGTGCCGGTCCCCGATGGCGCCCGCCGACCGGCCGGGGGACCCCACCGTACGCACCGGCTTCGAATGCTTCGCGGGTCGCGCTCCGCCGGATCTTGAGACTGGCGGTGCGCAGGATCGAGCCGCTCGGGACCAGGAGGACTTCCTCGACGGGGACACCCAGGGTCTCCCTCGCCGACCGCTTGATCCGATCGGTGAGCTCGCTGCGGGCCGCCACCGGCTCGAGGTCGGTTTCGGCGACGACGACCAGACGTTCGGTCCCCCGGTGCGGGTCGGTGGACCCGAACACGGCCACTCCGGCGCGGCTCAGGCCCTCGAGTCCGGCCAACACGTCCTCCAGATCCTCGGGATGGAGCTTCCGGCCACCGCGGATGACCAGGTCCTTCACCCGGCCGGTCACGAACAGTTCGCCCTCGCCGATGTAGCCGAGGTCACCGGTCCGCATCCATCCGTCGTGCCACAGCGCCGCCGTCGCCTCGGCGTTGCCGAAGTAGCCTGCGGTGGCCGACGGGCCCCGGCATTCCAGCTGACCCTCCCGGCGGTCGCCGAGCTCGTGCCCCCGCTCGTCCACCACCCGGATCTCGTAGCCGGGGATCACGACGCCGCAGCTGACGACGGCCCTCGTCCCCGTGGCGCCCGCCGACGCCGACACGGCCCGACCTTCCCGCTCCAGGCGTGCGCGTGACACGTGGTCCACCCGCGGCCCACGGCCGACCGGGGTGATGGTGAGGCCGAGGCCCACTTCGGCGAGTCCGTATGCGGGGCACATCGCACCGCGTCGGAGACCGTGGGACGCGAACCGCTCGACGAACGCATCGACGACCGGCTCGCTCACCGGCTCGGACCCGTCGATGGCGACGCGCCACGACGACAGGTCCAGTCCGTCCATTTCGGCGTCGCTGATCCGATCGACACAGGTCTGGAAGGCGAAGTTCGGAGCGGCGGTCAACGTTCCCCCGTAGGCCGAGATGGCCTCGAACCAGCTCACCGGCCGGGCCAGGAACTGCAGTGGCGACAGGAGGACGAGCGGCAGTCCGAAGTACATCGTGCAGTGCCAGGCACCGACCAGTCCCATGTCGTGGTAGAGCGGTAGCCAGCTCACGAACACGTCGTCGGTAGTGACATCCGCCGCCCGACCGAGTGACCGGACGTTCGCCAGGAGCTGGGCGTGGGTCAGCACGACGCCACGCGGCTCACCGGTGCTGCCCGACGTGTACTGGATCAGCGCAGGGTCCTCGGGAGAGGCGGCGTGCAGTCGGCGGGACCCGTCCGATGCGCCCAGCACGGTGTCCAGGCTGTGCACGGATGACAGCGACGCAACCCCGGCATAGGCGGCGCGGGTGGCGGCCACGGCATCGTCGGTGGTGACGAGGAGGGAGGGTCTGCAGTCCTCGACGAGGTGGACCTGGCGGGCGAGGTGCTCCGCCAGCTGCTGCGGCGCGGCGGACGGGTAGATCGGTACCGGTACCCCGCCGGCCAGCAGTGTCGCCAGGAAGGCGATGAAGTACTCGCGACCGGTCGGCAGCATCAGCACGACACGGTCGCCGCGACCGAGCCCGACCGCCACCATCCCGCAGGCCGCCGACCGGGCGCCGGCGTTGAGGTCGCCGTAGGTGAGGTCCTCGTATGCCGACCGCTCATGGGTGTGGAGGATGCGGATGCTGCTCTGGTCCCGGTGCTGCTCGACATGCCACGCCAGCGCGTCGAGCAGCGTCTCGGCAGCCACCGGCCAGTCCCCACCGCGGGTTCGGAGGGCGGTCGGCGCCACCGTCGGTCGATCGGATGCGCGGGCCGGATGCCCGCCGGCCTCGAGGATCGCCGCTAGCCAGTCACCCGGCGTGGTGGCGGTGGCGAGGAGCTCCTCGGGAAGCGGGATGCCGAATGCGGTCTGGAGGCGGTCGTAGAGCTCGACGACCGAGAGGCTGTCCAGGCCCAGGTCGACGGCGAGATCGCTGGCCAGGGTGACCGGTGGTGGGCTCCCACCGTGGACGTCGGCGGCGACCGCGGCCACCTCCTCCAACACGAGGTCGGCATCCTCCCGCCCGCCGGAACCGACCGGCCTAGCGGGCACGGGGAGCCCGCAGGTACGGCCTGATCACCAGGTGGACCACCATGGGCACCATCCTCGGGCCTCTACCGCCACTTCGGAAGGGCATTTGGTCACCCATTGCGCCCTCGAGTTCTCCGGCAAACGGTCAGCGACTCTCTCGTCGCGATGGAATCCTCCGATAGGCGCATAGTGTGCGCATATCCAAGAAGAAGAACCCGCCTCGGGTCCGACCACCCCGCAGGTCCGTTCCCGGAGGGCCTACTCCCCATGGGCCCGCTCCCAGCAGGCACTTCTACCGGGTCATGCCCGGTCCGGCGGCATGGTGAGCACAGCGGCCCCGTTCACCCGATCGTGCGCCAGGTCGGCCAGGGCGCGGTCGGCCTGGTCGAATCCGTAGGGCTGGGTCGTGGCGTGGATGCCGATCTCCGAGGCCAGGCGCAGGAATTCGACGCCGTTGGCCCGGGTGTTGGCCGTGACGCTGCGCAGCGTCCGCTCCTCGAAGAGATGCCGCTCGTAGTCGAGGGCGGGGATGTCGGTCAGGTGGATGCCGGCGATGGATAGGGTGCCCCCGCGGTCGAGTGCCTCGAGGGCGGGCAGGACCAGGGTGCCGACCGGAGCGAAGAGGATGGCCGAGTCGAGCGGCTCGGGAGGGGGGTCGGCCGCGTCCTGGGCGCTGGCCACACCGAGTTCGAGGGCCAGTGCCCTGGCCTCCGCCGATCGGGTCATGACGTGGACGGTGGCGCCCTGGGCCACGGCGACCTGCGCGGTGAGATGGGCCGAACCGCCGAAGCCGTAGATCCCGAGCCGACCACCCGGGGGGAGTTCGGCTCGGAGCAGTGACCGGTACCCGATGATCCCGGCGCACAGGAGCGGGGCCGCGCCGATGTCGTCGATGGCGTCGGGGAGGGAGTAGGCGTAGTCCTCGTCGACCACGGCATACTCGGCGTACCCGCCGTCGACGTCCCAGCCGGTGAAGCGGGGTTCCGTGCACAGGTTCTCCCGTCCTGACCGGCAGTATCGGCACAGCCCACAGGTGTGGGCGAGCCAGGGGATGCCGATCCGGTCTCCCTCGCCGAACCGGGTGCATCCCGGGCCGGTGCGGTCGACCCGGCCGACCACCTCGTGCCCGGGAGTCACACGCGGGGCCGTCGGCGGGAGGTCGCCCTCGGCCAGGTGGAGGTCGGTGCGGCACACCCCGCACACCAGGACCCGCACACGTACTTGGCCGGGACCCGGCACCGGCTTCGGCCGTTCCACCAGCTCGAGCGGATGACCGTCGATCGGCCCTGGTCGATCGACCACCCACGCCCGCATCGTCCCGGCAGTCACGGCTGCGGTCCCCGTCCTCGACGCGGGATCATCGTCGGCCCGCGGGCGGCACCGCCGACCGGTGGCCGGAAGAGGTACCTTGCGACGCCAGGCGATTCGTAGGTCTTGCTGGCATGATCCGCACCGATCTCCTGGGCTCCGTCTCCTGGGCTCCGTCTCGTGATCCCGCCCGCCGCCGTGGCGAACGCGGTCGGACCGTCCCGGTGATCGTATGCCCGACCCCTCGTGGACGGCAGGGCCGAACGTCCCCTCGCGGAGCGGTTCACGTCGCCCGCGACCCTGCGTCACCCCCTCTGGATGGAGGCCTCCCGATCGACCTCTCCAGGGGAGATCGAACTCATCGGCGAGCCATGGTTCGGATCGCCGTCGGGACGTTCGGCCCTGTGCGGTGGTAGTGAGTGGACGCATAGTTGGTTCCGTGGCTTCACCAGCGATGAACGAAAGACGCGTCCCGGTACCGGTGACCACCGGGTCGTGTTCGGTGGGCGTGGACCAGGACCGGGCCGGTGGCGCCCGATGACCCGCTACGCCTCGACGCCGCCGACGAACGACCAGGGCGCGCCGGTCGCCCCTCCACGACCGCCGGCCTGGCGCCACTGGCTGTGGCCGCTGGCCGCCCTCATCTGCCTCCTGCTGCTCTTCGTGGTGCCCGTCGCCAACTCGACGACCCAGACCCTCTCGTACACGCAGTTCATGAAGGACGTAGCGGCCGACAAGGTCAAGACGGTCACCATCCAGACCGACGGCAACGCGTCGGGCACCTTGAGCGGCGGCGATCAGTACACGACGGTGATACCGCCGCAGGCCGGCGAGGACTTCCTCGCCCAGCTCCAGGTCTCGGGCGTCGCGGTCACGGCGGATTCGTCGGGCACGTCGTTCGGCAGCGAGATCCTGTCCTGGCTGATCCTGTTCTCCCCCTTCCTGATCATCGGCTACATCTGGTGGCGACTTTCCAAACGGGGCGGGATGGGGCTGCAGGGGGCGTTCGGGGCAGGCCGGTCGAAGGCCAAGGTGTTCGACGAGGAACGTCCGAAGACCACCTTCGCGGACGTTGCCGGCTACGACGGCGCCAAGGAGGAGATCCGGGAGGTCGTGGACTTCCTGCAGCATCCCGGACGCTACGAGCGGGCAGGTGCGATCGCGCCGCGGGGGATCCTCATGGTCGGTCCCCCGGGTACGGGCAAGACCCTCCTGGCCCGCGCCGTGGCCGGCGAGGCGTCCGTGCCCTTCTTCTCGGTGACCGGGTCGAGCTTCGTCGAGATGTTCGTCGGCGTCGGCGCGGCGCGGGTGCGGGACCTGTTCGAGGAAGCTCGCAAGCGGGCCCCTGCGATCGTGTTCGTCGACGAGATCGACGCCATCGGGCAGCGCCGCGGTGGCATGCAGTCGATGGTGTCGAACGACGAGCGCGAGCAGACGCTCAACCAGCTGTTGGCCGAGATGGACGGATTCGACCCTGCCGCCGGCATCGTCGTGCTGGCTGCGACCAACCGCCCCGAGGTCCTCGACCCGGCCCTGCTCCGGCCGGGCCGGTTCGACCGGCAGGTGGTGATCCCCCTCCCCACGCAGCCCGAACGACGGGCCATCCTCGACGTGCACTGCCGGGGCAAGCAGCTCGACGACACCGTGGACCTCGAGGTGACGGCCAGGGGAACGCCGGGGTTCAGCGGTGCGGACCTGGCCAATCTGGTGAACGAGGCGGCGATCAACGCAGTGCGCGCCGGCCGTGACATCCTGTCCGCCGTCGACTTCGACGAGGCCCGGGACCGGATCATCCTCGGACGCCGCGAGGGTTCGAACGTTCTCATCCCCGCGGAGCGGCTAGCGGTCGCGGTGCACGAGTCGGGACACGCACTGGTCGCGGTCTACTCGGACAAGGCCGATCCGGTCGCGAAGCTGACCATCCTCCCGGCCGGACAGGCCCTCGGGGCCACCGAGCAGCTCCCCCTGGTCGAACGCCACCTGCTCGGCCAGGACAGCCTCGACGACATGCTGGCCGTGCTACTGGGCGGGCGGGCCAGTGAGATGGTGGTGTTCGGTCAGGGTTCCACGGGAGCGTCGAACGACCTGGCCAAGGCCACGGAGCTGGCCACCAAGATGGTGCGGGAATTCGGCCTCTCGGCCGAATTGGGACCGGTGGGCTACCCGACAGGCGGATCGGTGTTCCTGGGCTCGGGCGGCCCCGAATTCTCCAGCCGCCCCTTCGCCGAGGACACCCAGGCGCTCATCGACCGCGAGGTGGCGCGCCTGCTGCGCGAGGCGGAGCACCGGGCGGTGACCATCCTCACCGAGCACCGGTCGACCCTGGACGAGCTCGTGGACCTCCTCATGAGCAAGGAGACCCTGGACGGTTCGGAGGTCTACCGGCTCGCCGGCCGGCCCGAGCCGACGAGCGGTGCGGGGGTCACGGTGGCCCCGGGGCGGGCGTCGCGGAGCGACCGCCCCGAGACGGAGGCTGCGCAGACCGTCCCGACGCGCGAGGAGGGGACGGATCACGCACCGATGTGATCCGCGACCGCGGGTGGCCGTGCCGGTCAGTGACGGACGGCCCGCACGGTGCGGGCGGCCAGGTTGGCGAACCCCCGGAACACCGGGTGGGCCCGTTCGACCCGCAGTCGGTCGAGCGCGGCCTGCATCGCCGCGGTGACCTCGGCTGCGCAGCGCGCCACGGTCCCGGGGTCGTCGGCTGCCTCGGGACCGAGACCCTCCCAGGTCATCGGGGACAGGAATTCGATCGTGATCGAGGACGGCATCGGTGGCGGCAGGAGGAGCGCCGTGGTGACCCCCAGGGGACCGAGCAGGATCGGGAAGACCTTGATGTCCATGACGGTGAGCCCCAAGGCCCGGGCGATCCGGTCGCCCCTGGCCAGGACGACCACCGAATCGTGGCTCCCGTGGGCCACCACCGGCACCAGTGGTACCCCGGTGCGGAGCGCCAGTCGGACGAATCCGGTCCTTCCCCCGAAGTCGATCCGATTGCGCGCCGTCCACGGTCGGCACGCCTCCCAGTCCCCGCCCGGGTAGTCGAGCACCAGGGCCCCCTCGGCCAGAGCGGCCTCCGCGTCTCCCCTGCCCGCCGGGATGGCGCCGATCCTCCGCAGGAAGGGACCCACCAGTGGGAACGCGAGGAGGAGGTCGTAGGTCAACGTGTAGGCCGGGTGCTCGGTCCCGCGCCGGTCGACGATGGCCAGGGCCGTCACCCAGGTGTCCGGCATGTAGGCGACGGCGTTGTGGTTCCCCACCACCAGGGCCGGCCCGGCAGCGGGGAGGTGCTCGATGCCCCGGACCTCGGGGGAGAAGTAGGACGTGTACGCCCGGACCTTGCCGATCTGGCGCTCGATGTAGGCGGGGTCGCGCTCGAGGGCGTGGTGGGAGCGTTCCTGGGCGAGCCGGGGTGCCAGGAATCCGAACGGGCCCCGCTCACGGGGCGAATTCGTCCTCCTTCCACCGTGGGCGCCCGGGTCGGGCGTTTCGGTCGCATCCGTCACGTTCTTGTTGTCGCGCCCTTCGCTGAGGGGGCACAGGGCCGAAATGCCCATCGACGCAGGTAACGGGGAGTTAGGACGTTCGGCACTACCGACCGCGATCGTGATGGTGGACCATGGGACTCTCGGACCCAGGGAAGGGGTCGAGGTACTCGGACCGGATTCTTCGGGCTGGGACCGGGCGCAGGAGTACGGCAGCGGAGGTAGTTGGGATGACGGATGGCGACGAGGGTGCGATCACCATCGTGGGGCGGACCACGGCCAAGGAGATCGGGGACCGCGTCGAGGTCGAGTGGGCGCTGAGCGCCGAGCCCGGTGCGGAGTGGACGGAGGTCTTCGAATTCGCGTCGGTCGGCGCCCGCACCGGCCCGGTGGACTGGGTCGACGGCGGTGGCCCCGACGTGGTGGGACGATCCGTCCGGTGGTTCGTTCCCAGTGCAACCATCGAGGATGCCGAGGTCGAGGTGGCGCAACGCCTCGACGTGGCCAACCGACGGTGCTTCCCATGAGCGCCGGGGGTGGGCCGAGGGTCGTCGTCGGCGGTGGGAGCCGGGTGATCCGTCCGCTCACCTGGAACAGGTTCGCCGACCGGGCCGATGCCGGCTGGCGGCTGGCCGAGCGGCTCGAGCGGTTCCGGGGCACCGGCGCCGTGGTGCTCGGGCTCCCCCGGGGCGGGGTGCCGGTCGCCTACCAGGTGGCGAGCGCCATCGACGCGCCCCTCGACATCATCGTGGTCCGCAAGCTCGGCGTCCCGTTCCAGCCCGAGCTGGCCATGGGCGCCATCGGCGAGGACGGTGTCCGCGTCCTCGACGAGCGGATCGTGGCCCAGGCCGCTGTCAGCGTGGACGAGATCGCCGAGGTGGAGCGGCACGAGCGTGCCGAGCTCGAGTCGCGGATCCGCCGGTACCGGCGCGGCCGCGACCGGACCGACCTCACGGGCCGGATCGCCATCGTGGTGGACGACGGGATCGCCACCGGGTCGACGGCCCGGGTGGCGTGCCGGATCGCCCGCCTCCTCGGGGCGGCCAAGGTGGTCCTGGCAGTGCCGGTCGGCCCGTCCGAGACGCTGCGGAACTTCCCGGAGGCCGACGAGGTCGTGGCCGTCTCGGAGCCGGAGGACTTCCGGGCCGTCGGCCACCACTACGTCGACTTCTCCCCGACCAGCGACGACGAGGTCGTCGTGCTGCTCGATCGGGCGGCGCGCCGGTACCGGACAGAAGGGTGGGAGTCCGAGAGCGTCGATTGCGATATCGATGTGGAGATCCCGGCCGACGGGGTGACGATGCAGGGCCACCTGCACGCCCCCGATTCCGCCTCGGGACTGGTCGTGTTCGCCCACGGGAGTGGGAGTAGCCGGCACAGCCCGCGCAACCGCATGGTGGCCGAGGTGCTCTTCGAGGCCGGGCTCGGCACCCTCCTGCTGGACCTGCTCACACCGGGCGAGGAGCGCGACCGCTCGTTCGTCTTCGACATCCGGCTGCTGGCCGACCGGTTGACGGCGGCGACCGAGTGGGCGCGGCAACGGCCCGAGACCCGGTCGTGCCGGATGGGCTACTTCGGCGCCAGCACCGGCGCCGGTGCCGCGCTGTGGGCCGCGGCCGACCAGCCCGGGTCGATCGACGCCGTCGTGTCGCGGGGCGGTCGTCCGGACCTCGCCATGCCCCGGCTCGCCGAGGTGACCGCACCCACGCTGCTGATCGTCGGGAGTGAGGACGTCGCCGTGCTCGACCTGAACAAGAAGGCGCTGGCCGCCCTCCCTCCCGGTCGCGGCGAGCTGGCCGTGATCGCGGGCGCCACCCACCTCTTCGAGGAACCGGGGACCCTGGCCGAGGCGGCCATGCTCGCCCGGGACTGGTTCACCCGGCATCTGCTGGCACCGGGAGAGGCCGCGGCCGGGACGGGGGAGGGACGATGAGCGTCGGCACACCGGGGTCCGGGATGACGGACGCCATCGGTCAGATCCGCTCGCTGGCCAGGCCGCTGCGGACCGTCGCCGATCTCGACCCGCTGGCCGACCGGGTCGGCCCCAACCGGTTCGTGTGCATCGGCGAGGCCTCCCACGGTACGCACGAATACTACGAGTGGCGCGCCCTGCTCAGCCGGCGTCTCATCGAGGACCACGGGTTCACATGGATCGGCGTCGAGGGGGACTGGCCCGACTGCTGGCGCATCAATCGCTGGGTCCGGGGCCAAGAGGGCCACGACGTCGACGCCCACGCCCTGCTCGACCGGTTCGAACGGTGGCCGACGTGGATGTGGGCCAACGAGGAGGTCGCCGGGTTCCTGACCTGGCTGCGCGAGTGGAACGTGGCCCGGCCGGAGGCCGAGCGGGTCGGCTTCTACGGACTCGACGTGTACTCGTTGTGGGACTCCCTCCGGGAGATCATCGCCTGGCTCGAGGCCCACGCGCCGGACGCGGTGCCCACCGCCATGCAGGCCTGGCGGTGCTTCATCCCCTACCGCGAGGATCCCCAGGAGTACGCGTGGAGCACGCGGCTGGTGCCGGAATCGTGCGAGGCGGACGTGGTCGACCTGTTGGCCGCGGTCCGGCGGCGGGTGCGGACCCTGCCGCACGACGACGAGGAGGCGTTCGACGCCTGGCAGAACGCGGAGGTCGCCGCGGGCGCCGAGCAGTACTACCGGACCATGGTCCGCGGGGACCAGCAGTCGTGGAACGTCAGGGATGTCCACATGGTGGATACGGTCGACCGTCTCGCCCACCACCTCGGTGCACGTTCGAAGGGACTGGTGTGGGAGCACAACACCCACGTGGGCGACGCCCGGGCCACGGACATGGCCCGGGCCGGCATGGTCAACGTGGGACAGCTCATGCGCGAGCGGCACGGCGCGGAGGGTGTGGCACTGGTGGGCTTCGCCTCCTACCGTGGGTCGGTGATCGCCGGAGGGGCCTGGGGGGCTCAGGAGTCCGTGCTCACCGTTCCCCCGGCGATGGCGGGGAGCCACGAGGAACTGCTCCACCACGCCCTCGGGGCCGCGGCCGTGCTGGACTTCGGTGACGACCGTTCCGGCGCCTGGCTGTCCACGCGGCTCGGCCATCGGGCCATCGGCGTCGTCTACCAGCCCCGACGCGAATCCGGGAACTACGTACCCACGGTCATGGGTGCCCGCTACGACGCCCTGCTCTGGTTCGAGGAGACCGAGGCGCTCGTCCCACTGCACCACGAGGGCCGGCCCAGCGAGCCGGAGCTCGAGACGGAACCGAGCGGGTTCTAGCTCCGACTAGTTGAGGTTGGTCGCGGCGTTCTTCTCGTCGACGTGGACCACGCGGGGGCGGTGGGACCCGAGTTCGTGGTCCTCGTAGTCGCCGTAGGTGAGCAGGATCACCGTGTCCCCGACGTGCACGAGGCGGGCGGCGGCGCCGTTCAGGCAGATCTCCCCCGGCTCGCCCACGATGGCGTAGGTCTCGAACCGGGCCCCGTTGTCGACGTCGAGCACGGTGACCTGCTCGTGCTCGAGGATGTCGGCCGCCTCGAGCAACACCGGGTCGATGCTGATCGAACCGATGTAATTGAGGTCGGCGGCGGTCACGGTGGCCCGGTGGATCTTGGACTTGAGCATGCGGCGCCTCATGTCCACAAGCCTACCGAGCCGCCGGGGGATCTCCCACCAGGGCCCACCGGGAGTTCGTCGTCCGCAGGGGGAAGGGTCGGCGCCGTGGCGTCACCCCGCTTCTGCCGCTCCAGTTCGTCCACGAAGCGTGCGGTCCGGTCCGAGGGCACTCCGAGCAGCTCGACCAGCTGGCGACCTTCGAGCCCCTCGGCCAACGCGGCGTTGATGAGCGAGCTGCGGAGCGAGAACCGGACCGCCTCGAATTCGGCCGGCGCCAGATTCATGCGGAGGTACCGGGGAGTGGTGCTCGTGGCCGCGATGGTTTGGGGGATGGACATGGACCGGGCCAGCAGGTCGCGCCCGGCTACTACCTGTTCGCCGCTGTGGGACAGGACGTCGGCCAGGTCGCGAGCGGCGTCCAGCCATCGGTCGACGTCGGCCAGGAGCGCGGCGTGGTCGGGATCCACGCCACGAGTTTGGGTTCCGGCCGTCGCCGTCCGGTCGGGCCCGGTGCCCGACTCAGCCGACCGACACCGACGTCTTCACGGGCTGGGACGCCGAACTGTCCCCGATCCCGATCCCGTAGGTTCCCGGCACCGTTGTCCACGCCCCGTCCACGTAGGACTGGAACGCCGACGATGGCACGTCGAGGGTCACGGTCTGGGAGGCCCCGTGGGACAGGGAGACGGGTGCGAAGGCCACCAGCTGCGCCGGGGGCTCGTCGGCCGCAGCGGGGTACGTCAGGTAGGCCTGGGCGACGTCGGTACCCGCCCGGCTCCCGGTGTCGGTGACGACTGCCGACACCGCGACACCGGTTGCCGTCCGGGCGATGGACGGATCCCGGAAGGAGAAGGTCGTGTACGAGAGCCCGAAGCCGAACGGGAAGAGCGGCCGGGTCCCGGTGGCATGGTCGTAGCGGTAGCCCACCTCGAGGCCCTCGCTGTAGGTCGCCGTCAGACCCACCCCGGGCCACTGGGCCTGCGTCGAGATCCCCGACCGGTCCGCGATCGTCGGGAAGGTCACCGGAAGGTGGCCCGACGGGTCGATGTCACCGGTCAGCAGGGCGGCGACGGCGGCGCCGTCCTCCTCCCCCGGATACCAGGCCTCGAGTACCGAGTCCACGTGGTCGAGCCACGGCATGACCACCGCTCCTCCGGTGTTCAGCACCACGACGGTCCGGGGGTTGGCCGCGGCGACGGCGGCGATCAGCGCGTTCTGGTCTCCGGGAAGGGAGAGGTCCGGCCGGTCGAAGGTCTCGGCGCTGTAGTCGGCGGCGAACACCACCGCGACCTGTGAGGAGCGGGCGGCGGCCACGGCCTGGGCGATGGCGTCGCCGACGTAGGACATCCCGAGGTGGAGGATGCTGGCGATGTCCGCCGGGTCGGCCACCGGCGTCCAGTCGAGGTCCATCTGGTAGTGGTGGCCGCCCACGAGCTCGATCGAACCCGACCAGGTCCCCTGGTCGTGGGTCACGGTGTCGGCGACGGCCGGCATCCCGTCGAAGGTGAGCGAGGACGATCCGCTCCCGGTCAACGAGAACGCGTACAGCCCGGATCGTGGGGGCGTCATGGTTCCCCTCCAGGTCACCCGGACACCGGTCCAGCCCCGGGGGAGCTCGATGCTGGTGGCGCCGGCCGCGACCGCGTCGACGTCGGGAAGCCGGTCCTCGACGCCCCCACGGTGGCGCCGGGGTCGAGAGGCGGGCGGATTCGTGTGGATCTGGTCCGGACTGGCCGGGGCCAGGGGCGGGGCCGGCACGATGATGGCGTCGGTGACCGGGTCCACGACGGTGATCGACGGCCCCGTGCCCGAGGCACGTGCGACGGTGAGGGTCAGGCCGTGGCCGACCCCGGACCGGGGGAGGAGGTCGGCCGTCGGGACGGACGGCAGCGGTTTGGTGGAGGAACCCCCGTCGGCGTAGCGCACGGTGACGCCGGGGCCCAGCCGGGACTCGAGGGCGGAGAGCGGCGTCGAGGTGAACGGCGCCGTCACCCGGGACGAGCCGAAACCCGAGGTCACCGGCGCGTCCGACGCATCGGCTCCGATGACCGCCACCGAGCGCAGCCGGGCGGTGCGGAGGGGCAACAGCCCGGACCGGTTCTCGAGCAGGACGGCGGAGCGCTCGGCCGCCGTCAGGGCGAAGGCGGTGTGAGAGGGGGTGTCGACCGGGGTCCCGGGTGTTCCGGTCGTCGTCCGGCCGATCAGCCCGTACGCGAACATCTGGGTCAGCATCCGGGTGACGTCGGCGTCGACCGTGGCCACCGGGACGAGCCCGTCGGCCACGTCGGTCGCGAGTTCGGTCGCCGATGCCGGCTTCAGGAGGTCGATGCCGTCGTCCAGGGCGGTCGGGGGGTCGTGCACGGCACCCAGGTCGGAGCGGACGAATCCGGAGAAGCCCCACTCCCCGAGGATCGTGGTGAGGGAAGGGTCCTCGCACTGGAAGGTCCCGTTCAGCTCGGGGTAGGCGCACATGATGGAGGCGACGTGGGCCTGGGTGACCGCAGCCTTGAAGGGCGGCAGGTAGATCTCCTGGAGGACCCGGTCGGACACCCGGGCGTCCAGGGCTCCCCGGTCGGTCTCCTGGTTGTAGGCCACGAGGTGCTTGGCCTGGGCCATGACCCCCTGCGACTGGATCCCCTCGATGTCGGCCACGCCCATCTCCGAGGTCAGGAAGGGGTCCTCGCCGTAGGACTCGTAGGCGCGACCGCTTTCCGGGACGCGGTCGATGTTCAGGTCCGGACCCTGCACGACGTCGATCCCCTGGCCACGTGCCTCGTCCCCGACCACCTGGCCGTACTGCTGGGCCAGCGCGGTGTCGAAGGTGGCGGCGATACCGAGTGGGGCGGGAAGCTCGGTGACGCCGGTGTCCCCGAAGGCCAGTCCGGACGGGCCGTCCTGCAGGGTGAGCGACGGGATGCAGAGCCGGCCGACGCCCGCGTCGACGTTCTCGTAGGGGCCCGACGTGAGGAGAACCAGCTCGCCGATCTTCTCGGCCAGGGTCATGCGGGCCACGACGAGACCGGCGAGCGTGGTGGGGGACTCGCCGGCGCTCATGGCCGCCTCGAGCCACGGGCAGTCGGCGACGTCGACGGCCGCGGTGGGAAGTCCCGGGGACGCACCCGGTGTGGGCGTCGGTCCGGCTGGCGGCGTCGGGTTGGCCACCGCGGCGGGGCCGGCGCCGGTCGGGACGGTGGTCGGCGCGGTCGGCGGTGTCGGGCGCTTCGGTGTGATCGGCCCCGGTCGGGTCGTGGTCGGCGGCGCCGGTCGGGTCGTGGACGGCGGCCTCGGATGCGGGGTGCGGGGCCGATGCGAGCGCGACGCGGGACGGGTCGTCGTGGTCGGTGGCGTGGTCGCGCCCGCCACCCCGGCCAGTGCAACCGGCAGGACGCCGGCCAGGACCGCGGCCAGGGCGACCGATGCGAGACGACGGAACGGCCCCCGTCCCCTACGCCCGACGGCCCGGTCGACGGGCGTCACGACGATGGGACGCCGACCTCGTTGGATCGGTCGACGAGGGTCGGGGTGGCGGTCGGTCGGGTCCACGGTGCGCGACCCTCGGAGGAGTGGGCGGTGCACGCATCCATCGTAGGGACGTACCAGGGTCGAGATACGGCGCCCCCCGCCGGTCCGCCCTGCCACCGAGGGAGGGGGAGAGGAGGTGCCGAGGGGCCAGGGGACGGCCGGTGCGGCCGGTGTGGTCGGATCCGTCGGGGTTCTCAGTCCGGTTCGGCCGGGACGGGCACGGTGCGCCAGCCCGAGGTCTCCCTACGATCATCCGTGCAGGAGATGACCTGCCAGACATCGGGGGTCCAGCGATAGACGGCCGCCTGGCCGTGGTTCCGTCCCATGGCCACCGCCTCGCGGTCACCCAGCCCCAACACGGCGACACCCTCCTCGAAATGATCGCCGACGAGGTCCCGCCCGATCGCCGGCCAGTAGGTGAGTCCGGCCGCATCGAGGTCGGCGAGGAGTCGGGCGTTGCGGGCGTCGTTGACGTCCCGGTCCAGACGGATACTGTCGGGGTTCCACGCGGTCAGCACGTGGACCGCCGACTGCGACCGTCGTGGCCACCGGCCGTGCACTCCCGCGGCGGCGGGCACGATGCGGAACGGGTGCCGGCCGGGGGGAGCGACGTCCACCACGGCGACCCGGTAGGAGTCCCAGTCCTGCTCGGTCGCCATCACCCGGCTCGAAGGAGGGCCGTCGGGACGTCCACCGTCAGCGGAACGTGGCGGTCACCGGCAGGTGCTTGACGCCACCCACGAAGTTGGCCTGGGCCCACTCCGGTTCCCCGGCCACCTCGATGGTGTCGACGGCCGCCAGCAGTTTCGGGAGGATGGTGCGCAGCTCCCGGCGGGCGAACGTCGAGCCCAGGCAGAAGTGCTCGCCGCCACCGAAGGCGATCATCCGGTTGGCGTTCGGCCGGGACACGTCGAAGTCCATGGGGTGGTCGAACATCCGTCCGTCCCGGTTGGCCGACGGGTAGGACAGCAGGAGGCGGTCGCCCTCGGGGATCTCCACTCCGGACAAGGTGGCCGGTCTGGTCAGGTACCGGAGGAAGTGGCGCACCGGGGAGGTCCACCGGATCATCTCGTCCACGGCGTTGTTGACCAGGTCGGGCCGGCTCTGCAGGAGGGCGATCTGGTCCTGGTGGCGCAGCAGGGCCTCGAGGCCGCCGGACAGGGCGAACGACGTGGTGTCGTGGCCGGCCGTGGCCACGATCGTGTAGTACCAGAGCCTGGCGTTCCCGCCGAGGGGGCACCCGCCGACCTCCGCGTTGGCGATGACCGAGGCGAGGTCGTCGCTCGGGTGGGCCCGCCGGTCCTCGGTGAGTTCGGTGAAGTACCCGTCGAACTGGGCGATGGTGTCGGTGATCAGCGCCATCGGGTCGGACAGGTCGCCGAGGTACTCGGGGTCGGCGGCACCGAAGATGCCCTGGGTCAGCTTCAGCATCGTGGGCTCGTCCTCCACCGGCACGCCGAAGATCCCCATGATCACCCGGAGCGTGTACGGCACGGCGATCTCCTGGGCGAAGTCGCAGGCACCGTCGAGCTGGCGGAACTTGTCCACGAATTCGTCGGCGATCGCGTCGATGGCCTCCTGGCGCCTGGCCACGGCCCGGGGGCGGAACCAGTCGTTGGCCAGGCCCCGGTGGTCGGCGTGCTCCTCGCCGTCCATGTGGACCAGCGTCTGGGGCTCGATGCCGATCGACCGCAGGAACTCCAGCTGGGCATCCGGTCCGAGGACCGAATTCCGGGTGTTGAGGAAGTGCTCGTTGTCCCGCGACACGGCGAAGACGTCCTCGTGTCGGGTCACGGCCCAGAACGGGGTGTACCCCTCCTCCTCGACGCGCAGGACCGGCATGCCGTCGCGCAGCTCGGCGGCGGCGGCGTGCCACCCGGCCTGGTCGGCGTAGAGGGTGGGGTCGATGAAGATCGCTCCACGGGGGTCTGGTTGGGTCATGGCTGCTCCCGGTGTGGTTGGCACGGCGAGGGCCGCAGGTGGGACGGGACTCCCCTCGGGCATGTCCGTCGACGGAGCCGATGCTACCCACCGGGGTCGTGGAGGAGCCGGAGGCGGGGATTTCCGCGGACCCAACGTGCGCTGAACACGCGCCAGCTGGGAGCATGGTGGTGTGAAACTCGTTCCGACCCGACGCACGGACTACGCCATCCGGTCGTTGATCTTCCTCACCAATGCGGCGGAGACGCCGGTGACGGCGAACGCCATCGGCGAGGCGATGGAGATCCCGACGGGATTCCTCCAACAGGTCCTCCGTGAGCTCCAGCAGGCCGGGCTGGTGACGTCGAGACCGGGGCCGACCGGCGGATTCGCGCTGGCGCGGCCGGCGGAGCAGATCACCGTCCTCCAGATCGTCGAGGCGCTGGAGGGTCCCCTTCGGTCGGCGGAGTGCGCCCTACGTGGCGGTCCGTGCCACTGGGACGATGTCTGCGCCCTCCACTGGGTGTGGTCGTCCGCCCGCGACGCACTCTGCGAGCGGCTGGAGGAGGGAACGCTGGCCCGGGTGGCGGCGGACGACCGGGCACTGGCCGCGGGCCGGCTGAGCATCCCCGCCGACTCGCACCGGACCAAGGACGCCAGCTGACGCCACGGGGCCGGTGAGCCGGGTCGTCAGCCCCGCTCGGGCGTGTACTCGACGGGCAGCGCCTCGATGGCGTGCACCAGTGCATGTTCCACGTAGACGGGCTCGAACCCGGGAGCGATGTGCATGTCCGGGAACCGCCGGACCAGCTCCTCGAAGAGCACCCTGATCTCGAGTCGGGCCAGGTTGATGCCCATGCACACGTGGGGGCCGACGCCGAATGCGACATGGGGGTTGGGGCTGCGGTCGAGACGGAGGACGTCGGGGTCGTCGAAGACGTCCTCGTCACGGTTGGCCGACTGGTAGAGCAGGAGGAGCTTCTCGCCCTCGGCGATCCGCTGGCCGTGGAGCTCCGTGTCCTCGGTGGCCGTGCGGACGAAGCTGATCACCGGGCTCACGTACCGGGCGATCTCGTCGGCCATGGTGGCGAACAGGTCCGGCTCGGCGACCAACCGGGCCCACTGGTCGGGGAACCGGTGGAAGGCCGACATGCCACCGGAGATGGCATTGCGGGTCGTCTCGTTCCCGGCCACCAGCAGGACGACGAGGAACATGGTGAGCTCGTCGTGGGTCAACTCGTCACTCGACTCGAGGACCCCGTCCTCGTCGGCGCCGACGAGGATCTTGATCACGTCGTCCGGCGTGTCACGACCGGTCCGCAAGGCGTCGCGTCGGTCCTCGACCATCTCGGTGACGTAGGTCACGTACTCGGTGAAGGCCGCGGTGGCGTCGATCGTCATCGGATCGTCCGGGTCGGTCCGGCCCTCGCCGCCCATCATCCGGTCGGACCAGTGGCCGAGTCTGTCCCGGTCCTCGACGGGCAGGCCCATCAGCTCGGCGATGACCACCAGGGGCACCGGGACGGCGATGTCGGCGACGAAGTCGCACGAGCCCCGGTCGGCGATCCGGTCGAGCACCCCGGTGACGACCTCCCGCACCCGGTCCTCCATGGTGCGGATCATCCGGGGCGAGAACCCCTGGTTGAGGAGCCGACGCTGGCGGATGTGGCGCTCGCCGTCCAGGCCGATGATCGACAGGTCGATCGACTGGGTGAGCCGGATTCCACGACCCGAGCAGAACAGCTCGGCGTGGGTCGACACGTAGTTGACGTCCTCGTGCTTGGTGACCACCCACAGTTCGCGCTTCTCGTCCCACGACAGTGGCGCCGTGGCACGGAGGTGCGCGTAGCCCGGATGGGGATCCAGGTAGAAGCTGCGGTCGAGCACGTCGACGTCGCAGAGGGGACGGGTTTCGGTCGGCATCGGATTCGCTGCCTCCAGTTCCTGTTGATCGGATCGTGCGGGGCGTCGCGGCCGACACCCGCTCCACGATCAAGAGTAGAACTCGTTCCAGTGAATGTCCAGTGGCCGACAGGACAATTCATACCGACGGCGCGGTGGCAGGCGGTCACGTCGACCCAGGTCACAGGCGTATCTCGTCGGCAGAGGGGAACACGTTCCAGTTTTGGGACTTTCGGCCCTTTGATCCGGGGGTGCCGGTTCCGTACCGTCATCGGGGTAGTGCGAGCGCCACCAGGAGGGCACATGGACGACGAATTCCCCCGGATCGTCTCGGTCGACGACCACGTGATCGAACCCCCCCACCTGTGGCAGACGTACCTGCCCGAGCGATTCCGGGACGAGGGCCCGCGGGTGGTCCGCTCCGGTGTCTCGCGCATGGGCAGTGTCGGCGGGGTCTATTCGTGGGACGAGGACCCCGGGGCCGTGCCGTGCGACTTCTGGCTCTTCGAGGACCTCCGCTACCCGATGACCCGGGTGATGGCGGCGGCCGGCTTCCCCCGCGACCAGGTGACGGTGTCGGCCGTGACCTTCGAGGAGATGCGGCCCGGCTGCTACGACCCGGTGGCCCGGCTGGCCGACATGGACGAGGCCGGCATCGAGGCGTCCCTCAATTTCCCGACCTTCCCCCGCTTCGCCGGCCAGGCCTTCTCGGAGGCCCACGACCGGGCGCTGGGCTTCGCCTGCATCCAGGCCTACAACGACTGGATGGTCGAGGAGTGGTGTGCCGACCCCCGGTTGGTGCCCATCACGCTGATCCCCTTCTGGGATCCGGAGCTGGCCGCCGCCGAGGTACGGCGCAATGCCGCCCGGGGAGTCCGTGCCATCGCCTTCTCGGAGATCCCGGCCTATCTCGGCTGGCCGTCCATCCACGACAAGGACCGCTACTGGGATCCGATGTTCCGGGCGTGCGCGGAGACGGGGACGGTGGTGTGCATGCACATCGGCTCGGGCTCGCGGATGCCGTCGACGTCGTCCGACGCGCCCGCGGCGGTGCAGTCGACGGCCACCTTCACCAACTGCATGCTGTCCATGTGCGACTGGCTGTTCAGCGGCCTGCTCGAGCGCTATCCGAAACTGAAGATCGCCTACAGCGAGGGACAGATCGGCTGGATCCCCTACATCCTCGAACGTGCCGATCACGTGTGGGAGACCAACCGCGCCTGGGGAGGGGTGGCCGATCTCCTGGCCGACCCACCGTCGACCTACTTCGCCGGTCAGATCTTCGGGTGCTTCTTCTCCGACCGGTTCGGCCTCGAGAACCTGGCCGACATCGGCGAGGACAACGTGATGTTCGAGTGCGACTACCCGCACTCGGACTCCACGTGGCCCGATACCCGAGACGTGGCCATGGAGATGACCCGCGGGCTCGATCCCGGCGTGGTCGAGAAGGTCATGCGCGGCAACGCCATCGAGCTCTTCGGCCTGCGCGACCGCCTGCCGTCGCTCCACGCCGTCGGGGCCTGAGTCGCCGGCCATGGGCGACCACGTCCAGCTCCTGATCCGAGGCGGGGTCCTCGTCGACGGCTCGGGGAACCCGAGGCGACGGGCCGACGTGGCCGTGCGCGACGGGCGGATCACCGCTGTCGGCCGGCTCGACGGCACCACCGCCGACCTGGAGCTCGACGCCACGGGCCGGATCGTGGCGCCGGGCATCATCGACCCGCACACCCACTACGACCCGCAGATCACCTGGGATCCCTACGCCACGGCATCGTGCTTCCACGGGGTCACGACGGTGCTGGCCGGCAACTGCGGGTTCTCGGTGGCCCCGACCCGACCGGCCGACCGGCGGTTCTTCGCCGGTCTCTTCGCCAAGGTGGAGGGGATGGCACCGGCCGCGCTGGACGGCATCAATTGGGACTTCGAGACCTTCCCGGAGTTCCTGGCCGATCGCACCGGGAAGCTCGGGGTCAACATGGCCTGCTACGTCGGTCACTGCAACCTGCGGCGGTGGGTCATGGGCACCGACGGATCGGCGCGGGCCGCCTCGCCGGCGGAGATCCTGGAGATGGGCGAGCTGCTGCGGGCGGCCATGGAAGCCGGCGCGGCCGGTTTCTCGTCCACCCACGCGTCGACCCACAACGACGGCGACAACCACCCGGTCCCGAGCCGGTTCGCCGAGCCCGACGAGCTGCTGGCCCTGGCCGACGAGCTCGGCCGGATCGACAGGGGGACGATCACCTATCTGCCCCGGAGCGCGGTGGGCGGCCTCGACGCGGCCGACATGGAGCTGCTCATCGAACTCGGCCGGGTGAGCCGGCTGCCGGTCATCATCCAGGGTCTCGGCGGGCGGAACAAGGTCGACGCCCCGGGAGCGGGATGGGACGTCGCCCTCGAATTCCTGGACCGGGCGCGGGCCGCGGGGTCCGCCGTCTACTCGCTCTTGCTGGCCCGCCCGTTCGACCGGCCCTTCGACCTGGTCTCGGGCACGACCCTCTACGAGGGCGTCCCGGCGTGGGACAAGGTGGTGGCGCCGTTCGTGGACGACCGGCGGGCGAGACTGACCGACCCGGCGATCCGCGACGCCATGCGCGATGCCGTCGAGCACCCGAACCGGGATCCGGACCGTGGCTCGACGCTACCCCCGCCGCACTGGGACGTCCTGTTCGTCGGAGCCGTGCGCGACCCGGGGCTCGACCGGTTCGTGGGCCGCTCCATCGCCGACATCGCCGCCGAGCAGGATGTGGCCCCGGCCGACGCCATGATCGACCTGGCTCTGGCCGACGACCTCGCTACCCAGTTCCGGTGGGTCACCGAGACCGAGGAGTGGATGGACGCGGTACGCGAGGCCCAGCACTGCCCGAACATGATCACCGGCACGTCGGACGGCGGCGCCCATCTCGCTCGCGACGACGGCTCGGACTACAGCACCTACTTCCTCCGACGCTGGGTGCTCGACCTGGGGGAGTGGACCCTGGAGCAGGGCGTCCGCCAGCTCACGTCGGTCCCGGCCAACCTCCTCGGATTCCGCGACCGCGGACTCGTGCAGCCCGGCAACTACGCCGACCTGATGATCTTCGACACCGAGGAGATCCGGCGTCCCGGCCGCAAGGAGCTCGTCCACGACCTTCCCGGCAACTCCGGGCGCTTCCAGGCCTACCCGAACGGCATCCACGCCACCATCGTCAACGGGGTGCCGATCGTGCTCGAGGGCAAGCTCACCGGCCACCTGCCCGGCATGGTCGTGTCCCCGGCGTGACCAGGTCCCCGCACCCGTCCGACCGCGAGCGGCCGCAGCACCCGTAACCGACGTCCGTACCGACCACACGAAGGAGCACAGCATGGAATTCGGGATCTTCCTGCAGGGATACGTACCCGGCCCCAAGGCCCACGACAGCGACGCCGAGCACGTCGCCCTGATCCGGGAGATGGAGCTGGCCCAGGTCGCGGACCGCAACGGCTTCAAATTCGTGTGGCTCACCGAGCACCACGGCCTCACCGAGTACTCCCACATGTCGGCCAACGACGTCCACGCGGGCTACCTGGCCGCCTCCACCGAGCGCATCCACATCGGTGCCGGGATCTTCAACATCTCTCCCCGGGTCAACCACCCGGTGCGAACGGCCGAGAAGGTGGCCACCCTCGACCACCTGACCAACCGGAGGTTCGAATTCGGCACCGGCCGGGGGGCGGGCAGCCACGAGATCGCCACCTTGAACATCCACGACAAGGAGTCGACCCGGGCCGACTACGACGACGTCATCTACGAGATCGTCCGCATGTGGGAGCAGAAGGACTACACCTACCACGGCACCCACTGGGACATGGACAACCCGCACAACGTGCTGCCCAAGCCGTGGGCACCCGGCCACCCGCCGTTCTGGCTGGCCGTCGGATCGCCGGCCACGTGGGAGAAGGCGGGACGCCTCGGACAGGGCGCCCTCGGATTCACCTTCTCCTCGGTGCACGACGTGGCGCCGTGGATCGAGGCCTACAAGAAGGGGATCGGTGAGTGCACCGACCCGGTGGGCGAGTTCGTCAACGACAACGTGATGATCACGACGGCCGTGCGGTGCTCGTCGGACCGGACGGTGGCCCGCTCCCAGGCGTGCCGCGAGGGGAACGGCTACCTCCCGTCGATGGTGTCGCTCTACCACGACACCATGCCCGGACCCGGCGGTTCACGGTGGCCCAAGCCCCCGCGTCCGCCCCGCGAGGACCAGCTGGACTCGCTCATCGACGGCGGCTACCTGCTGTGCGGGACGCCCGAGGAGGTGTGCGACCAGCTCCAGCCGTTCGTCGACTACGGGGCCAGCCAGGTGTGCTTCGGCCTGCCCGGCGACGCCACCTCCTACGAGGAGGCGATCGAGATCATCGAGACCTTCGGCCGGCACGTGATCCCCGAGTTCGACAGGGACCCGGTGATCTCGACCGACCACTACCGGGCCCAGGCCAAGCCGAAGTTCCCCACGTTCAACCGGGAGCCGATCCCCATCGCCACCCTCTACGACCCGGCTCCCTGAGCCGTCGCGGGCCCGGGTCGGGGGCTCCGGGGGTCGGTCGTCCCTCTGCCCGGGGACACCGGCCCCCGAGCACACGCGCGTCACCGACGCGCCGGGGCCGGCGGGCCGTACCCGGAGCGCTCACCGGGCGCGGCGGCGCGGCTCCGAATGGTCCCAGTCGGCCAACAGGGTGCGCAGGGCGGTCAGCAGGATGAGGGGCTGGTCGAGCATGGCGTGGTGGCCGGCCTCGGGGATCTCGATGACCGGCGTCACCCGGCCGAGCTCCTCGTACATGAACTGCCCGATGTCGGGGGTGACCAGCCCGTGCTCCGAGCGCAGCAGGGCGAACCGGCACCGCACCGCCGACAGGTAGGGCAGGGCCACACTGCGCATGCCCCCGCTGAACTGGGCGAACACGTCCCGGTCGAACTTCCACTGGAAGCCGCCCACGGTCGGGCGCACCGAGTGGCGGGCCACGTGGTCCATGACGTAGTCGAGGTAGTGGTCCTGGGCCGGCACCGTCCGGAAGTGGGCGATGGCATCGTCCATCGTCGGATACACCCGGGGGCGTCCGAACGCCTCCTTCAGCCGGTAGGAGGCGATCTCGGGGTCGGGCTCGGTCACCGGCGAGTCGCAGACGACGGCCCCGCTGACACGATCGCCGTGCCGGGCCGCGGTGCCGATGGTCACGAACCCGCCCATCGAGTGCCCGATGACCACCGGCGGGCCGCCGATGCCGCCGGCATCGGCGACCGCCATCACCTCGTCGGTCCACTGCTCGAGCGAGTAGGACGACCGGTGGCCGCTGTCGCCGTGACCGGACAGGTCGATGCACACCACCCGGAACTCGCCGCTGAACGTGGCGGCGACGTGGGTCCACCAGTGGGCGTGGGCCCCACCACCGTGGACGAAGACCAGCCCGCGTGTGTCGGGCGTCCCCGAGGTCAGCGCGTGGATCGCGCAGCCGTCGACCTCCACCTCGAGGTCGGCCTGGGGGATCGCGAGCGAGCGGACGAACCACCGCGGCGCGTCGGGTAGGGGTCGGTAGGTCACGGGTGGTGCTCCCTGATCGCGTCGGTGACGTCGTACTCGAGCGGCTCGCCGGCGAGGTAGCGCCCCAGGTTGGCGTCGAAGAGATCGGCCTGGCGTTGCAGGCGACCGAAGCCGCCGGCGGCGTTGTGGGGGGTGACCCGGACCCCCGGATGGACCCAGAACGGGTGGTCGGGCGGCAGCGGTTCGGTGGCGAACACGTCCAGGACGGCGGCCGCGGGCCGGCCCCGGCCGAGGGAGGCGAGCAGTGCCTCCTCGTCGACGAGCGAACCCCTCCCGACGTTCACGAGGACGCTGCCCTCGCGCAGCGAGGCGAGGAACCCGGCGTCGACCAGGTGATGGGTCTCCGGGCTGGCCGGTGCGGACAGGACCACCACGTCGGCCTCCCCCACCACCCCGCCCAGCTGGTCCGGTGTCACCGCCCGGTCGACGGGGTCGGACGGCGACGGGGTCCGCCTGCACCCGATGACGTGGGCACCCATGGCCCGGGCCCTCGTCGCCACCTCACTGCCGATGTGTCTGAGGCCGACCACCAACCAGGTGGTCCCGGACACCTCCCGCCAGTCGTGGATGCGCCACTCGAATCCGACCTGCTGGCGCCGCCACCGGTCGGCCCCCTGGAACTCGTCCAGCACCGCCCGCAGGACGAATTCGGCGATGGGGAGGCTGTTGACGTGGGCGTTGCAGACCCGCATCCCGTGCCGGACCATGACCTGGAACGGCGGGCTGTCGTAGCCGGCCCCCGGTGACTGGAACCACCGCAGGGACGGGCAGTCGACCAGGAAACGGAAGAAGGCGGCCACCGGCGCACCTTCGCGGAACAGGTCCGACGTGCCCCAGGCGACCTCGGGGCGGGCCTCGGGCCACGGCACCACCGAGCCCGCGGCGTCGACCAGGGTCCCGTCGTCCTCCATGGTCAACCACTCGACTCCGGGTCGGTCGAGGCGGTCGCCGAACGAGTCGAAGGCCACCGAGGTGCAGAGGACGAGCATCGCCCGCCCATCTTGCCAGGGTGGTCCGGGACCGGTGGCCTCCGGCGGGACCGGGCCGCCGTGGTAGAGAGGGTGACATGATCGTCACCGAACGGCACGGGCCCGCGGCCCTGGTCATCCTCGACCGTCCCGAGGCGCGCAACGCCCTGACCGGGGCCATGATCGCCTCCCTGGCCGAGGCCCTGACCGCGGCGGACGCCGATCCCGACGTGGCCGTCGTGGTGCTGACCGGTCGGGACCCGGCGTTCTGCGCCGGCCTGGACCTGACCGACCTGGCCCGCACCTACGACGAGGTAGCGGCGGTGCCCGGCGAGGACGGCGGCGGAACCGGACGACCGGCGATCCGCAGGGGACTGACCCCCGAGACGACCAAGCCGAGGATCGGCGCCGTCAACGGGCCGGCGGTGACCGGTGGGCTCGAGCTCGCCCTCGGCTGCGACTTCCTGATCGCCTCGGAGCGGGCCACCTTCGCCGACACGCACGCCCGTGTGGGGGTCATGCCGGCCGGGGGGATGACCATCCGCCTGCCCCAGCTCGTCGGCGTCAACCGGGCCCGTCAGATGTCGCTGACCGGCAACTTCGTCGACGCCGCCACCGCGTGCGCCTGGGGTCTGGTCAACGAGGTGGTGCCCCACGACCGGCTGCTGCCCCGGGTGCTCGAGCTCGCCGGCGCGATCGCCGAGGCGGAACCCGCCGCCATCGCCGAACTGCGGGCCATGTACGCGGCGCTCGCCCACCGTGGGGACGAGGCGTCCTACCGCGACGAGGCCCGTTGGTCGGGTCGATGGATGAGGGAGCGGTTCGACCCGGTCTCCTTCCGGAACAGGCGGGACGGCATCATCGCGCGGGGGTCGTCCCAGCAGTAGGGGCCGGGACGGGTCCTACACGGTCCCCAGGCCGGCGCCCTTCAGCATCCTGCGTAGGTCGACGACGGTCTGGGTGTCGATGTCGGCGCCCCGGGGGGTGTTGAACGTCTCCGTCTCGGACCCGAGGGTCACCCGGAAGCGGCCCTCGTGGGTCTCCTCGACCTCCCCCACCGCCTCCAGCAGCGACAGCACGTCGTGCCACTGGATGTTGTGACTGGTCGGGTGGGCGAAGAGCTTCTCCACCGTCTTGCGATGGTGGGCGTCCAACTTGATGCCGTCAGTCAACTCGGGCCTCCAGGGTGATGGCGTTGTGCCGGGGCCCCATCGTAGGGGACGGCACGGGTGCCGGATGCCGGGGGTGCCGGGCGTCGGGCGCCGTGGGACCATGGTGGCCATGTCCACCTCCCGCGGCACCGACGCCGCCCCGACGAACAGGGCGCGGATCGAGCACTTCTGGACGACCCTGTACGCCCGCGACTGGGAGGGGATCGCCTCCTTCTTCACCGAGGAGAGCGAGTACACCGACGTCCCCTCGCCGGTCGACGACGTCGCCCGGGGCCCCGATCAGGTGGTGGCACGGCTGCGCCTCGGCCTCGAGAGGATCTCCGGCTACGAGCACAACCTCCGCCTGATGGTCGCCGAGGGCGACACCGTGGTCACCGAGCACACCGAGACCTGGCACTGGCACACCGGCGAGCGGGTCACCCTGCCGTTCGTCTCCGTCCAGGTGCTCGCCGGCGGTTCGATCGTCCGGTGGTGGGACTACTGGGACCTGTCGACCCTCATGAACGCGGCGCCGCAGTGGTGGATCGAGCACGTGGCGTCGGGCTATACCTGAGCCCCCGGCGCCCGGGTCGCGTCGAGGGGACGCCGCGCCGGTTCCGTCAGATGACCACGACCGACCGCAGGACCTCGCCGCGCTCCATGCGGTGGAAGGCCTCCTCCACGTCGTCCAGGCCGATGGTCTCGCTGACGAAGCTGTCGAGGTCGAGTCGACCCTGCAGGTACAGGTCGACCAGCACCGGGAAGTCGCGGCTCGGAAGGCAGTCCCCGTACCACGACGGCTTCAGCCGTCCGCCGCGCCCGAAGAAGTCGATCATGGGCAGGTCGATCCGCATGTCCGGGGTGGGGACGCCCACCTGCACGAGTGTGCCGGCCAGGTCTCTCGCGTAGAACGCCTGCTCCAGCACCTTCGGGTTGCCCACCGCCTCGATGCACACGTCGGCCCCGTTGCCCCCGGTGAGGCTGCGGACCGCGGCGACGACGTCCTCGCGGGACGCATCCACCCCGGCGGTGGCGCCGAACCCTCGGGCCAGGTCGAGCTTGCGGGGGTCGAGGTCGACGGCGACGATCGTCGACGCGCCGGCCAGCCGGGCACCGGCGACGGCGGCGCACCCCACGCCACCGCACCCGAACACGGCGACCGAGTCGCCGGGGCCCACCTCGCCGGTGAGGAGGGCCGATCCGAGGCCGGCCATCACTCCGCAGCCCAGGAGGCCGACGGCCTCGGGCCGGGCCGAGGCGTCCACCTTGGTGCACTGGCCGGCCGCCACCAGGGTCAGCTCGGCGAAGGCCCCGATGCCGAGGGCGGGGGAGAGCGGCGTCCCGTCGGTCAGCGTCATCGGCTGGGTGGCGTTGTGAGTGGCGAAGCAGTACTGGGGGCGGCCCCTCCGGCACGAGCGGCAGTCGCCGCACACGGCCCGCCAGTTGAGGACCACGAAGTCACCGGGCGCCACCGTGGTGACGCCGGGCCCGACGGACTCGACGATGCCCGCCGCCTCGTGCCCCAACAGGAACGGGAATCCGTCGTCGATGCCCCCCTCCCGGTAGTGGAGGTCCGTGTGGCACACGCCGCAGGCCTGGACCCGCACCACAGCCTCCCCGGGACCCGGGTCGGGGACCACGATGGTCACCACCGAGACCGGTGCCCCTCCGGTCGTCGCCACCACACCCCGGACGTGCGATGCCATGTTCCGCTCCTGTCGGTCGTCCCGTCGGTCCGGCCACAGTGTGGCACGCCGGACCGGTGCGCCACCTGGCCCCCGACCCGCTTGGCCCGGTGATCGACCCCCCTGGTAGCGTGGCCGGCCTGGCCGCCGGCGGGCGCCGGTCGGCCGGGGCTCGCTCCGGTCCGACTATCGAGCAGGAGATCGGAATTGGTGGCAGACGATCTGGGGGACGTGGTCGCGGTGGTGGCCGCCGGCGACACCCGACGGGACGAGATGCTGCGGTCCGCCCTGGAGGTGATCACCGAGCGGGGCTTCACCGACACCCGGATCGCCGACGTGGCCGGGCGGGCGGGGACGAGCCCGGCGCTGGTGATCTACTACTTCGGGACCAAGGACAACCTGCTGACCGAGGCCGTCCGACTGGCCGAGGACCTCTGGTACGAATTCGGAGCCGGCCGCATGGATGCCGTCAGCGGAGCCGCCGGCCGGCTCGAGGAGATCGTGACCATGATCTTCATGCCCCCCGGTGACGTCGGGTTCCCCTCCCTCTGGTCGCTGTGGGTCGACCTGTGGGCCCGCTCGCTCCGCCATCCCGACGTGGCGAAGGTGCGCGAGGAGTTCGACGCCCGGTGGAGGCGTGCCATCGCCGACGTCGTGGTCGACGGCCAGCGGTCGGGTGAGTTCGGCCGGTCCGACCCGATCGAATTCGCCATCGCGCTGTCGGCCCTGCTCGACGGGCTGGCCGTGCAGATCGCATTGGGCGACCCGGCGGTCGACAGCGGACTCGCCCTGCGGATCAGCATGAGCTTCGCCGCCTGCACCCTCGGCTTCGACTGGGAGCCGGACGACCGGGGCGTCGTCCCGGTCGTGGGTGGCTGACCGGGGCGTCGTCCCGGTCGTGGGTGGCTGACCGGCGCCCTGCTGCCACGCGGCTCCGTGCCGGTCAGGCCGTCGTGGCCAGGATCTCCGCGATGAGTTCGACGGAGGTGTCCGGATGGAGCAGGGCGAGGCGACCCACCGGCTCGCCCTCCCACGTCGTGTGCATCACGAAGCCGATCTGTTCCTCCAACAGGCGCTCCGACCAGGCCTCGTAGTCGGCCTTGCCCCAGCCCCTGCGCCGGAAGAGGACGACCGAGAGCTCGGGCCGGCGGAGGAGCTCCAGGTGCGGCGTCGCCTCGATGAGGTCGGCCACCTCCTGGGTTACCGCGAGGACCGCCTCGACGGCGTCCCGGTAGGCATCGGTCCCGTTGACCGCGAGCGAGAACCACAGGGGCATGCCCCGGGCACGGCGGGTCAGGTGGTACGCGTAGTCACTCGGATTCCACTCCTCGGGCGCACCCGTGTGGATGACCTCGAGGTAGGAGGCGCCCTGGGAGTGGACGGCCTTGGCCAGGTGCGGCTCCCGATAGAGGAGGGCGGCGCAGTCGAACGGGGCGAAGAGCCATTTGTGGGGATCGACCACGAACGAGTCGACCCGCTCGATCCCACGGAACCGAGCACGGACCGAGGGGGCGAACAGGGCGGCCGCACCGTAGGCGCCGTCCACGTGGAACCAGAGCCTGCGCTCCTCGGCCACGTCGGCCACGCCGTCCAGGTCGTCGATGATCCCGGCGTTGGTGGTCCCTCCGGTGGCCACCACGGCGATCACGTCGTCCCCCCGGGGGTCGTCGGCCAGCGCGTCCCGCAGTGCCCGGCCGGTGAGCCGGTGCTCCTCGCAGGGCACCAGGAGTGCGTCGACGCCGAGCACGCGCAGTGCCTTGCCCACCGACGAGTGGGCCTCCTCGCTGATGGCGACCACGGGGTGCTCCGGCGCCGACCCGCCCATCCGGTGTCCGGCCGTGTCGCGGGCCACCATGAGACCCGACAGGTTGCCCGCCGAACCACCGGCCACGAAGCAACCCCCGGCGCCGTCGGGGAGCCCGGCCAGGTCGGCGAGCACCCGGAGGGCCTGGTTCTCGGCGGCGACCGGACCCGCGGCCTCCAGCCAGGAGGTCCCGTGGAGCGACGAGCACGCCACCACCATGTCGAACAGGAGCGCGGCCTTGGTGGGTGCGGCCGGGATGAACGCGAGGAACTTGGGGCTGTCGCACGAGACCACGGCGGTGGCCAGGGTCTTGTCGAAGATCTCCATGACGACCGCCGGATCCACCCCGCTCCGGGTCATGAGGCCCTCGAGGCTGGCGACCAACGACTCGTCCACCGCGCCGCCGTAGTCGAGTGGGACCGGGTCGAGGGCGAGCCTCCAGCGGCAGTAGTCGAAGACGAGGTCGGTCAGCTTCTCGTCGTACACGAACATCGGATTGCGCATGGTGTCCCGTTCTCCCGTACCGCCGGACCATGATCGCAGACCGGGCTCGCCGCCGGGCCGCCGGCGGGCGGATCAGGCCCGCCGCCGGGCCGCCGCCGGGCGGATCAGGCTCGGCGGCGGTGGAGCGAGACGGCGTAGTCGGCGTCGGGGGTGAACGGGTCCCCGCTCCAGGTGGCCCATCGCTCCCCGAGCTCCAGGTCGGCGTCCCGACAGTGCCCGTCGTACTGCTCGATCTCGTAGCCCCGACCCAGCTGGAAACCGGCCAGCAGCCGACCGCCGATCGCCAGGTGCCGCACGCATCCGGCCACCAGGCCGCCCCGGGATCCGACCGGAGTGAACAAGGGGACGTTGCCGGCCATCACCACCAGGTCGAAGGTGCGCCCGAGTTCGGCGTCGACCACGTCGAGGATCGTGAACTCGACGTCGGGGGCGAGCGTGCGGGCGGTCCGGATCATGGACGGGTCCCGGTCGATGCCGACCACGTCGATCCCCCGCCGGTGCAGCTCGGCCGCCACCCGTCCGGTGCCGCAGCCGGCATCGAGGACCGACGACGGACCGAGACGGGCGACCAGGTCCGCCTCACCGTGCACGTCGGCGCCCGCAGCGGCCAGGTCGTCGAACCGCCGCTGGTAGGCGTCGCCGTCCCACGCCGTCACCGCGGCGGGATCCCCTGTCGGAGGGACGGGACCCTCCGCGGTCACCGGTCGGAGCCGGAACCGTGGACGGCGAGACGCGCCGTCGACGCCCGGTCGAGGAGCTCGCAGGCGTCGCGCACCGGCCCGTCGTCGGCGTCGGTCACGGCCCGCAGGGCACGTCCACCGGCGCTGCGGGCCGCGGGGAGGCAGGTGGAGAGGAGGATGAGCGGGCCGAGGTCGCTGCGTCCCGGATCGGCCACCCGGGCGCCGTGGAGCACCGAGGCGACACCGAGCGCCCGCCACAGCACGTCGGTCCGGTCCAGGCCCGGCCGGGTGGCCGAGTAGGCCCCCGAGAGCAGGAAGAGCCATACGGCGCCGCGGGCGTCGCGGGCCCGGAAGTCGACGCTCACCCCGAGGTCGGTGAACCCGACCCCCTGCTCGACGTCGGTGAAGCCGGCCGTGCGGACGGCCTGTTCGGCGATGTCCCGGGCCCTGCGGCCGAGGGCGACCGCAGCGTCCTCGGCGGGCCGGTCGGAAGCCGATGGCGACACCGACCCCGCCGGCCGTCCCGGTGGCACGGTGACCCGCCGGTGGCCGTCGCGGACCGCCGCCCGCTCACCGGCGATGCGACGCTCGGCCAGGGCCACGTACTCCGGGTCGGTGTCGAAACCCACGTAGTGCCGCTCGGTGCGCACCGCGGCCACCGCGGTCGATCCCGATCCCATGAACGGGTCGAGGACCAGGTCGCCACGGTAGGTGTAGAGCTCGATCAGCCGGCGGGGCAACTCGACCGGGAACGGTGCGGGGTGACCGACACGGGTGGCCGACTCCGAGGGGAGGTCCCACACGTCGGTGGTGGCGTCCACGAACTCGTCCATGGTCATGGTGCCCTCGCTGGGCAGTCCGGCCCGCGCCCGCTCCTCGGCGGTGACGGCACGGTCGAAGCGGCCCTTCGAAGCCACGACGATCCGCTCCGACACGTCGCGCAGCACCGGGTTGCCCGGGCGCTGGTAGGTGCCCCAGGCGCACGATCCCCCGGCGGCGTGGCTCTTCTGCCAGACGATCTCGCCCCGCAGCAGGAAGCCGAGGTCCTCCACGATGTCGATCACGTCCCCGGCCAGCGACCGGTACGGCTTGCGCCCGAGGTTGGCGACGTTGACGGCGATCCGGCCCCCTGGTTCGAGCTTGGCGAAGCACTGGGCGAACACGTCGTGCAGCATGTCCAGGTAGTCGGCGAAGTCGGCCGGGACGTGGCCGACCCCCATGGCCTGCTCGTACTCCTTGCCGGCGAAGTAGGGCGGCGAGGTCACCACCAGGGCCACGGAGTCGTCGGCGACGGTGCCGTTGGCGTCCATGTCCCGTGCGTCCCCGACCCACAGAGCATCGACGGCCGACGGCGTGGCGATCGCCGCATCGTCGGAGAGGAGGGGCGGGGTGAAGCGGGCGTAGAAGGAGGAGGAGTCGTGGCCTTCGCGTCGGCCGACGCCGAAGGCGGAGGTCGCGGTCGCCCGACGGCGCGGAACCGGCGCCGCGGGCCCATCGACGGGGACGGCGGTGGGGCGTGCTCCCATCGCCCGGAGGCTACCTGCGGGCTCCCGGGGCCGCAGGGATGGCGGATGGGCGGCACGGGCCGGCCCCCGTCAGCCGGAGGACAGGCGGGCGCTCATCGATTCGCCGACGACCACGCAGGACGAAAGCGAACCGCAGTCGACGCCGGCGAGGGGAAGGGCGACCTCGGCCACGGCGGCCCTGATCCACCGGCTCGCCGGACTGCCGGTCGAGCCGGTCAGCACGACCAGGCCGGCCTGCGGGGTGGACGCCACCGTGCTCCCGACGGCCACACACGGGCCGGCCCGACACGACACCGAGAGCAGGTCGGCGGCGGTGGCGGTCACCGGGTCCGACGACCAGGTGAGCCCGCCGTCCGAGGTGGTGAGCACCACCGCCTGCCCGGCGCGGCTCGCACCGATGACGGTCGAGGACGTCCCCACCGCCGTGCAGTCGACAGCGGGGCCGGGGACGGTGGAGACCGGGACAGAGGATCCCGGGACAGAGGTCGACGATGTCGACGACCTCACGACCGTGGACGACGGGGCGGTGCTCGCACCCGTGTTCGACGGCGCGACCGGAGCACCGGTCGAGGTGCACGACACGTCCTGGAGGGCGCCGAGTCCCGGCGGCACCTGCTGCAGTGCCCAGGTCGCGCCCCCGTCGGACGTGGCGGCGACGACTCCGGCGACATGGCCCACGGTGGCAGGGCTGGACCCCGTGGCCCAGCACGACGTGGCGTCGGTGCACGAGATCCCGGTTCCGGCCGACACGGTGGGCGGAAGTGCACCTCCGGCCACCCACGGGTCGCCGGGCCCGGCTGTCGACAGGGAGGTCACCCGCCCGGCGACGTCGGCCAGAGCGACGCAGTTGTCGCCGGTGCCGCACTGGACGGCAGTGACGTCGGTGGTGCCGGTCGGCACGGTCTGGAGCGTCCAGGTGGCCCCGGCGTCGTCGGTGGAGGCGACGGCCCCCGGCCCGGTGCCGCTCGTGCCGACCTGTCCGACGACGGTGCACGACCGCGCCCCGACGCAGGCGATGCCGGCCAGGAAGCCGACCGTCGGCGGGGCGGGTCGAACGCTCCACGAGGCCCCGCCGTCGACGGACGTCACCACCGTGGCCGTCGACGGGGCGTTCCCGGTCGCCCGGGTGGATCCGACGGCCCAGCACCGGGTCGCGGTGGGACAGGTCACCGCCCGCAGCACCTGCACCGTCGGCGGGAGGGCGGCGGAGGTGAACGTGCCGACCCAGGGAGCCAGTGGCTGTGACGGGGTCGGCGTCGACCCGCCCGACCGGGTGGCCGACGCGGGCCCGCATCCGGCGGTCGCCAGGAGAGCGACGACGGCAACCGAGGTGACGAGGCGCCGGCCGGTCACCGGGGGGCCGCTGCAGGGGCTCGCTCACCAGGCATTGCTCTTCCCTCTCCGCACGGTTCCGAGGTCGTGTGGGCCGCCGCCCGGTGCGGACCGAACGTTGGAGATACTGCCACGGACAGCTGCACGGGCCGGTGATGACGCCTCCGCCACGCCGGTGCCGGTTACCGTGAGGCGGTGGCCGCCGCGCTCCCCCCGACCCGATCTCCGGCGGCTCCTCCGCTGTACGACCTGCGATGAACGTCGTCGACGTGATCCTCGTCCTGGCGGCCCTCGGGGCCGCCTACCAGGGTGCCCGGGTGGGGGCTGTGGTGCAGGTGTGCGCCATCCTCGGGTTCCTCGGCGGCCTCTACGTCGGGGCACTGCTCGCCTCGGTCACCGTTCGGTGGGCCCACGCTCCGACCGCCAGGACGGCCGTTGCACTCACCACCATGGTCGGGATGGCCTTCGCCCTGGGCATGATCGGACGCGTGCTCGGGGGGTTGCTCGTCGAGCGCGTCCGGCCCGGCCTGGTCAGCTCCATGGATGCCGTCCTCGGAACCGTGGTCGCGGTGATCGCCGCCCTGGTGACCTTCTGGCTCCTGGCGAGCACCCTGGTCAACAGCTCGTCGGCCGCGCTCGACTCCGCCATCCTCCAGTCGAGGATCATCCGCTCGCTCGACGACGTCCTCCCCGCGCCTCCTTCGGTCTTCTCCCAGGCGCAGGGCTTCCTCACCTCCGAGGGCTTCCCGCCGGTCTTCGCGGCCCTGGCCCCGGCGTCGGCCCTGCCGGTCTCCCTCCCCCCGGACAGCGCGCTGCGCGCGGCCGTCGACACGGCTAGCCCGTCGACCGTCAAGATCGAGGGCTACGGGTGCGGAGTGATCCAGGAGGGCTCGGGCTTCGTGGCCGCACCCGGCCTGGTGGTGACCAACGCCCACGTGGTCGCCGGCATCGCCCAACCCCTGGTGAAGGTGGGCAACAGCATCAAGACGACCCAGGTGGTCCTGTTCGACCCCACCTTCGACCTGGCTGTCCTGCGGGTGTCGGGCCTGACCGCCCCTGCGCTCACCCTCGACCCGGGAACCGTCGGCCGGGGTGCGCAGGCCGCCGTCCTCGGCTATCCCGAGGGTGGTCCGTTCACCGTCGACCCCGCCGGGGTGATGGCGCTGTTCGAGGCGCAGGGACGCGACATCTACGGGCAGGGGCTGAACTTGCGCAACATCTACGAGATCGACGCGCTGGTACGTCCGGGCAACTCGGGTGGTCCGCTGGTGCTGCCCGACGGGCAGGTCGTCGGCGTGGTCTTCTCCCGATCCACGACCGACCAGGACATCGGTTACGCGCTCGCGTCGCCTGCCGTGTTGACCCGAGTGGAAGAGGCCGTCACCGCGACCCACACGGTCGGCACCGGTCCCTGCACCTCGGACTGATCCCGTCTTCCCGGTCCGGACGGGCCCGACCGGTCCCGGACCTCGAGAGGTCGCTCGGGTAGACATGGCATATGGCGCTCCCCATCGAGGACTACGGCATCATCGGTGACCTGCACACGGTCGCCCTGGTCGGGCGGGACTGCTCGATCGACTGGCTCTGCCTGCCCCGTTTCGACTCGGGTGCATGCTTCGCCAAATTGTTGGGCACCGACGAGAACGGGACGTGGCGGATCGCGCCGAAGGGCGCGGATCGGGCCACCCACCGCCACTACCGGGGGGACACCCTGGTGCTCGAGTCGGAGTTCGTGACCGAGGAGGGAACGGTCCGGGTGATCGACTGCATGCCCATCCGCCAACAGCACCCCGAGGTGGTGCGCCTCGTCGAAGGGGTGCGGGGCAAGGTCACCATGCAGATGAACCTCACCATCCGCTTCGGGTACGGGCAGGTGGTCCCGTGGGTGCGCCACACCGACGGCACGCTCACCGCGGTGGCCGGGCCCGACGCCCTCTCACTGTGGACGACGGTGCCGACCCACGGCCGGGACCTTTCCACGGTCGCCGAATTCACGGTGTCCGAGGGCCAGTCGGTCCCCTTCTCGCTCTCCTGGTACCCGGCCAGCGGCACACCTCCCCGTCCGGTCGACGCGACGTATGCCATCAAGGACACGGAGCAGTGGTGGGAGGAGTGGGTGGCCCAGTGCACCTTCGACGGCGAGTACCGCGATCCGGTGGTCCGGTCGCTCATCACCCTCAAGGCGCTGACCTACGAGCCGACCGGGGGCATCGTGGCCGCGGCGACCACGTCGCTCCCCGAGCAGATCGGCGGCGGGCGCAACTGGGACTACCGGTACTGCTGGCTGCGTGACGCCACGCTCACCCTCGAGTCGCTCATGCGGGGTGGCTTCTACCAGGAGGCGATGGCCTGGCGGAGCTGGCTCCTGCGGGCGACGGCCGGGGATCCGTCCCAGATGCAGATCATGTACGGAGCGGGCGGCGAGCGGCGGCTCGACGAGTGGGAGGTGGACTGGCTGCCCGGGTACGAGAACTCGCAGCCGGTGCGCATCGGCAACGCCGCCGCAGGCCAGTTCCAGCTCGACGTCTACGGGGAGGTGATGTCCGCGCTCTACGAGTCCGTCCAGCCGGGGGATCCCGAAGGCGATGCGGCCTGGGATCTCCAGCTCGCGCTGATGGAGTTCCTGGAGGTCGGGTGGCGTGAGCCGGACGACGGCATCTGGGAGGTCCGTGGTCCGCGCCGGCACTTCACCCATTCCAAGGTCATGGCCTGGGTGGCCATCGACCGGGCCATCAAGACGGTCGAGGACTTCCACGTGGAGGGGCCGGTCGCCCTGTGGAGGCAGATCCGTCAGGAGATCCACGACCAGGTGTGCGACCAGGGGTTCAACGCGGACAAGGGATCGTTCACCCAGTACTACGGGTCGGACGCCCTCGATGCCAGCCTCCTGATGATCCCCCTGGTCGGATTCCTCCCGGCCAGCGACCCGCGGGTCCGGGGCACCGTGGAGGCCATCGAGCGGGAGCTGATGGAGGGGGACTTCGTCCTCCGCTACCGCACCGCCGACTCCGGTGAGGTCGACGGACTGGCGGGCCGGGAGGGCGCGTTCCTGGCCTGCTCCTTCTGGCTGGCCGACTGTATGTCCCTGATGGGACGCGACCACGATGCACGTCAGCTCCTCGACCGGCTCCTCGATCTGCGCAACGACCTCGGCCTACTGTCCGAGGAGTACGACCCGGTGGCCGGCCGCCTCGTCGGCAACTTCCCCCAAGCGTTCTCCCACGTGTCGCTGGTCAACTCGGCGGCCAAGATCGCGGGGAACCGGAAGCCGACCGCGGACCACGTCTTTCTCGGACTGGCCCGCCAGGCGATGGCCGGCAACCGGCCGACGGGGATGGCCCGGCGGCACATGACGGTGAGCTCGGCGGGATCCACCATCCGCGACCTCATCGGGCGCAAGGGGAACCGCGCGTCACCTCCGACGAGCACCCCGAGGCCGGCGAGGAAGCGGACCGTCCAACGGATGGTGGCGACGACGGTGGTACCGGCCAAGGCCGGCTCGAAGAAGGCCGCCCCGGCGAGGAAGACCGGCTCCGCCAGGAAGTCCGGGACGAGGAAGGCGACCTCGACCGAGAAGCCGGGCACGGAGGAGACCCCGTCCACCAGGAGGGCCTCGATCAGGAAGGCGGAGGCTGCGAGGAAGGAGCGGTGACCGACCGGTGAGCGGCGGCCACCACCACGGTCGTCCCCACGACCCCGACGGCAGCGCACTGCCGGCGACCGGGTCGAGGATCGCCGACGGGGTGATCGAGCTCGACACCCTCCTCGGCGGGTGGGAGCGGGTGACGGCCGGCTATCTCGTCGAGGGCGACGCGCCGGTCCTGATCGAGACGGGCAGCCAGAGCTCGGTCCCCGCCCTGCTCGACCACCTGGGACGTCTCGGCCTGGGACCCGACGATCTGGCCGGGGTGGTGGTGACCCACATCCACCTGGACCACGCCGGCGGCGTGGGGGACGTGGCCCGTGCATTCCCCGGGGCCACCGTGTACGTCCACCCGAAGGGCGCCCGCCACCTGGCCGATCCCACCAGGCTGGTCGACTCGGCCGCCCGGGTCTACGGCCCGCTCCTCGACTCCCTCTACGGACGCCTCGACCCCACGCCGGCCGAGCGGATCCACGTCCTGGAGGACGGCGAGGAGATCAGGGTGAGCTCCAACCGCTCGCTGACCGCTGTCGACTCGCCGGGACACGCCAAGCATCACCTCGGTCTGCACGACGACTGGAGCGGGACGCTCTTTGTGGGCGACGCCGTCGGGGTCAAACTGCCGGACGGCGGTGTGCTCCGCCCGTCGACGCCCCCGCCCGACTTCGACCTCACCCTGGCCCTCCGGTCGCTGCAGCGGTTCGCGGCGCGGCGTCCGACCGGTCTCGCGTTGGCCCACTACGGATTGCTGGCCGAGCCGCTCGACGTGCTGGACGAAGCCGACGGGACGCTCCGGAGGTGGGCCGACGTGGCCGAGGCGGCGCACCGCGACGGGGAGGACGTCGCCGCCGCCCTGTCCGCCGCTTTCGCCTCCGACCTCGACGGCGTGCCCGACGAGCACCGCGACAAGCTCGAGGTCATGAACGGGGTGCACTCCAATGCGGCCGGCCTGCAGCGGTGGCTGGCCGGCCGAACGCCGTCGGAGGGTCCGGCGACCGGGAGCTGACAGCGCCCCGCCCCTCTGATGCTGCCGGGGTCAGGCCGAACCGGACGGGGATGCCGTCGTGGTCGAGGTCGTGGTCGAGGTCGTGGTCGAGGTACTCGGTACGGTCGTCGACGATCCGGTCGGCGCGGTGGTGGTCGAGGTCGTCGACGTGTCGCCGATCGTCGTCTCGGTCGAACGTCCCGGCGTCGGGGTGACCGGCGTCCGTGGGGGGATCGATGTCGTCGTGGTGGTGGTCGACGGGTTCGGACCGTCGGGCGAGGTGCACCCGGGCGGCGGCGTGCCGGAACCGGTCTGCCCGGGCATCAGGACCGTCCCGGCACACCCGAAGTCCGTGAAGCTGGCGAGCAGGGTCACCGTCCCGCCGTCGGCGAAGGCGTCGGTCGACTTGACCTGGCGGATGAACCCGGCGCCGTCGATGGACACGATCGCCGTGTTGCCCGTGAAGCCCTGCGCCTTGAGGACGGCCAACGCCGCGGTGATGGTCTGGGCCTCGGGAGCCGAGGTGCCGGCCGCCCCGGCGAGTTGGCTCAGGTCGTTGGTCACCTGGTAGTTGGTGACCGGGACCCCGTCGACGGTCCCCGTGCCGGTCTGGGAGGCGGCACCGATCGCCGGCTGGATGAGGTCCAGGTAGCCGGTGGGGCTGGCCATCCCCATCATGGCGACGGCTCCCTCACGGGAGCCGAGCGTGCCCTCGGTCAGTCCCGCGAACCCGGGGAGGGGCGTGCCCGAGTCCGTGTCGTCCGAGCCGGCCGGCGCCAGGCCGGTGTCGTCCGACTGCCCCTCGTAGACGACGCTCCCGTCCAACCGCACCGACACGTCGAGTCCGCCACCGATGCTGGCCGAGGCGACCATCGCGTACGGGCTGGTGTTGATCGTGCCGTTCCCGTCCACCTCCGGGCTCACCGCCTCCACCTGTCCTCCCTGGCAGACCTTCTGGATCTGCCAGCGGTACCCCGCGGGCGGTGCCCCCGTCGAGGTGCCGGGGCTCACGTAGGCTCCGCCGACCCCGGTGATCGTCGTCTGAGTTCCACCGACGGTGACCGCCACCTGACGGCCACGCGGCGTTCCGGCTCCGGTCGTCCGACCGGCCGTGCTTCCGGTGGCCGCGTGGCCGGTCGTCGTGAACGAGGCGCTGCTCGCGTAGGCGGGCATCGACTGAGCGGAGCCGGTGACCGAGCTCCCGATCATCGGTGGGACGGACATGGCGCCGGGGACGACCGCGCCGGGGGCGACCGAGCCCGTCGGGACGGGCACCCTGATCTGGCTGCAGTCGGTCGTCGATGTCGTCGTCGGGACGGTCGACGAGGCGGGCGTACTGGTGATCGAGTACGAGAAGTCGAAGCTCCCACTGTCCGTCGTGGCGCTGAGTGCCGAGAGCACCTCGTGCTCCGCCGGACCGCTCCCCACGGTGGGGTGCCTGCCGGTGCCGTGCAGGGCCGCCGGCCTCGGTGTGGATCCGCCGGCGACCAGTGCCACCGGGACCGCCACCACGACCAGGACCGCTGCCGCGGAGGCCACGACGCCCGCCCGGCGCCACAGGGGACGGCGCGCCGGCCTCCGGTCACCTTCGTCGTCGAGCCAGAGTCCGGTCTCCGCCATGGCGACATCCTCTCGTGGGGTTGAACGGGTGCCCTGTAGCAACCCTAACGGAGGAAGCCCGACAAAGGAAGGGGGTTTATCCACAGACGTAAAGTCGGCGGACAAGTTTGTGAGCTGGATCTTTCCATCCCCACTGCGCACGATGAGTCCCGCCTGTCCCGCCGAGGCGATCAACTGTTCGGCAGAGGACCGCGACCGCGCCTCGGTCTCGCCGAAGTCGTCGACGAGCCACCGGGCGAGGTCGGAGGGGAGGATTCCGTCGTTCGAGGCTGCGGCTTCGGCCACCGCCCGGAAGAGGGGTACCGCCTCGAACGCCTCCCGACGGGAGCGGGACGAGTGTGGCTCGGTGCCGACCAGGATCCGGCGACCCCGCTCGGTCACCTCCACCCGCGATCCACGCCCGCCGATGACCCCGAACAGCCGGGCGTTGGCCACCCGGCTCAGATACGCACCGTTGTTGGTACCGCTGTAGCCGAGCGCCGGGGCGAGGATGTCCGGTCCGATGACCCCACCGGCGGAGTCGGCCAGCCTGGCCACCTCGACAGCGGCGGCTAGGTCGTAGCTGACGGATCGGAACCTGGAGCGGGCCACGCCACCAGTCTCCCAGGTCGGCCTGCCGGACGACACCTGCCCACCGGCGGGTGGACGGGACGCCAACGGCGGGTGCGGAGACCGTAGGCTGGGCGACCGCGTGCCGGCCGCCGGAGGCCGGCGACCACCCAGCCCCGGGGTGGGGTGCCGGACACGGATCGAACCGCCGGACGTCAGGAGATGACCGTGATCCCACCGCACCAGCAGCTGTCCGCCCCACCGGTCGAGGAGTCGGTCGTCCGCACCTTCGCCGCGCTGGAGGACACGGTGTCGTCCGTGGTGGCCACCTCCCCGTCCACCACCCGCCTGGCCGTCGCATGTCTGGCGGCCGGCGGCCATCTCCTGGTGGAGGACCATCCCGGTCTCGGCAAGACGACGTTGGCCAAGGCGTTGGCCGGGGCCCTGGGGCTCGGGTTCCACCGTCTCCAGTGCACCGCCGATCTCCTCCCGGCCGACGTGGTCGGAGCCACGGTCCTGGGCCCGGACGGGACCGAACCGGCATTCCGGCCCGGTCCCGTGTTCACCAACGTCCTCATGGCCGACGAGCTCAACCGGGCGTCACCGAGGGCGCAGTCCGCGCTCCTCGAGGCCATGGAGGAGCGTCAGGTCAGCGTGGACGGGGTCACCCGACAGCTTCCCGATCCGTTCTTCGTGCTCGCCACCCAGAACCCGTTCGACGCGACCGGCACGGCCGCGCTGCCACACGGGCAGCGTGACCGCTTCCTGGTCCGCCTGATGCTGGGCTACCCGGATCGGCAGCAGATGGACGCCATGCTCGATGGACCGGACCCGGCCGACACCGTGCGCCACGTGCGACCCTCGGCCTCACCGGACGGACTCCGGCTCCTGATGGATGGTGTCGCCGCTGTCCACGTGGCCCCGCCGGTGCGCGCCTACGTGCTCGACCTCGTCGAGGCCACGAGGACCCATCCCCAGATCGCCGTGGGCGCCTCGCCGAGGGCCGCACTGGCGCTGGTCCGTGTCTCCTCGGCGCTCGCCGTGGCGGCCGGTCGCGGCTTCGTGACGCCCGACGACGTCCAGGAGGCGGCCGTGGCGACCCTCGCCCACCGCCTGCTCCTGCGACCCGGCGTCGAGGTGACCGGCGGTGAGGGCGAGGCGGTGATCGCCGAGATCACGGCCGGTCTCCCGGTCCCGCTGCGGGGCGACTGACCGTCCGATGAAGCCCTCGCAGCTCCGTCCGACGAGCAGGGGAGTCGTCGCACTCGCTTCCCTCGCCGCCGTCGTCGTGGCCGCCATCGCGACGGGCACACCGGAACTGGCCCCGCTCGTCGTCGTCATCGCGGTCCCGCTGGCGGTGTGCCCCTGGCTCGCGCTGCGGCGGGCACGGCGAACCACGGGCTCGACCGAGCTGCACGCACACGTGGAGCCGGGACCGGTACCACCCGGATCGCCGATGCGGGTCAGGCTCCTCCTCACCAACCGGTCGACCGGAGGATCCGCGTTCCCGCCGCTCGGGCTCCCGTCCATCGACCGCCAGTGGCGTGCACGCGGCGCGGCGCCGGGCTCGGTTCCCCGGCGCCGACGGCTCGCCCCGTCACTCCCGTCCATGGTGGCGCTGCCGGCACCGGGTCCGGGTAGGACGGGATCGTGCCTGCTGGAGGTCCCCACCCGACGCCGGGGCGTGCTCGAGCTCCCTCCACAGCGGGTCTGGGCTCACGATCCCTTCGGGCTCTTCGGCGCGCCCGGGCCGGTCACGCCGGCCGTGATCGCCGTCGTCCACCCCGCCCCCCTGACCGTGGACCAGGTGATCACCGGGATCCCCGGTCCCCTGGCCGGTGCGGAACCGGACCGGGGCACGGGCCGGGGCACCGGGCTCGGTGAACTCGAGGGGATCCGGCCGTACGTGTCCGGCGATCGCCTGAGCCTCCTGCACTGGCCGGCGAAGGCCCGCTACGGGACGTGGTTCGTACGACAGTTCGGCGCGGAGGGGTCGAAGGCGGTCTCCCTCGTGGTCGACGATCGTGCGGGGGTCCACCGCAGGGCCGAGTTCGAGCGGCTGATCTCGGCCGTGCTCGGTGTGGTGGTCGAGACGACCCGGGACCGCCGGGTGGTGCACCTGGCGACGCTCACCGGAAGCTCGTACTCGTTCGAGCCGAGCGACCGGGGACGCGCCGAGGCCCGACTGGTCCTGGCGGAACTGCAACCGGTGGGAGGACGGACCCCGGCCGTGACCGCCCCGGTCTCCGCGGATTCGGTGGTGCTCACCACCCGGACCGGGGCGGAGCGGTTGACGGCGGGCCCGGTCGGCAGCGGCATCCGCCCGGAAGTCGCCGGGGCGCGGGTGATCATCGTATGACCCGGCGCTGGACGCAGGAGGCGGGGATGGCGGGAGCGTCGTTCGTGGCCGCCTACTCCCTGGCCCGGTTGGCCACGGGGGTCACTGTGGCGACGTTGGTCACCGCCCTCGTCGGGACGGTGGTGGTGGCCGTCCTCCGCCGACACCAGGCACTGGCCGTCGCGTCGGGCGTGGCAGCAGTGGCGGTCAGTGCGGTGTGGTGGGGGGTCCGGTCATGGAACGGTTCGGGGGATCCGGCGGTCGGCGCACTGCGAGGTCTCCGTCGGTCGCTGCGGGCGGCCCGCCCGGTCCTCGACGCATTCGCCCTCCCGCTGGTCCACTCACCGGGCATGGTCGTCCTGTGCGCCCTGTTCGGCGGCCTGGTCGCGGTGGCCGCGCGGGCCGTCGGGACCCGGCACCCGGCCCTCTCGCTGGTCCCGGCCGGGGCCCTCCTCGTGGGTTCGGCGGTCCTCCTGCCCGCTACAGGCGCGGCGGTGGCCGGTCTCGCCCTCGGTGCCTGTGGCTTCCTCGTGCTCGCGGACGGACCGGGTGCCGTCACCAGGGCGTCGTCCGGCGTGGCCGTCGTCGCACTGGCACTGGCCGCGACCACCATGGGATGGGTCGCCGTCGCCGGTTCGGACGTGGCGTCCCCCGGCGGCGACGTCGTCGACGGTGTCGCTCCCTCGGCACTCTCGCTCGCCACCGATCTCACCGGAGTAGAGAGCCGGGACGCCGATGTCGTGCTCTTCACGGCGAAGACGCCCGTACCGACCTATTGGCAGGTCGCCACCCTGACCACGTACGTCGGGGACCGTTGGGTTCCCGATCAGGCGACCACCGCGCTCCTCCGCGGTTCGGCGCCCGCTCTACCGGCGGTCCGATCGGGGGACCGGAACCTGTTCACCGCCGCGATCACCGTGCTCGGCTACAGCGGACGTCTGCTCCCGTCGCCACCGTCGACCGTCGCGGCGACCGGATCCGTGTCACCGGTGGTGACGCCCCTCGGGGTGGTCGCCGGGTCGCCGGTCCACCTCGGGAGCGGCTACACCGTGACGGCCACCGTCCCGTCCCCGGTGAGCGACACGCCGTCCGACCCGACGGCGACCGGCACCTCCACTGCGCTCGGTCCGCTACCGCCGGTCGTGAGCTCGCTGGCCCGCTCCGTCACCGCGGGGTTCTCGTCCCCCCTCGACAAGGCCGAAGCACTGACCGACTTCTTCCGATCAGGGCGGTTCCGGTACGACGTCGACGCCCGCCAGCCCACCGGTGTCGACCCGCTGGTGTCGTTCCTCACCCAGACCCGTACCGGCTCGTGCGAGCAGTTCGCCGGCGCGTTCGCCGTCCTGGCCCGGGCTTCGGGCCTCCCGACCCGCGTCGCGGTCGGGTTCACGCCCGGGCGCCAGACCGACGGGGAGAGCGTGGTCCGGGGGAGCGACGCCCACGCGTGGCCGGAGGTCCTCATCGGGGGGAACTGGGTGTCCTTCGAACCCACGCCCCAGCTCCCGTCCGGCGAGCTGTCGCCACCGGGTGTCCTCGGTCCGGCGGGCCTCGGGCAACCTGCGCCGGTGGGGCCCGGTACGCAGCCCCATGTGACGGTACCGGTGACGACGCCGTCCCCGACGGTCCCGCCGCCCACCGTCCCCGCCCCTCCGGTCACCCGACCCGACGGGATCGGCACGTCGTGGATGGTGGCCGCCATCGTGCTGCTGGTCGCGGCCGTTGCTGCCGCCGTGGTGATGGAACGCAGGCGCCGGGTGCGTGGTGGGCCTGCGGACCGGGTGATGGCGGCATGGACGTCGATCGATCGCGCACTGGCCAGGAAGGGCATGCCCCGGGCGGCGTCGTCCACGCCGATGGGACACATCCGCGCATTGGCCCGGCGATCGCGGACCGATCAGGGACGTGCCGCGCTCGAGGACATGACCACCGTCGCCATCGAACTGCAGAACGCGGCGTACGGCTCCCTCGCACTCGCGCCCGAAGAGGTCGAACGAGCTGAACGGGCGGGCGAACGGGCCCGACGGGCCATCCTCGACGGAGCTCTGTCGGGGCCGAGGGTCGACGATCCGGTGGTACCCGGCCGGACGCGGACGGCCCCGGGTTCACGGCCGCGATAGATCCGACGCAGGAGGTAGGTCCGGCCCGGGACGATCCGATCAGCGTCGTGGATGCACTGCCTCCCTCCCTGACGACGTGGAACGCGGCGTGGGGGCGGTACGGCGGTCCTCGAGGAGCGCCCTTCAGCCGATGTCGCGGTGGCGTCACCCGGCGGATGTCACCCAGGGTGACCACGACCGGATCCGGCCATCCGGTGACGGTGTCACCGGATGTCGCGGGACTGACACGTGTACCCGCAGGTCACAAAAGATTCGCCGCCACAGGAAACGTGCGGTCGCCCGCATGGTGCGCCCGCTGGTGGCGACCGAGAGCGTTCTCGCTTGATCGACGGTCAGTGCCTTGCTAGAAGCCGTGTCAGGAGTTGTGTGCGGCCGCCGGGGACCAGCGGCAGGACCCGCTGGGTTCTGGCTCCCGGCCGTGCGTCCAGCAAGGAGGCGGCAATGCTTGTTCGTCGTGTGGCAATCGTCCTCGTAGCCATCCTGACCGCGGTGCTCGGCGCCGGACTCAGTTCCGTGATTCCCGCGGGAGCGGACAGCGCCGCCAACATCGACGTCGGCGACGTGACCATGGCGCGGTCCACGACCGCCGTGACCGATTTCGTCTTTCCGATAACGCTCGAGTACGCGAGCAGCAACACGGTGACGGTGTACTACTACACCCAGAACGGAACGGCGCGGTCCACCCGCGACTACACGTCCGAGGAGGGGACGGTGTCCTTCGCCCCCGGCACGCTGTCCAAGACGGTCACCGTTCCCGTCCTGCCGACAACGCTCCACACCGGCAATCTCTACTTCTACCTTCAGCTGTCCTCCCCCACCAACGCAGTGGTCAACCACGGGACCGGGACGGGCACGATCATCGATCCGACGCTCAACCCCTACATCAACGTCGGTGACGCCACGGTCACCGAGGGCACCGGCGCCGCAGCGGTCGCGACCTTCACCGCCACGGTGAGCACCGCCAGCGTCAACCCGATCACCTTCCAGTACACGACGTCGAACGGAACGGCGGTGGCCGGTACCGACTACACCTATGAGCACGGTACGGCGACGGTGGCACCCGGCCAGGTGACTGCCCAGATCACCGTTCCCGTGACCGCCACCAGCCAGTACTCCAGCTCGAGGTACTTCTACCTGAACCTCGCCGATCCCACCGACGCAATCATCGGCGAGAACCAGGGTGTCGGGACGATCCTGTACGACAACCATGCCGCGTGGATCACCGTGGACGACAACGCCGTCACGGCCGGCACGACGACTGCCGGCACCCTCGATTTCGACGTTCGGCTCACCTCGGCGGCGACGTTTCCCGTGACCGTCGACTACGGGACGAGCGACGGTTCGGCCACCGCGGCGGCGAACCGCTACGTGCCGGCGTTCGGCACGTTGACGTTCGCGCCGGGAGTGACCTCCATCGAGGTCCCGGTATCGATCGGGACGGAGACCTCGGGTACCGCGACCTCGTACTTCGATCTGAGTCTCTCCAATCCGTCGTCGGGAGCGAGCCTCCTGCGGTCCACCGGGTACGGCACGATCGTCGGACCCGGTGTCGCCTACAACCAGCTGATGGTCGGCGATACCGGCCTGGTCCGGCCCACCTCGGGCACGGGCGCGATGACGTTCACCGTGACGCTGGAACCTGCTGCCACCAGCACGGTCACCGTCAACTACGCGACCCAGAACAACAGTGCCGTGGCTCCCGGTGACTATACGTCGGCGAGTGGGACGCTGACCTTCACCGCCGGGCAGACCTCCAAAGTCGTCACCGTCAACGTGGTCGGGAACACGACGAGCTTCGCCGACGTGGACTTCTACCTCGATCTGTCCGCGGCATCCGGAGCCACGATCGATCGCACCTCCGCGTTCGGGATGATCTCGCAGGGGAACGTCGCCCCCGTGCTGTCGGTGGACTCACTGGCCGTACTCAAGCCTGCCAGTGGTACGGCCACGGCCGACTTCACCATCCAGTTGTCCAGTGCCAGCCCCAACCCGGTCACCGTCGTCGCCCAGACGAGCGACGGTTCGGCAACAGTGGCCTCCGGCGCGTATACGTCCGAGTCGAGCACCTTCACCATCGCCGCCGGACAGACGAGCGTCACCGTTCCCGTCACGGTCAACGGCAACACCAGTGCCGGACCCGACCTGTACTTCTATCTGACCATCAGCAGTCCGACCGATGCCGTCCTGGCCGGCAACAATTCGGCGTACGGCTACATCGTCAATCCCAACCACAACCCGACGGTCTCGATCAACGACGTGTCGGTGTACACGCCGGTCACCGGGACGGTCGCGGCCTCGTTCACCGTCAAGCTTTCCGGTGCCAGCACCCAGATGGTGACGGTCGCCTATGCGACGAGCAACGGTTCGGCTGTGGCTGGCGTCGACTACGCCGCGACCAACGGGACCCTCACCTTCGCGCCGGGGGTCACCTCCCACACCGTGTCCGTCACGGTCGACTCCACCACATTGGCCCATGCGAGCCGGAACTTCTACGTGTCGTTGTCGTCACCGACCAATACGACCATCGTGAGCAGCACCGGAACAGGGACGTTGATCGACGACGAGGTCGAGCCGTATCTGACGGTCAACAATCCGACGGTGGACGACGGGGCCACATCCTCGACCGTCACGTTCACGGTGTCGCTGACCTCTGCCACTCCGAACCCCGTCACGGTCAGCTACGCCACCAGCAACGGATCGGCCGTCGCCGGTACCCAGTACTCCTCGGTATCCGGCTCACTGACCTTTGCGGCCGGCGTCACGGTGCAGACGGTGCCGGTGACCGTGCTGCCCGACACGGTCAAGGCCGCCGACACCTACTTCTACCTGAGCCTCTCGAGCCCGACGAACGCGTTGCTCTCGAACGCGTCGTCCGGCCAGGCGATGATCCTCAACACCGCGGTCCTCCCGGGACTGAGCGTCGGGGACGTGACCATCGCGCGCCCGACCACCGGCTCGGCCAATGCCGTGTTCACGATCACCCTCGCTCCTGCCAGCCCCAACACCGTCACGGTCGACTACGCAACCGCGAACGGGACGGCGGTCGCATCGACCGACTTCACCTCGACATCCGGAACGGCGACGTTCACGCCGGGTCAGACCACCCAACAGGTGACGGTTCCCATCCTGGCCGATTCCGCCCACACGAGCGACCTCTACTACTACCTGGACCTGTCGTCACCGGTGCACGGCCAGCTCCTACGGAGCTACGGGATCGGGTACCTCGTCGACCAGGTGAGCCCGGTGACCGGACAGTCCTATGTCACCGTGTCGGACGCCGCGGTGTCCACGCCGTCGAGCGGGACGACAAATGCCGTGTTCACCGTCAGTCTGGGCGACGCTTCGGCGTCCCCGATCTACGTCCGGTATTCGACCTCCAATTCGTCCGCGGTCAGCGGAGTCGACTACACCGAGGTCCGAGGGACCCTGGCCTTCGCCGCCGGCCAGACCAGCAAGACGGTCGACGTCCCGGTCAACGCCAGCACGGTGGCGTCGACCGACAAGCTCTTCTACTTCTCCATATCCGTGGCCAGCGGACCGGCGACCGTCGAACGGTCGAGTGCGTACGGGCTGATCGTGAATCCCGATCCCAACAGCTATGCGTCCGTCGCCGGCGACGTCGCGGTCATCAAGGGGGACAGCGGCACGGCCGACGCGGTGTTCACCGTGCAGCTGAGTGGCCCGCAGACCCAGACCGAATCGGTCGACTACTACACGCAGGACGGTTCGGCCACCCAGCCCGACTTCTATCTGCAGACGGTCGGGACCCTGGTGTTCGCTCCGGGCCAGACCTCGCTGACCGTGTCGGTCCCCGTGGAGAGCAATACCTACATCGAGCCCACGACCTACTTCTACCTGTCGATCTACCAACCGGTGGGAACGACGGTCGGTGTCGCGTCCGGTGTCGCGTACATTCTCGATCCCGACGTGTTCACCATCTCGGGCACGGTGCTGGACCCCTCAGGGGGAGGGGCGGCGGGTGTGACGGTCACCCGGACAGGGAACGACCAGCCGGCGGTCTCGGTGACTTCGGCGGCGAACGGGTCGTTCTCCTTCCCCAACACGCTGGACGGCCAGTACATCCTGACTCCGAACCTGACCGGTGACTCCTTCCTGCCCGGTACCGTGGCGGTGACCGTCCGAGGGGCCAACGCGGCCGTGGGACCGTTCCTCGCGTACAGCGGGCCGGCGATCACCGGTCAGGCGGCGACCGGTACGGGTGTCGCCGACTCGGGAGTCACGGTGACGCTGACCGGCGGTGGCCAGCCCACCACGGTCGAGGCCACCGACGGTCTGGGCTACTACGCATTCGGTTCACTGCCGGCGGGGACCGGTTACGTCGTGACAGCTACCAAGACCGGAAGCACGGCCGTGCCGGCCAGCTACACGAATACCGTGAGCACGTCGAACATCGGCGGACAGAATTTCGTGATGGTGACCGGCACCCATATCTCCGGCCAGGTATCCAAGGGTGGCGTCGGAGTGGCCGGGGTGACGATGACGCTGTCGGGCGGAATCACCCCCACGACCACGGTGAAGACCAACTCCCAGGGTTACTACGGCTTCTCGGGGTTGGCCAGTGTCTCCGGAGGGACCAGCTACACCGTCACGCCGACGCTCACCGGACAGACGTTCACGCCGAGCGCGCTCTCCGAAACCGTGACCCCGACGACGAGTGCCCCCGGGACGAACTTCACGGAGAACTGACGGAGCCGACCGTCGGTCGACGGAAGAGGAGTATCCGGCGCGATCGGCTCCGGCGGAGTGACCATCGCGCGAACAGCGTCCGATACCGGTGACAAGGTTCCCCATGGCTGTCATATCGGAGTGATGAGTTCGTCGAGCACGCTCGTCCCGGTGGCGCTGTCAGCGTCCGGCCACTTCCAGCGGTCCACCGAGCGGACCCAGCGGCGGAGCCTGCTCGCTCTGGTCGGTGCGATCCTGTGCGGGCCGGTCGTGCTGGTCGGTGTCGCCTACGGGAACGTCGAGATCGTCGACGGGAGCTGAGGACGGAGGTCCGCACGACACGGGGTTGCACCGCATCATGCCCGGCCCCCCGACCGCGGAGGACGAGTGCGCCCCGGGGGACTCGAACCACCCAACCTCCGGATTAAGAATCCGGTGCTCTACCGTTGAGCTAGGGGCGCCAGCGCAGCATAAACCCCGTCGGCAGGGGCGAGGTGAGCCGGTGCCCCGCACCATCGGGTCGGGGCCGGTGGGAGGGGGTCTCCTAAGATGGCGGCCCCGTGGCGGGTACCGCACGTCGTCGGGATCCCCAGAAAGTGGAACGAGCCGTGACCAACGAGACCGACCAGCCGTCCGAGGACGCCTCCGCCCCGACGATCGACGCCCTCATCGCCGAGCGTCGCCGCAAGCGCGAGTCCCTCGCCGACCGGGGGATCGATCCCTACCCGTCACGGTTCGACCGGACGGCGCTGGCCGGGGACCTCCACCAGCGCTTCGCGGGCCTCGAGGCGGACAGCCGCACGGGCGAACAGGCGGTCCTGGCCGGCCGGGTGACGGCCGTGCGCCGCCACGGCAAGCTCTCCTTCGTCACCCTGACCGATCCGTCGGGCTCCATCCAATTGCTGCTGCAGGTGGCCACCATGTCGGACCAGGCGGCGACCGTGCTCGACTCGATCGATCTCGGCGACTGGGTCGGTGCCGAGGGCGAGGTGATCACCAGCCGACGCGGCGAGCTGTCGGTCGACTGCACCGGGCTGTGGCTGCTGTCCAAGGCACTGCGCCCGCTGCCCGACAAGTGGCACGGCCTGACCGAGACCGACACCCGTTACCGCCAGCGGGAGGTCGACCTGCTGGCCAACCCCGAGAGCCGCCGCGTCTTCGACATCCGGTTCCGGACCATTGCATCGATGCGCCGCCGCATGGAGGCCGAGCACTACGTCGAGGTCGAGACGCCGATCCTGCAGCCGCAGGCCGGCGGGGCGATCGCCCGGCCGTTCTTCACCCACTCCAATGCGCTCAACATCGACCTGAGTCTGCGGATCGCCCCGGAGCTCTACCTGAAGCGCCTGGTCATCGGGGGTTACGAGCGCGTCTACGAGATCGCCCGCAACTTCCGCAACGAAGGGGTCAGCACCCGCCACAGCCCGGAGTTCACGGCCCTCGAGGCCTATCGCGCCTTCGGGGATGCCACCGACGGCATGGACCTGACCGAGGCACTGATCGTCGGCGCTGCCGTGGACAGCGTCGGTCGACTCGCCTTCTCCATCGGGGACGACCAGGTCGACCTCACGCCACCGTGGCCCCGCAGGCCGCTCCTCGACATGCTGGAGGAGCGGTTGGGCCGCCGGGTGCACCCGACCGACCCGGTGGAGGATCTCCGGAAGGCGTGCGGGGAGCACGGGATCGAGCCACTGCCCGGGTGGGGACCCGGAAAACTGGTCTTCGAGCTCTACGACCAGGTCCTCCTGCCCGGTCTCGTCGCACCGGTGTTCGTGTGCGGGTTCCCGGTCGAGGTGTCGCCGCTGGCCCGGCACACCGCCGACGACCCTACGATGGCGGACCGGTTCGAGCTGTGCATCGTGGGCAGGGAGTTCGCCAATGGCTACAGCGAGCTCAACATCCCCGAGGAGCAGGCCGTGCGCTTCGAGGTCAGTGCCGCGGCGAAGGCCGGCGGCGATGTCGACGCTCACCCCGCCGATCAGGCCTTCGTGCGGGCCCTCGAGTACGGGCTCCCGCCGACGACGGGCATCGGCATCGGCATCGACCGCCTGATCATGCTCCTCGCCGAGGTCGAGTCCATCCGGGACGTCATCCTCTTCCCGATGCTGCGTCCCGAGGCCACGGGCTGAGCTACCCCGAGCGGGTCGCGACCCTCCGCATCCACGGACTCCCGTTCGAGCCGGTCGCCGTCACGGCAGGATCAGGTGGGTGTCACCGAACTCGTGCCACCGGTAGCCCTGCGCCACGGCGGCACGGTACGAGTCGGCAAGGAGGTCCCGGCCGGCGATCGCGTCGAGCATCAACAGGTGTGAGGACGCCGGCTCGTGCCATCCCGTGATCATGCCGTCGACCACCTGGACCCCACGCTCGGGGGTGACGACCAGGTCGGTCCACCCGTCGTAGGCACCGATCGTCCCGTGTCCTCGGGCCGACGTCTCCAGGGCCCGGACCACGGTCGTCCCCACCGCGATGACCCGATGGCCGCCCCGATGGGCGGCGTTCACCCATTCGGCCGTCGATTCCGGCACCTGCACCCGTTCGGGGTAGGGGAGCTCGTCCGCCTCCAGGGAAGCGACCCCGGTGTGCAGCACCAGTGGGGCCACGCCGACTCCGCCTGCCACGAGACGGGTGATCGCGTCGGGGGTGAAGGGCCGGCCCGCGCTCGGCATCTCGGCGCTCCCCGGTTCGGTGGCGTAGACGTTCTGGTACGCCCCGATGGGCCACGGACGGTCCACATGGCCGTAGCGGATGGGACGGCCGTGGGTGGCCAGCCACGTGAGGGTGCGCTGCCCGAGGTCGAGACGGGCCGTCCACAGGCGTCCCCCGTCGCCGAAGGGGAGCCCGAGTGTCATCGAGGCCGATCCCGCCAGCCGCAACCGGCGCGGTGGTGGCCCGGTCCACCGTTCGGTCGTGGGGCCGGTGATCCGCCGTGGCTCGACCATCCACCTGGTCTCGTCCAGCTGGGTCGACAGGTGGACGACCAGAGCGGTCCCGTCCTCGGCAACGGCGTCGAGAGCGGCCGGCAGGGTGCCCGAGGTATTGACGACCAGCAGGTCGCCGGGTTCGAGGAAGCGCGGCAGGAAGATGAACGAACTGGACGTGATCTCCCCCGATGCGCGGTGGGAGACGAGCATCCGCACCGAATCGCGGGTGAGTCCCCGGGCCTCGGGCGGTTCGGAGGCTTGCGAGGCCGCGGACATGTCGAAGGTGAATCGCTCGGTCGGCGCGGCGACCGGGGTCATGGCTGCACCAGCAGCTCTTCGGCGCGGTAGCGGCCGCTCGGGGCACCGGAGGCCAGCAGGGCCCGAAGGGGGGCGACCACGGTCTCGGGCTCCGGTCGGTCGGAGATGTCCTCGCCCGGGAACGCCGCCTGGTGCATCGCCGTCCGCATGTCCCCCGGGTCGAACAGGTAGACGTGCACCAGGGGCTCCTCGGCAGCGAGGATCCGGTGGAGCTGATCGAGGGCCGCCTTCGACGAGCCGTACCCGCCCCAACCCTCGTAGGCCTCGGTGGCGGCGTCGGAGGTGAGGGTGACCGCAGTCCCGTGCGCGAGGCGCAGTCGGGGGAGCGCTGCCTGGAGCAGGGACAGTGGGGCGAGAACGTTGACTTCGTAGACCCGCCTCAGCTCGTCGAGCGGGTAGTCCCCGACCCGCGGCAGCGGGCTCGGACCGAGGGCGCCGGCGTTGTTCACCAGCAGGTCCAGTGGGCCGAGCTCCCCGGTCGCCTCGATGAGCGCCGAACGGTGGCCGGGGTCGACGACGTCGCCTGCGATGGCCACCGTCCGCGCTCCGAGGCCGGTCAGGTGATCGGCCACCTGCTGCAGCGCGGCTCGATCACGTCCGTCGATGACCAGGGTCCAGCCGTCCGCGGCCAGGTCGACGGCCAGTGCCCGTCCGAATCCCCGTGATCCTCCGGTAATCAGTGCGACGGGCATGCAGCGACCTCCCGTGTCGTCGGCGGTTTCCGTCCTGTATCAGCAGACTAAGACCTCAACTAATGTTTAAGTCAAGAGGATCGAGTTCGGGGGCTGCCGCCATGGAGAACATGCTGACCATCGGTGACGTGGCCGCACGGAGTGGCCTGGCCCCCTCGGCCATCCGCTTCTACGAGCGGCAGGGTCTGATCCACTCAGATCGCACCGCGGGGGGACAGCGACGATTCCGTCGCGACATCCTCCGTCGGATCGCCTTCATCAGGATCGCCCGGCGCGTGGGGTTGAGCCTCGACGAGATCGTCACGGCACTCGCCGAGCTCCCGGTCGACCACGCGCCGAGCCGTCAGGACTGGAGACACCTCACCCGGGGCTGGCAGGACCGGATCGATCAGCGCATCGCCCTCCTCGAGGCGCTGCGGGGCGGGCTGTCGGAATGCATCGGTTGTGGGTGCCTGTCGCTCCGCACCTGTACCCTCGCCAATCCCGACGACGTCGCGTCGACGATGGGCTCCGGTCCCTGGTACCTCATGGAGGGGTGACCGGTGGCGCGTGCTGCCAGCGGATCCACGCGCCCGGGCCCATCGCCGCGATGCCCATCAAACCCCTCCTCGCCTCTGGTGGAGTTCCTGAACGGACGGGAGGCCGACCGCCCGAGCGGCAGCCGGGTCGCCCATGGGCGGTGCCTAGCCCGTCACGAGCTCGGAGAGTCCGGCCAGGATCTCCGAGACCTCGGTTCGGGCCGTGTAGTCGGGTTGGACATCAACGAAGCGAACCGTGCGGTCCTCGTCCACGATGAGCACGGTGGGCCTCGGTAGCTGAGTGGAACCCTCCGCATTCACCTGCGCCAGGTCGAGGCCCAGCTTGCGTTGGGCGTCGAGCACCTCTTCGGCCTGTTGAAAGACGATGCCGATCGTCCGAGCCACGCGATTACCGGGGTCCGAGAGCACCGTGAAGCCGAGTTCCGCTTTTTCGACCGTGGAGAGCGACTGATCGGGAGACTGGGGGCTGATAGCCACCAATTGGGCCCCGAATGCACCTAGCTCAGGCAACAGCTCACGTTGGTAGGTCCGCAGCGCGAGATTGCAGTAGGGGCACCAGCCTCCTCGGTAGAACACGAAGACCACCGGGCCGCTGCCGACCAGGCGATCCAGAGTGACGGGCGCCCCCGTTGCATCGCTCAACGTGAACGACTCCAGGGTGTCACCGTCCTTGATCGTGTCCGTCGGCACACCTCGGTCGACAAGGTCCTGGATGCTCCTGTCGAAGACCTCGACGACGTCTGCCGGCAGTCGTTCGGCTGCAGCCCTCTTCAGCTGTTCGGACTGCTCTTGGATGGTGGCGGTCATCGGTCCTCCCGTGATGCGGCGTCAGTGGAGTAGTAGTGGATTGTCCAGTCCATTACCATCCGAACAGGGCAAGACTGGACTGTCAAGTCCATAAACGGGATACTTGGGACGATGGGACATCTGCCGACGACCGAGAAAGGACGCCAGACCCGATTGCGCATCCTCGCTGCCGCTGCCGATGTCGTGGCCGAGAAGGGTGCCCTCGGAGCCAGCCTGGACGACGTCGGCGCCCGTGCCTCCGCGTCCCGCAGTCAGCTCTACCACTACTTCGACGACAAGTCTGATCTCCTGAGTTCTGTCGCCGACGCAACAAATGACGCCGTCCTCGATGGACAACGCGAACTGTTCGCCGGGCTCGACTCATGGGGCGGACTTGTGCGATGGGCCGACGCACTCGTCGACCTGCAAGTGCAACTTGGTGGCCGCGGAGGTTGCCCGATCGCCAACCTTCTGGGCCAACTCGGCGAACGCGACGACAACATTCGGGCTGTCCTGGCGTCCGGCTTCGACCGTTGGGAGGCCTCCATCCGGACCGGCCTCGTCGCGATGGTCAACGCCGGCGAGCTTCGACCGAACACCGATGTCGGATGGTTGGCCACTTCCACCCTCGCAAGCCTGCAAGGCGGTCTGATCCTCACCCAGGCGCGCCGTGACCCCACAGCCCTTCGACGGGCGCTCGACGGCGCTCTCGCCCTGATCGGCACATTCCGCCCGACGAATTGACCCCCCGCAACCCGAACTGCGGATGCTGGCGAATCGTGGTGCTCACCGACGGAGACAGCATGGTTTGAATGAGCGCATTCGCCTGCCCACTGAGCTGCCCACTGAGCGGAAGGGGGGGGATTCGAACCCCCGGAGGCTTTCACCTCACACGCTTTCGAGGCGTGCGCATTAGTCCGCTCTGCCACCCTTCCGCCGGCGAGTGTAACGGAGGCCGACAACCCGGCCGAACGGACGTGCTCCTGACACCGCCGCCGACTTCGCAGCCGGTCACCACCGTGTGACCTGCGGTCCGGGCTATGCACTCCTGCGCTTGGCGTCGAAGAACCCGGTCAGGAGCTCGGCTGCCTCGTCGGCCCGGACACCGGCCGCCACCGCCACTTCGTGGTTGAGCCGGGGGTCGGCGCACAGATTGTAGAGCGAGCCGCACGCCCCGGCCTTCGGGTCGGCCGCCCCGAAGACGACCCGTCCGAGGCGGGAGGCGACCAGGGCGCCGGCGCACATCGGACAGGGCTCGAGTGTCACCACGAGAGTGACCTGCGACAGACGCCAGGTGCCGAGCACGGTGGCGGCGTCTGCCAACGCAAGGATCTCGGCGTGAGCCGTCGGATCGCCGGTGCGTTCGCGCTCGTTGTGGCGGGATGCGACGACCACCCCGTCGACCAGGGCGACTGCCCCGACCGGGACGTCCCCGTGGGCGGGAGCTGCCGCCGCCTCGACAAGTGCCAGACCCATGGCTGCGCCATCGTCGATCGCCGTCCCGGTCGCGGCCGACTGGTCCGGGGCCGGTCCCTCGATCGCCGTCATCGCCTGATGCTAACGAAGCCAGGAGACCGCCGGATCGGGTGGATCGGCTCCGGTGGGAAGCCATGTCGATCCGTTGGCGGAGGCGGTGGGATTTGAACCCACGGTGAGTTTCCCCACACACGATTTCCAATCGTGCCGATTCGGCCGCTCTCGCACGCCTCCGTAGCGGTGCCGCCCCGGATCCCCCGGGGCGTCCACAGCCCCGACAGGCTACTCCGGTCGCCCGACTGCGAAGAACGTCGTGCCCGATGGACCGTCGGCGGTGTCGGCGGGCGCGGGGAAGAGCCGTTCGGAGACGCTTCGGAGAGCTGCCGGGGAGGACCGGGTCGAACCGTTCCGGGCTATGCACACGTCATACACACAACGCGAAACCAAATCACCTGGGCCTGTTTCCGGCATCCGGCCTCCTGCGTCCGACTCCCATCCGCCTCCGGCCTCCAGCCTCCTCTGCTGCAGCCGGTGCGCCCCTGGGGCGGTACCATCGTCACCTCCCCGGTGGTGGGTGCGGCGGCTGGGTCCTGCGCAACGTCCTCCTGTGAATCGAGTCAGGGTCGGAAGGCAGCAGCTCTCAGCAGGCAAGGGCGTGTGCCGCAGTCAACCTGGCCGCCGCACCGACCACCGGGGCCGGCCGGCCCTCCCCTCCGATGACGCCGGGGGCCTGCCGGTAGGCTCCCGAACGTGCCCGACCTCAACGAGGAGACCCCCTACCAGTCCCTGTACCGACGGTTCCGTCCCGCGACGTTCGCGGAGGTCCGGGGCCAGGATCACGTCGTACTCGCCCTGCGCAACGCGGTGCGGGACGGCCGGGTCGCCCACGCCTACCTGTTCAGCGGCCCCCGGGGCACGGGCAAGACCTCGACCGCCCGGATCCTGGCCAAGGCGCTCAACTGCACCGATCTGCGCGACGGCGAGCCCTGCGGGGTCTGCACGTCGTGCGTGGAGATCACCCGGGGCACCTCGATGGACGTCCACGAGCTCGATGCCGCCTCGAACAACGGGGTCGATGCCATGCGCGACCTGGTGTCCCGTGCCGCCCTCGGATCCCCCGGTCGTCAGAAGGTGTACATCGTCGACGAGGTGCACATGCTGTCGACGGCAGCCTCGAATGCGCTCCTGAAGACGCTCGAGGAACCGCCGGCCCATGTCGTCTTCGTCCTCGCCACCACCGACCCACAGAAGGTGCTGCCGACCATCCGGAGCCGGACCCAGCACTTCGAGTTCCGGCTGCTCGGCCCCGACATCCTCTCCTCCCTGCTCGCCCAGGTCCGCGACGACGCCCACCTGGACGTGGGCGACGAGGCCCTGGACCTTGCCGTGCGACGGGGGAGGGGATCGGCCCGCGATGCCTTGTCCGTCCTCGACCAGGTGGCTGCCTCCGAGACGGTGGACGACGACCTGCCCGAGCTCGACGAGGTGGTCGAGTCACTGGCCGAGCGCGATGTGGAGCGTGCCCTGGTCGCCGTCGCCCATCTGACCGCCGCCGGATTCAGTCCTCAACAGCTCACCGGGGACCTCGTCGACCACCTCCGCCAGGGATTCCTCGCGCTGGTCGCCCCCGAGCTGGTCACCGTGGCCGGAGCCGAACGGGACGTGCTGGCGGCCCAGGCCGGCCGGGTGGGGCTGGCCACTCTGGTGCGGGCCATGGAGGATCTCGGACGTGCCCAGATCGGCATGCGCGACGCGCCCGACCCGCGGGTCAATCTCGAGGTGGCGCTGGTGCGACTGGTGCATCCCGAGGCCGACGACTCGACGGCCGCCCTGCTGGCCCGGATCGAGCGGCTCGAGCAGTCGGGGGTCGCTGGAGCACCTGCGCCGTCCCCTCGGCATGCGGGCCCCCCGGGGCCCGGGACCGCTCCCCCGGCCGGAGCGGCACTGGCCGCCCGGGCCGCGGCGGTGCCGGGCCGGCGCCCCACCGTCCCCGTGGACGTCCGTCCAGAGGAGCCGTCCGGGGAGCAGCGACCCGCCGAGGCGCCACCGGCGACCGAGCCGCCCCCTCCGGGGCCCGCCGGCCCGCGCCCCACGCTGGGCGCCCACCGCCGGAGGGCGGCCCCGGCAGGTGGACCCCCGGTGGCGCCCGAGGACGAGGCCCGCCTGCCCGCGGAGCCGATCGCCCATCCCTCCGAGGTCTCGCCGGGCCCGGAACCGGCCGCATCCACGTCGGCACCGGCCTCGTCCACGTCGGCACCCTTCCCGTCCCGGGACGAGTTGGTGCAGGCCTGGGGCGATCAGGTCATCGGCCGACTCCGACCGAAGGCCAAGGCGCTGTTCCAGGCGGGCCGCTTCGTCGGCGCCGACGGCGAGCAGGCCGAATTCGGGCTCCCGAATCAGATTCACCGCAACCGGTGCGAGGAGATGCGGCCCGAGGTCGAGGCCGCCCTGGCCGACCAGTTCGGACGACCGATCCCGCTGGTCCTGGTGGTCGACGCCGCCCCCGGATCGCCGGCCACCCCGGGGTCACCGTCCTCCCCGGCTCCTCCCTCCGCCGCCGGGCCCCGGTCCGATGACGCTGGAACCTCCGACCGGGTGGCCCCGACCGCGCCCCGAGCCGGCGATCCCGACGAGCCCGAGGAGGACCTGTCCGACTTCGACGACGTCGACCTGGAAGTGGCCGAGATCGACAACTCGGCCCAGGCGCGACTCCTCCAGGCGTTCCCGGGCGCCGAGGAGGTGGTCTAGGTGGCGGTCTTCTCCGGCCCCCTGCAGAACCTCATCGACGAGATGGGACGGCTGCCCGGCATCGGCCCCAAGTCGGCCCAGCGGATCACCTTCCATCTGCTCAAGGTGGCTCCGGAGGACGCGCTCCGCCTCGCCGAGGCGATCATCGCCGTGAAGGAGCGGATCACCCTGTGCACCCGGTGCTTCAACGTGGCCGAGGGCGGGCTGTGTGCCGTCTGCCTCGACGACCGTCGCGATGCCACGGTGATCTGCGTGGTCGAGGATCCCCGCGACATCGTCTCGGTGGAGAAGACCGGGGAGTTCTCGGGCAGGTACCACGTGCTCCAGGGCTCCCTGAATCCCATCGAGGGAATCGGCCCCGAACAGCTACGGGTGCGCGAGCTCCTGCTCCGGCTCGACGACGAGGGGATCACCGAGGTGATCCTCTGCACCAATCCCAATCTCGAGGGCGAGGCCACCGCCATGTACCTGGCCCGGCTGCTGAAACCGATGGGCCTGACGGTCACCCGTATCGCCAGCGGCCTCCCGGTCGGCGGTGACCTCGAGTACGCCGACGAGCTGACGTTGGGCCGGGCGCTCGAGGGTCGGCGCGAAGTCGATGCCTGACGTCGGCCGGAACTGACGCCGCTCCCCGATCGCCATGGGCAACGATGAGGAGATGGAGCACGACGACGTCCGCCACCTGTGGATCCTCCGGCACGCGAAGGCGGTGGCCGAGCCGACCTGGGGAGGGCTGGACCGCGACCGGCCCTTGACCGAGCGGGGCCGCCGGGACGCGACGACCCTCGGGCACCGCCTGGCGACCGAGGACCCGCCGCTCGGCCTGGTCGGCCTGACCACCCCCGAGTTGGCCATCTGCTCGAGCGCGGCACGCACCCACGAGACGGCGGAGCTGGTGCTCGGTGACGCCGAGGACCGCATCCCGCTCGATGCCTACCGGTCGCTCTACCAGGCCGGGCCGGACACGGTGCTCACCTACCTGCGCGAGGTCGACGAGCACGCCCGCTCCGCACTCGTCGTCGGGCACAACCCGACGATGTACCTCGTGGCGTGGGACCTGCTGGTGGACGGGTCGGCCGACCGCGTCGCCCTGGAGGCGGGAGGTTTCCCGACCTGCGGTTTGGCCGTCCTCGAATTGCACGTGGGTGCGTGGGAGGACGTGGCGGCCGGCTGTGCCACCCTGGTCGGACTGTTCTCCCCTCCCTACTGATCCCGCCCACCGATCCCGGCCCCGTCTACGCCGGCCGGGCAGACCTCTATCCCTCGGGTTCGGATCCGCCCCGCCTGCCGACCCGGCGGAGGGGCGCGGTCAGTGTCCAGCTCCGGGAGGTGCGGATCCGATCCAACTCGAGCGCGAGCCCGGCGGCGTGGGCGTGGGCGCGGGCGATCTCCGCCCGGTGCGCTTCGAGCTCTTCCCCGGTGACCGACGCCGCGGCCTCGAGGGATTCGATGAGCTCCAGGCGCTCGTCGGCGAGCCCGGCGGCGTTCCGGTAGACCTCCTCGAGCGCCCGGTAGGCGGCCTCCAGCTCGGCGTAGGCGTCGAGGGCGTCCGTCCACTTCCGGGTCAGGTCGTCCTGGACGGCCAACAGCCTGCCGTGCTCATCCAGCGCGTCGGTCGCCCAGCCCGGCGCGGGCTCGAACACCGTGGCCGGGAGCGCGTCGTGGGGACCGGCGAACTGCTCGAGCGCTTCGGCCATCCGGGCGATCTCCGGCGGGAGCGCGGTGGGACCGGACTCCCCGCGGTGGGCCAGGCGGGGGGAGATGGCCGCTGTCGCGGACTCGAGGTCCCATGTGCTCCCGACCGGAGGGACGACTCCCTGGGCTCCGAGCCACTCGACCAGCGCCTCGGCCGTGCCCCTGGGGTCGTCGAGGAGCTCGTCGCTGCTCAACACGTAGACGGGTTGCCCGACCAGGTCGGCCATCGCGGTGCGGACATAGCGGTCCCACAGCGCCAGAGCGTGGCTGGCGGTCGACCCGTCACGCCGTTGCAGGGAGTCGCGGACCTCGTTCGCACGACGCCACACGAAGACGACGGGCGTCGGCCCGTGGAGGTGGCGCTTCCAGTAGGGAAGGAGGAGGCTCAGGCGTGGGTCCTTCCACACCTTGGGCCCGGGGCCGCCGTAGATCCGCAGGAGTGTGGCCCGGGCCTCGTCGTCGTAGGAGGTGACCCGCTCGTCGGACTCCCACCCCGGTGGGAGTCCGGGAGGGGCGTCCCACCAGCCGCCGAGCGACCCGAGCAGTCGGTCGTTGAGGGCGATGAGCGCCCTGCTCTCGAAGTGGACCGGGTTGTCGAACATCCCCGTGACGATGTCCGACTCCGGAGGAAGGGCCATGCCCAGGCCGGCGAGGAGCCCGGTCAGGGCCGAGGTGCCGCTCCGGTGCATGCCGACAACCAGGGTCCAGGGACCCTCGCCTCCGGAAACCGGGTCGTCGGACAAGAGGAAGTGGCTGGTCAGATGGTGCGCAGGATGGCGGCGTCGCCCTGTCCGCCACCGCCGCAGAGGCTGACGGCTGCGGTGCCGCCCCCCCGCCGCTTGAGCTCGAGCAGCGACGTCAGGGCGAGTCTGGTCCCCGACATCCCGACCGGGTGGCCGAGGGCGATGGCACCGCCGTTGACGTTCACCACGTCACTGCTGATGCCGAGGTCGTCGGCCGAGGCGAGGCCGACGGCGGCGAAGGCCTCGTTGATCTCGAACAGGTCGATGTCGCCCAGGCTGAGGCCGGCCCTCTTGAGGGCCACCTGGGTGGCGTGCGAGGGCTGGTGGAGGAGCGACGGGCTGGGCCCGGCCACCTGGCCGTAGCCGACCAGCTCGCCGAGCGGGGACACCCCGAGCTCCTCGGCCTTGGCCCGGGACATCACGATCACGGCGGCCGCTCCGTCGGAGATCTGGCTGGCGTTGCCGGCGGTGATGGTCCCCTCCTTGTCGAAGGCGGGGCGGAGCTTGGCGAGCGACTCGGCCGTGGTGTCCGCCCGCACCCCCTCGTCGGTGTCGACGACCAGCGGGTCGCCCTTGCGCTGAGGAACGTTCACCGGGACGATCTCCTCGGCGAACTTGCCGTCCTTGATGGCGGCCGCGGCACGCTCGTGGGACAGGGCGCTGAAGGCGTCCTGACGTTCGCGGGAGACACCGTCCGCCCCGTTGTACCGCTCGGTGCCGAGGCCCATGGCGCACTGGTCGAAGGCGCAGAACAGACCGTCGTACATCATCGAGTCGACCATGGTGGCGTCGCCGATGCGATACCCGGCCCGGGCGCCGGGCAGGAGGTAGGGGGCCTGGGTCATCGACTCCATGCCACCGGCCACCACGATGTCGGCCTCGCCGGCGTTGATCATGAGGTCGGCCAGGTAGATCGCGTTGAGCCCCGACAGGCACACCTTGTTGATGGTGCTGGCCGCCACGTCCATCGGGATGCCGCCCTTCACGGCCGCCTGGCGGGCGGTGATCTGACCGGCGCCGGCCAGGATGACCTGGCCCATGAAGACGTAGTCGACCTGGTCCGGGGCGATGCCGGCCCGCTCGAGGGCGGCGGCGATGGCGAAGCCACCCAGGTCGGTGGCCGAAAAGCTGGCGAGGGAGCCCGAGAGCTTCCCGATCGGGGTACGTGCTCCTGCGACGATGACGGATCCGGACATGGAAACCTCCGCGGCCTGCTGGCCGATTCAGGCGGCGTTCCCCCCATGGGCGCGCCACGACGACAGGTGCACATGATACGGCCTGTCCGGCACCGTGCCATCCCGGCCGCGCGATGCCCCTGGGAGCGGACCCGACGGGCGGACTATCCTCGACCCCCATGCAGGAAATCCTCTCAGCCATCCTGGCCGGCGCATCCGGCGAGGAGATCGCCGCCATCCCCGTCCCCGACACCTACCGCGCAGCCTTCGTCAAGCGTGACGAGATGGACATGTTCGAGGGCATGGCGTCCGAGGACAAGGACCCCCGCAAGTCGCTCCACGTGGGTGAGGTCCCCACCCCCGAACTGGCTCCGGACGAGGCCTACATCGCCGTGATGGCCAGCGCCATCAACTTCAACACGGTGTGGACGTCGATCTTCGAGCCCCTGCCCACGTTCGGCTTCCTCGACCGGCTCGGCCGGGAGAGCGTGTGGGGCGCCCGCCACCCCCTCGACCACCACGTCGTCGGCTCCGACGCGTCGGCCGTGGTCCTGAAGGTGGGCTCGGCGGTCCGGAACTGGAAGCCGGGGGACAAGGTCACGGTCCACTGCAACTACGTGGACGACCAGAGCCCGACAGCCCACGACGACTCGATGCTCGCCGACAACCAGAGGATCTGGGGCTTCGAGACCAACTTCGGCGGCCTGGCCGACCTGTCCGTCGTCAAGGCCAACCAGCTGATGCCCAAGCCGGCCCACCTCTCGTGGGAGGAGGCGGCGGTCAACGCACTGTGCAATTCCACCTCGTACCGCATGCTGGTCTCGAAGAACGGGGCGATGATCAAGCAGGGGGACAAGGTGCTGGTGTGGGGGGCGTCGGGCGGGCTCGGCGCCTACGCCGTGCAGTACTGCCTCAACGGCGGGGCGACCCCGGTCGGCGTGGTCTCGTCGCAGTCGAAGGTGGACCTCCTCCACGAGCTCGGCGTCGAGGCGGTCATCGACCGGAAGGTGGCCGGGTACCGGTTCTGGAAGGACGAGTTCCACCAGGACGAGTCGGAGTGGCGTCGGCTGGGCAAGGACATCCGGGGCCTGGTCGGCGACGACGTCGACATCGTCTTCGAGCACCCCGGGCGCCAGACCATGGGTGCCTCGGTGTTCGCGGCCAAGCGGGGCGGGACCATCGTCACCTGCGCGGCGACCTCGGGCTACATGATCGAGTACGACAACCGCCACCTGTGGATGAAGCTCAAGACCATCAAGGGCTCCCACTTCGCCAACTACCGCGAGGCGTGGGACGCCAACCAGCTGGTGTGCGAGGGCAAGATCCTGCCGCCGCTGTCGGCGGTGCACACCCTCGACAACGTGGGCGATGCCGCCTACCAGGTGCACAAGAACCTCCACGAGGGCAAGATCGGCGTGCTCTGCCTGGCGCCCGAGGAGGGACTGGGGATCGACGACCACGAGCTGCGGGCGCAGGTCGGCGAGGACCGCATCACGCTGTTCAGGAGGCACGGGGCATGACCGAGATGCTGCTCACCGAGATCGACCACGTGGCCATCGCCGTGCCCGACCTCGACGCCGCCATCGCCTACTACGAGGAGACGTTCGGGGCCACCGTGTACCACCGCGAGCGGGTCGACTCGGACGGTGTCGAGGAGGCACTGCTGAAGGTGGCCGACAGCTATGTGCAGCTCCTGACCCCGACCACCGACACATCGCCGGTGGCCAGGTACCTGGAGAAGAAGGGCCCGGGCATCCACCACGTCGGCTACCGCGTGGCCGACTGCGCCGCCGCCCTCCAGTCGGTCAAGGACCACGGCGGCCGGGTCATCGACGAGGCACCACGTCCCGGCTCACGCGGCACGACCGTCGCCTTCGTCCATCCGAGCGGCGCCTTCGGCACCCTGATCGAGCTCGTCCAGGAGTAGTCGACCGGGCGAATGGAGAGCACCACCCGCGCCACCGATGCGCCGGTCGTAGCCGGTGACGACCCGTGGGCGGAACTGGCCGCCCCCACCGTGCCGCCGCTGCCGGTGCCGGGCGACGTGGTGCTCCCGACGATGCCCTGGGCGGATCCCGGCCCGGTCGTCCCCGCCGGGGCGTCGGGTCCGGCACCGACGACCGGGGTCCCCGAGCCGGTCCCGACGGCGGTCGCCGCGTCGGTGCTGCCCACGTCGTTCCCTCCGGGCGTGGCCGCCAAGATCGCCGTCTACGTCTACCTGCTGGTCGACCCGCGCACCGGCCGCCCGTTCTTCGTCGGACGGGGACGGGGCGATCGGTGCTTCCGTCACGTCGAGGGGGCCCGGACGACGACCGGGGCCACGGGGGGGCCGCCGGCGGCCGGCGCCGCCGAGCCGGCCAGGTTCCCGGTCCTCGACCGGATCCGCGAAGCCGAGTCGGACGGACGGCCCGTGCGGATCGAGATCCTGCGCCACGGACTGACGGTCCCCGAGGCCGAGCTGGTGGTGGCCGCGGTCGACGACGCGCTCTCGCTCGGTCTGGAGCCGAGCCTCGGCAGCCAGCGCAGCCCGGCCGTGGAGCTCGGTTCCGCCCTGGCCAAGCGGGCCAAGTTCAAGCGGGGCCACCAGGTGGTGCTGCTCCGGGTCGGTGCCCACGGGACGGACGCCGCCTACGAGTCGGTCCGCCACGGCTGGCGCATCGGCCGTCGCTGGGTGGACACCGGTTCGGTGCGGTCGCCCCGATGGGCCGTCGTGGTGGCCGGCGACCTCGTCGACTCCGTCTACCGCATCGACCGGTGGGAACCGGCGCCGGTCCCGCCGGGGGCCGGTGCGCGCCTGGTCGAGCGGTACTCGTTCACCGGCACCCGCGACCCGGGGCTCGAGGAGCGCTACGCCGGACGCAGCGTGAGCGCCTACCTGGGGACGGGCACCCCGAGCCAGGTCACCTACGTCTGGTGCGGCCCGCACTGGGTGAACACGGCCCAGTAGCGCCCTCCCGACCCCCCGGTCGCCGGATCGAACCCCCGTGGCGGTTCCGATAGCCTCGGCGTCCATGGATCACACGATGACCCAACGGCTCGAGGACCTCGAGGAGCGTCGGGAGCTCGCCCGCCATGCGGGCTCGGCCCGTGCGGTCGAGAAGCACCACGCCCGGGGCAAGATGACCGCCAGGGAGCGGATCGACTACCTCCTCGACGACGGCTCGTTCCAGGAGCTCGACATGCTGGCCCGCCACCGGGCCCACGGGATGGGGCTCGAGGAGAACCGCCCCTACACCGACGGGGTGATCACCGGCTTCGGAACCATCGACGGCCGCCGGGTCTGCGTGTTCAGCCAGGACTTCACGGTCTTCGGCGGCGCGCTGGGCGAGGTCTTCGCCGAGAAGATCCACAAGGTGATGGACCTGGCCTCGTCGATCGGCGTCCCCATGATCGGCCTCAACGACGGTGCCGGTGCCCGCATCCAGGAGGGTGTGGTCTCCCTCCACTCCTACGGGGGCATCTTCCATCGCAACGCCCAGGCCTCCGGGGTCATCCCGCAGATCAGTGTCATCCTCGGGCCGTGCGCCGGCGGTGCCGTCTACAGCCCGGCCATGACCGACTTCATCTTCATGGTCCAAGAGACCAGCCACATGTTCATCACCGGACCCGACGTGGTGAAGACGGTGACCGGTGAGGACGTGACCCTGGAGGAGCTCGGCGGCGCCATGAGCCACGCGACGAAATCGGGGGTGGCCGCCTTCGTCGCCCCCGACGAGAAGTCCTGCCTCGACGACGTCCGCTACCTCTTGAGCTTCCTCCCCTCCAACAACCTGGAGGAGGCGCCCGTCGTGGACAGCGGTGACGACCCCGAGCGGCTGACGCCCGAGCTCTCCGACCTGATGCCGGCGTCGCCCAACCAGCCCTACGACATGAAGAAGGTCATCGAGGCGGTCGTCGACGACGGAGAGTTCTTCGAGGTCAACCACCACTGGGCCATGAACCTGGTCTGCGGCTTCGCCCGGATCAACGGCCGGTCCGTCGGCATCGTCGGGAACCAGCCCCAGATGCTCGCCGGGGTGCTCAACATCGACGCCTCCGAGAAGGGCGCGCGGTTCGTGCGCACCTGCGACGCCTTCAACGTCCCGCTGATCACCTTCGTCGACGTGCCCGGGTTCATGCCCGGCACCGACCAGGAGTACGGGGGGATCATCCGCCACGGAGCCAAGCTGCTCTACGCCTACTGCGAATCGACCGTGCCCCGCGTGCAGATCATCACCCGCAAGGCGTACGGCGGCGCCTACGTGGTCATGAATTCGAAGTCGATCGGCGCCGACCTCGCCTTCGCCTGGCCATCGGCCGAGCTCGCCGTCATGGGCCCCGAGGGCGCCGTCGAGATCGTCTACCGGAGGGATCTGGCCGAGGCGGCCGATCCGGTGGGACGGCGCAAGGAGCTGGTCGAGGAGTACACCGAGCGTTACGCCAACCCGTATGCCGCCGCCGAGCGGGGATACGTCGACGATGTCATCGACCCGGCCGAGACCCGGCGGATCCTGGTGCGCAGCCTCGATCTCCTGGTCTCGAAGCGGGAGGACCTTCCCAAGCGCAAGCACGGGAACATGCCGCTGTGACCGGTCCGGACCCGGTCGACCCCGAAGTGCTGGCGGTGCTGGCCGCCGCCGTCGAGCTGACCTGGCCCCGTCCGGTGATGGTCGTGGCCGGGGCGGCGTCGGGTCCACCGGCCTGGCGGTTCAGCGGACGGTGGTGGACCCGTCCGGCGACCACCCGACGCGACCGTCCCTGGACCGGGGGCTGAACTGCACCCACCGGCCCAGGGACGCTGTGCCGCAATCGTCGTCGGTTCGGCCGTCGCCGGGTCCTAGATCTCGGCGTCCGCAGGTGTCCTGCGCATGTGCACGAAACCGAGGACGGTGAAGACCAGCATCACGACCGCCAAGGCGAAGCAGGCGATCGCCGCGTACAGGGCGATCTGTCCCATCTGCCAGAAGGCGTAGGCCTCGAGCAGCAGGCCCCGCAGGGTCGTCCCCTGGAACACCGTCTGCACCTTGGCCTCGGCCGCGGTGTACGCCGCCGATCCCTTCGGGAGGGCCATGGCCTCGGCGCTCAGCTGCGCGTAGGACTTGCCGCCGCCGATCTCCTGGAGGTGGTAGGCGATGAAGTGGTCGGCATAGGCCTCGGCCTGCTTGCCGGTCACCAACTGCTGGCCTGCGTACTGCTCGATGTAGGGGAGCATCACCGGCTCGATCTCGGTCCCGACCACTGCGTGGTCGAATGCGGCCTGGGACGGAAAGGTGATCTGCTGCTCGGCCAACTGGTTGTGGACGTTCGAGTTGGCGAAGCTATAGGCCCACAGTCCGAGGCTGCCGGCCACGATGAAGAAGATCGTGAGTCCGGCTCCGACTGCAGTGAGAATTCCGTCAAATGTCCTTCGTTTCATTGTCCGTCGTCTCCTTCGTATCGGCCACCCGACGATCGGGCGCTGTTCCGGATTTCACGGTAAATCCGGCTCCACCTGCTCCCTAGGGTCGAAGGTCCTGGCGAGAGGTCCGAAAGGCCCGAAAGGCCCGAAACGCACGGGACGCCCGTCCGCGCCCGGAGCGGCACCCCGTCAGGACGGGTCGGTGACGAAATCGATGAGTCGCTCGACCGCCCCGACCAGGGCGGGCTCGAGGTCGGCGTAGCTGGTCACCGAGGCGAGGATCCGTCTCCAGGCGGCCGGCGGGTCGCCGAAACCGAGGGCCCGGCAGATGCCGGCCTTCCACTCGGTCCCCATCGGGACGACCGGCCACGCCCCGATCCCGAGCACCGACGGGCGCACGGCCTGCCAGACGTCGACGAACGGGGTACCGGTGACGAGGACGTCCGGTCGCCGGATCCGCTCGGCGATCCGCGACTCCTTGCTGCCCGGAACCAGGTGGTCGACCAGGACACCGAGCCGCCGGGCCGGGCCGGGCCGGAACCCGTCGATGGCCTCCTCGAGGTGGTCGATACCGTCCAGGCGCTCCACCACCACACCTTCGACCCGCAGGTCGTCGCCCCACACCCGTTCGATCAGTTCGGCGTCGTGGACGCCCTCCACCCACAGTCGCCCGGCCCGGGCCACCCGGGCCGGCGCGCCGGGAGCGGCGACCGACCCCGACGCGGTCGTCGGACCCCCGGTCGGCGTCGATCCCGCACCGGACGACCGGACCAGGCTGACGGCCCTACCGTCGAGGGCGAACGCCCCGGGGGCGAGGCGGAAGACCCGCTCCTGTCCGGTGCGGCCCCGGAGCTCCACCCCGCCGCCCTCGATGCGTACCAGGGTGCCCGAGAAGCCGCTGGCCCGGTGGACGAGCGCCATGCCGACCACGGCGTCGACCCGTGGAAAGACGTTCGCAAGCCTGGTCGTCGGCGGAGCGTCGATCGGACCCGACAGGATGCCGGAGGAACGGCGCATCGGGGGATCGGGACGGGTCGGCACGCCGGGAACCTACCCGGTGGGCGGCCGTCGGGGGTGGAGTGGCCCGCCCCGTTCAGGTGGCTCGGGGCCGACGCCCGACGAGCACCCGGAGCCCCACCGGTAGCTCCTCGTCGCCGAACGCGTCCCGCACCTCGGGCTGCAGTCCGTGGGCGGCAAGCAGTCCCGGGACCGTGGAGGTGTCGACGAGCACGTTGTCGTGGCGTTCGTCGTCGCGCCGCCACGAGCCGTCGTCGTTGCGGACGAAGGTGGTCATCTCGCGCACATACCGGTCGGGCGCCGGCACGCTGAACCTGGTGACGATGGCCCACTCGTCGCCCGCCCGGCCGATGCTGTCCTGCCCCATGCGATGCCGGCCCCACTCGAGGTCGCACAGGTCGATGGCGAGGAGGCCACCCGGCCGCACGGCTCGCGCCAGGTGGCCGAGGGCCCGGTGGACCTCGTCGAGGTCGTCGAGGTAGTTCAGCGCGTGGCCGACACCGACGATGGCGTCCGCCTCGGGCACCGGGTCGTCGGGGAGGACCAGCCGGGCCAGCTCGACACCGGGGACCTCGGCGGCGGCCAGACGGAGCATCGCCGGGGACGCATCGGTGGCCACGACCCGGTGGCCGGCGGCGACCAGGGAGCTGGTGAGCAGCCCGCTGCCGCACCCGATCTCGACGACCAGCCCGCGTCGCTCCCGCACCGGTTCCAGCAGGGCGAGGATGCCGGGAGCGCACATCGCGGCGTGGAAGGCGAACCCGCGGTGGTGGACCAGCGCCAGGTCGTCCCGGTAGTAGGGATCCGTGGGCGGGGGTGGGGGTGGAGCGGCCATGGCCCAGTGTGCCGCGGGACCCCGGGCCGGCGCCGGCTCAGCCCACGGATGCAGCCCGGTGGTGCTCCACCAGGTCGATCATGTCCTCCATCATCTGGCCCAGTTCGAAGTCCTTCGGGGTGTACACCCGGGCCACGCCCTTGCCCAACAGGACGGCCTCGTCCTCGGGTGGGATGATCCCTCCCACCACGACCGGCGCCTCGACCCCCGCGGCCCGCAGCCGCTCGACCACCTCGGGCACCAGCTCCATGTGGCTGCCCGACAGGATGGAGATCCCTACGATGTCGACGTCCTCGTCCCGGGCGGCGGCGGCGATCTCGGCGGGGGACTGCCGGATCCCCTGGTAGACGACTTCGAAACCGGCGTCCCGGGCGGCCACGGCGATCTGCTCGGCACCGTTGGAGTGGCCGTCGAGCCCGGGCTTGGCCACGAGCAACCGGGGCGGTCCGCCGGCCCGATCGGCCAATGCCTTGGAGCGGGCGAGCACGGCCTGGAACTCGGCTCCGCGGTGGCCGACCCCGCCGCTGACACCGGTCGGGGCCCGGTACTCGCCGAACACCTGGCGCAGCGCGTCGGCCCACTCGCCGGTCGTGCCCCCGGCGTGGGCCAGGGCGATGGTCGCCGGCATCACGTTGTCGGTCCCTTCGGCTGCCCGGCGCAGGTCGTCGAGGGCGCGGGTCACCGCCGCGCCGTCGCGGCCCGCCCGCCAGGCCTGGACGTCGGCCCGCAGCTGGGACTCGACGGCGGGGTCGACCCGCAGGATCGAACCTCCCTCGCCGCCGGCCGAGGCCAGCGGGGACTCGGCGGTCTCGGTGAAGCAGTTGACCCCGACGACCTTCAGCTCGCCCGTCTCGATGTGGCGGACCCGCTCGGCCTGGCTCCCGACCAGGCGCGCCTTGAGCTCGTCGATGGCCTCGAACGCGCCGCCCAGTGCCAGCACGTCCTCGAGCTCGGCCCACGACGCCTCGGCCACCTCGGCCGTCTTCTTCTCGATCACGACCGAACCGTCGAAGATGTCGCCGTACTCGAGGAGGTCGGACTCGAACGCCAGGACCTGCTGGATCCGGAGCGACCACTGCTGGTCCCACGGACGGGGGAGGCCCAGTGCCTCGTTCCACGCCGGGAGCTGCAGGGCCCGGGCACGGGCCTTCTTGGACAGGGTGACACCCAGGGCCTCCAGCACGATGCGCTGGACGTTGTTCTCCGGTTGGGCCTCGGTGAGTCCGAGCGAGTTGACCTGCACGCCGTAGCGCATGCGTCGCAGCTTCGGGTCGGTGACCCCGTATCGCTCGGCGCACACCCGGTCCCACAGCTCGGTGAACGCCCGCATCTTGCAGGTCTCCTCGACGAAGCGGACCCCGGCGTTGACGAAGAAGGAGATCCGACCGACCACGTCGGGGAATCCGTCGTCGGGTATCTGGCCGGAGTGGCGGACGGCGTCGAGGACGCCGATGGCCGTGGCCAGTGCATAGGCCACCTCCTGGTGCGGCGTGGCGCCGGCCTCCTGCAGGTGGTAGCTGCAGACGTTGATCGGGTTCCACTTGGGGACGTTGCGGACCGTGTAGGCGATGGTGTCCACGGTGAGACGCCGGCTCGGGACGGGCGGGAAGATGAACGTCCCCCGGGACAGGTACTCCTTCACGATGTCGTTCTGTGTGGTGCCGGAGAGGACCCGGGGGTCGACCCCGCGGTTCTCGGCGTTGGCGATGTACAGGCCGAGCAGCCAGGCGGCGGTGGCGTTGATCGTCATCGACGTGTTCATGGACTCGACCGGGATCTGGTCGAGCAGCTCCGACATGTGGCCGAGGTGGGCGACCGGGACACCGACCTTGCCCACCTCCCCCGAGGCCGCCGGGTCGTCGGGGTCGTACCCGATCTGGGTGGGCAGGTCGAAGGCGATCGACAGCCCCGTCTGGCCCTTGGCCAGGTTGGTCCGGTAGAGCTCGTTCGAGGCTTTGGCGGTGGAGTGGCCCGAGTAGGTCCGCATCACCCAGGGCTTGTCCCGGGTCGGGCCGGCCCCGGACGCATTTTCGGCCTGCACTGCCTGGTCCGTGTCGCTCATGCCTTCATTGTGGCCCGAACGGGGTGCCGAGCGGTAGGTGGGGCCCCTCGCTCGCTCGCCCGCCCTACTTGCGGTAGTCGAGGAATCCGCGGCCGGACTTGCGTCCCAGCTGCTCGGCGCTGACCATGCGGCGCAGGAGGGGCATGGCCGCGTAATTCGGGTCCTTGAACTCCTCGTACAGGGCGTCGAGGATGGCCAGCGAGGTGTCCAGGCCGACCAGATCGAGGAGGGCGAAGGGTCCCATCGGGAACCCGCACCCGCCCTTCATGGCGGTGTCGATGTCCTCGACCGAGGCCACGCCCTGCTCGCAGAGCCGGATGGCGTTGTTGAGGTAGGGGAAGAGCAGGGCATTGACGATGAACCCGGCCTGGTCCTTGACCTCGACGGGCGTCTTTCCGCAGGCCTCGGCGAACTGGCGGGCGGCGGTGATGGTGTCGTCCGACGCGGTCAGCGGGCGGACCACCTCGACCAGCGACATGACCGGGGCGGGGTTGAAGAAGTGGACGCCGCACACCTTGTCGGGGCGGCCGGTCTTCATGGCCATCTCGATGACGGGAAGGGTCGAGGTGTTGGTGGCCAGGATGGCGTGATCGTCGGTGATCCGGTCGAGGTCGCTGAACAGCTCCTTCTTGACCGCCAGGTCCTCCACCACCGACTCGATCACCAGGTCGCACCCGGCGAGCGCGTCGAGCTCGGAGGTGCCGATGACCCTGGCCAACGCCTGGTCACGCTCCTCCTCGGTCTTCTTGCCCTTCTCCACCTGGCGGTTGAGTGACTTCTCGAGTGCGGCCAGGGTGGCATCGGCGGTCGACTGGCTCCTCGACCGGAGCACCACCTCGAACCCGCTGACCGCGGCCGTCTCGGCGATGCCCGAGCCCATGATCCCCGAGCCGACGATTCCTACGCGTGCGATTGACATAGGAGGGGATGCTAGCGGTGGCCCGGACGGACCGCGGACGCTGCGACGCTTGCCATCCGTCGGGGGCGTCGACACGATGGGGCGGTGACCGACTCCACCGCGACCGCCCCGACCCCTCCCGACGCCCCCGGACCGGAGGGTGGTCGGCCCGGTCGATGGGCCGGCGGTGGCTGGCCCGGCGGACCCCGGAGTCGGGGTGGGCGCCGGGCCGTCTACAACCGCCGGCACCGGGCGGCCGACGAGCGGTGGTCGATTCCCGGCCGCCTGGTGGCTGCGGCGATGTCCCGTCCCGAGGCGGTGCTCGCCCTGAGTGGCCGGCGTGCACCGGTGGAGCGCGACGGCCGCGTCCTCAACCGCGGTGTGCAGGCGCTGCTCGAGCTCGTCGCCGTCCTGGACCGGACGACCAACCGGGGAGGCGGCACCCCCGATCCGGTCGGGACCCGTGACGTCTTCGCCGCCACCACCCGGATGGTCATGCCGGCACGGACCGACGTCCACGTGACCGGGCGGACCATCCCCGGGGCCGAGGGTGGCCCCGACCTCCGGGTCCGGATCTACCGGCGCTTCGGCGTCGGGATCGGCCGCCCGTGGAGGCGCCCCTCGGCCATCGCCTACTTCCACGGCGGTGGCTGGGTCGTCGGGAACCTCGACTCCCACGACGCGTCGTGCCGGCTGGTGGCCGCGGTGAGCGGGTGCGTCGTGGTCGCGGTCGACTACCGGCTGGCCCCCGAGCACCCGTTCCCGGCCGCGGTCGAGGACGCGGTGGCGGCCTACGGGTGGATCCAGCGGAACCACGTGACCCTGGGCACGGCGCCGGGCCGGGTCGGGGTCATGGGCGACAGCGCCGGGGGGAACCTCGCCGCCGTCGTCGCCCAGGAGACCCGCCCCGGGCAGCGGTCGGCCGCCGCCGACGTGCCGCCGCCGGTGGCCCAGTGCCTCGTCTACCCGTCCGTGGACGCCCGGTTCGTGACCGAGTCGTACCGGGTGATGGGGGACGGTTTCCTCCTCACCAGCGAGAGCATGGCCGCCTACCGGGCCCACTACGTGCCCGACCCGGCCGACTGGGAGACGGTGCGGGCGTCCCCGATCCTGTGCGAGGACCTCACCGGGGTCGCCCCTGCCGTGGTGGTCACCGCCGGATTCGACCCGCTACGCGACGAGGGTGCAGGTTACGCCCTGGCACTGGCCGACGCCGGCGTCGAGGTCGAGTACCGCTGCTACGACGACATGGTCCACGGTTTCTTCGGCATGGGCGTGGTGCCCGACTGCCTGGCCCTGGCCACCGAGGTGTGCGACGCCATGGGCTCGCTCATGCGACGGGCGGCCGTGCCCGCGGACGGCTGAGCGGGGCCCGGGCGGCCTCTACACTCCGCACATGGACACGACCCCGGGAATCCTGGCCCTCGTCGGCGGTGGCGAATGGCAGGAGGGCTGTTCCTTCGACGCCGACCTCCTCGCCGCCTCGGGGTCCGACGAGGTCCTGGTGCTCCCGACGGCTGCCGCCTATGAGCACCCCGAGCGCCTGGTGGCCCGGGCCGCCTCATGGTTCGAGCCGTTGGGGGGTCAGGTGGAGGGTCTGATGGTGCTCACCCGTGCCGATGCCGAGAACGACGGCGCCGCCGCCATCATGCGCCGGGCCCGTCTCGTCTACCTGGCCGGGAGCTCCCCGATGCACATCCGGAGCGTGCTGAAGCACTCCGGCGTGTGGGACGCGCTGGTGGCCGCGTGGCACGACGGGGCCGTGGTGGCCGGCTCGTCCGGGGCAGCCATGGCGCTGACCGACCCCATGGTCGACGCCCGGGGGGGAGGTCTCACCATCGGGCTCGGGCTGGTGTCCGGTGTGGCGGTGGTGCCGCACTTCGGCGACGACACCGAGGACGAGCTCGGGCAGAAGATGCACCGTTCGGTGCTGCTCGCGCCGGCCGACATCCCGGTGGTCGGGATACCGGAGCGGACGGCCCTGATCCGCGACCCGCAGGGGACATGGCGCTCGGTCGGGGCCGGTCCGGTCGCGGTGTTCCTCGACGGGAAGGCGGCCCCCGACGGGCTCGCCGCGCTCCCTGCCTGAACCGGGCGGCTCGACCGGGGCAGACCCTCCGGGTCCGCCGACCGGGACGGATCAGTCGCCCTCGGTGATCACGACGGCCTCGATGACCACCTGCTCGGACGGGGATCCGGAGCGGCTGCCCACCGACTCGATGGCTCGCACCACGTCGAGTCCCTTGACCACCTTGCCGAACAGCGAGTAGTTGGGCGGAAGGCCGACGCCGTCGGGGCCGCTCACGATGAAGAACTGGCTCCCGTTGGTGTTGGGGCCGGCGTTGGCCATGGCGATCGAGCCGATCTCGTAACGGCCGGGGGCCGGTAGCTCGTCCTCGAACTTGTAGCCGGGCCCACCGCGGCCGGAGCCTTCGGGGTCGCCGCCCTGGCACATGAACCCGGGGATGATCCGGTGGAAGACGATCCCGTCGTAGTAGTGCCAACGGGCGAGGAAGACGAAGTTGTTGACCGTCTTGGGCGCGGCGATGGGGTTGAGGGAGATGGTCAGCGCGCCCTTGTTGGTCAGCATCTCCGCCGTGTACGTCTTGGTCGGATCGATGATCATCGGTGGCGCGGCGTCGAAGCGCTGCGTCTTCGGGCTGGAGCCGTCTGCTGCGGGGATCTCGGGTGCCATGGATCTGCTCCTGGAGGTCGGGGAGTCGTTGGTGAAGGGGACTGGTTCGGCCTGGTTCGGACCGGGTCGGACTAGGACGAGGTGATCGTCACCGACAGCATCCGGTGGATGACGTCCGGAGGTACGCCGTTGGCGTTGGGGTTGGCGTTGCCGTCGGCGTTGATCTTCTGGACCACGTCCATCCCCGACGTGACCTGGCCGAACAGTGCGTACTGGGCCGGAAGGCTCTCGCCTTCGGGCCCGGCCACGATGAAGAATTGGTTGCTCGACGTGCCGGACGGGGCCTGCTCGGTCTTGGCCATGGCCAGCGATCCCAGGGGGTACTGGGGGCTGGCGGTGGCGGGCACCTCGCCCTGGACGGTGTAGCCCACGGCACCGGACCCGGTGCCCGTGGGGTCGCCCGTCTGGTTCATGAAGCTCGGGATGACCCGTTGGAAGGTGACGCAGTTGTAGTACTTCTGGTCGGCCAGGAACACGAAATCGTTGACGGCGACCGGGGCGGTGCTGGCGTCCAGCGTGGCGACGATGGTCCCGACGTCGGTCTTGATCGTCGCCGTGTAGGTCTTCGACGTGTCGATCGTCATGGGCGGGGCCTTGTACTGCGGGTTCGGAAGCGGCGTCGACGGATTGGACGGGCACCCCGCCGCCTTGGACGCGGCATCGGCGGTGGCCTGGGCCGCCGACGGCCGGGTCGTCGTCGTGGTCGTCGTCGTGGCGGCGGTGGATTTGCCGTGGTGGCCGAAGATGAGGAGTGACAGCCCCACCACGATCACCACGACGACGCCGATCGTCGCGTAACGACGAATGCCCTGCCTGCGCTTCGCCGCCTTCTGAGCGGCCTCGCGGCGAGCCTGTCGTCCGGCCTTCTGACGTTCACGTTTCTCGGTTCCCACGGCCTGCAGGGTAGTCGGTCCGACCGGAGGGTCCAGAGCGCCGGAGGTGTCGGGCCGCCGGGCCCGGGTGCGTCGGGTTGTAGCCTGGTGCACCATGTCTCTCGTGGTCCAGAAGTTCGGCGGGACGTCGGTCGCCGATGCCGACCGCATCCGCGCCGTGGCCGATCACGTGGCCCGGACCCGCAAGGCCGGGAACGACGTCGTCGTGGTGGTCAGCGCCATGGGCAAGACCACCGACCAGCTGGTCCGCCTGGCCGCCGACGTCAGCGCCGTCCGGCCGGAGCGCGAGATCGACATGCTCCTCAGTTCGGGGGAGCGGATCACCATGGCCCTGCTGTGCATGGCCCTGGCCGATCTGGGGGTCGACGCCACCTCGTTCACCGGTAGCCAGGCCGGCATGATCACCGACACCGTCCACACCCGGGCCAAGATCCTGGAGGTGAGGGGCGACCGGCTCCGGGCCACCCTGGCCGCAGGAGGGGTGCCGGTGGTCGCCGGATTCCAGGGCGTGTCGACGGACCAGGAGGTCACGACGCTCGGGAGGGGCGGTTCGGACACCACCGCCGTCGCCCTGGCCGCCGCACTCGGTGCCGACGCCTGCGAGATCTACACCGATGTCTCGGGCGTCTTCACCACCGACCCCCGCATCGTGCCCGAGGCCCGAAAGCTGGCCCGGGTCAGCTACGACGAGATGCAGGAGATGGCGGCCACCGGCGGCCGGGTCCTCGCGCTCCGGTCGGTGGAGTTCGCCCGCAACCACAACGTCCCGCTCCACGTGCGCTCGAGCTTCACCTGGGAGCCGGGCACGTGGGTCGACAAGGAGGATCCGTCCATGGAGCAGGCAGTCGTCACCGCGGTGACCCACGACCTGTCGGAGGCGAAGGTGACCGTCACCGGGGTGCCCGACCGACCCGGGGTGGCGGCAACGCTGTTCCGTGGCCTCGCCGACAAGAACATCAACGTGGACATGATCGTCCAGAACGTCTCGGTGCACGGGACGACGGACATCTCGTTCACCATCCCCGAGTCGGACCTGGCCGTGAGCACCGAGGTCTGCGAGGCGCTCGTACCCGAGCTCGGCGCCACCGGCGTGATCAGTGACGGCGACGTCGCCCGGGTGTCCCTCGTCGGCGTGGGGATGAAGACCCACCCCGGGGTCACGGCCCTCACCTTCGAGACGCTCGCCGCCCATGGCATCAACATCGAGATGATCTCGACCTCGTCGATCCGGATCTCGTGCCTCATCCGCGCCGGGCAGGCCGAGGACGCGGTGCGGGCCCTGCACGCCGCCTTCGAGCTCGCCTGACCGCGGCGGGCCGCCGCCCGCCGGCCGAGGACCCCCGGCGACCCCCCGTAGACTGGGCCCCATGCGCATCGGAGTGGTCGGGGCAACCGGACAGGTCGGCACGGTCATGCAGGCGATCCTGGAGGAGCGCGGCTTCCCGGTCGACGGGATCCGCCTGTTCGCCTCGGCCCGGTCCGCCGGGCGGACCCTGGTCTTCCGCGGGGAGTCGATCGTCGTCGAGGACGCGTCCGCAGCCGACGTCTCGGGACTGGACATCGCCCTCTTCTCGAGTGGGGCCACCGCGTCGCGGGTGCTCGCGCCCCGGTTCGCCGAGGCCGGGGCCGTCGTGATCGACAACTCGTCGGCGTGGAGGATGGACCCCGACGTCCCGCTGGTCGTCCCCGAGGTCAACGAGGCGGCGCTGTCCAGCATTCCGAAGGGGATCGTGGCCAACCCCAACTGCACGACCATGGTGGCCATGCCGGTGCTGAAGCCGCTCCACGACGCCGCCGGCCTCGACCGGCTGATCGTCTCGACCTACCAGGCGGTGTCGGGTTCCGGGCTCGCCGGGGTGGCCGAGCTCGACGCCCAGCTGAGGGCGACCGTCGACGCGGCCATCGGGCTCACCTTCGACGGTTCGGCGGTCACCGGGCCCCCCGCCTCGACCTTCGCGGCCACCATCGCCCACAACGTCCTCTCCATCGCCGGTTCGCTGGTGGAGGACGGATCGGGGGAGACCAACGAGGAGCAGAAGTTCCGCGACGAGAGCCGCAAGATCCTCGACATCCCCGACCTGGCGGTCACCTGCACCTGCGTGCGGGTCCCGGTGTTCACCGGGCATTCGCTGTCCATCGTGGCCGAGTTCGCACGCCCGCTCCCCCCGGACGAGGCCACCGCGTTGTTGGACGGGGCACCGGGCGTCCAGCTCTCGGACCTCCCCACCCCGCTCGGTGCTGCGGGCATCGACCCGTCGCTGGTCGGGCGGATCCGGGCGGCCGAGGGCGGCACCAACGCCCTGGCGCTCTTCGTCAGCGGCGACAACCTGCGCAAGGGTGCGGCGCTCAATGCGGTGCAGATCGCCGAGTCGCTGGTGCGGCTGGGTGTGGTGGCCTGACGGCGGGGACCCGTCCGCCGTGGGCCGTCGCTCCGTCAGTCGGCGGTGACGACGGTGGTGCGTGACAGCACGGCGACCCGCTTCGCCAGATTGACGGCGTGGTCGCCGAACCGCTCGTAGAAGCGGGCCAGCAGGGCCAGCTCGACCGCGACCGGCAGCGGCATGGTGCCGGCGACCACCTCGACGGTGAGGCTGACGTGCAGGTCGTCCATCTCGTCGTCGAGGTCGTCGACCAGCGCCCACCCGCCGGGTTGGCGCTCGGCGTAGGCGTCGGTGGTGGCCCGCCACATGTGGACCGCCACCTCGCCCATCCGCTCGAGCAGACCACGGCTCCGGGCGGAGAGCTCGGCGCCGAGTCCGCGTGCCGCCCGCCTGGCCACGTGCTCGGCCAGGTCGCCGTTCCGCTCGAGGTCGGGGAGCATCCGGATCACCGTCACCAGGTAGCGGAGCTGGTTGGGCGACGTGATACCGGCCACGGTCAGCTGCTGGAGCGTGAGCTCCTCGATGTCATGGCAGACGGAGTCGACGACCTCGTCGCGGTCGGCCAGGGCCTTGGCGGCCTCGCGGTCGCCGGCCAGGAGGGCGTGGGTCGCACCGGACACCGAGTCGCCGACTAGCGCGAAGAGCTGGAGCACCTTGCGGTCGATCTGTTCGAGCGGGGACTCCACGGGACCACCGTATCGCCAACGTGGGATCCGGTGGCCGGCGGCCGCGCACGTCAGTCGGCGACGGATCCTTCGGGGTCGTCCACCGCCGTCACGGTCTCCTCGCTGACGATGATGCGCGGACCGGAGCCCCACGACAGGTACCGCCAGGACCAGTTGACGAAGACCACGATCTTGTTGCGGAAGCCGACCAGGTAGACCAGGTGCAGGCCGAGCCAGGCCAGCCAACCGAGGGTGCCGCGCACCACCCGGCCGCTCCTGAACTGGGTGATCGCCGCCCGGCGCCCGATGGTCGCCATGATCCCCTTGTCCGTGTAGTGGAAGGGACGGGTCGGCCTTCCGTCGAGCCGGGCCAGGATCTGGCGGGCGGCGTGCTCTCCGGACTGGATGGCCACCTGGGCGACCTGGGGACAGATCCGGTCGGCGTCCCCGCCGGGACCCCACGGCACCGCGGCGGCATCGCCGACGGCGTAGACGTCGTCGTGCCCCTCGACGGTGAGATCGGATCCCACCGTGAGGCGACCGTTCGGACCGGTCGGGGCGCCGATGGCCCCGGCCACGGTGTTCTCCACGGTGACCCCGCCTGCCCACACCACCGTGCGGGTCGGGATGAACGAGCCGTCGTCGAGCGCCACGCCGTCGGCGCTCACCGACTTGACCAACCGCCCGAGCCGGAGCTCGATCCCCCGGCCGGCCAGCGTGCTCGCCGCGTACTCCGCCGCGGACGGGCGGAACGGGGTGAGCAGCCTGTCGAGGGCGTCGACCAGGACGATCTGTCCGGCGGACCGGTCGAAGCGGAATCCGTCGTGCCTGACCGCGACATCGAGCAGCTCGGCCAGCGCGCCGGCGACCTCCACGCCGGTCGGTCCGCCTCCCACCACCACGAAGGTCAGGGCGCCGCGGTTCGCCGCGCCGTCCGGGTGGGCGTCGACGTCCTCGAGGCGGCGCAGGATGTGGTCCCGGAGACGCCGGGCGTCGGTGAGCGTGTACAGCGGGAAGCTGTGATCCGATGCCCCCGGGATCCCGAAGAACTTGGCCGTCGCCCCGCTGGCCACGACGAGCGAGTCGAAGGGGACGGGACCGGCATCGGCCAGGAGGACCTCACGGCGGTCCCAGTCGACGCCGGTGACCGTGGCCATCCGGAAGGTCACGTTGGCGGCCTTCCCGAAGATGACCCGGATCGGATAGGCGACGTCGCCCGACTCCAGCCCGGCGGTCGCCACCTCGTACAGCAGCGGCTGGAAGGTGTGGAAGTTGCGCTGGTCGACGATGGTGACGTCGACCGGTTCGCCGATCAGCGCCCGGGCCGCGGAGAGGCCGGCGAACCCGGCCCCGACGACCACTACCCGGTGCATCCACCCATGGTGGCACAGGGGACCCCACCCGACCCCATGGAGGTGCGACCCGTCCGACCCGTCCGACCCGTCCGACCGGTCCTGCCGACCGGGAGGCCGTCAGACCCACGGGTGGTGCGAACTGGGGACCCCCGGGCCGGCGGTCCGGTCCGGCGGTCCCCGGGACGGTCACACCCCGTCGGTACGCTGCGCCGAGACCGCACCGGTCGCCCCGGATGGACGGGGCTCCGGCCGTGCCCGTCGGGGGTGCGGCACCGAACCGGCTGCGTGGGAGGGACGTCATGCTCAGCGGACTCGTGCTCGGACTGGTCGTCGGCGTCGTCGTCGGCTGCGCGGTGGGCCTCCTGGCCCGCTCGGGCCAGCTGTCCCGGGCCACCTCGGCCCGGGTTCGGTCGGAGGCCGAGCTGGCCGCCACCCGCGCCGCATCCGAGGAGCGGAGCTCGGCCCTGGAGGACGTGCGCCGGCAGATGGCCGGCGAGTTCGCACAGCTTTCGAGCCTGGCGCTGCGCCAGAACGCCGACCAGTTCCTACAGCTGGCCGACGCGAAGCTGGGGGAGTCGCGGCAGGCGGCCGAGGGCGAACTGGCCCGCCGCCAGGAGGCGATCGAGCACCTCCTCGCGCCCATCGCCGAGCAGCTCGGTAAGTACGACGAGGGGATGCACGCGCTCGAGCGCGAGCGGCTCCGCTCCTATACGGCCCTGACCGAGCAGATGCAGCAGCTGTCGACCTCCCACGACAGGCTCCAGAAGGAGACCCGCAGCCTGGTGACGGCGCTACGCAGTCCCCAGACCAGGGGGCGGTGGGGCGAACTGCAGCTGCGCCGCGTGGTCGAGATGGCCGGGATGCTCGAGCGCTGCGACTTCTCCGAGCAGGTCAGCTCGGACGGCGATGCCGGCCGGATGCGCCCGGACATGGTCGTCCACCTACCCGGGGGGAAGAACGTCGCCGTCGACGCCAAGGTGCCCATGCAGGCGTTCCTCGACGCCAACGAGGCCGAGGACGAGTCGGTGCGCCGGATCCACCTGGCCAGCCACGGCCGCCAGATGAAAGCGCACGTCGATGCCCTGTCCAGGAAGGAGTACTGGAAGCGGGTCGACCCCTCGCCCGAGTTCGTGGTGGCGTTCGTCCCCGGCGACCCGCTGCTGACCGCAGCCCTGGAGCACGAGCCCGGGCTCATGGAGTACGCCGTCGCCAACCACGTGCTGCTCGCCACACCCACGTCCCTGATCGCCCTGTTGCGGGCCGTCGCCTACGGGTGGCAGCAGGAGTCACTCACCGAGAACGCCCGTGAGGTCCAGGTGCTCGGGGCCCAGCTCTACGAGCGGATCTCGGTGCTCGGGGACCACGTGGCCGCGGTCGGGAAGAGCCTGACCGGCGCGGTGACCGCCTACAACAGGGCGGTCGGGTCGCTGGAGGGTCGGGTCCTGGTCACCGCCCGCCGGTTCGTCGAGATGGGGGTGGTCGGGACGGGCCAGGGGGAGCTGCCCCAGCCGGTGCCGGTCGACTCGGCCACCCGGCCGGTCCAGGCGTCCGAGTTGCTCACGACCACGCTGAGTGACGCTGGTCCATCCGAGCCGATGTCCGGACCCGGGGTCGCAAGCGACGATCCGGTGGGGGTACGGGGAATCTGATCTGGCACGTTCTCCCTGGTCAGCAAGCCAGAGGGGCCCCTTCGAACCGCTCCCGATCGAGGACGACGGACCGGACCCGCTCGCGCGATCCGTGGGGCTCCGGGTTGCAGAATTCCTGTCGTGCTGCGATTCTCAGCGAATTCCAAGGTGGGGACGGTAGAAAGCAGGGCGGCGCGAAGCCAGCACTGTGGTATCCCTCCGGGCGACGCACCTTCCGGGGGCTGGGGAGAAAACGGGCAGGAAGGGAGATACCGCGTGAACATCCTGGTACTCGGAGGAGACGGCTACTTGGGTTGGCCGACCGCGCTCTACCTGTCCCGCAAGGGGCATCGGGTCGGCGTGGTGGACAATTTCGCCCGTCGTGGCTACGACCTCGAGATGGGGGTGGACTCCCTCGTACCGATCGTGAGCCTCCAGCAGCGGATCAGCCGCTGGGCCGAGGTCTCCGGCAACACCATCGACCTGTACGTGGGCGACCTCACCGACCCGATGTTCGTGAGCGAGACCCTCGCCTCGTTCGAGCCGGACACCGTGGTGCACTTCGCCGAGCAGCGTTCGGCCCCGTACTCGATGATCGACCGGAAGCACGCCGTCTACACCCAGGTCAACAACGTGGTCGGCACGCTCAACCTGCTCTACGCCATCGCCGAGCAGGACCGTGACATCCACCTGGTCAAGCTGGGGACGATGGGCGAGTACGGGACGCCCAACATCGACATCGAAGAGGGCTTCATCGAGATCACCCACCGGGGCCGTACCGACGTGATGCCGTACCCCAAGCAGCCGGGCTCCTTCTACCACCTGTCGAAGGTGCACGACAGCCACAACATCATGTTCGCCTGCCGCATCTGGGGCATCCGGGCCACCGACCTCAACCAGGGCATCGTCTACGGCCACGAGACCGAGGAGACCGGCCTCCATCCCGACCTGGCCACCCGGTTCGACTACGACGGCGTATTCGGAACCGTCCTCAACCGGTTCTGCGTGCAGGCGGTCACCGGCCATCCCATCACCGTCTACGGCGCCGGGGGCCAGACGCGGGGCATGCTCAACATCCTCGACACCCTGGCCTGCGTGGAGCTGGCCTGTGAGAACCCCGCCGAGCGCGGCGAGTTCCGGGTGTTCAACCAGTTCACCGAGTCGTTCTCGATCGAGCAGATGGCCCGGATGGTCGCCGCCGAGTACTCGGGCCCGACCACCATCGAACATCCGCCGACCCCCCGGGTGGAGAAGGAAGAGCACTACTACCGGGCCGCGCACACCAAGCTGCTCGACCTCGGCCTGGTGCCGCACCTGCTCACCTCCTCGGTCATCCGATCGCTGCTGGCCGTGTGCGAGCAGTACAAGGACAAGGTCGACCCCACCGCCATCCTCCCGACCGTCGATTGGCGGAGCACCTCGTCGACGTTGATCACGGCCGGTTCGCACGGCGCACCGGGGAGTGCCCGGGGCGATTCCGAGCGTGCCGAGGTCGACTGAACGTACCTGGTAGCGAACGCCGTCGACGGGGCCCGGCCCCAGGGGCGGCACTATCGTGCGCTGGATGCCGAGAGCCAGCCGCCGCCGCCGTCGCCCTCCCGGGCGCGGCATCGGCCCCTCGGTCCTCGTCGCCGTCGCCGCCACGATCACCATCGTCCTGGTCGCCGGATCGCTGCTCGCCATCCACACCCAGTCCCAGGGATACCGGGACGCGACCACCCGCGGCTACGCCGTCCTGGCCGACCGGGTGGGGCGGGCGTCGACGGCCACCGGCGCCCGGCTGTCCTCGCTGATGGCACAGGCGCCCACCCTGACCGACGGGACCTTCCCGAGCACGGCCCGGGGTGTGCTGGAGCAGGGGCTCGACTCGGCCGTGGCCGACACCGCCTCCCAGGCCACCCAGGCCGCCAACATCGCGTCCCCACCGCCGGTCGGCGGTCTGGCCGACCGGTTCACCCAGGTGATGGACCTTCGGGCGACGGCCACCCGGCAGCTGCGCACGACCGTCGATCAACTGCTCGGGATGGAGCCTCTGCCGGTCGCCGGGGCGCCCTCGACCGCCGTGCAGTCCGCGCCGGCGACCCTGATCTCGGCCGGCCAGGCCGCGTCCGAGATGTCGGCCGAGGGTCGGGACCTGGAGGACGCCGACGCCGATTTCCGGGCCTTGGTGGCCTCGGCCGCGGTCCGTCACCTCCCGTTCCGCCTGCACGCCTCGGTCTGGGTACCGGCCCCGGTCGACACCGCTCCGCTCGGTTCGGTCGTCCTCGGGTCCACGGCCGCCGCGCTGGCGTCCTCGCCCGCGCTGGTGGCCTTCCACCATCTGGTGGTCACCGCCGTCGGGCTCTCGCCGCCCGCCGTCCCGTCGGGTGGGGCCGCGATCGTCGGGACGTCGTGCTCGGACCCGCAGTCGACGGTGCCGGGAGGCACCCCGACCGACGTCCCGCCGACGTCGACCCTGGCGGCCCTGGTGTCGGTCACCAACTGCGGCAACGTCCGCGAGTCGGACGTCACGGTATCGGTCACGGTGGCACTGTCCGACCCACCGGGGACGGCCCCGCCGCCCGCCGGCCGGCGGGGTGGACGGGTGCAGGCCGTGGTCGCCATCGCGTCCGGCTCCTCCGCGGCACCGACCCTGGCGCCGCTCCCGGTGGCGTCCGGTCACCAGTACACGGTGACCGTTTCGGTTTCGCTCCCACCGGGCCAGGTCGATCCGACCGGCGCCACCCAGATGTTCCTCGTCCAGGTGGCCGGCTGATCCCGACTCGCGACCACCGACGGCAGTTGGTCAGGGGCACAGGGGGAGCATCTAGGATTGAGGGGGATAACGAGGATCCGGACCTAACGGAAGGTTTGAGGCGAGTGGCCGAGAGCATCACGATCACCGACAACCGTACGGGGCAGTCCCTGGAGATCCCCCTGGAGAACGGGGGGGTGTCGGCGGCGGAGTGGTCGAAGCTCCTGCCCGGCGTGTGGTTCTACGACCCCGGCTTCACCGCCACCGCGGCGTGTGAGAGCGCCGTCACCTACCTCGACGGCGACGCCGGGATCCTGCGCTACCGGGGCTATCCGATCGAACAGCTGGCCGAGGGATCGACCTTCCTCGAGGTGGCCTACCTCCTCCTCAACGGCGAGCTCCCGACCGCCGCCGAATTCGAGGTGTGGGAGCGCGAGATCACGCTGCACACGTTCATCCACGAGAACGTACGCAAGCGCTTCCTCGAAGGATTCCACTACGACGCCCACCCGATGGGCATGCTGGTATCGGCGGTGGCCGCCCTCTCCACCTTCTACCTCGACGCCAAGGACATCTTCGATCCCGAGTCGCGGGACAAGCAGATCATCCGACTGATCGCCAAGATGCCCACCCTGGCCGCCGCCGCCCACCGCTTCAGCGTCGGCATGCCGTTCGTCTACCCGGACAACTCCCTCCCCTTCACCTCGAACTTCCTGTCGATGATGTGGAAGATCGCCGAGCCCCGCTTCGAGGCCGACCCGGTGCTCACCCGGGCACTCGACGTCCTCTTCATCCTGCACGCCGACCACGAGCAGAACTGTTCGACCACGGCGATGCGGGTGGTCGGCTCGTCCCACGCCGACCCCTACTCGGCTACCGCCGCCGCCGCCGCCGCCCTCTACGGTCCCCGTCACGGTGGCGCCAACGAGGCGGTCATCCGGATGCTGACGGAGATCGGTTCGATCGACAACGTGGAGTCCTTCATCGCCTCGGTCAAGTCCGGAGCCGGCGGCCGGCTCCAGGGCTTCGGCCACAGGGTCTACAAGAGCTACGACCCCCGGGCCACGATCATCAAGCGGACCGCCGACGAGGTCTTCACCATCACCGGCAAGAACCCGCTCCTCGACATCGCCCTGAAGCTCGAGGAGATCGCGCTGTCGGACGAGTACTTCACCTCCCGCAAGCTGTACCCGAACGTCGACTTCTACTCGGGCCTCATCTATCAGGCCATGGGCTTCCCGCTCGAGATGTTCCCGGTGCTCTTCGCCATCCCCCGCACGGCCGGATGGCTGGCCCACTGGCAGGAGATGCTCAACCAGGACTCCAAGATCGCCCGCCCCCGCCAGTTGTACATCGGCGACGCCGAGCGCGCCTACCGCCCCATCGGCGAGCGGTAGGCGGGCTCCGTCGGGGCGTCCCACCCCGGCCTGGGCGGTCAGGGGGCCAGGGTCAGGGTGCCTCCGGGGGCCGCACCTGGCGCATGAGTCCCTCCTGGACCATCGACACCACGAGCTCACCGTCGCGGGCGAACATGAAACCCCGGGCGAGGCCCCGCGCCCCGTGGCTGGACGGGCTGTCCATGTCGTAGAGCAGCCAGTCGTCGGCCCGCAGGGCTCGGTGGAACCACATGCAGTGGTCCAGGCTGGCCCCCATGAAGTCGGGATCGTCCCACCCGATGCCGTGGGGGGCGAGCATGGTGTCGAACAGGTTCATGTCCGACGCGTAGGTGGCGACGCACGTGTGCAGCAGCGGGTCGTCGGGAAGGGTGCCATCGGCCCGGAGCCACAGCCGCTGGACGGGCTCCTGGACGGAGTGGTGCATCCAGGGGAGGGCGCCGATGTGACGCTGGTCGATGGGGTGGGGCCGGTCGAACCAGTCGCCCACCTTGTCCCTGTAGGGCGCGAGCCGTTCCCGCAGGGTCGGGAGGGACTCGGGGTCGGGCACGTCGGGCATGGCGATCTGGAAGTCGAGCCCGGGCTCGTCCACGTGGAACGAGGCCGACATGTGGAAGATGGCCCGGCCGTGCTGGATGGCCACCACCCGCCGGGTGGTGAACGACCTGCCGTCACGGATCCGGTCGACCTCGTAGAGGACCGGGATGTTCGGGTCGCCCGGGCGGAGGAAGTACGCGTGGAGCGAGTGCGGTCGCCCGATCTCCACCGTGCGGCCGGCTGCCATCAGCGACTGGGCCGCGACCTGCCCGCCGAAGATCCGCTGCCGTTCCTCGTGTGGGTTGGACCCCCGGAAGATGTTGACCTCGATGGGTTCGAGATCGAGCAGTGCGACGAGGGAATCGAGGTCTTCGCTCACGGTCCTCATCCTGCCAGGTCGGTAGCGGACCCCGGCCACCCGCACCGGTCCCCGACGGTCCTGGCCGAGCGGAGGTCCTGACGGAGGGGAGGGGTGCCCGCTACGGTGACCCCCGTGCCCGAGATCATCTTTCCCGAACGGTTCCTGTGGGGGACGGCCACCGCCGCCCACCAGATCGAGGGCGGCAACGTCAACAACGACTGGTGGGCGATGGAGCACGACCCGACGTCGGGGTGCGCCGACGTCAGCGGGGACGCGTGTGACTCGTTCAACCGCTACCCCGAGGACATCGCCATGGTCGCGGACCTCGGTCTCGGCGCGTACCGGTTCTCCCTCGAATGGAGCCGCATCGAACCGGAGGAGGGGGAGTTCTCGACCGTCGCCCTCGACCACTACCGCCGTATGGCGGCCGCCTGCCACGAACACGGGATCCTGCCGGTGGTCACCTTCCACCACTTCACCCACCCCCGTTGGCTGGCCGCGGCCGGCACCTGGGAGGCACTGCACGCTCCCGACCGGTTCGCACGGTTCTGTGAACGGGTGACGACCCACATGGGCGACCTGATCGGGATGGCCTGCACCCTCAACGAGCCCAACGTGGTGGCCACCATGGGGTGGCGCCTCGGCCTGTTCCCACCCCGGGTCCGGGACCGCACCCGCCGGGATGTCGTCAATGCCGCCATGGTCGCCGCCCACCGCAAGGCGGTCGAGGCCATCCGATCCGGGCCGGGGGAGTTCCCGGTGGGGATGACCGTTTCGATGACGGACTACCAGCTCCAGCCGGGGGGCGAGGAGTGGCTGGAGCGGATCCGGCGGCCGGCCGAGGACGTCTTCCTCGAGGCCACCGGGGGCGACGACTTCGTCGGGGTCCAGACCTACACCCGGATGCGGGTCGGGCCCGAGGGAGGGCTCCCGGCCGAGGAGGGTGTCCGCACCACCCAGATGGGGTACGAGGTGTGGCCGGAGGCCCTCGGGGCGACCATCCGGCGGGCCACCGAGGTGACCGGCGGGCTCCCGGTCCACGTCACCGAGAACGGGATCGGCACGGACGACGACCCGCTCCGGATCGAGTACGTGACCCGGGCGCTGGCCGGCGTGCGCCAGTGCCTCGACGACGGCATCGACGTCCGGGGCTACTTCTACTGGAGCCTGCTCGACAACTTCGAGTGGGTCCTCGGATACGGGCCCACCTTCGGGCTCGTCGCGGTCGAGCGGGGGGACTTCGAACGCACGCTCAAACCGAGTGCCACCTGGTTCGGCGGTGTGGCCAGGGCGAACGGGGTCTGATCCGGGGCGGGGCCCGGGGTGTCGAACGTTACGGATTGGTTACGAGTAGGATCGCAGCCGATGACGTCCCTCCTGACCCGGGCCGAGCACGTCTGGCAGAAGCGGGACACGCCGGAGGCCAAGCAGCTCATCCGCTACAGCATGGTCTCGGTCATCTCCACCGCGGTCTCCCTCGTCGTGCTGGCCCTCGTCTTCGGGGTGTTCCATATCTGGGCCGAGGTCGGCAGCACCGTCTTCGCCAACCTGGTAGCCAGTGTTCCCTCCTACTTCCTGACCCGGAACTGGGTGTGGGGGAAGTCGGGTCGGTCCCATCTGGTCAAGGAGATCATCCCGTTCTGGGTCATGTCCGGCCTCGGCATCGCCTTCTCCATCATCGGTGCCGCCGCGGCCAAGCGCGTGGGCAGGCACTTCGGCTTCAGCCACTTCGAGCAGACGCTGCTGGTGGAGGCGGCCAACGTCACCTCCTTCGCCGTCTTCTGGGTAGCCAAGTACCTGGTCTTCAACCGGATCTTCAAGGTGCACCCGCTCGAGGAACTCGACGAACTCGTCGAAGCCGCCTGAGCCCGGCGTGAACCGGCGACCGTGCTGACCGCGGCCACCACGCCGACCGGGGCTGCGGTCCTGGTGGTCGCCGTCTTCCTGGCGTGTGCCGTCGAAGGGGTCGAGGCACTCACCATCGTCCTGGCCGTCGGGGTCACCCGTGGTTGGCGCTCCGCGCTCGAGGGCGTGCTCGCCGCGCTGGTGGCGCTCGCCGCGCTGGTGGCGGTCCTCGGCCCGGCGCTGGTGCACTACGTCCCGCTGTCGGCACTGCGCCTGGTGGTCGGCGGGCTGCTCCTCGTCTTCGGGCTGCAGTGGCTGCGCAAGGCGGTGCTTCGGGCGTCAGGACTGAAGGCCAAGCACGACGAGGACGCCATCTACGCCGAGCAGGTGGCCGAACTGTCCGGTGCGACTCCGGGATCGGGCCGTGACGGCGTGGCCTTCGTCGTCGCCTTCAAGGGGGTGTTCCTCGAAGGACTCGAGGTGGTGGTGGTCGTACTGACATTGGGCACCACGTCGCACCACCTGGGCCTCGCCGCCCTTTCCGCGGGGGCCGCCGTCGTCATGGTGACCCTGGTCGGCCTGGCCGTGCACCGTCAGCTGTCCGGGGTCCCGGAAAACGCCATGAAGATGGGGGTCGGCCTGATGCTGGTCAGCTTCGGCACCTACTGGGCGGGCGAGGGTGTCCACGTCTCGTGGCCGGGGTCCGACCTCGCCATCGTGGGACTGGTCGCCTTCTACGGGCTCGTGGCCTGGCTCCTCGTGACCACGCTCCGCCGGGGTCCCGGGGACGCGGACGCGGGAGCGGCCGCCGTCGCCGGGGGGTCCGCCCGTGGCTGACGACCGTCCCGGGCGCGACAGGGCGCTCCCCGTCGTCTGGCTCATCGCATTCGGTCGGTTCTGGTGGGACTTCCTGGTCGGGGACACCCCTGAACTGTTCGTCGGCGCGGTGGCCGTCGTCGGGGCGGTGGCGCTGGTGTGCCTGGCGCCGGACCTGCGGCGTCCGGCGGCCTTCCTCGCACCGGCACTGGTGGCCGGGGTGCTGGCCGGCTCGGTGTGGCGCGCCGCCCGCCGTCGTTAGGCGGAGGACCGGGGCGGGTCCCGCCGGGGTGGGCCGAGTGCTCAGTCGCGGAAGTTGTCGAACTGCAGGGGGATCCCGAAGTCCTCGCCCTTGAGGGCGGCGATGACGGCCTGGAGGTCGTCGCGCTTCTTTCCGGTCACCCGAAGCTGTTCACCCTGGGTCTGGGAGGAGACGCCCTTGAGGGCGAGATCCTTGATGAACCGGTTGATCTTCTTCGCGTGGTCGGAGGAGATGCCGGCCTGGATCCCGAGCCGCTGCCGTGCCGAGCCCTTCGAGGCCTCCTCGACCTTGCCGACGTCGAAGGACTTGAGGGAGACCTCCCGCTTGACCAGCTTCTCCTGCAGCACCTGGTAGAGGGCGCGGAGCCGGTCCTCGGTCGACGACGCCAGGATGAGCTCCTTGTCGTTGAGCTCGATGTTCGAGTCGGTCCCCTTGAAGTCGAAGCGGGTCGTCGCTTCGCGGTTGGCCTGATCGACGGCGTTGCGGACTTCCTGCATGTCGACTTCGGACACGACGTCGAAGGTGGGCATGGCGAAACAGTAGCGCCGTGCGAAGCGGTAACCTAGCCCGCCTGCGGGTCGGTGCCCGAGCGGCCAAAGGGAGCAGACTGTAAATCTGCCGGTTCTGCCTTCGAAGGTTCGAATCCTTCCCGGCCCACGCAGACAGAGCCCCGATCAGTGAGCGGACACGCTCCTGGTCGGGGCTTTTCCGTCCGCCGCGGGCCGGGGCCGGCGGGGAACCGGTCGTCGGGACCGCGCTGGCAGATCGAACCGACCCCGGCGCCGACACTTGGTTACAATGACGTTACGGAATGATTGCGTTCAGCTTCCGCCGGCTGCGCCGGTGGAGCTGTCGGGGGACGTGCATCCAGTCCGGGAAGGGCGCCGCCGGCAGGCCGCCGGCCGTGCACGGCAGTTCGATCCAGGAGAACCCCCACCCCCCATGACAGCCGAACGGACAGTGTCGACAGCGCCCGAGGACCCGCTCCTCGTCGGCGACCCGTCGACCCCGCGGTCGCACTCCCCGGTGTTCCGGGCGGTGGCGGACCGTCTGGACGCCCTCCGCGACCGCCTGGGCGGGCCGACCGAGTCGTTCGACGCCGAGCGGGCTCCCGACGAGGACCTCGGCACCCGCGGCATGGTGCTGCGACCCGCTCTGGTGGGGTTCGTCGCCGTCCTGGCCGTCGCCATCGGCGCCTCGATGCCCAGTTCGCCGTTCAAGCTCGAGATGCCCGGTGTGTGGTTCTTCGGCGAACCCAGCACCAACACCCCCAGCCGCTGGGGCGTCTACTTCTCGCTGGCGGCCGTCTACGGCGGGCTGCTCCTGTTCATGCGGGTGTGGTGGGGGATGCTCCGGCTCTACCGGACCCGCCGGGGGGTCCCGGTCAGGGCGATGATGGGCGTATTCGCCCTGTGGTCACTGCCGCTCCTGGTCATCGCCCCGCTGTTCAGCCGCGACCTCTACTCCTACGCGGCCCAGGGCGAGATGGTCAGCCACCACATGAACCCGTACCTGTACGGGCCCTTCGAGCTCGGGAACAACGCCTACACCGCTCCGGTCGACCCGCTGTGGGGGAACGCCCCTGCCCCGTACGGCCCGCTGTTCCTCCAGATCGACGGGTTCTTCGCCCGCGTCACCTTCCACAACGAGCTGGCCACCATCGTCCTGCTCCGCCTGCTGGACCTGCTCGGCGTGCTGCTGATCGCCTGGTGCGTCCCAAAGTTGGCGAGGCTCTACCACCGTGACGGCGCCGAGCTGTTCACCCTGATGGTCCTCAACCCGGTGACCATGTTCCACCTCATCGGGGGAGGCCACAACGACGCGCTCATGGTCGGCCTGCTGGTCGCCGGGCTCACCATGGCCAAGGAGAAGCGACCCATCGTCGGGATCGTCCTGTGCGCGTTGGCCACGGCGATCAAGGCGCCCGCGGCCATCGGCATCGTCTACATCGGGTGGAGCTGGCTGGGCAGGGGGGTGCCGGTGAAGGACCGGATCAGACCGGTCGTCACCGCTGGTCTGATCGGCCTGGGCATCCTCGGGTTCTTCTCCTACGTGAGCGGTCTCGGCTGGGGATGGGTGACCATCCTCGGCACTCCCGGCGTCGTACGGTCCTGGGCCTCCCCGATGACCGCGCTGGCCTTCATCGTCACCGGCGTCGCACACCTGGTCCACATCGACGTCGGCGTGGGTGGGGTGCTGTCGGTCTGCCGCTTCCTCGGCCTGGTGGTGGCAGCCGTGTCCGGCGCCTGGCTCCTCTTCAACAGCGACCGGATCGGCACCCTCAAGGCGCTCAGCATCACGCTCCTGCTGTTCGTCCTCCTCGGACCGGTCGTCCAGCCCTGGTACCTGTCCTGGGGCCTGATCCTCCTGGCACCGGTCGCCCTCGGCCAGCTCCGCTCCCTGGTGATCGGGCTGTCGATGGTGACCGCCTTCATCACCCTGCCCGGCGGGAGGTCGCTGGTCAGCACCTTGTTCCACGGCGACCCGCTGCTCATCGTCCTCACCCTGCTGTGGCTGTTGGCCGTCCTCACCGTGCCGCTCTCGTCGTGGGACCGCCGCGGCCCGGCCACGGCCATCGACGGACCGGCCGTCGTCGGGGCCGCGATCACCGCCTGAGTGACCGGCGTCCGGGTCCGCAGATCCGGAGCGCCGGTGGGAGGGGTCGGTCAGTCGGGGTCGAACTGGACCCCTGCCCCGCCCAGCATCCGCTGGAGCACGACCACGTCGAGCCACCGGTTGAACTTGCGGCCGATCTCGCGCTCGACGCCCACCTCCACGAACCCGCAAGCTTGGTGGAGGGAGATGGAGGCCGTGTTGTCGCCGCCGATCCGGGCGATCATCGAGTGGAAGCCGTGGAGGGTGCCGAGCTCGACCAGCACCTCGAGGAGGGCCCGGCCCACGCCCCCTCCACGGTGGGCCGAGTCGACGTACACGGAGTCCTCCACGGTGGTGGCGTAGGAGGGTCGGTCGCGGTAGGTCGAGAGGGAGCCGAAGCCGAGGACGGTGCCGGCGTCGTCGGTGGCCACGACCACCGGATAGGTCCCCTGGTGCTCGGCCATCCACGCCGCCTGCTCGGCCGGTGTGCGGGGCCGGAGGTCGAATGTGGCGGTGGAACCGACCACCTCCGCGTTGTAGATCCGGCGTACGGACTCGGCGTCCGAGGGCTCGGCCAGGCGCACGTGCATCCGTGGATGGTAGACGTGGGCCTGCTTCCCGGGTGTCCAGGATGTGGCTATGATCTACTTTCTTGCTGCTCGATCGAGCCGCACTGCCCCTGTAGCTCAGTGGTAGAGCACCGCCATGGTAAGGCGGGGGTCGTGGGTTCAATCCCCACCGGGGGCTCGCCCATGGCGGCGTAGCTCAGTTGGTTAGAGCAC
>JBEKRV010000009.1:0-93404 GCA_049517675.1 Acidimicrobiales bacterium
CAAGGAGCCCTCCTCCTGGTTTGGATTTGCTGCCTTAGCAACAGTGATTCTTCCAGGTCAGGAGGGTTCTTTCGCGGACGCGGACACCACCGAATCAGAGGCGGGACGAATTTTCGAGGTTAAGCACTGGGAAAAGCTTGTCAAAGATCCAGCGCGTCTCGACCGCGACCGAAAGGTGCTGAATCGGCTGGCCAAGAGGCTCCAGCAGAACCATCTCCGGCGGTCCCTGCCACCCGAACAGCGACCGCTACTCCACCAAGCACGCCACCTCGAACCCAAGCGCCGAGACTCACGGGTCATTGCCGTCGTTGGTGCTGGTGCGAGCTACCCGCTTCTTCGACTTGCTCAACAGTTGGCAGAAGAATTCATCGAACAGCACGAAGGAGATAGCCAAGCTTACCGTGCCGAGCTCCATCGACAGATCTGGACGAATAATCTAGACGGCGACAGTTTCGAAACTAAGCTGACGGCATTCGCTCGGACTACCCATGGTGAACGGCGCGCTCGCATTGAGCTGGCAAAGTACCACGCATTTCGTCATCCAGCTCTCCTCAACTACGAACTTATTGCCCACTTGGTGAAACACCGATATGTCGATGCCGTTATCAGTTTCAATTTCGACGAGCTTCTCGATCAAAGCATCGAGGATGAGCTCACCACCGGCGAATTCATTCGAGTGGTGACCGAGAGCGATCTTGTCGGCATAACCAGCTACCCCGGCTTTGATGACTACATCCCAATCTATCTGAAGCTTCACGGCACGGCGTCAGATCCTTCTAGTCTGCGATTCACCCGGGATTCCTACTACGCGTTGCCCCAAGGCTTTCGAGATCTCGTCGAAAACATCCTCGGCTACGGCCACTGCACCATTGTCAATATGGGATTTCAGATGCGCAGCTTCGACTTCACCCAATCACTCACGGGACCAGCGTCGTTGGAGATTTTCAATCTAGGCCATGATGCACTGACCATTGACGCACTCATGGAAATAGAGGAGGCCCGAACGGGCGAGAGGAGGCGTGAGGAAGCCCCGCGATCCGGGGGTGAATTCAAGCGCGGTGGCACATCTGAGAGAACGTGTGCCCCTGCGAGCGGTTCGAAGCGGGGCAGAGCCCAGACATCCACAGCAGCACCTTCAGGTTGGCGTGAGCAAATGAGGGACAATGCCATAAGTGCAACGGCAAAGCGGCGCCAGCGAAAGACCGCCTTGTCATTCCAGTTTTACAATGTCGTGAATTGCGCCTGGAAACCTAAGCGTGACACTTCACGCTTCCCGAGGCAAGACAAGTCAAATCTGCAGTGCCTGGATCTTCAGTTGCTTGCGCTTTGCACCCTCATCGGGGATCTGCATCGCGCCAACCCCAATAACCCGATCACGCTGGAGGGCTTGGCATACTTTCGCGACATCAGCCGGCACCGAGCGGTGTGCGAGTTATTGGGTGTCCCGGAACTGGTTGATCGGAGTCGTCCCATCGGCCAACTGAAATTGCTTCACTACCTGCAGGGGCGCTTGGCTCTAGAAATGGCCTTTATCAATGCAACGTCACGAGGACTGACAACCCTCGAAGTACTGCGGAATGGCCGTTGCGGCCGATATTTCGATTTGTCACAAACATTGGCTCCAATGCTGGAAGGCCACCGTGATCTGTGCGTTTCTTGGAGTGAAGCTCTCCGCATGGGGGGATTTGTCGAAAGCCTTCGGTCATCAACCACGATGGTTGCGGACGCGGCTATCTGCGATCCCGGCGGAAAGCCCAATTATCAGCGGGTTGGATCCGAAGGAATCAACTGGTCCGAACAACTGTGCATCTTGAACGTGGAGAAGCTAGCCAATCGGGCAATGGACTGGATCAGCTATGGCTGGAGAGGAAGCCGAGATCAGAGCCTAGTCAATGCTGAGCGAACCAAGCTCGCAGGAGTACTTCGAAACCTCACCAAGGGGACGGAGGTGGAGATTCATTCGAGAGACGATCGAATCTGCCGAAGCCAATTCATTGCGCCCGAAACCCTTCCAACCATGACCGCCCTTCGAACTCGTACTTCGATCCTTTTGCAATCCCGTCCGCTGCATGGTCTGGACGTCGTGGCTGAAAGCGCCGAATGGTTAACCACCGATGCGGGCTCGGAGATACGGAAATCTATTGAATCCAGCAACGACGATAATGTGCATTTTCAACTTCGAGTCGTTGTGGCCTTTGCCGATTGGGTCGAAGGATTGATGTTGGCATTCGACGGACATCTCGAGGTCAAACAGCTACCCTGGTGGCGCCATAATCGACACATGACCATCGCGCGTCGTGCGGAGGAGGACTGGACCCTCATGTCCAATCTCAATTCGGACAATCCGAGGATTCACCGATTCAAAGAGAGCCGGGGTAACAGCGATCGGCTGCCCGTCGAGGCAACGTACTTTGCAAGGCGCGGCAGAGCCCTGAATGTAACGCCTGTCTACCTTCCTGAGACGGGGGATGCGCAGCGACTTGCCAAGGATTTCGAACGTCTTTGGATGGAGGCCAGTCCCATTGACCCGTGAACCCTTCACGTCGGATCCCACGCAATCTGACGACTGGGCACAGAGTTGTCTGTAACTCTTTGTGCTATTAACCGTTCAGTATGCGTCGCTTCTTCGAAGTCGCTGACCCTGCCAGCAGATGAGCCCAACTGGAGTACCAGGTGAACGCCCGAGCGAAATCTCCGGACAGGGACGAGCGTTCTTCCGGTGATGCTCATTGATTCGCCATCGGACTGCTGTCGATGGCCGGTCGGAACGACATCGAGCTTCCGGGACCAAGGCCTCTTCCCTGGCCCCGGGGCGCGCCTGTACCTTCGCTGAGAGGACAGCTGCGACGGAGGCGACACCATGGCTCGACAGGCAGTGGCCGACGCCGTGGCCGGCGCATGCATCGGCAGGCGGACCAAGTACCTGGTCCTGCTGTTCTGGCTGGTGGTGCTGGTCGTCGCCGTACCCTTCGCCGGCAAGCTCTCGGGCGTCGAGAACAACGAGACCCAGTCGTGGCTCCCGGCGAACGCGGAGTCCACCAAGGTCCTCGACCTGGTGTCGTCGTTCGAGTCCCCCAACCTGCTCCCCGCCGTCATCGTCTACCACCGGGACTCCGGCCTGACGGCGGCCGACCGGGCCAAGATCGACTCGGACGTTCGTCGCCTCGCTTCGGTCGCCCACACCGACGGTCCGCCGAGCGGACCGGTGTTCTCGACCGACGGACGAGCAGCGGAGACCGTCGTGCCCGTCGACCTCGGCCCCCAGGGCTGGAACAAGATCGCCCCGGTGGTCGCCCGGATGACCGCCATCGGGCAGGGCGATCCGGGGCTCGCCGTCCAGGTCACGGGTCAGGCCGGCTATGCCGCCCAATCGTCGAACGCGTTCAAGGGGATCGACGGCACCCTGCTCTACGGAACCCTGCTCATCGTCGTGACGATCCTGTTGCTGACCTACCGGAGCCCGCTGCTGTGGATGCTGCCGGTCGCGTCGGCCGGCGTGGCCCTCGCCACCTCCGAGGCCCTCATCTACATGCTGGCGAAACATGCCGGATTGACGGTCAATGCCCTGAGCGTCGGGATCCTGACCGTCCTCGTCTTCGGTGCCGGTACCGACTACGCACTGCTCCTCGTCGCCCGATACCGGGAAGAGCTCCGACGGAACCAGGACCGCCACCAGGCGATGCGGCGCGCCCTTCGTCGGGCCAGTCCGGCCATCATCGCCAGCGCCAGCACCGTCATCCTGGGTCTCCTCTGCCTGTCGTTCGCCGAGACGAACTCCACGAAGGGCCTGGGTCCCGTGGCCGCCATCGGAGTGGCGGTCGCCCTGCTCACGATGCTGACCCTCCTCCCCGCGCTGCTCGTCACGGTCGGCCGCTGGGTGTTCTGGCCCGTGCACCCGACGTACGGATCGCCGGACCCGACCGCGACGGGCCCGTGGTCCCGGGTGGGCGGCCGCATCGCCCGGTACCCCCGCCGCGTGTGGATCCTCACCGCCCTCGCCCTCGGGGTGATGGCACTGGGCGTCACGACCCTCCATGCCGACGGGCTCACCAATGCCCAGTCCTACCGGGGGACGCCCGCCGCGGTGGTCGGCGAGGACGTCCTGTCCCAGCACTTCCCCGCCTGGCTGGGTAGCCCGGTGATGGTCATCGCCGACCGCGCATCGGCGGCGGAGGTGGGCCATGTGCTGGCGAGGACGCCGGGCATCGTCGACGTGACGTCGCCGTTGGTCGGTGACGGGAAGGCCTACCTGCAGGGAACGCTCACCTCTCCCCCCGACAGCCAGGCGGCGTATGACACGATCGACCGGGCGCGGGCAGCCGTCCACCGGATCTCCGGTGCGGACGCCCTGGTCGGGGGCACTACGGCCATCGACCTCGACGTCCAGCGGGCCGCGGCCCACGATCGCGACCTCATCATCCCCCTGGTGCTGCTCGTGGTGTTCGCCGTGCTCGCTCTCCTCCTCCGGTCCCTCGTCGCGCCGATCGTGCTCATCGGCACCGTCGTGCTCTCACTCCTGGCCGCCATCGGCTTCAGCTCCCTCGTGTACACCCACGTCTTCGGATTCGCCGGTGCCGACACCTCACTCCCGCTCTACGTCTTCGTCTTCCTCGTCGCGCTCGGCATCGACTACAACATCTTCCTCATGTCGCGCGTCCGTGAGGAGGCCCGGACCGTCGGGACCCGTCAGGGCGCGATCTCGGCGCTGGCGGCCACCGGGGGTGTCATCACGTCCGCCGGGTGTGTCCTCGCCGGGACGTTCGCGGTGCTCATGACCCTGCCGCTCACCACCTTCGTCGAGATCGGGTTCACCGTCTGCTTCGGCGTCCTGCTCGACACCATCGTCGTCCGATCCGTGCTCGTGACGGCACTGAACCTGGAGATCGGCGATCGGATGTGGTGGCCCAGCCGGCTCTGGCACGGACCGGTCGTGACGCCGGAGCACCACGGACCGGTCGTGACGCCGGAGCGCCCTGGACCGGTCGTGACGAGCGGGGCCGGGCCGTCCGGCCCGCGATCGGCGGACGGGGAGACCCCGGCGGGGACTCCTTCGGCCTCTCCGGGTCTCCACTGATCGCCCATGTCACCTGCGTCGGATCCGCACGATCCAGATGACGGTCCTTCCCGTGCCGGGCCCCCGGGGAATCACCCGTCGGCGGTCACGACCCTCAGCTCCTCGAGCGACTCCCGGATGAGCTGGGGGAGGTCCCGTCGTTCGGACCCGCCCGCCCAACGCTCGAACGCGTTCTTGAAGACGGCGATCGCCACTTCCGCGGTCAGGCTCGCCACCGGGTCCTCGGCACCGCGTCGGCGCAGTGTGCCGGCCAGGGCCGCGGACAGGGCCGCCAGCTTGATCAGCTCGCGCTCCTGGAGCTCCGGGTTGGCGGCGATGACGACCTGGCGCTGCCGACCGAACGTCCCCCGCTCCTCGATCAGGGTGCCGACGGCCTCGAGGCCCTCGATGGCCGCGTCGAGCGGTCCCAGGGAGTCCGGCGCGTCGGCAACCCTGCCGACGAGGAACTCCTCGAGTTGGGACGCCCCCCCGAAGAGGACCTCGCGTTTGTCGGCGAAGTACCGGAAGAACGTCCGCTCGGTCAGCCCCGCCCTCCCGGCGATCTCCGCCACCGTGGTCTGCTCGAACCCACGGTCGACGTAGAGCTCGAGCGCCGCCCTCTCGAGCCGGCCGCGCGCGTCTGGCTTCCAACGACCCATCCCCGGATCCTACTTGACGACAGGAACTGACATGGGTGGACGGGAGGTCGGTTCGGGAAGGCTCCCCCTGGCACACGGTCGCCGGCGAGGACGGTCGCCGGCGAGGGCGTTGGCCCGGTAGGTCCCGCCCGCAGCGCGTCGTCCGAGCTCACCCGGACCTGGCGGGACCGCCCCGATCACTCGGCGGCGATCGCGGCCAGGACGTCGAGCGTGGCCGCCCGCCGCGCCGGCCAGGTGGCGGCCAGCAGGCCGAGCACCGCCGAGAGCACCAGGAACACGACCAGGCTCGACACCGGCACCACGGTGTCATCGATTCCCTGCGACCGCAGCGACGACACGAGTGCCACCCCGAGGCCCGTCCCGATGACGATGCCGATGACGGCTCCGAAGATGGACAGGATCACCGATTCGGACCGGATCATGGTGCGTACCTGCCTCCGGCGCATGCCCACGGCACGAAGGAGGCCGATCTCGTGGGTGCGCTCGAAGACCGACAGCATGAGGGTGTTGACGATCCCGATGAGCGCGATGACCACGGCGAGGGCGAGCAGGGCATAGACCAGGCCCAGCAGCTCGTCGACCTGGGCCGTCTGCGACTTGTCGAATTGGGCACGGCTCTGGACCTGCACGTTCGGGTAAGGCGCCAGCGCGGCCGCCACGCGTGCCTGCACGGCGGGGCTCCCGTCGGTCCGCAGGAGCACCGCCCCGGGGAGCGGGTCCCGGTAGTGGGCCAGGTAGAACCCGCCACCCACGAGATAGCTCCCGGCGAGGGCGTTGGCCCGGTAGATCCCGCCGATGCGCATCGTGGACCGGCCGGTCAGCGCGAACCTCACCGGGACCGCCTGCCCCACCGCGAGGTGGTCGGTGTCGGCCGTGCCCGTGTCGACGAGCAGGTCGCCGGCGGACAGCGCACGGGCGCTCCCTGCCGTCATGTGGATGATGATCGTGGCCGACAGGTCCCGGGTGGAGATGGCCCGGAGGGTCTCCAGTGACTGCTCGATCTCGAACTGACCGCCGTAGATGGTCGACGAGCCGGTCACGCCGGGGACCGAGGACGCCACCCGCGGCACGGTGGTGCTGAAGGTTCCGGGACCACTGTCGTTGACCGACGACACGATGAGGTTCGCGCTCACCGCGTCGTCGACGGAGCTGGTGGCGGACCTCGACAGCGATGCGCCGAACACGGAGATCGCCGCCACGAGAGCAAGTCCGACCATGAGTGCCGACGCCGTCTGGGCCGTTCGCCGCGGACTGCGCATGGAGTTCTCCCTGCCCAGTATGCCGGCCACTCCGAGGGTCGCGGCCAACGGGCGCCCGATGGCCCCCGAGAGCGGACGGGCCACCACGGGGGCCAGCATCGCCACGCCGACGAAGAGACCCACCGCGCCGACCCCCACGAGCTGGATCCTCGGCAGGAAGAGCCCGATGGCGAGCGCGGCGGCCCCGAGGAGTACGACCGAGGCACCCCAGGCGATCCGGCGGCGGAAGGGCACGTCGCTCTCCACCGACTGGGCGCCGATGGCGGCCACCGGCGGGATGTGCACGGCCCGCCGGGCAGGGCTGATGGCGGCCACGACGGTCACGCCGACGCCGACCACCAGCGCCACGACGACGGTGCGCGCCTCGAACACGGGTGGACCGGTGGGCAGCGTGATGCCGAACTCACGGAGGAGGGCTTCGAGCCCGACCGCGGCCGCCACGCCGAGCCCGAGTCCGATGACCGACGCCACCAGGCCCACGATGGCCGCCTCGCCGAGCACGGACCGGAAGACCTGCCGTCGGCTCGCCCCGACGATGCGGAGCAGGGCCAGCTCGCGGGTCCGCTGACCGACGATGATCGAGAAGGTGTTCAGGATGGTGAACGCCCCGACGAACAGCGAGATGAACGCGAAGACCAGCAATGCCGTCGAGAAGAACGACAGCGCCTGGTCGATCGAGCTAGTCTGCTCGTCGGCCACGGTCTGTCCGGTGACGACCTCGACGCCACGGGGCAGGACCCGGGCGATGCCCCGCTCGACGGTGGCCTTGTCGGCACCCGGGGCGACCACGACGTCGATGGCGTCGAACTGCCCCTCGTCCCCGAGGACGGCCTGGGCCGTCGGCATCGTGAATGCGGCCAGGGTGGCGCCCGCGAGGCTGTCCGCCGTCCCAAACCGGGCGAGGCCGGTGATGGTGAACGTCCTCGGCGGCCCCGCCAACAGGACGCGGACCTGCTCTCCCACCGCGAAGCCGAACTTCTGGGCGGTCCCGATGTCCATGACCACGTCGTGCGAGGACGTCGGAGCCCGTCCCTCGACGATGCGCAGTTCGGAGATCCTCGGATCCGGGTCGAAGGAGAGCCCGAGGGTCGGCGCACCTCCGGTCGACACCGCCTTGCCGTCCCGTGACACGAACTGGGCGTATCCCTGGACCGAACCGGAGGCGGCCTCCACCCCGGGGACGGCGCTGACCGAGGAGAGGATCGAGTCGGGTACGGGGTTGCGCACCGCCACCCCCCCGCTGCTGAACTGGGCGACACCGCGCACCTGGAAGTCGATGTTCTGGTAGATGTTGCTGAACAACGAGGTGAACGTGTTGTGCAGCGTGTCGGTCAGGATGAAGGTCCCCGAGACGAAGGTGACACCGAGCACGATGGCGATCGCGGTGAGCGCCAAGCGGAGCTTGTGGGCGAGCAGTCCCTTGACGGTGACCTTCCACATGTCAGCTGCCGAGCTGTCTCATCTGTTCGAGCACCAGATCGGCCGTGGGGGAGGCGAGGTCGCCCACCACCTTCCCGTCGGCGAGGAACACCACCCGGTCCGCATACGAGGCGCCGCGCGGGTCGTGGGTCACCATGACGATCGACTGGCCCAGCTCGTCCACCGAGCGGCGCAGGAACGCCAGCATCTCGGCCGAGGCGTTCGAGTCGAGGTTGCCGGTGGGTTCGTCGGCGAAGATCAGGTCGGGACGACCGATCATCGCCCGGGCGCAGGCGCAGCGCTGCTGCTGCCCGCCGGACATCTCCGTCGGGCGGTGCGACAGTCGGTCACCGATGCCCAACTGGTCGACCAGGTATCCGAACCATTCGCGGTCCACCGCGGTCCCCGCGAGATCGAGGGGCAGCGTGATGTTCTCGCCGGCGGTCAGTGTCGACACGAGGTTGAACGACTGGAACACGAAGCCGATCCGGTCGCGACGCAGCTCGGTGAGACCGCTGTCGTTGAGCAGGGCGATGTCCTGGTCGCCGATGAAGGCGTGACCCGACGTCGGCACGTCGAGGCCGGCCATGCAGTGCATGAGCGTCGACTTGCCCGAGCCCGAAGGCCCCATGACCGCGGTGAACCGGCCGCTGTCGAAGGTGACGTTGATCGCAGACAGGGCGTGGACGACGGCGTCGCCCGTCCCGTAGGTCTTGACCAGGTCCACGGCCCGGGCCGCCGGGCGTGCCTGGGTGACGTCGGACACCTCCGGGTTGGTCGTCACACCGCCGTCCTTCCGTGGGGGACCGGGCTCATCGGGGATGCGTCGATCCTGACCACACCGGCGCTCCGGGTGACCCGCGGGTGCCACCGGTCACTGGTGTCGTCATCGGCCCCATTCTGCCAGGATCGGGCACGCCACCGTCCGGTGCCCCGTTGGGGTCACGGACCGGGGTCGCCACGAGCGGGCCCGGTCCGGGTGGGCAACAATGGGCGGCCGATGACCGCACGTCCCGTGAACCGTCCAACCGTCGTGGGATCCGCCAACCTCGCCGACCTCTACGGACTCCCCCTGATCGACTGGGCAGGCATCGAGGACCGGCTCGCGCTCGGCGTCTCCCAGGCTCCCGGCACGGGCGGCCCCGATCGTCACACGAGCTGGTTGGCCACGGTCGACCGGGACGGGAGTCCGCACGTCACGGGCATCGGTGCACTGTGGCACGAGGGGACGTTCTGGTTCGAGACCGGGGCGCAGTCCCGGAAGGGGAGGAACCTCGCCCGCGATCCGCGTTGCACGTTGAGCCTCGCCACACACGAATTCGACCTCGTCGTCGAGGGCACGGCGGAGGTCGTCACCGACCGGAATACCGTCGCCACCATGGCCGAGCAGTGGAATTCCCAGGGCTGGCCGGCCAGGGTCGACCCCTCGGGCGTGGCGCTGACCGCCGACTACAGCGCCCCGTCCGCCGGACCTCCGCCGTGGTCCTTGTACCGCCTGGTGCCGCTCCGAGCCGTGGCGATCTCGACCGTCGAGCCAGGAGGGGCAACCCGCTGGCGATTCGCCACCTAGCTCCGGCGACCGCGACCCTGGTCGCCGTCGGGGCCGAGGCCGGGACCGGGCGCGGTGGCCCTCAGTACCCCGTGTCCGAACCGTCGTCCGCCAAGGGAAGCCGGAGCCACGAGATCATCTGGCGGAGCTGGTCGTATGCCGCCAGGCGAGCCTCGTCGGTGCCCGCCTCCTCGGCACCGTCGACGACCGCTCCCAGCCGGTGGACCATCGACGGACCCAGTTCGAGGAGGCCACCGCTGCCGGCCGACGCCCACTTCGCCAGCACGTAGTGGACGATCGCTCCCTCGGGAATGTCCATCGCATGGGCCAGGTTGCCGATGGTCGCCATCGGGTCCACGCGGGCGTACAGGGCGACGTCCGCCTTGAAGTTGGCGTCGGGGTCGTCCTCGTCCCACGGGCCGTACCAGCCGACGAGCTCGACCAGACGGGTGTCCCCTTCCACCCGTTCGATGCTAACCCCGTCGAGGATCGGAGCCCGCGCCCGCCCGGTTCCCGATCGCCGGCGGCCCGACCGCACGGTCGCGGCTACGCCACGTGTTGGCCACGGTGCCCACCACGTGGCGTAGCCTGGGGTGGTTGGGAGACCGGGGAGTGATCGTGTTGACCTTGTACCTCGCGCTGGACCGCTCGGACGACCAGTGACCGCGCTACGTTCGCCGGGCAGCTAGGGGACCGCGTGGCACGAGGGACGTTGAGGCTGTATCTGGGGGCGGCCCCGGGGGTCGGCAAGACGTACGCCATGCTCAACGAGGGCTGGCGCCGCCGCGAGCGCGGCACCGACGTCGTGATCGGCTGGGTGCAGGAGCACGGTCGACCCCAGACCGACGCGCAGATCCGCGACCTGCCCATCTTCCCCCGTCTGCACTTCGAGTACCGGGGCCAGCACTTCGAGGAGATGGACGTCCCGGGCCTGCTGGCGAGGAAGCCCGAACTCGTCCTGGTGGACGAACTGGCCCACTCCAACGTCCCCGGGTCCCGCCATGCCAAGCGGTGGGAGGACGTGGAGGAGCTCCTCGACGCCGGGATCAACGTCATCTCGACCATCAACCTCCAGCACCTCGAGTCGCTCAACGACGTGGTGGAACGGATCACCGGGGTCGCCCAGCAGGAGACCGTTCCCGACCCGGTGGTGCGGGCCGCCGACCAGATCGAACTGGTCGACATGGCCCCCGAGGCCCTCCGACGCCGTCTGGCCCACGGCAACGTCTACCCGCCGGAGCGGATCGACGCCGCACTCGGCAATTACTTCCGGACCGGGAACCTCACCGCCCTGCGGGAGCTTGCCCTGCTGTGGGTGGCCGACCGGGTCGACGAGGAGCTCCACGACTACCGGGAGCGCCACGGCATCGCCGGGGCGTGGGAGACCAAGGAGCGTGTGGTGGTCTCCCTCTCCGGCTCGCCCGGGAGTGCGGTCCTCGTGCGGCGGGCGGCGCGTATGGCCATGCGGACCAAGGCCGAGCTGGTCGGGGTCCACGTGCGTACCGACGACGGCATCTCGCGCGGAGGCACAGAGGGCCTCCGACGCAACCGGACCCTGCTCGACGACCTCGGCGGGCGCTACGTGGAGGTGGTCGGCGCCGACATCGCCCCGGCGCTGGTCCAGGTGGCCCGGGCCGAGAACGCCACCCAGCTCGTACTCGGGGCCACCCACCGGAGCCGCCTCTCGGAGTTCCTCCGGGGGTCGGTCATCAACTCGGTGATCCGGGCCGCCGAAGGGGCCCTCGACGTCCACGTCATCGCCACCGACGCCGCCCGGCACGACGAGTCCGGAGCCGACGACGTCACCGAGGCCGAGTCGGTGCAGCCCGCCGCTCCACGGCGCCAGCGCCGGCTCCTCTCCCCCCTGTCCGTCCGGCGCCGGACCGCGGCCGTCGCCATCGGCGTCATCGGCTTCCCGCTCCTGACGCTGATCCTGACCTCGACCAGGTCCCACTCCGGCCTGTCGACCGCCCTCAGTTCCTACCTGGTCCTGGTCGTGGCCGTGGCGGCGACCGGGGGGGTGTGGCCGGGGATCCTCGCCGCCGTCGTCGGCTTCCTGCTCTCCAACTACTACTTCGCGCCCCCCATCCACACCTTCACCATCGGCGACGCCCGGGACGTGCTGGCGTTGGTCATGTTCATGGTCACCGCCGGGGTGGTGAGCGTCCTGGTCGACTTCGCCGCCCGACAGACGGCATCGGCGCGCCAGGCCCGCTCCGATGCCCGGATGCTGGCCCGGGTGGCCGGCCGGCTCGTCTCACCCGAGGGGAACCCGTTGCCCAGCCTCCTCGACGAGCTGGTCGTGGCCTTCCACCAGGAGTCCGCCGCCATCCTGCGGTCGGTACCGGATCCGGCCGGTGGCCCCGATGGTGCCGCCTGGACCCCGGTGGCGTCGGCGGGGACGGCGCCACCCGCGTCCCCGAGCGACGGGTCCCTCTCGATCCCCCTGACCGAGTTCGACGTCCTGGTCCTGGACGGACCCGGCCTGACCGCAGAGGACCGGGACATCCTCGCCGCGTTCGCCGCCCAGCTGGCCGCCGCGCTCGAGAGCGACCGGCTCCATGCCGAGGCCGCCGAGGCCGATTCGCTGGCCCGGGCCAACCAGCTGCGCTCCGCGCTCCTCGCCGCGGTGAGCCACGATCTGCGCACGCCGCTCGCCTCGATCAAGGCCGCATCCTCCAGCCTCCTGTCCGAGCAGCTCGACTTCGGGCCGGACGAGACCCGGATCCTGATCCACACCATCGACGACGAGGCCGACCGGCTGGGCGTCCTGGTGGAGAACCTGCTCGACATGAGCCGTCTGGAGACCGGGGCGATGGAGATCCTGTGGAGGACCACCGACGTCGAGGAGCTCATCGACACCGCACTGGCCAGCCTCGGTCCGAGGGGCCAGGGCGTCGCCCGCACCGTCGAGGCCGACGTGCCGGCGATCGAGACCGACCCGGTTCTCGTCGACCGGGTCATCGCCAACCTGGTCGACAACGCCCTCGTGCACGGGGGGGACCGACCGGTACGGGTGGAGGCCGGCTGTGTCGCCGGGCGGGTCGACATCCGGGTGGTCGACCACGGGCCGGGCATCAAGGCCGCCGATCGCGAACGGGTATTCCTCCCCTTCCAACGGCTGGGCGACGGCCAGAGCCGGGTCGGGGTGGGCCTGGGCCTCGCCGTGTCCCGCGGATTCGCCGAGGCGGTCGGGGGAGAGTTGGATCTGGAGGACACGCCGGGCGGGGGCTGCACCATGGTGCTGCGTCTGCCGGTGTCCTCCGACCGGACCCCGTCGATCATCGACGCCGACGCCGACGCCGACGTCCTGGGGGACGACGAAGTGGTCGAGGACGTCATGGACGAGGGCGACAAGGCGGCAGCCGGTCGGGTTCCTGACGACGTCGAGGCGAACCCGTGACGGGGGTGGCCTCCGACCGCGACCCCGGGCACGACCCCGACGGAGCCTCCGATCACGAGCAGGGCACCCGGGTCCTGGTCGTCGACGACGACCCGTCGCTGCTTCGGGCCCTGACCATCAGCCTCGGCGCCCGCGGATACGACATCACCTCCGCCCGATCGGGCGAGGAGGGCCTCGACAAGGTTGCCCACTGGCACCCGGATGTGGTCCTGCTCGATCTCGGATTGCCCGGCATCGACGGGGTCGAGGTCATCCGGGGCATCCGGGGATGGAGCGAGGTACCGATCATCGTGCTGTCGGCCCGTCACCAGTCCATGAGCAAGGTCGAGGCGCTCGACCTCGGCGCCGACGACTACGTCACCAAGCCCTTCGGCATGGACGAGCTCCTCGCCCGCCTGCGGGCCGCCCTGCGGCGGTCACCCGGCGCCTTCCAGGACCCGCACATCGTGGCCGAGGGATTCAGCATCGACCTCGACGCCAAGCGGGTGGAACGCGACGGCGTCGACGTCCATCTCACGCCCAAGGAGTGGGACATCGTCGAGGTGCTCGTCCGCAATCCGGGCCGACTGGTATCCCAGCGCCAACTGCTGCACGACGTGTGGGGGCCCCAGTACCAGACCGAGACGGAGTACCTACGGGTGCTGATGGGACGGGTCCGGCGCAAGCTGGAGGTCGACCACTCCCGGCCGCGGCACTTCATCACCGAACCCGGGATGGGCTACCGGTTCGAACCCTGAGGCCCTGAGGCCCTGAGGCCAGCCGGCCAGCTCAGTAGAAGAGCGCGCCGACCAGGGCGAGGACCACCACCGAGATCGCGATCCACACCGAGAAGAACCGGATCAGCCGCACCCGATACCACGTCGCGCCCTCGTAGCGGCCCCTGCCGGCCCGTATCCAGAGCCCCAGCACGATGATGAGGAGCAGGATCAGGTGGGCCAGTGACGATCCCATGAAGAACTCGTAGGTGGAGGCGTAGGCACCGTCGATCGTGGTGAACGGCAGCTTCTGGAACTGGTAGATCTGCGCGCCGACCGCGGCGAGCAGGAGCACGAAGGCCAGGCCGGCCGATCCCGAGACCGCCCGGCGGCCGGCGGCCTTCTTGGCCGAGGACTCGGTCATCCACACGAACGCCGCGGCCAGGACGGCCAGGACGGCCACGACGACCGAGTACCACGGATCGGCCCGGGTGATCTGTTGGACGATCGGGTTGCCCAATCCGTCCGTACACGGATTGGCCTTCGAGCACTGGGCTCCGTTCCACATGCCGTTGGTGTTGAGCGCCCGCAGGTAGAACCAGGTGAACGTCTCCAGGAGGAGGAAGAGGGCGTCGCCCGCGATGAGCAACCACAGGGCCAGACGTTCCTTCTGATCGCGCTGCAGGGCCGTCTCGTGGTGGCCACCGGGGTTCTCGGCGCCCGCGACCGCCGGGCCGTGGCCGTCGTCGTGTCCGTGCCCGTGGTCGGTCGTGGTGATCGACATCAGTTGCCCCCCTCCGGGTCGAACGGTTCACCCGAAGCCCCGGAGCCGGCCGGCACCAGCTCGGGTTCTTCCGACGGTGCGTACTCGGGCACCTCCTGGCCGTCCGGAATGCCTTCGCCGTAGGTGTACGGGTCGGAGGTCACCACCGGGTCGACGAGGAAGTTCTCGAGGGGTACCGGGGTGGGCACCTTCCACTCGAGGGACTTCGCGTGCCACGGGTTCGCCGGGGCGAGCTTCCCGCTTCGCCATCCGTGCAGCATCATGTAGAGGAAGACGATCCATCCGGCCATCAGGAGGTAGGCGCCGACGCTCGACATCACGTTGGCGTCGAGGAACTTCGGGTCGTAGTAGGCCACCCGGCGGGGCATTCCCTGGAATCCCTCCCAGAACTGGCCGAAGTAGGTGACCTGGATGCCGATGGCGATCATCCAGAACGCCACCTTCCCGATCCGTTCGTTGAGCATCCTGCCCGAGACCTTCGGGAACCAGTAGCAGACTGCCGCCGTGGCCCCGATCATGGCGCCACCGAGCAACGTGTAGTGGAAGTGGGCCGTCACGAACATGTCCCCGTGGAAGTACTGGTCGGCCGGCACGTCCGACAGGTAGATGCCGGTCACCCCGCCGATGATGAAGTTCCAGACGAAGAGGTAGATGAAGTACATGGGCAGCCTCGTCCAGATGCTCCCCTTCCAGAGGGTCCCGATGGTGCACAGGAAGATGATCCCGGTCGGGATGGAGATGATCTCGGTCGTCAGCATGAACGGCCCGGCCAGGTTGGGTGCCCACCCGGTGGTGAACATGTGGTGGGCCCACACCATGATCGACAGTGCGGCGATCGCCACGAACCCGGCGACGGCGATCTTGTAGCCGAACACCGGTTTGCGGGCGAACGTGCTCGCGATCTCCAGTACCGCGCCGACGGCCGGGAGGAGGATCACATAGACCTCGGGATGCCCCATGATCCAGAAGATGTTCTCGTAGAGCCAGCCCGAGCCGCCCACCGAGGCGACGAAGAACGAGGTGCCGGTGGCCCGGTCGGTGATCATCATGGTCATGACCAGCAGGAAGGCCGGCATGGCGTAGAGCCCGAGGGCACTGCCCACGATCGCACCCCAGGTGAAGATGGGCAGCCGGCCCATGGTCATGCCCTTCGCCCGCATGGTGATGACGGTCACGATGACGTTGACGCCGGCGATGGTGACCGACACGACGAAGGTGATGATGGTCATGGCGAAGGCGTCCATGGCCGGCGGCGCCTGCACCGAAAGGGGTGCGTACGTTGTCCATCCGGCGTTGACGCCGCCGAGGAAGAACGTCGACAGCAGGCAGGGGACCGCCGAGACGACCACCCAGAAGCTCATGGCGTTGAGCCTGGGGAAGGCCATGTCCTTGGCGCCGATCATGATCGGTATGACGAAGTTGGCGAAGGGACCCGTCACCATGATGATGGTGGCGATGATCATCACCATGCCGTGGATCGTGACGATCGAGTTGTACGTCTGCGGATCGAGGAACGTCGAGTGCGCGGTGATCAACTGGGTCCGGATCATCATGGCCAGGGAACCGCCGACCCCGAACAGCACCATGACCAGCACCAGGTACTGGGTCCCGACCACCTTGTGGTCGGTGCAGAACTTCAGGTAGCGGGAGCTGCCCTGGCCGACACCGGCCGCGTAGAGCTCGTCCTCGTGACTCTGGTCGTGGCCCAGGATCCAGCGGATCGGGGCGTTGAACGTGCCCATGCCGATGTTGAAGCCGACGACCCAGCCGACCATGGTGCAGGTGACCACCATGTCGGTTCCCCAGTTGGACCCCTGGACGAGCGCGTGGGAGACGAGCCATGCCACGAAGCCGAGGAAGATGCCGAACCCGAGGCCCGTCCAGATGCTCTGGTGCCGGTAGAGGCCGCCGGCCGTCGGCCCGAGCTTCGTGTCTTCGAGGAGTGGTGGAGCCACGGCTGTCGTCACGTTCGTACCCTTTCGGTGCTGCGTCCTGAACTGTTGCGCGCCTTCGAGCTGCTGTCCGGGTTCAAGTCCCGATCACCCGACGGGCCCATCCCTACGACGACGCCACGGACGTCGGCGCGCCTGCTGCCGTCGTCGAGGCGGAGGACGGAGTGGCGTCCGCCACCTGGTCGGCGGCGGTCGACGTCGCCCCGTGGACCTGGAGCCACTGGGCGAACTGCTGGGGGCTGACGACGTCGCCGTCGTTGTACATGAACGCGTGGTAGAGGCCGCAGAGCTGGCTGCACCGGACCGTGAACGTGCCCAGCCTGTTCGGCGTCGTGCGGATGACCGTCGTCACGTTCGGGTTGGCGTCGACCTGGATCCCGAGCGCCGCCGGCCAGAACCCGTGGGTCACGTCCTCCGACGTCACGTTGAACTCGACGGGGCGGTTCACCGGCAGTTCGAGTGTGCGGGTCTCCACACCGGTGCCCGGGTAGCTGTAGGTCCAGACCCACTGCTGACCGGTGACATCGACCTGGAGCGTGTTCGGATGGGAGGTCTGCTGTGCGCTCAGCACGGTGATGCCCCAGGCCAGCAGGACGACCACCAGGAACGTCGAGAGACTCAGCCACAGCACCGTCACCGGCCCGTTGCCACGCTGGGGGGCACCGTCCGGCGGAGGCTCGTCCGGGTCGCCCTTGTAGCGCCAGGCGACGAGGCTGTAGAAGGCCACGGCATAGACGAACGCCGCCACCGGGGCGGCCAGGACGGTGAAGAACACGATCGTCGACCACACATCGCTTCCCGAGGGCGAGAGCAGGCTGGGGAGCAGGTGATGGGGTGCGAACACCCCGATCAGCACGCCGACCGTGGTGAAGACCAGCCAGATCAGGAAGATCTTCCCGCCGGCCCGCGAGAAGAACGGCTCGCCGCCCAGGAAGGTGTTCGCCTCGATGTCGTCTACCTCTTGCTCAAACGACATGCACGAACCCCGACATGAACCCGTACGAACCCATCACACCTCCGAAGCTCGCGACCATCGATCCGCAGGGAAATTCGCAGTTCCACGCGTAGGTCCCCTTCCCTCCCGAGATGAAGCTGAACACGATCGTGTAGGACTGCCCGCCGTCATCGTTCGACGAACCCTGCGGCAGGTTGCTGTTCGTGGGCAGGGGGACGTTCAGGAAGAAGTTCGGGTCCACGCCGGGAGCGCCCCGCATGGTGAAGGTGTGCCCGATGTTGTTGGGGTCCCACTGGGTGACCGTCTGCGTCTTGCCGTCGGGAGCCGTGATCGTCGCGGTGCCGCCGACCGTTCCGGCCACCTTGGCGAACCACGGATTGTTGAGCGAGCCGCCCGAGTCGTACTGGTGGACGGTGACCGTCACCAGCGCATGGGCCGGCACCTGGAACTGGTTGGTGAACCCGTAGGCCGGCCAACTCGGATTGCCGTGCGGATGGACCGGCTTGCCGCCGACCGATCCCGTCGAGTCGGGGTAGGTCTGGAACGAGAGCGCCACGTGCTGGAGCGACTGCCCGTTGACCACCTCGGTGCCGAGCGACTTGGCCACCTCCACCCCGTTCGGGTAATTGGGTGACGCGTAGGCCTGCGACATGAAGAACGCGGCGATCCCGCCGACCGCCACGAGCGCCACCACGAAGGTCACGATCAATCCGACGGGCTTGACCCTCGAGGACACCGCATCCGCCGGCTCGTGGTCCGATCCGCCTGCCAATGGTTCGTTATGAGTCACGGCCCTCACTTTCCACGGGCTGGCGCCCCAGCAGGCCGACTGCGCCTGCTACCGATGTGATCGTTCCGTCTTCACAGCACCTTAGCGGCCCTCGGGAGGAAAACCCAGTGGATGACTGCACAACTATTCATAGCAAACTTCCAGGGAGAATTCACCGACCGTTCACGGTGGTGGCCGGGACCGACGATCGACACCGCCGCATGGCCCGGGGTGACCCGGGCCCCGGACCGCGGCGGACGGTCGGTAGGGTGGCCACGTGGCATCCCGCCGACCCGACGACCGCACCCCCGGTCCGAACTCCGGGGAGAGCGACACGGGTCCGTCCTCCGGGCGCCTGAGGGGGGCTGACGCGTTCCGGCTCCATCTCACGCTCGGTGCCGGTCTCACGATCTGCATCGCCGCCTTCGTGATCGAGGTCATCCGTGCGCTGGACGGCAACACGCTGAGTTGGGCGTACGTCTTCGAGTGGCCGATCTTCGCCGTGTTCGCCGTCTACATGTGGTGGAACCTCCTCCACGGCCGGGACGGATCCCGGCGCAAGCCCCCGGGTCGGGACCATGTCGGGCCGGACGGGCCCCGTGCGGGGGGTGACGGATCCGCAGCCCACGCGGACGGGGTCGATCCGGGCGACGCCGACCTCCTGGCCTGGCGCGAGTACCTGAAGAAGATGGAGGCCGACGAGGCCCGCACCGCCGGACCTGACTCCTCGGGTCCCGAGTGACCCGCGATCCCGGTCCGGACCGCACCGTCGCCTCCGGTCAGACCCTCCCGAGGGCCCGCTCGAACGAGGCGGATACGCCACCTTCAGCCCCGTAGACCCGATAGGCGATCAGGACGAGCGCGGGGATCGCCCAGAAGTCGCCGCACACCCACAGGATCCCTGCCGCCCAGTGCTGGTCCCGCAGCGCGGCGGCCGGACCGTCCATGATGATGTTCATGGAGTACCAGGGGGTCTGGGTGAAGACCGCCAGGGCCATGGCCAGCACCAGCATCTCGAATGCGGTGATCACCACCGCGGCCACCTGGATCCTGGTCGAGCCCCTCGGCGGGCCGGGGTGCGACGGGAGGATGACCCTCCAGAACAGGTAGCCGGTGGCCACGAACATCGGCCCCATCAGCCAGTTCATGGCCCAGTCGTGCCAGGAGCCCCAGTCGTACACGGCCGGGATGTGCCAGAGGACCATGGTGCCGTTGAACAGGACGATGGCGGTGACCGGGTTGGTCAGCAGCGCCACCGGTCCACGGAGGAACTTGCCGGACCTCGACAGGTGGTACGCGCGTAGCCACCGGCGCCGGCGCTCGACCGGGAGGGCGAACAGCAGGGGAACCCACGGCGCCCCGAGGATCAGCAGGGGCGGCAGGTAGAACATCTCGAGCACGTGGGTGACCATGTGCACGCTCAGCCAGGACATGGCCCACCGCTCGAGGGGGCCGGACGCCACCAGGGCGAGGATGACCAGACCTGCGTAGAAGGCCAGCGAGCGGTGCCAACGTGCCCGACGGTGGGCCTCGGTCTGGCGTCGGGCCAGGCGTCGCCTGCCGACCTCGTGGGTGAGTCCCACCACCACGGCGAACACGGCGAGCGGTGAGACCTGCCAGAACTGGGGGAGAACCATCGGGTCCATCCTTCCGTACGGGCCGATGCTACCGACCCGGGGAGAGGCGGTCGGCTCAGTCGGACGAGCCGTACTGGATCGGGACGGTCATCTCGGTCTCCCGGACCCACGACGGCGACCCCGACGACGTCCCCCAGATGGCCAGGTGGGAGTCGGACGGAACGAAGGCGTACGTCCCACCGCCGATGACCGCGACCGCGGTGGACCCGGTCGGCGGCGGCGTGAGCAGCACCCAGGGAAGCCCGGGGCCGGCGACGGACTCGACCCGCAGTGCCGGCCCGGAGTCCGACCCGAGCAGCACCGTCACGGCTTGGCCGCTCCCTCCTCCGACGCTGGTGGCCCGCACCGACCACCCGGACGGGACGGTCAACGTGGCCGATCGGACGAGGCCCGCCGTCGTGCCCGTGTCCGCGTCCCCCCAGACACCCATCAGGTCGGAGGTCCCGCCCGACGATCCCTCGGCGAGGGCCACGACGCCACTGCCGACTGCCTGCAGCCGGAGGACGGTCGTGGTCGACGGGGCCCGACCCGCGAACACCGGTCCGACCGACGTCCACCCGGCGGACGGGGCCGCGGGGGTCGAGCTCCGGCCCTCCGCGGTCGGCGTCGTCGGCACGAGGAGGCCGACCCGGTCGGTGTGAGCACAACGAACGCCCAGCACCGGTCCACCGGAGGTGGTGACGGCCACCGAGGTCACCGCGTCGACGCCGCATCCGGTGACCGATGCTGCCAACTGCGCAGTGGTGGCCAGCCTGTTCCATCCCGAGAGCGCCGGGCCGGCAGCCACGACCGACGGCGAGGGGCGGGCCAGTACCGCGGCCACCTGTCCGTCCGGACCGGTGGCCAACGCGTCCGGCTGCGGGGCGATGGTGCCGGGGATGTCGCCCGGCACCCAGCTGGATCCCCCGTCGCCGCTCTGGGCCATCACCGAGAAGGTGAGGTCGGCCGACGGCAGGAAGCCCGCGGAGAGCAGGCCGGTCGGGGAGGGTCCGACGACGAGCCCCCCGTTGTCGGCCACTCCCGGAGGCGTCACCAACGTCCACGACGGGCCGGTGGCCGATCGTTCGAACAGCTCGAAGAACGTGTTGGACGGATCGTCGAGGTGACCCATGGTGAGGACCACCGCGGTCCGTCCCGACACGGTCGTGGCTGCGATCAGGTTGCCGGGTGCCCGTGCGACCGACGCCGTCGGCGGCCCTCCGCCGTCCCCGACGATGACAGCGGACACCAGGGCCACCGCCGCCACAGCCACCACACCCCCGACGATGAGCGGGACCCGTTGGCTCACGGGCGGAGGACCTGGGAGACCTCGGATGCCAGCAGGCCACTGAAGGACGACTGCGACGTGGCGTCGGACGCTCCGGGGTCGGCGTCGAGGATGCGACGGATCGAGCCGCGGGAGTCGATGACGTAGACGACGTCTTCGTGGGCCACCATGCCCCCGGCGGGGGACGACTCCACCGTGACGCCGTAGGCGTTCCAGACCGACTCCAACTCGGACCGCGATCCGGTCAGGAAGAGCCAGTTGGCCTGGGAGTCCATTCCCTCCTGACGGTCGAAGGCCACAACGGTCGGGACGGAGCGGTAGATCGGATTGGCCACGATCGCCACGAAACGAACTTCGGCGGCATCCCCCCCGAGCAGCGAGTTGGTGACCCGCATCTCCTGGGCGATGATCGGGCAGTCGGTGGTGCACACCGGGTCGAGGAAGGTGAGCACCACGGTGTGCCCCCGCAGGTCGCCGAGCGACACCGGTGCGCCCGTCTGGTCGACCAGGTCGAACGGAGGTGCCGGGCCAGCCGTCACGACCGGGGCGCCGTCGGTCGCCTCTGCGATCTGCGGATCGGCCGTCTTGTCTGCCGCGGCGAAAGCCATCGGAGCGACTCCGACCAGCAGGATCCCGATCGCTCCGACGGTGGCCGCCACCCGGGCGGCGGCACGCGGGTCGATCCCCTCCCACCACGACCGCTTGTCCGGCGGCGGCGACCCGCTCCGCACGGACCGGCCCACACCGTCCGAACCGTCCACAGCACCGGCGCCCTCGGCCCCGGCATGACCGTCGGCGCCCCCGATCGGGGCATCGGCCCCGGCGGCGGCCGCCACCCCGATCGGCACCGGTCCCGTCCCCTCGGTGACGCCGGGCGGCACACCTCCCGGAGCGACACCCGTCCCCGGGTGCGCCCGGGACCTTCTCCCGCCCACGGTGACCGCGTCGACACCCGTGGTCCCGGCCTCGACCGCCGACGCCGGTCGGGTCACCGCCAGATAGCCCCCGACGGCCACGGCAAGCAGCGGAAGCATCGAATTCGGGTCGGTCCCCACACCGCCCCAGAACCCGAAATCCTCGACGAGCACCCAATCGGCCACACAGAGCACGGCCAACACCACCATGGTCGGGTACAGCACCCGCCGGCCGGAGCCCGAGAACAGCAGGAGGATGCACCCCACGGCCGCCATCGCCACCACAGCGAACAGGTTGACGCCCCAGCCGTGGGACCGGTCGAAGGTGGCGAACGCGGACACGACCGACGACAGGAACCGGGGCTGCGAGGTCTGTGCCATCTGGTCGACCATCGCGGTGAGGCTGCCGGCCCGGCCGCCGATCGAACCCTGCCAGAACCCGCGCCCCGGCCACGCCTGCAGCACGGCGAAGCCCACCAGGAGCGCACCGACGGATCCGAGGATGACACGGCCGAGCCGCGTGCCCTGCCATGCGGTGTCCGGCAGGGCGACCAGGCCGCCGCCGGCGATGTAGAACACGATCGCCCCGGGGGCGCCGAACAGCAGGGTGAGGCCCGGGGAGAAGATCCCCCCGAACGCGTTCCCGAAGGACCAGACGACGAGGCCCCATCCGACGCTGACCAGGCCGGCGCCGCGGCTCCACGACCCCCGCGGCGCGACCAGGAGGAGGACCCCGATCCCCACCTGGATCCATACGGTCGAGGCCGCGGCGGCCGCCGGGTGGTCCGTCCAGACCGTCAATCCCGCGTTGACCAGGTGCTGCACCCACCCCGGCGAGCCGGCCGCCGAGGGCCGGATCACCCCGGTGGGCAGGCCGAGCGGCATGCCCGACTGCAGTTGCAGCAGCCCGTCGAAGAGCCACAGCAGACCGAAGGTGATCCGGAGGAACTTCCTGGCGCTCGGCTCCGGCGGCTCGGCGGGCCGAGCCGGCCCGAACGACTCGCCCCGGGCGACGGCCCTGCGGTACTGCATCGACCGGAGCTGGTTCCACCCCACGAACAGGACGGCCAGGAGGGCCATGACCAGGGCACCCTGCGCGGCCAGCGCGTGATGGAACTCGGCGAGGATCGACGCGTCCCCCGGTCCGGGGGGACCTCCCATGCCGGTCATCAGCGGTTGGCACGGACAGTCATCGACGTCACGCTACCGCCCGCTCCGGCCGGGTCGGTAGTCGGCCCGGCCGTCGGACAGGTCCTCGGAACCGTCCGCGGCCAGGTGACGACGGGGCGGGAAGTGCTGGTGGCGGGCCCTTCCACCCCATGATGACGGCCGCCGATGACGACGACCGGCCCGGTGGCCACCGTCGTGCCGTGGCGAGCTGACGCATGCCCGCCCCGGCCCCACCTACTCGCCGAAGAGCAGCCCGTAATCGGGCCCCCGGCGGAGATGATGCCCCCCGTCGACGGGCAACGACACGCCGGTCACCCACTCCGATTCGGGGCCAGCCAGGTAGCGGACGGCGGCGGCCACGTCCTCGACGGTGCCGACCCGGCTGATGGGCATCTCGGCCAGGTAGTCGTCGAGGAGCGGGCCCCCGGCGGTGATGAACGACATCAGCTCGTCGTCGATGATCCCGGGCTGGACCGTGTTGACCCGCACCCCGGTGTGGCCCAGTTCCTCGGCCGCGCACTTGCACAGCATGTCGATCCCCGCCTTCGAGGCCCCGTAGGCCCACAGGTAGCGGTGCGGGAAGTGACCCGCCCCCGAGGACATCCCGATGATCGATCCCCCGGTCGCCTCCCCGCCATCGACCCCCTCGCCCACGCCGGCCGCCATCAGCGGGGCGCCGTGCTTGATGCAGAGGAACGTCCCGATCAGGTTGAGGTCGACGGTCGCACGGACACCGTCGAGGTCGGCCCCGGTGATCGGGCCCATGTGGAACGACCCGCCGGCATTGGCGAACAGGATGTCGAGATGACCCCGCGACGAGGCGGCCTCGCTCACCGCCGCGGCGATCTGGTCCTCCACGGTCACGTCGGCCACCACGTACCGGGCCGTCCCCGCCGTCCCGCCGACGGCCGCGACCGCCGCCGCCACCCCCTCCAGCTCGGACACGGCCCTCGCCAGCTTCTCCTCGGTCCGCCCGCAGATGGTCACATGGGCCCCGTCGCGCACCAGACGGGTGGCGGTGCCGAGGCCGATGCCGCTGCCTCCCCCGGTCACCAGAGCGGTGTAGCCGGCCACACCCGTCGCGCGTGCTGTGGCATCGGTCACTGGTGTTCCCCCGTGTTCACTCGTGTGGTCGTCCGTAGCGCTCCGGATGGGTGGCCGGAGTGGCTACCGTTCGGAGTTCCGGAGCAGCATGCTACGGGCATCTGGGGACCGGCAATCCCGGACGGGGCGGTTCCGATCCGCTCCGGTCGGGGCCCGCGGACGGGTCAGAGACCGCGACACGAGGGAGACAGTGGGTGAGCGACCGACGATTCAATCTGGCCGACCTGTTCGAGATCGTCGTGGACACCGTCCCCGAGCGGCTGGCGCTGGTGGCCGGCGACGTCCGCCTCACCTACGGCGGACTCGACGCACGGGCCAACCGGTTCGCCCACTACGTCGGCGACCTCGGGCTCACCCCGGGTACCCCGGTCGGCATCCTCGCCCGCAACCGGGCGGAGTGGGTCGAGTCGATGATCGGCTGCTACAAGGCGAGGTGCGTCCCGGTCAACCTGAACTACCGCTACGTGGCCCCCGAGCTCCGCTACGTGATCGAGAACGCCGACCTCGAGGGGCTCGTCTACGAGCGCGAGTACGGCGATCTGGTGGCCGACGCCCTCGACGGCGTGTCGCACGGTCGACCGCTGCACCTGCTCGTCATCGGGGACGGACCGCCGGGCACCTCGCCCGGTGCGGCGGCCACGCAGGCCGGGGCGGGACCCGTCGACTACGAGACCGCCCTGGCCGGGGCGTCGGACGGGCGCGGCTTCCCGCCCCGCTCCCCCGACGACCTCTACATCCTCTACACCGGTGGGACCACCGGCATGCCCAAGGGGGTGATGTGGCGCCAGGAGGACATCTTCTTCGCGGCCATGGGCGGGGGTGGATGGGGTGCCGCCCCGATCACCAGCCCCGACGAACTGCGCGGCCGGCTCGCCACCGACGAGGCCGGCCGGATCCCGATGCTGGTGGTGGCCCCGCTCATGCACGGCAACGCCCAGTGGGCGATGTGGAGCGCCTTCATGATGGCCGGGACCGCCGTGCTCTACACCGGACACCAGTTCGATCCCGATCGACTGCTCCGCATCATCGGCGAGGAGGGCGTGGTCTCGGCCGCCCTGGTCGGCGACGCCATGGCGCGCCCCCTGTCGGAGGCGCTGGACGCGGCGGCCCCGGGCACCTACGACACCTCCACGCTGGCGGCCGTGGGATCCGGCGGCGCCATGCTGTCGGCCACAGTCAAGGCCGACCTGGGTCGGCAGCTTCCCGGAGCCGTCATCATGGACCGCTTCGGCTCGAGCGAGGCGGGCGCCCAGGGAGCGGTCGAGATCGGGGCGAGCGGACCGAAATTCGTCATGAGCGACGACACGGCCGTCCTCGACGACGACCTCCTGCCCCTCGCCCCCGGGGACGGTCGGATCGGTCGACTGGCCCGCTCGGGCCGGATCCCGCTCGGCTACTACAAGGACGAGGCGAAGACGGCCGCGACCTTCCCGACCGACCGCCGCGGGGTCCGGTGGTCCGTCCCCGGCGATCTCGCGTCGATCGGGCCGGACGGTGTCATCACCGTCCACGGGCGGGGGTCGGCGTCGATCAACTCGGGGGGCGAGAAGATCTTCCCCGAGGAGGTCGAGGCGGTGGTCAAGGCCCATCCCGACGTCTACGACGCGATCGTGGTCGGACTGCCCGACGAGCGCTTCGGCGAACGGGTGGCCGCGGTGGTCCGGGTCAGGGAGGGGGCTGCGCCGCTCGATCTCGAGACCCTGCAGAACCACTGTCGGGGCCACGTCGCCGGCTACAAGGTGCCCCGTCAGATCCTGCTCGTCGACGAGATACCGCTGACGGCCGCGGGCAAGCCCGATGCCAAGGCGGCCAAGGCGCTCTTCTGACGTCCGGGTGCGGGGCACCGGCAGATCCGTCCGAGATCCTCGTCCCCGATACCAGGCTCCTCGTCAGACCGTGGACCGCCTCGTCAGACCCTGGCACCCTCGTCGCCGTTCGGTGACGGGCCCACCGACCGGGTGGGGACGGCCGCGACAGCGGCCATTGCCGCGACCGTGGCGGCGACGGCGCAGACCACCCGGTCGACCGCCCCGGACAGCAGGTCCTCGTCGATCTCCACCACCCGGTGCATCCCGACATCGGGCCACATCCCGAGCACCCTGGCCGGGACCGACCGATCCGCCGAGCGCACTCCCGCCACCAGGGCCAGGTAGGCCAGCTCCTCCCGCCACCAGTCGCCCGGGCTCCCTCCGCAGACCGAGACGAGTGCGCTCGCACCACCGGCCGACTCGGAACGGTCGGGCCCCCCGTCGACCGGGTCGAGGTGCACCCGCACCTCGCACCTGCCCTTCAGCCGGACGGTGCGCGGCCCGGGGCGGGTCCACTGGTCGTCCGGGCCACCGACGACGGACCGGGGACCCAGTGAGGTCCAGTCGAACGTCGCCCACACGGGCGTGGACCAGGTGATCGCCTCGGCCAGGACCGCCGCCCGGCTCGCCGAGTTCAGACCGGCGAACCAGGGCTCCCAGTGGAACGTGCGCCATCCGTTCCGCCTCCACTCCTCGACCGCATGCTCCGCCAGCGGACCGACGGCGGCCGCAGGACCGCGGTAGCGGCCCTCGGCACATGCCCGCACGGCGGCCAGACCGAGCGAGCGCCGCACGAAGGCGGGCTTCCAGGCGAACGGGGGATCGGGCACGCCGATCAGCTCCGGATGCAGGTGCGACCGTCGCAGCGACGCGAGGCCGATCTCGACCGGGGCGCCTGGAGGTAGGTGGGCGACCGCACCGGCGACCCCGTCGACGAGACGGCCACGGATCCGGGCCAGTGCGTCCGTAGCGACCGGTCTGGTCGGCCCTGCGAGGAGGAGCTCCGTCGTCGACCCGAACCGGGCGCTCACGCTGCCTGTCCCCGGGGGAAGGGGACGACGGTGTCGGGCCCGGGAACCCGGACATCCGCCACCGCTTCCACCGGTGCGTCGGGACCGCCCGCCGGTGCGAGGGTCCGCAGCGGGTGCTCGAGGCACGTGGCGCAGTAGGCGTCGGAGGTCACCGACCCGCGGCCACCATCGGCCGCGGCGATGGCACGGATGCCCGACAGGCACCGTCGGGCCGCGTCAGCAAGGAGCTCGGGCGTCACCGGTTCGACGTCGAGCTCGCCGGTCCTCGAGTAGTAGACGGCCACCGCGAACGGAGGATTGGGACTCCGCAACGCTTCGGCCAGCGCATAGAAGTGGAGGTCGACGCGGTGTCCGGGCCGGCGGGTCCCCGACTTCACCTCGACGAGGGCGACGGACGCAACGTCCTCGGACGGGCGGCCGATGGCCAGGTCCACCCGGGCGGACAGTTCGAACCGTCCCCCGGCGAGCGGCACACGCAGGACCTCCTGGGTGCGGGGGAGCCACGACGGGTCGAGCGCCGGCCACCGCGTCCGCAGCCCGTCGGCCTGGCGGTCGACCTCGGCACCCAGCTCGGCCAGCTCGGCCCGGGGGAGCCCCCGGATCCAGGACACCAGCGGTCCCTGGTGGTCGTCGATCGCGAGACCGTCCATGGCATCCGTCATGGCCTCGCCGATCGAGCCGACGGTGACCAGCTGACGGAACAGGACGTCGACCAGCGCGCCACAGGCGAGCGGCCGGGTGAAGGGGCGTCCGCCGAATTGCCGATCCGACCGGTGGAACGCACACGACAGGGCCCGGGTCAGGCGGTCCTTGGTGACCACCGACACCGGCCCGGTGGCCGCCGACCCGCAGGTCTCCGCGACCACCGTGGCGAGTCCCCGCTCGAGGAAGGCGCGGAGTTCGCCGGCCATCGCCGGATCCGCGGGAGGACGGGCACGTCCGGTGTCGCGCAGTCGCTCGAGCAGCGCCGGGCCGGCGAGCGGCTGCCACGCCGGGGCCCCCGACCACCCGCTCCGGGCACCGCCTGCCCCGGTCCGCCCGTGAACCCGCGCTGTCCGTATCCCCCCCGAGGCGTCCGTCATGACCATCGTCACAGTGTGGACCGCGGGTGTCACAGACCCGATCCGCCCGGAACACCCCGGTAGCCTCTGCCTCGATGACCCCCGCCGCCGTGACGACCTCGTTCATCGTCGTGTTCTCACTGTTCGTCGTGGCCTTCGTGGTCCTCTCCGTCCTGACGGTCCGGTTCGTCGTCCGACAGGCCAGGGGTGCACGTTCCCAGTGGCTGGCGGGCGGGCGGGCCGGGGGCGTCGGCGACACCGGCGACACGGACGAGGAGGAGGAGGAGGAGGAGGAGGAGGGGATGACCGCGCTGGTGCTCGCCGGCGGGAGCACCCGGGGAGCCATCCAGATCGGGATGCTCCAGGTGCTGGCCGAGCACGGCTTCGTACCGGACCGCATCTACGGATCGTCGGTCGGGGCCATCAACGGGGTCGGGTTCGCCGCCGACCCAACCCGCGAGGGCGTCGAGCAGATGACCCGGGTCTGGCTGCGCATCCGTCGGGAGGACGTCTATCCCCAAGGGAGGCTGCACGGACCCTGGCTCTACCTCCAACAGCGCGAGGCCGTGTTCTCCAACTCCGGTCTGCGCTCGATCATCGGGGAGGGTTTCCCCCACGAGCGTCTCGAGGACGCGGTGATCCCCGTCGAGGTGGTGGCCACATCCCTGACCAACGGCGGTGAGCGGTGGTTCACCTACGGGCCGGCCGTCGATGCCGTCCTGGCATCGGCGGCGATGCCGGCCGTCTTCCCGCCCGTCGAGATCGACGGCGAGAAGTACATCGACGGCGGCGTCGTCGACAACGTTCCCCTCCAGCGGGCGATCGACGCCGGTGCGACCCGGATCGTGGTACTGCTCTGCTCGCCGCCGGTGTTCGAGCCGCCCGTGTCGAGACGGCCGGTGGAGGGGATGGTCAACGCGCTCTTCATCTCGATCCACGCCCGGTTCGTCAGGGACATGTCCCACCTTCCCGAGGGTGTCGAAGTGATCCTGTGCGCCGGGCCGGAGGGGACCACACGTGACTTCGACGACTTCTCGACCACCGAGCACCTGATCGCCCTCGGGCGGGCCGAGGCATCAGAGGTGGTCCGGCGCTACGGGCTCGGAACGATCGCCTATCCGGCACCGCCCATGCCGGCGCGGACCGCCGTTCCCGAGGACGACGGAGCGGGTGATGATCGCCGGGCCGGCGACCGCCGTTCCGGTGACCGACGGTCCGGCGTCACCGACGGCGTGGCGCCGGCGGACGGTCAGTCCCGCGAGCCGGCGTCCGCGGGCGGACCGGAGCCGTTGACCCAGCCGGATCCCGGAACGTAGCGACGCACGATCTTGGCCGGGACCCCGGCCACCACGCAGTGGTCCGGGAAGATGCCACGGACGACGGCTCCGGCCGCCACCACCACGTTCTTCCCGAGCTCCGTCCCGGGCAGGATGACCACCCCGGTGCCGAGCCAGCTCCCGTCGCCCACGATCACCGGCACGTCGTGGGGCCACTGGACGTGAACCACCTCGTCGGGGTTCTCGTAGCCGTGGTTCTGATCGGTGATGTACACGTAGGGGCCGGTCTGGACATCGCTGCCGATCTCGATCGAGAAGTGGCCGACGATGTGACTGCCCCGTCCGATCATGCTGCGGTCGCCGATCCGGACCACCGGGTCGGTGACCATCCGCTGTCCGGGGACCATCCCCGCCGACAGGCTCACGTAGGGCCCGACCAGGGTGTCCTCGCCGATGTGGATCCAGCGTTCGCCGAAGATGGCCCCGGTCGGGAACGCCAGGCAGCTTCCCCTGCCGAAGGCCCCGAACCTGTCGGCCAGCCGGTCGCCGGGACCGGTCGCCCCCTGGCGGACCATCCAGTCCCATCCCGAATGGACCAGTGAGTGGAGGACACGGTGACGAAGCCCGCGGATGCCCCCTGCCGGGGCGGGTCCGTGCCGGGGCGGGAGCCCGGCGACCGGACCCCCGGCGGCTTCCGGCGAGGCAGGTACCGCCCGATCGTCGTGGTCCGGGTTCGCAGCGTTCACCCCGCGACGGTAGCCAAGTTCCGCGCCCGGGTGCGGGGCCCGCGACAAGGACGCTCCCTCGTGGCCGCCGGCCCGATCCGTCACTCCCTACCATGGGGTCATGGACGGCACGGCGGGCACCGGGAAGATCGACGACGTCGACGAGGTGCTGGCGGACAAGGCACGCCTCGGGAAGTCGGGCTTCGCCTCCGGCTCGGACGTGTACGAGCGGGCCCGGCCCGGCTACTCCGACGAGTCGGTGTCCAGCCTGGTCGAGTCGTTGGGCATCGTCCCGGCCAGCCGGGTCCTCGACGTCGCCTCCGGAACCGGCAAGTTGACCCGCTCGCTCGTGGCTGCCGGGGCGTCCTGCATCGCGGCCGAGCCGTCGGCGTCGATGCGCGCCTCGTTCGCCTCCGTCCTGCCCGACGTGCCCCAGGTGGGTGCCGACGCCACGTTCCTGCCGTTCGCCGATTCGAGCTTCGACGCGGTGACCGTGGCCCAGGCGTTCCACTGGTTCGCCGGCGACGAGGCCCTGGCCGAATTCGCCCGGGTGCTCCGACCGGGCGGAGGACTCGGCCTGATCTGGAACGAGCGCGACGAGTCGGACCCGCTCGTGGCCGAGCTCACCCGGATCAGCAAATGGGACCAGCACCAGCCCTATCCCGTCGGTCGCGACTTCGGTGAGGTGGTGGACGCCTCCGGGAGGTTCGGACCGGTGACCCGGACCCGGTTCCACTTCGTCCAGCCGCTCGACCGGACCGCCTTCGTCGAGCAGGTCGCCTCGCGCAGCTACATCGTGGTCCTCCCCGAGGACCGGCGCCGGGCCATCCTCGACGGGGTGGCCGCGCTGGCCGACTCCCTCGCCGAGCCCATCGAGCTCCCCTACCTGGTCGACCTCTTCTGCGCGCGGGCGCGCTGACCCGGGACACCCGCCGTCCGGCTTGCCTCCCGTCGTCCCGGCGGTGCAGCCTGTCCCCCGAGGGCCGGTGCGACCACGCGCTCGGGACCCGGCAATCGGGGAAGGCACGACCATGATCAAGATGACCTGTCTGCTGAGGCGCAAGGAGGGGTTGACCCCCGCCGAGTTCCACGCCTACTGGCGGGACCACCACGGCCCACTGATCGCTGCCAGCAGCGCGGCCAAGTACGTTCTGCGCTACGAGCAGAACCCGCGCCCGCTCGACGACTACCGGGGCGACGACGACCGCTCGGGCTACGACGGTGTCACCGTCCAGTGGTTCGAGTCGATGGACGCCTACTACGCCCACATGGGTGAGGGCGACTTCCCGGCCATGATGGAGGACATCGCCAAGTTCCTGGACACCGACCGCCTCGAGGTCGTGCTGACCGAGGAGCCGATCGTCGTCATCGACGGCGAGGTCGACTGGTAGGTCGGGGCCGGCACGGTTGCACCGTGCGCCGTACCCACCGGGTGCCCCCGTCCACCATCATTGACGGGCCGCGTGGCCGGACGTACGATCCTTTCTTTCGGACAGAGTGTCCGATGCATGGGAAGGGGCGTCCGACATGAGTCAGACGGAATTGGACATCAGCAGCGTCAGCTTCGATGACATCAACCTGCTCGACTCGACGGTCTTTGCCGAGCGCGTTCCCCACGAGTGGTTCGCCTACCTGCGCCAGAACGCGCCGGTGTGGTGGCAGGAGGAGACGGACGGGCCCGGGTTCTGGGCGGTGACCACGCTGGCCGAGGCCACCCAGGTCAACCGGGACTACGAGCACTTCTCGTCGGCCCGCAAGGCCACCTATCTCTGGGAGCTGTCCGAAGACGACCTGGCCCAGCAGCAGTTGATCATGCTGAACATGGACCCGCCGTTGCACACCCGCTACCGCCGGCTGGTCAACAAGGGGTTCACCCCCCGGATGGTCAACCACCTCCACGAGCGGATCCACGCCGCCACCGACACCATCATCGACCAGGTGATCGAGAAGGGCTCCGCCGACTTCGTGACCGACATCGCGGCCGAGCTCCCGCTGGTGGTGATCGCCGAGCTGCTGGGCGTTCCGAACGAGGACCGTCACCGGATGTTCGACTGGTCGAATCGGATGATCGGGAGCGAGGACCCCGAATACCAGACCGGCGGCGAGGTGGCCCAGGCAGCCTCGATGGAGCTCTACGCCTACGCCTCGGAACTGTTCGGCACCAAGCGCATCGACCCGCACGACGACCTGATGAGCGTGCTCACCCAGGTCGAGATCGACGGCGAGCAGCTGTCGTCGCTCGATCTCGAGCTGTTCTTCCTCCTGCTCACCGTGGCCGGCAACGAAACCACCCGGAACCTCATCTCGGGGGCGATGGCCACCTTCTTCGAGCACCCCGACCAGTGGGAGCTCCTGCGGAACGACCGGTCCCTCCTGCCCGACGCCGTCGAGGAGATGCTGCGCTACGTCACGCCCGTCATGAACTTCCGACGCCAGACCACCTCGGAGGTCGAGCTCGGGGGCCAGAAGATCGAGGCCGACTCGAAGGTGGTGTTCTTCCACATCTCGGCCAACCGGGACGAGCAGGTCTTCGACAACCCCCAGACGTTCGACATCACCCGCAACCCCAACCCGCACATGGCCTTCGGCGGCGGCGGACCCCACTTCTGCCTGGGGGCCAACCTGGCCCGGATGGAGATCCGGGTGATGTTCGAGCACCTCCTCGACCGGATGCCGGACATGGAGCTCGCCGGGCAAGTCGAGCGGCTCCAGTCGGCGTTCATCAGTGGGGTCAAGCACATTCCGATCACCTTCCCGACCGGACCGACCGTCGACCCCGGGTAGATGCCCGCACGGAAGTCCTCCGACGAGCTGAAGGAGGTCATTCGCGACTTCCGTCGTGACCAGGTCATCGACGTAGCCCGACGCCTCTTCGGCGAGCGCGGCACCACCGACGTGTCCATGGACGAGATCGCCTCGAAGGCCGGTGTGGCCCGATCCACGGTCTACGTCTACTTCGCCAATCGCGAGGAGCTCCTGCGTGCCTGTCTGCAGCGCATGCACGCCCAGCTGCTCGAGGCCATCGCCTCTACGTGGGAAGAGGACGCCGATCCGGCCCACCGCCTGGAGCGGCTGATCGAGGAGATGCTGGCGCGTGTGGACGACAGCCCGGGGTTCTTCCGACTGGCCCTGGTCACCCAGGGGACACCGGCGAAGGGTGCCGAGGCGGTCGGGGACGAGCTGGCCCTCATCGGCCTGGACATCGCGGGGTTGATCCAGGACCTGGTCGACGAGGGCATGGCCCGCGGCCACTTCCGGCTGCTGGACACCGACCTCGCCATCTCGCTCGTCGGTCAGCAGATCTACGGGGCGATGGCGGTGCGTGCCGCAGAGCCGGCACCGCGCGACCGGAGGTTGGCGGCAGCCGACACCGTCCGGTTCATCCTGCACGGCCTGGCGGCCTGAGCCACCGCACGGCCTGGCGGCCTGAGCCACCGCACGGCCTGGCGGCCTGAGCCACCGCACGGCCTGGCGGCCTGAGCCACCGCACGGCCTGGCGGCCTGAGCCATCGCACGGCCTGGCGGCCTGAGCCACCGACCGCACAAATCGGTACCCGACGCCTAGCGCGAGCCTCCGAAGATGCGAAGCAGGGCCAGGTAGACCATGACGGAGGAGACGAGGATCGTGAAGGCCGAGAACCACTCGGCGTCGGCCTCGATGCCGGCCGCCTCGGCCCTGTCCACGAAGCTGAAGTCCATGAAGAGGTTCGCCACGGCGATGATCAGGTAGAGGACGCCGAAGATGAGCAGGCCGGACATCCCCGAGAGCCCCCACCCGGTGAGGAAGGAGGCCATCATCACCACGAGCAGCCCGACGGTGGCCACCAGCGTGATCATGAAGAACCGGGGCCCGACCTTGACCAGGCCGGTCCGATAGACGCCCCACACGGCGGCCACGACGGCCACCGTCCCGAGGACCGCCAGGGTGACCACGTGGGCACCCTGGTCGGCGTAGAACCGGGAGATGATCCCGAGGACCGCGCCTTCGGCCACGGCGTAGATCGGCGCGAGCACCGGGGCGAGCCGGGGCCGGAAGATGCACCACAGGGCGACACCGAGGCCACCGAGCATGGCGACCACGGCGACGCCCATCGGCAAATTGCCGAGGTAGGCGACGGCACCCACCACCAGGGCGATCAGGCCGAGGAGGCCGACCTTGTTGAGGGCGCCGTCCGCCGTGAACCGGGCGGCCTGGCCGGCTGCGGGAGGAGCCGGTGGCGGTCCCTGGGGCTGGAGGTGCCAGGTGGCTCCGTCCCACGACCACCAGTTGCCGTCGGGCTGCTGCTTCCAGTTGGTCGGGGCGGTCGCCGGTGCGCCCTGGAACGTCGTCACCATCCGGTTGTAGTTGGACACCGTTCCGAACGACGCACCGGAACGGCGCGTCCTCGTCGCCGTACCGCTGGTCGCGGTCCCACCCATCGGGGTTCCGGGCGTAGATCCTTGCGTCGAGCTCATCGTCGCTCCTGTACTGGTTCGAATGTGTCCACCAGTGTAGCGGGGGGCACCATTCGGACCTCGTCGCGGCGCGGCGGTATCCCCTGGTCAGCCTCAGGCATCCCCCGGGTCAGCCTCCGCAATCACCCTGGTCAGCCTCCGGCGACGGCCGGGACGATCGAGATGGTCTGCCCGTCGGCGACCGGCGTGGCCAGCCCCTCGAGGAACCGGACGTCCTCCTCGTCGAGGAAGACGTTGACGAACCGGCGGAGGCCGCCGTCGGCGTCGAAGATCCGCTCGGCGAACCCGGCGTGGGCGGCATCGAGACCCTTGAGGACCTCGCCCACCGTCGAGCCCTCGATGACCAGCTCGCCGGCTCCGCCGGTCAGCGTGCGCAACTGCGCCGGGATACGGACCTTGCTCATCGGGATCTCCTCGTAGTGGTCGAACGACTGGACTCGGCCGCCATGGCCTGGGCGAACGAGTCGAGGGTGGGGGAGATGGTGGCCGTCGGGCCCACCACGTCGGTCAACGCTTCGACCGTCTTGAGCCCGTGGCCGGTGACCATGGCCACCACCCGCTCGTCCGAGCGGATGACGCCCTCGGCCGTCAGCTTGGCCAGTGTGGCGATGGTCACACCGCCGGCGGTCTCCGCGAAGATCCCCTCGGTCCGGGCCAGGAGGCGGATGCCGTCGAGCACCTCGTCGTCGGTGACCGACGCGCAGGCGCCTCCGGACTTGCGGATCGCGTCGAGCGCGTACCACCCGTCGGCAGGGTTGCCGATGGCCAGCGACTTGGCGATGGTGTGGGGCTTGACCGGCCGGATGGCGTCCGTCCCCTCGGCAAACGCCGTCGCAACCGGCGAGCAGCCCTCCGCCTGGGCCCCGGACACCCGCACCGACGGCTCCTCGTCGAGCAGGCCGACCTTCCACAGCTCCTTGAACCCCTTGTCCACCTTGGTCAGCTGACTGCCCGACCCGATGGGCACCACCACGTGGTCCGGTGCCCGCCATCCGAGCTGCTCCGCGACCTCGAAGGCCAGCGTCTTCGATCCCTCGGCGTAGTAGGTCCGCACGTTGACGTTGACGAAGGCCCACTCGGGCTGCTCGCTGGTGAGCTCGGCGCACAGCCGGTTGACATCGTCGTAGCTGCCCTCCACGGCGAAGACCCGTCCCCCGTAGACGGCGGTCATCGTGATCTTGGCCCGCTCGAGGTCGTGGGGGATCAGCACGACCGAGTCCATCCCGGCCCGTGCGGCGTGGGCGGCCACCGAGTTGGCCAGGTTCCCGGTCGAGGCGCAGGCGGCGACCTTGAACCCGAGCTGGCGGGCCTTGGTCAGGGCGACCGAGACCACCCGGTCCTTGAACGAGCCGGTCGGATTGGCCGTGTCGTCCTTGATCCAGACCTCACCCAGCCCGAGCTCGGCGGCCAGTCGGTCGGCGCGCACCAGCGGGGTGAAGCCGGCGCCGAGGTCGACCGGGGCGGCATCGGCCACCGGCAGCAGGTCGGCGTAGCGCCAGATCGACCGCGGTCCGGCCTCGACCCGCTCACGGGTGATGGTCGCCGCCACCCGTTCGTAGTCGTAGGACACCTCGAGGGGCCCGAAACAGAAGTCGCACACATGAAGCGCCTCGGCCGGGTAGGTACGGCCACATTCACGGCAGCGCAAGCCGGAAACGAAGTCCACAGCAGTCTCCTCATCGCTCGGGCATTGGCACCTGGCACGCATTCCGACCGTTCCGATCAGGTCGATCCGCGTTCAGGTTGCCGCAGCGTCATCGGGCCCGGTCCCTCAGCTGCTCTGGATGATGGCCTCCATTGTGGCCGATCCGGAGGTCCCCCGTCAACGCGTCGACCCGGTGGCCCTCGGGCGCGGCGTCCCGACCCCCCGGCGGTGAGGGATGATGGTGGCATGCCAGCGACGGTCGCACACGGGGACGGCCGCCCCACGTCCGCGCACACCGACTTCGCCGCCTCGACCCTGGCCGCGGCCAAGGCGGACCGGACCGTCTCGGTCTGCATTCCGGCCCGGAACGAGGCGGCGACCATCGGCCCGATCGTCCGGACGATCGTCTCCGAGCTCACCGCGGCCGGGGGGGGCGTCGACCTCGTCGACGAGGTGGTCGTGGTCGACGACGGTTCGAACGACCAGACCGGCGCCATCGCCGGGCGCGAGGGGGCCCGCGTCATCGCCGGGGACACGCCGAGCGGCGGGAAGGGGCAGGCCATGCGTGTCGCCCTGGCCGAGGCCGAAGGAGACCTCATCGTCTTCGTCGACGGCGACGTCACCAACTTCGGACCCCACTTCGTGACCGGCCTGCTCGGGCCGCTCATCCCCGACGACGGGACGGCCGTGGTCAAGGGCTTCTACCAACGCCCGCTCAACGGGGAGCCGGACGGCGGCGGCCGGGTCACCGAGCTCATGGCCCGTCCGGTGATCGACCTGCTGTTCCCCGCCCTCGCCGTGGTCCGCCAGCCACTCGCCGGCGAGACGGCCGCCCCCCGGTGGGTGCTCGAGAAGTGCACCCTGGCCGACGGCTACGCCGTGGAGCTCGCCCTGCTGATCGACGTGGCCTCCCACTTCGGCGTCGAGACCATCGCCCAGGTCGACCTCGGCGTCCGCGTCCACCGGAACCGTCCGCTGTCCGAACTGCGGCCGCAGGCGACCGACATCCTGGCCGCGGCCCTGGCCCGGTCGTCACACCTCTCCGGCGACCGGGCCGGCGACTGAACCCGACACCGGCACCCGGTCGTCACGCCCTCCGGCGACCGGACCGGCACGGTCAGCAGCAGATCGGCTCGCCCACGTCGGCCAGTTCGGTCAGCTGGACGGCGGCCACGGCCGGAACGTGGGTCGTCACGACCGGAGTCGCCCGACCCCTCCGGGACGGCAGCAGCATCGCCACCAGCGCACCGACACCCACCACGGCCGCACCGACGGCGACCGCCGGCACCAGGCCGGACACGAAGTCCTGCCCCGAGGCGTAGCCGCCGTGCGAGCTGAACACGGCACCCAGGGCGGCGATGCCCAGGACACCTCCGAGCTCGCGGAACGCGGCGTTCGTGCCCGATGCGACACCTTCGAGGGCCTTCGGCAGGGTCCCGAGCACGACCGAGGCGAGCGGCACGAAGAAGAGGGTCATCCCCACGCCGCACACGACGAAGGGTGCCACCATGTCCCCGTAGGGCGTGGTCGGGGTCACGATCGAGGCCAGCCACGCGAGACCGGCGGCCTGGAGCGCGAGGCCGGCGACCACGAGGGGTTTGCCGCCCCAGCGTTCGGCCAGCTGGCCCACCACCGGTGCCAACAGCATGGTGATCGCCGTCCAGGGCAGGATCCGCACCCCGGCCGACAGCGGCGAGTACCCCTGCACGGTCTGGAGGAACTGGGTCAGGAAGAAGATCGAGCCGAACATCCCGAAGCTGAACAGGAGGGCGGTCGCATTGACGGCGGCGAACCCGCGGCGGGCGAAGAGGCGGATGTCGAGCATCGGGTGGTCGGTACGTAGCTCCCAGGCCGCGAAGGCGGCCAGCATGGCCGCTCCCACCGCGAACGAGGTGAGGACCGACGTCGACGTCCAGCCGTGGGCGTTGCCCCGGACCAGGCCAAGCACGACGCCGAAGAGCCCGACGCTCACCAGGCTCACGCCGGTCAGGTCCAGGGGGGCGGCCGATCCGCGGGACTCCGCCAGACGCCAGCGGGCCAGCGGGAGCAGCAGGATCCCGACCGGTACGTTGAGCCAGAAGATGTACTGCCAGGCCCAGCCGCTGGTGACGGCCCCGCCCACCAGCGGACCGACAGCCACCGCGGTCCCGCCGATGGCGCCCCAGATGCCGAGCGCCGCGTTGCGACGCTCCGGACGGACGGCGGCGCTCAGCAGCGTGAGCGACAGGGGCATGATCATCGCCGCGCCGGCACCCTGCAGCGCCCGGGCCGCGATCAGGGCACCGATGCTCGGCGCCACGGCGGCGGCGGCCGACGACGCGGTGAAGAGTGCGATCCCCGTCACGAAGATCCGGCGACGCCCGAAGCGTTCGCCGAGTGCGGCCGCCGACAGGAGGAGCACGGCGAAGGTGAGTGTGTACGCGTTCACCGTCCACTCGAGGCCCGAGAGCCCGGCGTGGAGGTGGACGCGGATGACCGGAAGGGCGGTCGAGACCACCAGGTTGTCGAGCGAGGCCATGAACAGGGCCAGACCGGTGATGGCCACGGCCCAGACTGCGCGGGAGCGCGCCGCCGGTGACTCGAGGTCGACCTCGTGGGGAGTGCCCCCGCCACCGGACCGAGCTGCCGGCGCCGGTGGTGGTGACGTCGGGGCCACCGTGGCCCCACCACCGTCCGTCCTCCCCGCCCGGGGACGGCGGACGGTGGTGAACGTCCGGCGACGGTACGGGACCGGCGGCCACTCATCCAGTTGTGAGTGCTCACTAACCCTGCGGGGCAAAAAAAGGGGGATGACGGGCTGGTTCATGCGGGTACCTCCGTGGACTTGACCAGCTCGGCGCTGCGCTGGTCCTTGATGGCTTGGGTGGCGGCTCGGATGGCGGTGAGCTTGTCGGGCATCGGACAGAAGCTCTGGGCCCAGTGCTCGGAAACGGTCAGCAGGTCGATGGCGGACATCACGTTGAGCATCATCCCCATGGCGAAGAACTTCCGGAGCTCCTCGTCGGGTAGGAGGGTCCGCTCGTGTACCAGGTGCCACAGCACCTCGAAGGTGCTCCGGCAGGCGGCGGCGATGTCGGGGTCCCCCGGGGCCGCGGCGAACCCGTGGAGCTCGACCTGGAGGACCTCGGGGTCCTGCATGAGGTCCATGTAGGCATCGCCCATGGCGGCCATGGCCTCCTCGCCCACGAGGCCCGTCCCGGCCCGCGCCATCGACGCGATGATCCGGTCGGACACCAGTTCGTAGGTGGCGATGAACAGGTCCTTCTTGGTGCCGAACAGACGGAACAGGTAGGGCTGCGAGATCCCGGCACGGGCGGCGATGGCCTCGGTCGAGGTGCCGGCGTAGCCGGAACGGGCGAACTCGGTGACGGCGGCGGCCAGCACGGCGGTCCGGCGGTCCGATGCAGTCATCCGTGTCGATACCATCATCGGTCCATTGTGAGTGTTCACTCACTACCTTGTCAAGCCCCTTTCCCGATTCCGCCCGGGCCGCCGGCGATCACCGGGGAAAGACCAGGTCCACCAGGGTCCGCGGGGTAGCGTCCCGGCATGCGTCTCGAACCGTCTCCCTCCCCCGGAGACCTCCCGGCCGTCTCGGGAGACGGGTCGCTGGCCGACACCGTCCTCGTCTCCAACCGCGGGCCCCTGTCGTTCCGCCTGGAGGACGGCCGTCCGGTGCGGGTCGCGTCGGGGGGCGGGCTCGCCGGATCCCTGCACCCGCTGGTCGAGGGGAGCGATGCCACGTGGGTCGCCTGCTCGATGAGCGAGGCCGACCGGATGGCCGCCGCCGACGGCCTCATGACGGTGGGCGGCCTCTGCGTGGACCTCGTCGAACCGGATCGCGAGATGTACAACATGGCCTACAACGTGGTGTCCAACTCCACGTTGTGGTTCTGCCACCACCACCTGTTCGACGCGGCCCGCCGGCCGCGCACCGACCGGCGGTGGATGGAGGCGTGGGACGCCTACCGCGACTTCAACGTGCTCATGGCGTCCCGGGTGGCCGACGTCGCCCCCGAAGGCGGCCGGGTGCTGGTCCAGGACTATCACCTCGCACTGATGGCGCCGACCCTGCACACCCTCCGGCCCGACCTGCGCACCGTCCACTTCACCCACACTCCGTTCGCCGACCCTTCCGTGCTGCGGATGCTCCCGACCGTGGTCGGGGACGAACTGCTGGCCTCCCTGGCCCGGTTCGGCTCCTGTGGCTTCCATTCCGAGCGGTGGGCGTCCGCCTACCGGGCCGGCCTGGCCACTGCCGGCCTGGACGGCGGGGCCAACCGCACGTTCATCTCCCCCCTGTCGAGCGACGCCGACCGGCTCCGGTCCGCGGCGTCCGGGCCGGCGGTCGCCTCCGCCCTGTCCCGCATCGAGAAGTCCGTGGGCGGAGCCGACCGCAAGGTGATCGTCCGGGTCGACCGGATGGAGCTGTCGAAGAACCTGCTGCGCGGGTTCTGGGCCTTCGAGGAGCTCCTCGAGCACGAGCCCTCCCACCGGGAACGGGTCGTCTTCGTCGCCCTCGCGTACCCGACCCGCCAGGGACTGCCGGAATACCTCGCCTACCAGGAGGAGGTCGAGTCGACGGTGGCCAGGATCAACGAGCGCTGGTCCACACCGGGGTGGACCCCGGTCGTGCTCGAGGTCGACGACGACTACCCCCGGTCGCTCGCGGCACTCACCCGGTACGACGTGCTCCTCGTCAACCCGGTGCGCGACGGGCTGAACCTGGTGGCGAAGGAGGGCCCGGTCATCAACGGCCGCGCCGGCGTCCTCGCCCTGTCCCGCGAGGCGGGGGCCTTCGACCAACTTTCCGGCGGCGCCCTCGAGGTCAATCCGTTCGACGTGACCGGGACGGCGACGGTCCTGTCACGGGCGCTGGCCGCCGATGGGGACGAGCGGGCGGCACGGGCCGCCGCCCTGCGCACGGCCATCCTGGCCCGAAGGCCATCCGACTGGTTCAACGACCTGCTGGCCGCCGCGCGCTGAGGCTCTCAGCCCCCGGTGCCACCGGCCGACGCCTGGTCGGCCATCCAGCTCAGGAGGGCCACGGCACGTCTGGGTCCGGCCACGGAGAGATCGGCAGCCGCCACCACCTCGGGGACGGTCTCGTCGTCGACGACCGCCACACCGACCGCCGCCAATCCGTCCTCGGTCGACCGCCGGCGGAGCTCGGCGAAGGCCGGCAGGTCACCGACATCGTCGCCGAGGAAGCAGGCCGCGGTGCACCCCTCGGTCAGCCGACGGACGACGGTGCCCTTGTCGATGGCCAGCGGAGGACGCAGCTCGACGGACAGGCGGCCCGGATGGGCGACCAGGCCGGAGCGCGACACCACATCGGCCACCCGCTCCCCCGCCCATCCTTCGGCCCCGCGGGCCCGTCGCCAGTGGACGGTGACCGCCGCCGCCTTGGCCTCGACCAGCACGCCGTCCGGGGCACCGACCCGGAGCCGATCGGCCGCCTCGGCCACCGTCGGAAGCCAATCCGACGCGGCATCGTCGAGCACCACCACGCCGTCGGAGCCGACGGATTCCATTCCGTACAGGCCGAACAGGCGGGCCCCGGTGGTTCCCCCGGACCCCGGCGCGGTCGCCGAGCCGAGGTGCTCCCACAGGAACGACGCCGATCGGCCCGAGACCACAGCCACCGCGGCGAAGTTCACGGCCAGCCGTCGCAGCAGGGCCGGGACGCCCTCGACCGGGCGGGCGGCGGCCGGGTCGTCGACGATGGGCGCCAGTGTCCCGTCGAAGTCGGTGACCACCGCAGTGGTCGACGGGTCGGCCACCAGCGGTGCCAGGATGGCCGCGGCGTTCGGCCCGAGGGGCTCGCCGCCCGGACGCCCGGACCCGACGGTGCCGGTCAGGTTCCCACGGTGGTGGTCGTCGAGGTGACTCCTGAAGCCAGGTCCGGCGCGACGACGACCAGGATCTCGGCTGTCCCGATCGTGCTCACTGGGGCGGCCGTGGTGTAGGGCTGGACCGCCGACGCGGGCAGGTGGAGCGCGGCGGCGACCTCGGTGGCCGCCGCCTTCTCGCCGGCCACGTAGTACACGGCCGACGTCGTCACGTTGGCCGAGGCGTTGATCGGCGCCTGCAAGTCCCACCCGGCCGTCTGCAGTCGACTGGTCACCGCGGCGGCCGCCCCGCTCACGCCCGATGCATTGGCCACCAGGACCGGGACGTTCGACGGGGGCTTCGGCATCGTGGTGGTAGTCGTCGTCGGAGCGGTGACACCGTGGCCCGGCCTCGTGGTCGTCGTGGTGCTGGAGGCCGGTCCCGACGGCGACGTGTGGATCTGGCCGAGGAGGAGCACGGTGGCCAGGATGAAGAGCCCGAGGAGGATGACCGCCCGGTCCACGGGCAAGCGGTGGCTCGAGCGCTCCGAGGCAGGTGGGTCGGGCGCCGGGTCATCGTCCACTCCCGCCAGCCTGCCAACCATGGGGTGGATAAGCAAGCACTCCCTTCCCCCAGGTCAGGGGCCGTAGACTGACGCGGGCTCCGACTCCGTCGGACCTGCGCCGGTGTAGCTCAGTTGGCAGAGCAGACGATTTGTAATCGTCAGGTCGTGGGTTCAATTCCCACCGCCGGCTCCTCGCAGTACCAGGTCGTCGGCACGTCCGCCCGAGCGGGCGGCCCGGATCGCACAGCGGCACCGCATCGCAGAGCGGCACCGGGCCCCCGTAGGGTGAGGGCGTGACCGGACGAGGAACGTCTCCGCGGCAGGCCGGCGCCGATCACCAGGGGGGTGTTCCCCGAATCCGCTCGACGTCGGGTCCGGGCCTCGGTCGTCCTGCGGCGACCACCTGCCCGTAGTCCCCGATGGAAGATCCGACCGACGAAGGGCTCCGCCGTGACGTGGGCTTCTTCGGACTGCTCTGGATCTCGGCCGGGACGACACTCGGCTCGGGTTGGCTCTTCGGCGCTTTCGTCGCGTTGACCATCGCCGGGCCCGCTGCGCTCATCGGCTGGCTCCTGGCTGCGCTCTTCATGACGCCGATCGCCCTGGTGTACGCCGAGCTGGGTGCGATGTTCCCCGAGAGCGGAGGACCCGGACGCTTCGCCCACCACGCCTTCGGCAGCCTGGCCGGAGCGACCTTCGGCTGGTTCGCCTACGTCCAGGCGGCGACGATCGCCCCGATCGAGGTGCTCGCCGCCATCGAGTACCTGTCGACGAACTCCTGGGCCACGGGCCTCTACAACGCCGATCGCGGAACGCTCAGCGCCTCGGGCTACGTCGTGGCCGCGGTGCTCATGGGCGTCTTCGTCACGCTCAACCTCCTGGGGATACGTCTACTGTCCCGAGCCAATTCGGCGATCACGGTCTTCAAGCTGGCCATCCCCTCGCTGACCGCCGTCGCCCTCATCGTCGCCGGCTTCCACCTCCACAACTTCACGGCCGCAGGCGGATTCTTCGTGCACGGCGGCGCCGGGCCCACCCAGGCCGTACTGAGCGCGATCACGGCCGGTGGCATCGCCTTCGCGCTGATGGGCTTCGAAGGGGCGCTCGAGGTGGGCGGCGAGAGCACCCACCCCCAGCGGGACCTCCCCCGTGCCGTCTTCGGCGCCTTCGTCGGCTGCACGGTCATCTACATCGCCGTCCAGGTCGCCTTCATCGGCGCCCTCCCGCCGGCCCTGCTGGCCCATTACTCGAGTTGGACGCAGCTGGCCACGGACCCGCAACTCTCGAGAGCGCCCTTCTTCGTCCTGTCCAGCCTCATCGGTCTGGTGTGGCTGGCCTGGATCATGCGCGTCGACGCCGTGGTCTCACCGAGCGGCACGGGCCTGCTCTATCTGACCGGGGCATCGAGGCTGAGCTTCGGGCTGAGCAGGGACGGCTACGTGCCGAAACTCTTCCTGGTCGAGGACGAGCGCAGCGACGTCCCCTTCTGGGGCGTGATCATGTCCGGGGTGCTCGGCCTGCTCTTCCTCCTGCCCTTCCCGAGCTGGGGCAAGCTCGTGAGCGTCGTGACCGGCGCCGTGGTGCTGATGTACGCCGCAGCGCCCCTGGCGCTCGGATCCCTGCGGCGCACCCGGCCCGGGGCCGACCGGCCCTACCGGCTCCCGGCGGCGGGCCTGCTCGCACCGACGTCCTTCGTCTTCGCCACCTTCATCGCCTACTGGTCCGGATGGCAGACCATCTCCACCTTGATGATCGCCCTCCTCCTGGGCTACGGCCTCATGGGCGCGGCCCGGTCGTTCCACCTCGACCTCGAGCCACCCCGGATCGAGTGGGCCTCCGCCCGGTGGCTCTTCCCCTACCTGATCGGCCTCTCGGTCGTCTCCTATCTGGGCGACTTCGGCACCGGCGCGATCCTGGGCGGGGTCGGACCGTTCAAGGGCATCCTCGTCGGGGGCCACGGCGTGATCCCGCTGTGGTGGGACATGGCCTGCCTGACCGTGCTGAGCCTGGTGATCTACGCCGGCGCCATGGCCCAGGGTACTGTGGTCGACCCGACGGCATCCCCGGTCGACGGGCCGTGTCCCTGACCCGGTTCCGAATGCCGGGGCCGGCCCCAGTGTCTCAGCTGGCCCTCCACCACCGGTGGAAGCCGGCGCGCTGGTTCCTCGGCGCCTCGGTCGTGTCGACCGCGGTCTGGTCGTCCCCCGGCCAGGTGACCTGACTGCATGCCGAGCAGACCCGCGCGCCGTCGACCATCCGGGTGACGCACACGTGCCCGCACCGCTCACACTTGCGGCCCACGTAGACCTCGGCCGAGTGGAGGGGACGGTCCGCCGCCAGGAGGCGGAGCCGCTCCTGCACGTCCTCGCGCAGACCGATCCCGCCGTCCTCGGTCTGCTCGACGAGGTCCCATGCGATCATCTCGTGCAGCAACGGGACCAGCCGGTCGAGTCGGCGCTTCGGGTCGTCCACGGCCTTGAGGGAACGCATCCCCCAGTCCTCGCCGCTCCCCAAGCGCACCGTCCTGGCTGCCGTGTCCACCATCTCACTCTCCCTTGCCGACCATCGGGGACTTCCCGGTGACCACCGGCGCTCCGCGTGCTCCGTCGTCATCGTGATCGACCCCGGAGGACCGGCACAGGGCCGAAAGTCACCGATCGGCCTCGGGCGTCCTCGGACCGACAGCTCGGCCCGCGCTGACCCTCCGGCGGACGACGGACTCCCGGCCCCGACCGGAACCTGCTCAGGCCCGGGAGATCGGCACCTTCGTCGCGGACTCCGCCGGCTCGGCCGGGCACGGGATCCGCACCTCGAGGATCCCGTCCTTGTAGGTGGCCTTCACGTCCTTCGACGTGGCCCCCGGAGGAAGGGCGATCTCGCGGTCGAAATCCCCGTAGCGGAATTCGGAGCGATACCCCTCCTTGTCCTTCTTCTCGGACGACTGCTCGCGTCGGGCATGGATCCGCGCCACACCGCCCTCGGTCGTGATCTCGACATCCTTGTCCGGGTCGATGTCCGGCAGCTCCGCCCTCACGACCAGATCCCCGCCGTCATGGAACTCCTCGACCCGCAGCCACTGCAGACCGTCCCCCGCGTCGAACGGCCAGCCCCATCGCTCGGGCAGCCTGAGGACGGGCCATTCCGCTACATGCTTGTCCCGATGCACCAGTGCCATCTCCAACCACCTTCGTTCTCACTCGGTTCCGTCACGAGCCCCTCTGGGATCCATCGTGCGCCGATGCCGCAGGGTCCGACAGAGGAGATCGTCACCAATCCTCCGCCGGCGCACCACGGACACCGGGGCGTTCGCCGGTGCCGGATCACCTATGCCGGGACGGGTCGCCGAACCGGCAGAGCACCCGGCGTACGTCCTGTACGCACCGGCTCGGTCCCAGCACCGCGCCCGACTCCGCCCAGGGACCTTTGAGCTCGACCTCGGCGATCAGGGCACGCTGCAGCCGATCCACCGTGGTACCGGCACGTTCGGCCGTCATGAAGAGCTCCCCGACCAGGAGCTCGAGCGCTCCCTCCCACGTCGCCGTCATGTGATCTCCACCCGGCGCCGCCATCTCCTCGCGGATCCCGGCGTCCAGTTCCCCGGCCGGGGCATGGGCGAGGGCGCTCAGCCACGCCCAGTTGGGCACGGGATCGCCCTGCGACAGCAGCAGGCGCGGATACCGACCGGTGAGGAAGCTCTCGCACTCCTCCACCAGTTGGCGCCCTTGCGCCTCCACGCCCCGCTGGGCCCGCTTGTGCGAAAGCCTCCGCATCGCCTCCACCTCCGTCACCATCCGAGGTACTCATCATCGCCCGTCGAGCGGCTCCCCAGAAGGGCCGATGGTCACAACGACCGGTCCGGGGCCGCCGGCCGGGCCCTCGACGCCGGGCCCTCGACGGCGTCGCCGGAGGTTCGGGCGTCGGGCCCCGTATCGGAGGCTTCCGCCTCTGGCGCCACGGTCCCCATCGGGCGACCATGGCAGTGGAGCCTCCCGTCGGCGAAGGGAGCGGAAATGAAAGCCGCGGTCGGAGATCGGATCGTCATCGGCGGCACCCGGATCAACGGGATGCGCCTCTGCAAGGTGCTCGACGTACGCTCCGAGTACGGGCCGGCGGCCTATCTGGTCCGCTGGGACGATACGGGCGAGGTGGGACTGCTGCTCCCCGGGGCGGAGGACGAGGTGGTCCTGCCCAGGGTCCTGGGGCACCGACCGGCGACCGCAGGTTCGACGCAGTTCCGGAACAGCGCCACCCACGCGCCCCGTCGGGTGCCGGACCGCGGGCCGCGACGGCCGTCATGAGGGTCCGTTCCGCCTCCGGGCGCTGACGGGTTCCGCCGCGTCAGGCCGCGAGGTGCGGCCGGTCAGCCGACGGGCGCCCGTGTCGTGTCGCTACGACTCGTCGACGGCCCCTGCGGTGGGCCGCGGATCGAAGGTGTCGTCGCGCCGGGCGATGATGTGCACGTCGATGGCCGCGGACCCGGCCAGGCGCGAGATCCTCCGGACGATCGATCCCCCGCCGATGAGCTCCTGCCACCGGCTGCGGGCACTGGATCCCACCACGATCTGGGTGATGTGGTGCTCCCGGGCGAAGTGGACGATGGCCTGGGCCGGGTCGTCGCCCCGGACCTCGTACCACTCGCCGCCGACGTCGGCGACGGCCTGGCGCAGGCCGGCCAGGCGCCCGTCCTCGGTCCGGTGGGCCGTGCTCGCCGCCACGACGTGCACAGCGTCCAGTTCGGCCTTGATGCGGTTGGCCATCCGGGCGGCACGACGGACGATGGCGTCGGTGCCCGGGGCCGTGGTGACGCCGACAAGGATGCGCTCGTGGGTGTCCCACACGGTGCCCTTCTGCTGGCTCCGCAGGTACGCGAGGAGTTCCTCCTCGGTCTCGTCGGCCAGGAAGCGCAGAGCCAGCTCCCGAAGTGCGGTCAGGTGGTCGGGGCGGAAGTAGTGGGCGAGAGCGTCGTCGACCTTGTCGGCCGGGTAGATGTTGCCGTGGATCATCCGGCGCCGGAGCTGTTCGGGCGACGAGTCCACCAGCTCGATCTGGTCGGCCAGGTGCACCACCCGGTCGGGCACCCGCTCACGGACGGGCACCTCGATGATGCGCTCGACCGCGTCGGCGATGCTCTCGAGGTGCTGGATGTTGACCGTGGTGATCACGTCGATGTCGGCCTCCAGGAGTTCGACGACGTCCTGCCACCGCTTCTCGTGGCGACCCGAACCGGGCACGTTGGTGTGGGCCAGCTCGTCCACCAGGACCACCTGCGGGTGGCGTTCGAGCACCGCGTCGAGGTCCATCTCCTCGAACTGCGACCCCCGGTAGTCCACGACCTTCCGGGGGATCACCTCCAGATCGTCGATCAGGTCCTCGGTGGTCCTGCGTCCGTGACACTCGACGAATCCGATGGCCACGTCCGCGCCCCGCTGACTCCGTCGGCGACCCTCGCCCAGCATGGAGTAGGTCTTGCCGACCCCGGGCGCCGCACCCAGATAGATACGGAAACGTCCGGTCGCTCCCACGGGACCGGCCTCCGACGGGTCGGCCCCGCGGTCAACACCGGGTGCGGGCAGATCCGGTACGGAGTCCACCACCAGCTCGCTTCACCTTCATCGGACGGCCGTCTGGGTGGTCGAACGTTCCGGCGGGCGACGCCGGGTCGGACCGCCGACCGGGTGAACCACGTCAGACGTCGACGGGAGCGGGCGCGACGTCCATGACGGCACGCTGGGTTCCGACCGGTCCGCCGATCGGTGCCGGGCGACCGGACCCGTTCATCGCAGCTTGACCAGAGCCTCGTTCAGCTGGAGCACGTTGATGTAGCTGCTGCCGAGGAAGCCGAACTGGGCGCTGTTGTTCTGCCGGTTGATGAGCGCCAGGAGGGTCGACCGCGAAAGGCCGGTCGCCGCCGAGACCATGGGGATCTCGGCGATGGCGTCTGCTGCGCTGATGTCCGGGTCAATGCCACTGCCCGAGGTGGTGACCAGATCGGGAGTGGGGTTCACCCCCCGGCTGTGCCAGTAGGCGACGAGGGCCTGGGTGTTCGACAGGAGGACCTTGGACCGGGGGCCCAGGTTGGAGGCCCCGGTCTCGCCGGAATTCAGCACACCGGGCTTGCCGGGGATGTTGTTGGCCTGGAGCGGGTTGTCCCCGCCGCCGGCAACCGGGCTCAACGAGCCGGCGTAGGGGCCGAGGGCATCGGGACGGCCCTGGAATACGCAGCTGCCCAACGGGTGACCCGGGCACTTGGTCTGTGACCAGTTCTGCCCGATGAGGGTGGAGCCGTTGGAGGTGATCGAGCCGTCGGCCTGGTGCTTGAAGAGGACCTGGTCGATGCCGGTCGAAATGAAGGTGTAGGCGAACACCAGGATCAGGGCGATCAGTGCGAGGACGACCGCCCGGCGGATGTGGATGAGCATCAGAGGGACTCCATCAGTAGGCGTGCAGCGCGACGAGGATGAGATCGATGAGTTTGATGCCGATGAAGGGGACGATGATCCCGCCCACTCCGTAGATCCACACGTTGCGCCGCAGGATGGCCTGCGAGCTGGCCGGACGGAACTTGACACCACGGAGGGCGAGAGGGATCAGGGCCACGATCACCAGGGCGTTGAAGATCACAGCCGAGAGCACCGCGCTCTGCTGGTTGTGCAGATGCATGATGTTCAGCGAGTTCAGCTGCGGGTAGGTTGCGACGAAGATCACCGGGATGATGGCGAAGTACTTGGCCACGTCGTTGGCGATCGAGAAGGTGGTGAGCGAACCCCTGGTGATGAGGAGCTGCTTGCCGATCTCGACCACGTCGATGAGCTTGGTCGGGTTGGAGTCGAGATCGACCATGTTCCCGGCCTCCTTGGCCGCGGTGGTCCCCGTGTTCATGGCCACCCCGACGTCGGCCTGGGCCAGGGCCGGGGCGTCGTTGGTCCCGTCGCCGGTCATGGCGACGAGCTTGCCGCCCTCCTGCTCGGCCTTGATCAGGGCCATCTTGGCCTCGGGCGTGGCCTCGGCCAGGAAGTCGTCGACGCCGGCCTCCTGGGCGATGGCCGCGGCGGTGAGCGGGTTGTCGCCGGTGATCATGACCGTGCGGATGCCCATCTGGCGCATCTCGTCGAACTTCTCCTTGATGCCCTGCTTCACCACGTCCTTCAGCTCGATGACGCCGAGAATGTCAGTCCCGTCGGCCACGGCCAGAGGGGTGGAACCGGCACGGGAGACCCGCTCGACGATGGCGTCGAGGTCTGCCGGTACGGTCCCTCCGTTCTCGGCCACCCACCGCTTGACCGAGTCGGCCGCCCCTTTGCGGATCTGACGGGAGCCGATGTCGAGGCCCGACATCCGGGTCTGGGCCGTGAAGGGCACGAAGGCGTGCTCGCCCTCGAGCTCGCGCTCCCGGATGTTGAAGCGCTCCTTGGCCAGCACGACGATGGACCGCCCCTCGGGCGTCTCGTCGGCCAGCGACGCCAGCTGGGCGACATCGGCCACGTCCTGCTCGCTGTGACCTTCGACCGGGATGAAGTCCGATGCCATTCGGTTGCCCAGGGTGATGGTGCCGGTCTTGTCGAGCAGCAGGGTCTGCACGTCGCCGGCCGCCTCGACGGCACGGCCGCTCATGGCCAGTACGTTGCGCTGCACCAGACGGTCCATGCCGGCGATGCCGATGGCCGACAGCAGGGCACCGATGGTGGTCGGGATGAGGCAGACCAGCAGCGAGATGAGGATGACCACCTGTACCGTCGCGCCGGCGTAGTGGCCGAACGCCTGGAGCGTCACCACCACCGGCAGGAAGACGATGGTGAGCACGGCGAGGAGGATGGTCAGGGCGATCTCGTTCGGGGTCTTCTGCCGGTTGGCCCCCTCCACCAGGGTGATCATCCGGTCGAGGAAGGTCTGGCCCCGCTCGGCGGTGATCTGCACGACGATCCGGTCGGACAGCACCTTGGTGCCGCCGGTGACGGCCGAGCGGTCGCCCCCGGACTCGCGGATGACCGGGGCCGACTCGCCGGTGATGGCCGACTCGTCGACCGAGGCGATGCCCTCGATGATGTCCCCGTCCGAGGGGATGAGGTCGCCCGCCTCGCAGACCACGTGGTCGCCCTTGGCCAGCGACGCCGCCGGCACCAGCTCCTCGGTACCGTCGGGGTTGAGCCGTCGGGCCTCGGTCTCGGACCGCATGCGCCGCAACGTGTCGGCCTGGGCCTTCCCCCGTCCTTCGGCCATCGCCTCGGCGAAGTTGGCGAAGATGACCGTCAGGAACAGCCAGATCGTGATCGACCAGCTGAAGGTGCTCGGGTGGGCGATCGCCTCGATGAAGGTGATCACCGTGCCGACCAGCACCACGAACATGACCGGGTTCCGGATTTCCTGGGCCGGGTTGAGCTTCTTGAACGAGTCCACCAGCGCCTGGCGGAGGATCGGGCCGTCGAACAGCCCGCGTGCCTCGGCCACGCCGTGGGCCTCGGTGCCGGGCGACGGATGCTCGGGTTGGGTGGCAGTGATGGTCATCAGAAGAACTTTCCGTGGCTGAGCTGCTCGACGAGCGGGCCGAGAGCGAGGGCGGGGAAGAAGGTCAGGCCACCGATGATCACGATGACGCCGATGGTGAGTCCGACGAACATGCCGTTGTCGGTACGGAACGTGCCGAGCGACTCCGGCACCACGTTCTTGGCGGCCAGCACACCGCCGAGGGCGAGGGCCGGGATCATGATCCCCACCCGGCCGATCAGCATGTCGATGGCGCCGATGACGTTGTAGAACGTGGTGTTGCCGGTCAGGCCGCCGAAGGCCGAGCCGTTGTTGTTCCCCTGCGAGGTCAACGCATAAAGGATCTCGGAGAACCCGTGGGGACCGGAGTTCAGGGGCCCAGCCCTACCGGCATGGATCGACACAGCGACGGCGGTGAACGCCAGCACGGCGATCGGCATGACCAGGGCCCCCAGCCCCGCGAGTTTGACCTCCGTGGCCTGGATCTTCTTCCCCAGGTACTCCGGCGTTCGCCCGATCATGAGCCCCCCGATGAACACGGCGATGATGGCGTAGATGAGGATGGTGTACAGGCCACTACCGGTGCCCCCGGGTGTCACCTCCCCGAGCATCATGCCGCTCATGAGCCAGAAGCCACCCATGGGAGTGAACGAGTCGTAGGCGGAGTCGGCTGAGCCGGTGGACGTGTTGGTCGAGGCCACCCCGAACAGGGCGCTGGTGGTGTCACCGAAACGCACCTCCTTGCCTTCGGTGTTCCCGACGGTGGAGTGCACCCCGGCCGCGGCCACGGCCGGGTTCTGGCCGTGCTCGGCGTAGGTGGCGCCGCCCACCCACACCGCGAAGATGATGGCCATGGCTCCGAGCAGGGCGGCACCGTGGCGCACGCTGCCCACCATCTTGCCGAAGGTGTAGGTGAGGGAGAATGGAACGGCCAGGAGCAGGTAGATGTCCAGGAATCCGGTGAAGCCGGTCGGGCTCTCGAACGTCGTGGCCTGGTTGGCATTGAGGAACCCGCCGCCGTTGTTGCCCAGCTGCATGATCGACTGCATGGAGCCGATCGGGCCCCGGGCGATGGTCTGGGTCACCCCGTTGATGGCGTCGTGGATGCTGATGGTGCCGGCCAGCGTCTCCACCGCTCCCTGGCCGACGATGATGATCCCGAAGACGAAGGCGATGGGGAAGAAGATGTAGAGGAGCGCCCGGGTGATGTCGACCCAGAAGTTCCCGATGGTCGGGGAGTTGCGCCGGGAGAAGCCCCGGACCATGGCGATGGCCACGGCGATGCCGATGGCCGGGCTCACGAACTGCTCGAAGGTCAACGCGCCGATCTGCGAGAAGTACGACATGGCCGACTCGCCGCCGTAGTTCTGCCAGTTGGTGTTCGTCATGAACGACGCCGCCGTGTTGAAGCTGAGCGCCGGTCCCGCGGCGTCGAGGTGCTGCGGATTGAGCGGTAGCGACCCCTGGACGCGGATGAGCAGGTAGGTGACACCCATGGCGATCGCCGAGAAGATCACCATCGAGGTGGCGTAGCGCTTCCAGTTCTGCTCCTGCTCGGGATCGGTGCCGAGGAGGCGGTAGACCGGACGCTCGGCCCAACCGAGGTAGTGCACGCGGCCGTCGAACACGGCGGCCATGTACGACCCGAGGTAGCGCCAGGTGAGCCCCAGGGCGATGACCAGGGCGATGATCGTGAAGGTCAAGCCCATGTCAGAACTTCTCGGGCTTGAACATGGCGAAGCCCAGATACAGGAACATCAGGACGGCGACGCCGAGGAGGATGCCTTGGGTGACCGTCATACCCGGTCCAAGGCCCAGATGAGTCCGAGCATCACCAGGACGAAGCCCAGGATGCCGAGCACTGCGAGGAAATCTGCCATGAGCCGAGTATCCAGCGGGCACCGTTAACAGGTTGTGAACAGAGGTCGGTGGCTCTTAATAATTCGTTAACGGGGCGATCAACTGACCCATCCCCTCCGACCACCGTCCGTTTCGGTGTGACAATGAGGTGGTGCGCAGAGGGCTCACCGGATCGATCGTCGGGATCGTCCTCGCGGTCGTCCTTGGCGCGACCATGGCGCCGCTCCGCGCCCACCTGAGCATCGCCGCCGCTGCACTGGTGTTCATCCTGCCGGTCGTCGCAGGCGTGATCATCGGCGGGTTCACGGCCGGGGTGGCGAGCGTCGCCGCCGGATTCCTCGTCTACGACTTCGTCTTCCTCCCTCCCTACTACCGGCTGACCGTCGCCGACCCCCAGGAGTGGGAGGTCCTGGTCATCTACGCGATCGTCATGCTGGTGATGGTCCGGGTCGTGGCCAATCTCCAGTCCGCACGTTCGGAGTCCAACCGTCGGTCGACCGAGACCCGGCGCCTCTTCGAGCTGTCCGAGCTGCTGGTCGAGGACCGGTCGGTCGAGGACCTGCTCAAGACCATCGTCCGCGTGGTGGCGAGCGTGTTCGAGGTGCCGGGGGTGGCCCTCCTCGTGCCGGACGGCGACCGGTTGACCATCGCCGCGTCGGCCGGCGAGGAGCTGTCCGCCACCGAGCTCCGCCAGCTCGGTCCCCAGTCGGGCATCCCGGTCAGCCTCGGCACGGCCGGCGGGGCCCCCGACGGGATGCACACCGTCGCGCTGACGGCCGCCGGGCGCCCGGTGGGCATCCTGGCCCTGCGGGGGATCCCGGCCAGCGAGGCGGACCGGGCGCTCCTCGGCACGTTCGCCAACCATGCGGCCCTGGCCCTCGAACGTGCCCAGCTGCGCGATCAGGCACTGCGCACGGACCTGCTCGAGGAGGTCGACCGGCTGCGCCACGCGTTGATGGGAGCCGTGTCGCACGACCTCCGGACCCCGCTCGCAACCATGAAGGTCGCCTCCTCGATCCTGCTCGATCCCCCCAACCCGCTGTCCGACGCGGACGCCCATGAGCTCCACGCCCTCATCGACCTGGAGACTGACCGCCTGACCCGCCTGGTCGCCAGCCTGCTCGACATGACCCGGATCGACGCCGGGGAGCTCGAGGTCCGACGGGCGCCGATCTCCGTCCGCGATCTCGTGTCCGAAGCCGTCCGCCCGCTCCAGACGGCGCTGGGTGACCACCACATCGAGACCGCGGTCCCCGACGGGCTGCCCGACGTCGACGTCGACCAGGTCCTCATCGGCCAGGTACTCGCTAACCTCCTGGACAATGCCAATCGACACACACCGGCGGACAGTGTGATCACCGTCGCCGGTGAGCTCCGGGACGACCGGGTTGCGGTGACGGTCAGCGACCAGGGGACGGGTGTCCCCCCGGGCGAGCGGGAGGCGGTGTTCGACAGGTTCGTCCGTTTCGACACGGGCGGCCGGGCCGGTCTCGGTCTCACCATCGCCAAGACCTTCGTCGAGGCCCACGGTGAGCACATGTGGGTCGAAGACGCCCCGGGCGGGGGCGCCCGCTTCGTCTTCACCCTCCCGCTCGCGTCCGGCGACGGCGGGGGACGGTAGCGGGCATGGCCAAGGTGCTGGTGATCGACGACGACCCCTCCCTCCTCCGGGCACTGCGGGTGAGCCTCCGGTCAGGCGGGCACGAGGTCGTCACCGCGGCCAACGGCGAGCAGGGGATATCGCAGGCCGCCCTCACCTCCCCCGAGGTGATCGTCCTCGACCTCGGGCTCCCCGACGTCGACGGCCTGACCGTGTGCAAGCGGATCCGCCAGTGGAGCGAGGTGCCCATCATCATCCTCTCGGCGAGCGGCACCGAGGACCGCAAGGTCGCCGCGCTGAACGGCGGTGCGAACGACTACGTGACCAAGCCCTTCGGCATGGCCGAGCTCGAGGCGCGGATCCGTGCCGTCGTCCGCCACCGGCCGACCGAGACGACGGAGACACTGCCGTCGACGATCGCCGTCGGTCCCCTCGAGCTCGACCTCGTGCACCACGAGGCCCGTCTGGACGGCGCCCGGGTCGAGCTCACCGCACGCGAGTTCGACCTCCTGTCCTTCCTGACGCGCCATGCGGGGCGGACGTGCACCCACCAGATGATCCTGTCGGCCGTGTGGGGCGCGGGCTACAGCCACGAAGGGCAGTACGTGCGGACCTACGTCCACCGGCTGCGCCAGAAGCTCCACGACGAGTCCGGGACGCTGATCCGGACGGCGCCCGGAGTCGGCTACAGCCTGCAGGCCGGACCGGGCGCCCCGGCCCTGGTGGACGGGGCCGGCTGAGGGGAGGAACGCCCCCGGACGCACGTCCCCGGTGGATCCGGCCGACCGGTGTGGGCTGCCGGACTGCGCCGGTCCGCTTCCGGGTATGTTCTTCCTGTGGCGACGCGCCGGTAAGCCGGCACGGTGCCGGACGATCCCCTGGCGAGCCGGAAGGAGCGGGGATGGCCGACCTGCTGACCACCGTGGACGACCAGATGCTGGCCGAGCGGTTCGACGCCACCCGGCGGCTGACCGAACAGCTGGCAGCCCCCCTGTCCGCCGAGGACCAGACCGTCCAGTCGATGCCCGACGTGAGCCCGACCAAGTGGCACCGGGCCCACACCTCCTGGTTCTTCGAGACGTTCCTGCTCACCCCGTCGCTCGCCGGGTACGAGGTCTTCGACCCGGGCTTCGGCTTCCTGTTCAACTCGTACTACGTCGGGGTCGGGGACCGGTTCCCGAGACCCGACCGGGGTCTGATCTCGCGGCCGGGCGTCGCCGAGATCGCCGACTACCGACGTCACGTCGACGGTGCCATGGGGGTCCTGCTGGCCCGGGGCCTCGATACCGGCACGGCGTCACTGGTCGAGCTCGGCATCCACCATGAGCAGCAACACCAGGAGCTGCTGCTCATGGACATCAAGCACGTGCTGTCCCGGAACCCGACGCTCCCCGCCTACGCCTCCCTCGCGACGCCGGCCCCCGGTGTGGACTCCCCGACCGCCTGGACCACCCATCCCGGCGGCACCGCGTCGGTCGGGCATGCCGGGAGCGGGTTCGGGTTCGACAACGAATTCCCCCGTCACCTGGTCCACCTGGAGCCCTTCGCCATCGCCGACCGGACCGTCACGTGCGGTGAGTGGCTCGCATTCATGGACGACGGCGGCTACCGGCGCCCCGAGCTGTGGCTGTCCGACGGGTGGGCCACGGTGCAGTCCGACGGGTGGGACGCCCCTCTCTACTGGTCGCACAGGGACGGTGGGTGGCACGAGTTCACGCTGGCCGGCGACGGGGCCGTCGATCCCGCCCGGCCGGTCTGCCACGTCAGCTACTACGAAGCCGACGCATTCGCCCGTTGGGCCGGCTGCCGGCTGCCCACCGAGTCCGAGTGGGAGGTCGTGTCCACCGCCCGCGCCGCACTCGCCGACGACGGCCACCTGCTCGACGCCGCCGTCCTGCATCCGGTTCCGGCCGCCGACGGCGCCTCCGCCCCGTTCGGAGACGTCTGGCAGTGGACCTCCTCGGCGTACGGTCCCTACCCCGGGTTCGCTCCCGAGCCCGGGGCCGTCGGTGAGTACAACGGGAAGTTCATGGTCAACCAGTACGTCCTGCGAGGCGGATCATGCGTGACGCCGGCCGATCACGTCCGGGCGACCTACCGGAACTTCTTCCCCCCGTCGGCCCGTTGGGCCTTCTCGGGGCTGCGACTGGCCCGTAACACCTGACCACCGGCGGGGACGGAACCACGTCCCCCCACGTCGATCGACCGCACGAGCACCGACCCCCGCACAGAGCCCACGGAGCCCATGGACACCGTCATCCCCCCGACCATCGAGGTGCACCTGGCACCGGGCGACCTTCGGGCCGCCATGGAGGCAGACGTCCGGAGCGGCCTGGTCTCCTCGCCCAAGCAGCTCCCTCCCGTCTACTTCTACGACGACCGCGGCAGCCGTCTGTTCGACGACATCACCCGGCTGCCCGAGTACTACCCGACCCGGGCCGAGCGGGCCATCCTCGAGGCCCACGCCAAGGACATGATCGAGTCGGCCGGGGCCGAGGTCCTGGTGGAGCTGGGCGCCGGGACCTGCGACAAGTCGCGGGTCCTCCTGGACGCCATGCAGTCGTGCGGCCGGCTCGGGACCTACCTTCCCCTGGACGTCAGCGACACCACCCTCTGGGAGGCGGCCACCGCCCTGTCCGAGGCCTACCCCGGACTGACCGTGCGGGCGGTCGTCGGCGACTTCCACCACCACATGGAACAGCTGGACGCCGACGGGCGGCGGCTCATCGCCTTCCTCGGGGGCACGATCGGCAACCTCGATCCCGAGCAGCGGGCCGGATTCCTCGACGGCCTGGTCGGGGTCATGAGGCCCGGCGACCGGTTCCTGCTCGGCACCGACCTGATCAAGGACCGGGCCCGCCTGGTCGCCGCCTACGACGACTCCGCCGGCGTCACCGCCGAGTTCAACCGGAACGTCCTGCACGTGCTCAACCGGGACCTCGGCGCCGACTTCGTCCCCGAACGCTTCGCCCACGTGGCCCGTTGGAACGACCGGGACCACCGCATCGAGATGTGGCTGCGCTCGCTCGACGACTGCCGGGTGGTGGTCGGCGACCTCGACCTCGAGGTCGGATTCGCCGCGGGCGAGGAGATGCTCACGGAGATCAGCACCAAGTTCTCCCCCGACTCGCTCCGGGCCGAGCTCGAAGGGGCCGGCCTGGTCGTCGAGGAGTCCTGGGCGTCGCCCGGGGACGAGTTCCTGGTGACCATGGCCGCCCGCTACTGACGTGACGGGAAGACGACGGTCACCGACGGTGTTGGTCCGGACATGACAGTGCGAGCGACATGGAACGGGACCGTCCTGGCCGAGAGCGACGCCACGGTGGTCGTCGAGGGCAACCACTACTTTCCGGCCTCCGACGTCCACGACGAGTACTTCGAGCCGAGCGACACCACGACCGTGTGCCCGTGGAAGGGCACCGCGAGCTACCGCAGCGTCGTGGTGGACGGGGAGCGGAACCCGGACGCGGCCTGGTACTACCCGGATCCGAAGGAGGCCGCCCGGGAGATCACCGGTCGGCTCGCCTTCTGGAACGGCGTGACCGTGGAGGAACGCTGATCAGGGCGTCGCGTCGACATGGAAGTCCCGGAACTCCTCGAAGGACGGGTCCAGCCGCGGATCAGGCATCCGGAAGGCTCGGAGTCGTGTCGGCCCCCCGATCGGTTCCGGCCGCCATCCGGTATTGACCTCGAAGTAGCGCACGGCCGTCGCCACCGACGGCCACCGGCAGTCGTCGAGGACGACCAGGCCGCCCGGCCGTACGATCTCGCGCAGGAACGAGAGGTCGACGAAGACGTTGTGGAAGGCGTGGCTGCCGTCGACGAATGCGGCGTCGGCGACGAAGCCCTCCGCCACCAACCGCGGGAGTGCGATCTGGGAACGCTCGGCCACGAGCACCGAGCGGTCGTCGAGACCCGCGGCGGTGATCGCCTCCCGCCCGGCGTCGTGGAACCGTTCCTGGTAGGGGTCGATGATCAGGTGCGCGCTCCCCAACGCCCCCACGGTGAGCAGGGCCTCGCCGATGGCGAGGGCCGAACTGCCGTAGGCGAGCCCGATCTCGACCACCACCCGGGCGTCCGCGGCGACCAGCAGGTCGCGCAGGGCGTCACCGTCCGGACCGGGAAGGGCCACCCGCTCGAAGTCGCCGGTGGAGCGGACGTCGTCCGGGCCGATTGCAGCCAGCCTCCGCCGCTCGTCCTGCACCGTTCGGAGGGGTCCCCGGTCAGCTGCCATGGCGGAGGTGTCGCCGAGCGCGCGGACGGCGGGTCGGCGATCGGGTCACGTGTCCCACGTGACGAACGGGCCCCGGGCCCGTGTGGGGCCGGGGCCCGTCGCCGGACCGGGGTTCACCGACCGGTGATCGTCGGCCGCCGGTTACGAGATGCCGTCCGCCGCCAGTGCCGATTCGAGGATGTCGGCCATCTGCTGCTCGCCCACCGCGTTCGGATGCACGGAGATGCCTCCGTTGCCGGCGATGATCGCGTTGATCCACTGCTTCGAACCGGTGGCGCACGAACCGTGCCCCTCGAACTGGGTGTAGGTCGATACGTAATGGATCCCGGCAGCCGCCGCCTCGGTTTGAATCATGGAATCGAGATCCAGTTCCAGGTCATTGAGGTAGGACGTGTCCCCATTGGTCAGCGGCATTGTCGGATAGCAACCCCCACTGGAGGGGAGGATATCGGGGTAGCCGAGGACGAAGATTTGCGCATTCGGGGCGTCGGCCTTGATGGTCGCGAACGTCTGCTCGACCGTCGACGCGTCTGCCGAGACGTCGTTCGTGAAGGTGTTCCCGTAGAGATCCTTGCACGGGCTGCCGATGTTGAACACGTCCAGGATGTCGGTGATGCCGCAGTCCAGGATCGCCGAGACGAACAGCCCGTTGTCGTTGCCGCCGTCCGTCAGCGTGACCAGTTGCGTCGACGACGAGAGCGCATCGACCTGCGGCGACACGCCCGGATACTGGGAGGTGTTCACGAGATCGGCGGACGTCGCGGCCGAGCACGAGACGTCGTCGAGCGATGCGCCGAGATAGGACGCGGTGTCATAGGGGTAGCTGGCCGAGGACTGGAGGCACAGGAGGTTCCCCGTCGTCGGTCCGTCCAGTGGGCCCGCCGAGTACGAGTCACCCAACGCCACGTACTTGAGCGGGGACTGGGCATGGGCGACCTGTGGCGTGACCGCCACGGCGACCATCGTCGATACGGCGAGCAACCCGGCGGCGACGACGGTGCGTACGGGCCGGCGGCGGTCGTGGCGAATGTTCACGTGGATCCCCCTGGTGAGCTGAGTGGCCGGATCTCGGCCGGATCGGAACCATCGGCGTACACGCCGCACGGCCCCGCTTCTGGTGCACTGAGTCGGTTCGTACCCCTGGGTCCGCACCGTCCGTCGACCGTTCGGCGCCGTGCGGCCGAACGGCGACCGCCGGAGCACCATGGTCGTTCCCCCGACACGGACAGCGCCGAATGTCACCGTCCACGTGGAGGGCACCAGGACTCTCCCGGTCCGATGACGGGTGCCGTCACCATGACGCCTCACGTGCAGGACACCGGTGCTGTTCCCGCGTTGATCGCATTTAGTCACGAAGTCACCGAGTTGTCAAGGACGCTCACGGGACACCGTGATCCCTCTATGGTGTCGGCGATTCCTCGGCACGTAATGCCGTCCGGAGATGCCGTCCGGATAGGGTGAATGTCGGCCCGGTCAGTTGCCGGCAGCGGTCCGTTGGCGGGCCACGTCGAAGCAGGCGATGGCGCCGGCCGTGGCCACGTTCAGCGAGGAGAGCGTCCCGTGTTGGGGGATGGCGGCCAACTCGTCACACCGCCTGCGGGTGAGAGCGGCCAGTCCCGACCCCTCCGAGCCGAGCACCAGGGCGACCGGCTGGTCGCCCAGCGGAAGTGCGTAGATCGAGGTCGTGGCCTCGGCGACCAGCCCGACCGACACCACCCCGAGCCCGCTGAGCTGCTGCAGCGCCACGGGGACACCCGCCACCAGCGCCATGGGCAGGTACTCGATGGCACCTGCCGCCACCTTCGCCACGGTGGGCGAGAGGTGGGCCGACCGGTGCCGCGGCAGGACGATGCCCGTCACACCGGCACATTCGGCGCTGCGGAGAACGGCCCCCAGGTTGTGGGGGTCGGTGATCCCGTCGAGGACCAGGAGGAACGGCAGCCGACCCCGTTTGGTCGGCTGGCACAGCGCCTCGAGCGGGGTGTCGTCGATGGGCTTGGCCAGCGCCACGACGCCCTGGGAACCGTCCGTGCGGGCGGTGGCATCGATCCTCCGGCGGGAGACGTACTCGACCTTGACCCGCCGGCGGGTGGCGAGGGCCTCGATGTCGTCGAGGATCTCGGCGGCATCCATCCCTTCCGCCATCAGCAGCGTCGTCACCGGCCGTCGGCCGGCACTCAGCAGTTCACGGACCGCCTGGCGGCCCTCGACCTGATCGCCCCCGAGGCCCTCGTGCTTCGGACCACGGCGCACCGGGGCATCCCGGCCCCCCGGGCCGCGCCCGCGGTCGCTCACCGGTGCGCCCCCCGCACCCCGACCGCCCCCCGCACCGCGGCCCGCTCCCGCACCGCGACCCGCTCCGGCTCCCCGACCCTTGGCGTCCTTCGCCTTCATCCAGGCCGCCTTGGCGTCGCTCCCGCGGCTCGGGGAGCTGCCCCGCGACCCACCCTTCGGGGCGGGCGCACGCGAGCTCCTCCCCCTGCCGCCCTTCGCCCCGGCGGGGCTCACCGGGGACCCCCGTCGCCACCGGCGGCCGGTCCGGCGAGCAGGACCACCGCGGTGCACGAGATCCCCTCGGCCCGGCCCAGCGCTCCGAGGCCCTCGGGCCTGGTGGCCTTCACATTGACCGGGGCTCCGAGCGTCGTGGCCAGGCGGTCGGCCATGGCGTCGACGAACGGAGCCAGCCGGGGGCGTTCGGCCATGACCGTGCAGTCGGCGTTGACAGGCACCCATCCGGCTCCGGCGGCCAGGGCGACCACCCCGGCCAGGATCCCGAGCGAGTCGGCACCCGCCCACGCCGGGTCGGTGTCGGGCATGTGCCGCCCGAGGTCGCCGAGCCCGGCGGCGCCGAGCACCGCGTCGGCGATGGCATGGGCCACCGCGTCGCCGTCGCTGTGTCCGTGGAGGCCGCGCGCCCCGTCGCCGGAGACGGTCACGCCCCCGAGCACGAGCGGCCGCCCCGGTTCGTCGGAGAAGGCGTGCACGTCGACGCCCTGGCCCACCCGCAGCGCGGGCACGGCGCTCACCGGTCCGCCCCGGACAGGAGGGCCTCGGCCAGGACCAGGTCCTCGGGTCGGGTCAGCTTCAGGTTGCGGGGGTCCCCCTCCACGGTGCCGACGACCAGGCCCGCAGCCTCGAGCAGCCCGGCGTCGTCGGTGGCCTCGCCCCCGTCCCGGTGGGCCGCCCGCAGTGCGCTGGCGGCGAAGGCCTGCGGGGTCTGGATCGCCACCAGGCCCGCCCGGTCGACGGTCTCGAGCACCCGCCCGTCCTCGACCCGCTTCAACGTGTCGGCCACCGGCATCACCGGCGCAGCGCCGTCCACCCCGCCGGAACGCACGGCGTCGACCACCGAGGCGAACAGCGACGGAGGCGCCAGCGGTCTGGCCGCGTCGTGGACCACGATCACCGCGGCGTCCCCGGGCACAGCGGCGAGGCCCGCTCGCACCGATGCGGCACGGGTCGGCCCGCCGGCGACCACCGACGACGCGCCGAAGGCGGCGTCACCGGTCGAGCCGGGGACGGGCAGGCCCTCGCCGGGGGCATCGCAATCGCCCCCCGGGACCACCAGGACCACACCTTCGGCCACCGACCGGGCGGCACGGACCGACCAGGCGGCGACCGGGAGTCCGGCGAGGGGGAGGAACTGCTTGGGACCGCCGAACCGGCGACCCGAACCACCGGCTACCACGATGGCCCATACGGGCCCCGTTCGGCTCAGGGCAGCGCCTCGTTGAGGCGGACCTCGGCGGTCTCCTCGTCGACTCCGAGAGCGAAGGTCAGCTCGGACACCAGGATCTGGCGGGCCCGGCTCAGCATCCGCTTCTCGCCGGCCGACAGCCCCTTGTCCTTGTCACGGATCGAGAGGTTCCGGACCACTTCGGCCACCTGGTAGATGTCTCCGGAGCGGAGCTTCTCCGAGTGGTTCTTGTAGCGTCGCGACCAGTTGGTCGGCATCCGCGCTTCCTTCTTTCGGAGGACGGCGAAGACCTCTTCGACCTCTTCGTCGTTGATCACCTCGCGCAGGCCCACGCCGTCCGTGTTGTCGGCGGGCACCATGAGCGTGAGGTCACCGTAGGCGAGTCGGAGCACGAGGTACTCCTGCTTCTTGCCGAACGCCTCTTTCGTCTCGCGTCGTTCGACCACTGCCGCGCCGTGGTGCGGATAGACGACCTTGTCACCGATGTCGAACACCGTTCCTCCTGGCGTTGCGGTGCGGAACCGGGGCTGGTGAGCGACATCCGGTTTGATGGGGAGCAAGCCATTCTACCAGCTGTTGGGCGGAGACCCCGACCGCCCCGACGGCCCACCGGGCCGGTCGGCGCCGCTACTGGTAGCGCTCGAAGATACTGGCTTCGGCCAGCCTGGCCAGTCCGTCCTTGACCGAGTGGGCCCGTGCCTGGCCCACTCCCTCCACCTGCTCGAGCTCGGCCATCGACGCCCGCATGATCTGCTGGAGGTTGACGAACCGGTCGACGATGCGTTCGATGATGGTGTCGGAGAACCTCGGTAGGTGGTGGAGGAGGCGGTAGCCGCGCGGCTCGACCCCCGACTCGGCGTCGTGGAACGGCCCGGGCAGGCGCAGGATCGCGGCCACCCGGGCCGGATCGCGCAGCTCGTCGGACGGCAGGTGGGCCAGACGCTCCACCACCGAGTCGACGATGCCGGCCGAGTCGACGATGCCGGCCGAGCCGTTGTGCTGCGCCTCCGGCATCACGCAGTAGTCGCGGACGACCAGGTGGAGCGTGGGGGCCACGCCGTCCACCAGCTCGGCCGACTGCAGGCCGACCAACCGTCCGTCCTCACCGAGCTCGACCAGGTAGCCGTCGACCTCCTCGGCGATCCGCAACACCATCTCGGCGGCCTGGATGACCCCGACCACGTCGCCCACCGACACGGTGTCCTCGAGCTCGAGGATCGAGAGGTTGCCGAGGGCCACGTCGAACCGGCTGCGGAACCGCTGCATGGTGGCCAGCGCCTGGTCGGTGCGGTCGTGGAGCCAGCCGGTGGGCTGGATGGTGTGCTTCACGTCGTTGCGGTAGACGGCGATCACCGACATCGCCGCCGACACCGACAGGACGGGGACGTCGATGGACCGGGCGACCCGCTCGGCCGTGCGGTGACGGGTCCCGGTCTCGGTGGTGGTGATCGAGGGGTCGGGCATCAGGTGCACGTTGGCCCTGGCGATGCGGGAGGCGTCCGGGGCCAGGATGATGGCACCGTCCATCTTGGCCAGCTCGGACAGGCGCTGCGGGCTGAATTCGGAGTCCAGGAGGAAGCCGCCCGAGCAGATCGAGAGGACCTCGGGGCCGTCCCCGACCACCACCAGGCCACCCCGTTTGGCCCGCAGGATCCGGTCGAGACCGTCGCGGAACGGTGTGCCCGGGGCCACCATGGCCAGTGCTTCGCTCATGGCCCCGTGCTGGCGTGTGGTCACAGGGGAATCGTACTCGCCGTCGTCCGGGAGCACCCGTGGTGCGGTCACCCACCGGGGCCGTCGAGACAGCCGAACCGGCCCACCGCCTCTGCCACCGTGTCGACCCGGACGAGGTCGACCCCGGCCGGGCCGACCGGTGCCGAGGCCGGCACGACGACCCGTCCGAAGCCGAGCCGGGCCGCCTCTTCGAGGCGGCGGGGCAGGTTCGTCACCTGGCGGATCTCCCCCGCCAGACCGACCTCCCCCACCGCGGCGAGGTCGGCGGGGAGGGCGACCCCGGTCGACGCCGAGGCGACCGCCAGGGCGACGGCCAGGTCGGCGGCGGGCTCGGTGACCCGGATGCCGCCGGCCACCGAGGCGAACACGTCGACCGCGTGCATGGGCAGCCCGGCGTGACGGGCCAGGACGGCCAGCGTCATGACCAGTCGTCCACCGTCCAGTCCCACCACCGAGCGCTTGGGCTGCGCCTGCCCCATGGGGGCCACCAACGCCTGGAGCTCCACCATCAGGGTCCGCCGTCCCTGCAGGGCGGGGAGCACGACGCCTCCGGGCACGCCGGTCAGCCGGTCGCCGAGCAGCAGGCGGCCCGGATCGTCGACGCGGTTGAGCCCCTCCTCCCCCATCTCGAAGAGGCCGAGCTCGCCGGTGGGACCGAAGCGGTGCTTGACCGCGAGCAGGAGGCGCAGCGCATGGTGGCGGTCCCCCTCGAAGCTGAGGACGGTGTCGACCATGTGCTCGAGCGCTCGGGGACCGGCCAACGATCCGTCCTTGGTGACGTGACCGACCAGCACGGTGGCCACCTGGCGGGCCTTGGCCAGCCCGACCAGCTGGTCGGCACACTCGCGCACCTGGCCGATCGACCCGGGCACGCCCGTGGCGCGTCGCTCCCCCGGGGTGGCCGGGCCGATCGCCACGGCCTGGATCGAGTCGATCACCACCAGGTCGGGCTCGGACTCGACCACCGCGGCGATCACCTGGCCCACGTCGGTGGCCGAGAGGATCAGCAGACCGGGCGGGACCGGGCCGAGCCGCTCGGCACGGAGCCGGACCTGGTGGGCCGATTCCTCGGCGGACACCAGCAGGACCCGGTGTCCCATCGCCGCCCGGGCCGCCAGCACCTGGAGCAGCAGGGTCGACTTGCCGATGCCCGGTTCGCCGCCGAGCAGGGTCACCGAGCCCGGGACCAGACCGCCGGAGAGCACCCGGTCGAACTCCTCCACGCCGGTGGGGACGGCCGCCGCCTCCGACAGGTCCACCGACGACAGCGGGACGGGCATGCCGGAGAGGTCGAGCTCGTCCACCGCCCGCACCAGCGGTCCGAGCGCCGACTCCTCGACCAGGGTGTTCCACTCGCCGCAGGTGGGGCAGCGCCCGGCCCAGCGCGCGGTCGTCGAGCCGCAGTCGATGCAGCGGTGGCGCTTCGCCGTCTTTGCCATGCCACGATGGTAGGGAACGGGTGTGCCAACCGGTGCGACCGGGTCCCGACCGGGACCCCCCACGCGCACCGTCCCCCCGGGGAGGCGAGGGGACGGTGGCGATGCCCGTCCCGGACCCCGGGGGGGCAGGGCCGGTCGGGCGCACGGTCTTCGGACCATGCTCACGAGCGGTGGTCCGGTGGTGAAACCGCCGCAGCTTCCAGTAGAGACCCCGGTGCCTGACCAGAATCAGGGCCCAAAGTCCCAAAACGTGCGCGATCGGCCGCCGTCCGACCCGAATGGATGGGGCAACCCCTGTGGCACCGGGGATCCGTGACGCCCCGACCTGTCGCCAGGGCATCCCTCCTCCGCGAGGCGGGTGACGGCCGCCGGCCGTCACCCGTCGGCGGGGATCAGTCCGCCGAGGAGTCCGCTCCCGCCAACTCGACCGGCGGGGGCTCCAGTCCCTCGATGGCCGTGAAGGTGAGCTGCTGCTCACCGGCGACCAGCGGCGGGGCGCCCTTCACGTCGTAGGCCGCTGCGGCCTCCGGGGTGATGGTCTCCACGTCGACGATGATGGTCTGCCCGACCCGGAACTCCTTCCACAGGATCCGTTCGGACAGCGGGTCCTCGATCATCTGCTGGATGGCCCGACGCAGCGGACGTGCGCCCAACTGCGGGTCGTACCCCTTGTCGGCCAGCAGCGTCTTGGCCTCGGGTGTCAGCGCCAGACTGAGGCCCTGCAGCTCGAGCTGGTTGGAGACACGCTGGATCATCAGGTCGACGATCTCGATGACCTCCACCTTGGACAGCTCGTGGAACACGACGACCTCGTCGATGCGGTTGAGGAATTCCGGTCGGAAATGCGCCTTCAGCGCCTCGTTGACCTTGGTCTTCATCCGCTCGTAGGTCACGGCCTCCGACGACTTGGCGAAGCCCACCGAGGACTTGCGCAGGTCGGCGGTACCGAGGTTGGACGTCATGATGAGGACGGTGTTCTTGAAGTCGACCGACCGACCCTGGGCGTCGGTCAGGCGACCGTCCTCCAGGATCTGCAGCAGGGTGTTGAACACGTCGGCGTGGGCCTTCTCGACCTCGTCGAAGAGCACCACCGAGAACGGCTTGCGCCGCACGGCCTCGGTCAGCTGGCCACCCTCCTCGTACCCCACGTAGCCGGGGGGGGAGCCGACGAGTCGGCTCACCGTGTGCTTCTCCATGTACTCGGACATGTCGAGCTGGATGAGGGCGTCCTCGTCATCGAAGAGGAACTCGGCCAGTGTCTTCGCCAGCTCGGTCTTCCCCACACCCGTCGGGCCGAGGAAGATGAACGAGCCGCTCGGGCGCTTCGGGTCCTTGAGGCCGGCACGGGTACGCCGGATCGAGCGGGCGAGGGCGGCGATGGCCGGCTCCTGGCCGATCACCCGCTTGTGGAGCTCGTCCTCCATGCGGAGCAGCTTGGCCGTCTCCTCCTCGGTGAGGCGGTAGACCGGGATTCCGGTCCAGTTGGCCAGCACCTCGGCGATGACCTCCTCGTCGACGACGTCGAACAGGTCGACGCCCTCGGCACGCCACTCGGCCTCCATGGCCTCCTTGGCATCGAGGCGGTCCTTCTCCTGTTCGGCCAGCTTCTTGGCCTGGTCGAAGGCCTGCTTCTCGATGGCGGCCTCCTTGTCGGACCGGAGACGGGTGATCTCCTCCTCGAGCTTCTTGTAGGCCGGCGGCGTCGTCATCCGGCGGATGCGCAGGCGGCTGCCGGCCTCGTCGATGAGGTCGATCGCCTTGTCCGGCAGGTAGCGGTCGGCCAGGTAGCGGTCGGCCAGGTTGGCCGCGGCCACCAGGGCCTGGTCGGTGATGGTCACCGCGTGGTGCGACTCGTAGCGGTCCCGCAGGCCCTTCAGGATCTCGATGGTCAGCGCCACGTTGGGCTGCTCCACCTTGATCGGCTGGAACCGCCGCTCGAGCGCGGCGTCCTTCTCCAGGTGCTTGCGGTACTCGTCGATGGTGGTGGCACCGATGGTCTGGAGCTCGCCACGGGCCAGCATCGGCTTGAGGATCGACGCGGCGTCGATCGCCCCTTCGGCGGCACCGGCACCCACCAGGGTGTGGAGCTCGTCGATGAACAGCACGATGTCACCGCGGGTGCGGATCTCCTTCAGGACCTTCTTGAGGCGCTCCTCGAAGTCGCCGCGGTAGCGGCTGCCGGCCACCAGCGCACCGAGATCGAGGGTATAGAGCTGCTTGCCGGTCAGCGTCTCGGGGACCTCGTCGGCCACGATGCGCTGGGCCAGACCCTCGACGATCGCCGTCTTGCCGACGCCCGGCTCGCCGATCAGGACGGGGTTGTTCTTGGTGCGACGCGACAGCACCTGCATGACCCGCTCGATCTCCTTCTCGCGCCCGATCACCGGGTCGAGCTTGTGGTCGCGGGCCAGGGCGGTCAGGTTCCGGCCGAACTGGTCGAGCACGGCGGAGCCGGTCGGGGCGTCGGCCTGCTGTCCGCCGGCCTGGCCGCCACCGACGACCTCCTTGCCCTGATAGCCCGAGAGCAACTGGATGACCTGCTGGCGGACCCGGGGCAGATCGGCGCCCAGGCTCTGCAGGACCTGTGCGGCCACACCCTCGCCCTCGCGCACCAGCCCGAGCAGCATGTGCTCCGTGCCGATGTAGCTGTGGCCCAGCTGCAGCGCCTCGCGGAGCGACAGCTCGAGGACCTTCTTGGCCCGGGGGGTGAACGGCGGCGAGCCGGTCGGGGCGGTGCCCGCCAGTCCGATCGTCTCCTCCACCTTCTCGCGCACGGCCTCGAGGGACACGCCGAGTGACTCCAGCGCCTTGGCCGCGACCCCCTCACCCTCGTGGATGAGGCCCAACAGGATGTGCTCCGTGCCGATGAAACTGTGGTTCAGCAGGCGCGCCTCCTCCTGTGCCAACACCAGGACTCGTCGAGCTCGGTCTGTGAATCGTTCGAACACTCCACCGCCTCCATCCGCGGTCAGTAACTGAAACCCGAGTCTACAGGTGCAAGGTTGACCCGCACCCGCAGCCCCGGAAGCCGGACGCCATGTTCCACCCATCGGCAGTCTGACCTATCGTCTGTAGCCAGTGAATGTCGTCGACCTCCTGGGACTCCCCGCACTCGAAGACCAGCTGACCCGCCTCGAGCCCCTGCTCGTGGAGTCGGTCGTCACCGGGGACGCCTTCCTCGACGAGGTCACGACCCACCTGCTGGCCGCCGGGGGCAAGCGGCTCCGCCCGGTGCTGGCCCTGGCCACGGCCACCTCGGGCTCCCGTGACGCCTCCCGCGAGGACCTCCTCGGAGCGGTGGCCGTCGAGCTCGTGCACCTCGCCTCCCTCTACCACGACGACGTCATGGACGAGGCGACGATGCGGCGCAACGTCGAGAGCGTCAACTCCCGGTTCGGCAACCTGGTGGCCATCGTGGCCGGCGACTTCCTCCTCGCCCGCTCCGCCGAGATCGCCGCCGGTCTCGGGGTGGAGATCGCCGCACTGCTCGCCGCTACGCTGGGCGAGCTCTGCCAGGGACAGGTGGCCGAGGTGCGCGCGGCGTTCCGCGTGGACCGGTCGAGGGACGACTACGCCGACGCCATCGCGGGCAAGACGGCCTCGCTGATGGCGACCTCGTGCCGGATCGGTGCGCTGACCGGGGGCCTCACCCGTGCCGACGTCGAGACGTTCACCGACTTCGGCCGCTGCTTCGGCATGATCTTCCAGGTTCGCGACGACATCCTGGACGTCGTGGGCACCGAGGCCGAGCTGGGCAAGCCGGCGGGGCAGGATCTGGCCGAGGGCATCTACACCCTCCCGGTGCTCCTCACCCTGGCCGACCCGGTATACGGGCCCGAGTTGCGCGACCTGCTCGGCCAGCCGCTCGGCCTGCCCGAACAGGAGAAGGCGAGGGCGATCGTGGCCGACTCGGGGGCCATCGCCAAGTCGGTGCGGGTCGCACGGGACTACGCCGACCAGGCCGCGGCGGCCGCGCTGGCCGGACCGTCGCCACAGCTGGCCGAGGCACTGGCCCGGTTGGCCCACAACCTGGTCGACGGTCTACCGCTCGCCTAGCCCGGCGGCGGCCCGTCCCACGGGTCGGTCAGCAGGTTCCGTGGGCGTGGTCGAGTGCCGTGTAGAGGGCCTGACGGTCCGCGGTGGCGATGTCGCGGTTCCTCACGTCGGCGTCGCGGTGTCGCACCACGCCCAACCAGAAGTCAGCCAGCTCGTGCTTGCCTTCGGCCCGGGCCGACGAAGCGAGCCCGCCGTAGATCGACACGCTGGCCAGCAACCGGTGGGCGGTCTGGGTCATCCCCTGGAGGATGACCATCCGGCGCTCGCAGAGCCGCCTGGCGTCGGACGAGGACCGGTGGGCGGCCGAGGAGGTGGTGGTGGTGATCGAGGTGGTCGAGTCGGCCGGGCCACCGTGCGCCGTCGCAGCGGCCACTCCGGTTCCGACGGCGGCGAGGGATCCGGCGGCGACCAGCGAGACCGCGACCTTGGCGGCAAGCGTGTGTACGTTCAACATGTCCTGATTGCTCCTTCGGGAGGTCAGCTACGGGCCCCTCTGCAGGCCGTCACGCCCGCTGTCCAACCCATCGGCGCGATTCGCCCGGACATGAAGCCCGCAATTCGTCCGTGTTCCAGACGACGACCGGGATGTCGGGCGGAGGCCATGGGGTCTCGGGATCCGATCAGCGGCGTCCGCCGTCGACCGTCAACCGCGCCGGGTGTCGGGCGTCGATGGCCGGGCGGCGGCGACCGGTGGGGCGCACGTCCCGTTCACCAGGCCGTGGGACCTGGCGTCGCGTGCGGTCAGCGAGACCAGCAACGCCTTGCGGCGGGCCACGTCGTCGTCCCGTCGGGTCACGACACGGGCCCAGTAGGCCGCGATGTCGGTCCTACCGCGGTCGCTCGCCTTCGTCTCGAGTGCGACGAAGACCGAGGTGTGGGCGGCCAGCCTGGCTTCGAGGCTCTCGGCGTGGGCCAGGCGGCGTGATGTGACTTCGCACAGCGCCTGGCGCTTGGCGGCCAGTGCGAGCTTTCCCTGGTTGGGATGTCTAGGTGCCGTCGTGGCCGCGCCGGCGACCCCGAGCCCGGCGACGGACAGCGAACCCACGGCGACCGCCGAGACCGCCGCCTCGACCGCCAACGTCTTCAGATCGACCATGGCTCGTCCGCTCCTCTCCGGAGGTACCCCGACGACCCGCCCGGGCGCCGCTCCGTCCGTGCACGGGTGCCGGACGTCACGCCACGAACTTACCGGGAGATGATGCGGATTGGACCGCGGCCGGATCGGTTCCCGGCGGCCGTACCGATCGCGTCACGTGGAGGACGCCGGTGCCGGCGGCCCGCAGCGCCCGATGAGCGCGGAGGCCCGCCGGTTCAGCTGCGTGGTCAGTGCCGGGCTCTCCAATTCGGTGATGGCACGTCGGATCCGATCGGCCCTTGCGGTGTCTCCGGCTGCCTCGGCCCTGGCCTCCGCCTTCGTCAGGCGGGGGAGCCCTGCGTCGATCCGGGCCTCGATCCGGTCGATGCGGGAGAGGACACGATCGGCGCGGGCACAGTGGGGTCGCCCCGAGCCGCTCACGGCCTGCGATGACGACGCTCCCGACGGGCCCGTCGATCCGGTCGCCGTCGGGGTCGCCGCTCCGGCCGTCACCGAGGACCCCAGGGTGACCGTCGCGACGGCCAGGCCCGTGAAGATCAGCTGCACCGCGGTGCGCTTCGTATGTCCCATGCCCGTGCCACCTCCTGCCACACGCCGGCGGTTCCGGCGATGCACCCACTGTCGGCCCTCGGGGTGTGGGATCCGTGAACCGGGTGTTAGGAGTTCGTGAAGGTGACGCAGACCCTGTCGGGCCGGTCGGGCGTCCGCCCCCGGGGTGGATACCTACGAGGTCATGCCCCCCAGGCCGACCAGCCCGCGTGCCAGCTCGATCTCCCCCATGTGGCGCAGGCCGTGCTGGTAGATCCAGCACTCGGTCGCGTCGAGCAGCGTGATGCCGTCGGCCCCGGCCACCCGTGCGCTGTAGGTGCTGGCGATCTGTTCGGGGAAGGGCCGGGGGATGACGAGCCGGGTGAGCTCGACCGGGTCGAGCCGCTCCAGCCACCCCTCGACCCGGTCGAAGACCGCCCGCATGTACGCCTGGAACTCCCCGTAGTCGCCGATCCGCTGGTGGACCATCTCCTCGACGGTGCGGTGCTTCCCGTGGTCGGCGATGGCCGGATGGACCCGCGCCTCCCAGTCCGCGTCCCAGATCGGCGGGGTCCCGGTCATCAGCAGGAACGAGGCGTCGATCATGTTGACGATGTGGAACAGGCTGAAGGCGATGGGCAGGACGCCTTCGCGCTCGAAGTGGTTGACCTGGTCGAGGTCCATCGTCGCGACCGCGTCGTCGTAGAGCGAGAACAGGGCGTGCATCCGCCGGCGGAGCGAGTCGAGCAACAGGTCGCCCATCGCGTCCGGTCCGGTCCCGCCCGACTCCGGCTCCTCTGGCACGACGACCCCCTCCCCGCGTCCCGGCGTCCGGGCCCGCCAGGTCATGTAAACACTTGTCACAATTACTGTCAACTGTTATCCTGACCTCTCGGTGCCGGGCCTCCCGCACCGTCGTCCAGCGTCACCGCCGGCTCCCGACCACGGCGCCGCCGTCACTGCCGGCTGGTCGTCCGGGAGGACGAGGGAAGAGAGGTCGAAGTGCAACTCGAAGTCGACACGTCCGACCTCCGTCACGTCCGCACCGTCGCCGACCCGGACACCCCGCTCGAGCCCGGTCAGGCGCGGATCCGGGTCGACAGCTTCGGGCTCTCCGCCAACAACGTCACCTACGCCGTGTACGGGGCGGCGTTGCGGTACTGGGAGTGCTTCCCGGCACCGGTGGAGGACGGCGTGGACTGGGGACGCGTCCCGGTCTGGGGCTTCGGCGACGTGGTCGAGTCCGAGTCGCCGGGGTCGGCCCAGGGTCGCCGCGTCTTCGGGTACTTCCCCATGGGCGACGAGTTGGTCGTCCGCCCCGGACGCGTCGACGACCGGGGATTCTCCGACCTGACCCCGGCCCGCGAAGCGGTGCCGCCGGTCTACAGCCGCTACGTCTGGGTCGATGCCGACCCCCTGTGGCGCGCCGATCGCGAAGCCCAGCAGATGTTGCTGTGGCCGCTCTTCGTCACCTCGTTCGTGGTGGACGACTTCCTGGGCGACCACGACCTCTACGGAACGCGTCGCGTCATCGTGTCGAGCGCCTCGGCCAAGACGGCCATCGGAAGCGCCTTCCTGCTCGCCGAGCGCGACGGGGTCGACGTGGTCGGCCTCACCTCGTCGGACAACCTCGGATTCGTGTCCTCGCTCGGGTGCTACGACACCGTCCTCCCCTACGACCGCCTCGGCGACCTGGGCACGTCGGACGCGTGCTACGTCGACGTGGCCGGCCGGCGGGACGTCACCCACGCCGTCCACACCCTCCTCGGCGACAGCCTGGCCTACAGCATGGTCGTCGGCGACACCCACTGGGACGACGCGACCGTCGTGGAGGGCTCGCTGCCCGGTCCACGTCCCGAGTTCCTGTTCGCCCCGGACCAGATCGCCAAGCGGCGCGGCGACTGGGGCCGGGACGGCTTCGAGGCCCGCGTGGCGGCGACCTGGGACCGCTTCGTCCCGTGGACCGACGGCTGGCTCACCCTCCACCGTGCCAGCGGCCCCGACGAGGTCGGGGCGGTCTACCGCGAGCTGCTCGACGGGCACGTCGACCCCCGGGTGGGCCACGTCTGCACCCTCGCACCGCCGCCCCCGTCGGACCGATGACCGCCACCTCCCGCCACGATCCGCCCGCCGGTGACGGCCCCGCTCCCGCCGAGACGGACGGGCGCAGGCTGCGCCGGGCCGTCAACCGCGAAGCGGTGGTCGACGCATTGCTCGACCTCTACGGCGAGGGGAACCTGCGCCCCGGGACCGACGAGATCGCCGAACGGGCCGGGATCTCCCCGAGGTCGCTGTTCCGCTACTTCGAGGACACCGACGACCTCGCCGGCGAGGCCATCGCCCGCCAGCTGGCCCGGGCCATGCCGCTCGTCGCCCTCGGCGTCGAGCCCGACGCACCGTTCGAGGAGCGGGTGGAGGCACTGGTCGCCCAACGCTTCCGACTCTTCGACGCCGTCGGGCAGGCGGCCCACGTCTCCCGGCTGCGCGCACCGTTCCAGCCCCGGCTGGCCGCGAACCTGTCCGAGACCCGTCGGTTCCTCCGGGGCCAGATCCGGTCGCTCTTCCGCCCGGAACTCGAGGCGATGGACGCCGAGCGGGCCGAGCGGGCCCTGGCCGCCGCCGACGTGCTCACCGCGTTCGAGTCGTACCAGCTGCTCACCACCGACCAGCGCCTCACCGACGCCGAGGCGAAGACCGTGGTGTCCCAGTCCCTCTCGGCCCTGCTCGCCCCGCCCGGACCCCGATGACCGCCCGCCGCGGCAGCATGCGGCACGCCGTCCGGCTGTCCTGCCCGCCCGACGTCGTCTGGGACCTGGTCGGTGCGCCCGAGCGGCTGGCCGAGTGGTGGGGAGGGATCGAGTCGTGCACCGTCGACGGCGACTCGCGCACGATCCTGACCCGTTCGGGCCTTCCCATGCCGGAGCGGATGCTCACCATCGACCACAACCTGAGGCGGTTCCAGTACCGGATCGACTCGCCCCTGTTCGTCGAGCACCTCAGCACCATCGACGTGCACGACCTCCACGACGGGACCTGCCTGACCGTCTACAGCGTCGACTCCGAGCCCGCCGTGCTGGCACTGGTCATCAGTGGGGCCGCCCGCGCCGCGTTGGCCCAGCTGCCCGGGCTGCTCGGCGTGGAACGCCTCCCGTGACCGGTCGGTCCCCCGGCACCGCCCGTCGACCCCGCCCGTCCCCCGTATACCGACGGTGGCATGTGAAAGGAGCCCGCTGATGGGCCGCAAGATCCTGTTCGTGACCACCGACCAGCAGCGCTACGACACCCTCGGGTGCAACGGAGGATCGCTCTCGCGCACCCCGGTCGTCGACGGCCTGGCGGCCGCCGGCGTCCGGTACGACAGGGCCCACCCCCAGTCGGTGGTGTGCATGCCGTCGCGCTCCACCATCCTGACCGGGCAGCACCCGAGCACCCACGGGGTGTGGATGAACGGTGTCCCCCTGCCCGGCGACGCACCCTCGGTGGTCGAGGTCCTGCGCCGCTCGGGCTACCGGACCGCACTGGTCGGCAAGGCCCACTTCGAGCCCTACTTCGATCCGTTCCTCCGGTTCGAGGAGAACGCGCTCTCGACCGAGGGGACCACGCCCCACGGCGGCTCGCGGCGGGGCTTCGAGCACCTGGAGACCGCCGCCCACGGTGCCGTCGGCCCGCTCCACTACACCCAGTGGCTGGCCAGGAACCATCCCGAGGCACTGGGCATGTACTGCCGGGCCATCGACGACTCCCTGCAGGTCAGCGCCGAGGTCGGCGGGGACACGGGTGCCCCGCAGGTCAAGGTCAACCCCATCGAGCGGGGGATCTACCACACCGACTGGGTGGCCGACCGGGTGATCGCCTGGCTCGACTCGATCGGCGCCGACGAGGACTGGTTCTGCTGGATGAGCTTCCCGGATCCCCACCACCCCTGGGACCCACCCCAGTCCGAAGTTGGCCGGGTCGACTGGCGCGAGGTGCCCCTGCCGGCCGGCTACCCCGAGGACCGGGCGACCCGCGAGGCCGTCGTCGACGGCAAGCCGCGTCACTGGCGGGCCTGGTACGACGGCACCCTGGTGTCCAACTACGAGGCACCGGCCGACTGGGTCCCGGCCACCCTCACGCCCGACCAGGTGCGGGAGGTCAACGCCCGCAACGCGGTCGAGGTCGAACTCATCGACGAGGCGCTCGGACGCGTGCTCGCCCGGGTGGCCGAGCGCGGGTGGGGCGACGACGTGGACGTCGTCTACACCACCGACCACGGCGAGCTGCAGGGCGACTACGGGCTGCTCTTCAAGGGTCCGTACCACGTGGACGCCCTCATGCGGCTCCCGCTGGTCTGGCGGCCCGCCCCGTCGTCGCGCCCCGAGGGCACGGCTGCGCCGTCGGTCGTGACCCACCCGGTCGGCCTCGTCGACCTGGCGCCGACGTTCTGTGCCATCGCCGGCATCGAGCCCCCGGGGTGGATGCAGGGGAAGCCCCTCCCGGTCGACGACGTCGACGCAGGGACCCGGGCCTTCGACAAGGTGCTGACCGAGTGGGACAGCGAGCTGTTCGGCACCGACGTGCACCTGCGCACCCTGATGCGGGACCGGTGGGTGGTCACCGCCTACCTCCCGGGCACCAGCCACGACGGGACCGAGGGCGAGCTCTACGACCTCGTCGACGACCCGCTGCAGCGGGCCAACCGGTGGGACGACCCGGCGGTGCGACCGCTCCGGGACGACCTGGTCGCCGACCTGTGGGACTCCCAGCCCGAGGTGCGGTCCGAGCGGCTGGCCCTCGAGGCGCCGGTGTGAGTCCGGACCCCGGCCTCGCCCCCTACTGGCCGGGACCCTGGCCGGCAGAGGACGGCGGTCCTAGGCGGCTGCAGGCCCCCGGGCCCGGGGCGGCCCCGCCCGCCGTCGTCGCCGGCACCCCGATGACCGTGACGTCGCGGACCGACCCCGTGATCACCATGGCCGTCACCCGCGACCCGGGCGAGGTGTACCTGCTGCGCCACACGACGGGCGAGGACGCCGTGGCGTTCGTGGAGCGGATCGACCCCACGGGACTCGAGCCACTGGCCCGGTCGGGCGACCTGTCCGGCGGCGCCATGTGGCCGGGCAGCATCGCCGCCCACGGCAACGGCTCGCTCCACGTCGTCTTCGGAAACCACGCCCACCGGCTCGGGCCCGACCTCGACGTCCTGGCCACCACCGAGCTCCCCCGCGACCGCCCCTACAACGGCTTCGTCGTGCTCCCCGACGGCACCCTGGTGACCAAGGACTTCGCCGGGTCCCGTCCGACGGTGCCGGTCCCGCCCGACGAGCGCCGTCCGTGCGAGCTCGTGGCCCTCCACCCCGACACGCTGGAGGTCCTCGACACCTGCACGCTGGTCGAGCCGTCGATCGCCCGGATCTCGGCCCTCGGCGACGACGTGTACGTCGTCGGGGACACCAGCCTCCTGCGGGTGTCCTGGCGGGGCGGCAGGCTGGTGCCGGACCCGGGGTTCCGGGCCGCCTACCGGACCGTCGAGGGGCAGACCTACGGGTGGGACTGCGTGCTCGCGCTCGGCGCCGCGTGGTTCCTCGACGACGGCGACGGCACGACCGGATTCGACGGGTCGTTCGAGGACAGGGGGATCTCGAGCGCCCCGCTCCACCTGGTCCGGGTCGACCTGGCCTCGGGGGCGGTCACCCTGACCGAGATCTGCGGGCTCCCCGGCGGCCTCATCGCCAACCCACCCCTGATCGACCCCGACCGGGCCATCGCCGTCGGCTACGACAGCGGCAACGGGGTGATGGCTGCATTCGACATCGGCGCCGACGGCACCCTCCGCCGCCGATGGGAGCGGCGCCAGAACCACGCCGCCCACCTGGTCCTCCTGCCCCGGTCGGGTGTCCTGGTCACCGGCGACCACGACCGGGGGCGCTTCCTCGAGCAGGTGGTCGCCGTCGAGGTCACGACGGGCGAGGAGCTGGCCCGGGCCGACACCGGCGGCCCCCTGCAGTCGACGGTGTTCCCGGCACTCGGGCACGACGGCAGCGTCTACTGGTGCTCGATGTCCACGGTCAGCCGGGTCCGCTTCGGGTAGGGACCGGTGGACCGAGATGGCTCGTCCCGGCCCTACGGCGTCCCCACGTTGCGTTCGAAGATGATCCGCAGGCCGTGCAGGGTCAGCCACGGCTCGACGTACTCGATCTCGTCGGAATACGGCGAGATCAGCTCCGACAGGCCGCCCGTGGCCACCACGGTGGACTCGCCCAGCACCGCGACGAACCGTCGGCACAGACCGTCGACCTGCCCGGCGAACCCGTAGAGGGCGCCGGACTGGATCGACTCGACGGTCGACTTGCCGATGACGCTCCGGGGCTCGACCAGCTCCACCCGGCGCAGCGCTGCGGCGTGGGCGAACAGGGCGTCGAGGCTGATGGCCACTCCCGGGGTGATCGCCCCTCCCAGGTACTCCCCGGCCCCCGAGATGGCGTCGAACGTGGTCGCCGTCCCGAGGTCGACCACGACGCACGGCCCGCCGAACAGGTCGTAGGCACCGACGGCGTTGGCGATCCTGTCGGCGCCCACCTCCTTCGGGTTGTCATAGAGGATGGGCATCCCGCTCTTGACCCCCGGCTCGAGGACGACGGCGGGGACGTCGAACCACCGGCTCGCCATCTGGCGGAGGTTGGCGGTCACCAGCGGGACCGACGAGGTCACGGCGATCCCGGTCACGGTGTCGTCGATGTCGAGCCCGTTCAGGTCGAGCAGCTGCGTCAGCAGCAACGCGTGCTCGTCGGCCGTGCGCACGTCGACCGTCGACAGCCGCCAGTGGTGGGCCAGGCCCGCCGGTTCGGTCCCGTCGCGGGGCACCGACTCGTCGATCGGGGCCGCGGGATCATCGGCGAACAGACCGACCACGGTATCGGTGTTCCCCACGTCGATGGCAAGCAGCATCGCATTCCTCTCCTGGCAGGTACGGCGGATGTCGGTGGGGAGGGGTTCAACCCCGCAGATCGAGCCCCAGGTCGAGCGCGGGGGCGGAGTGGGTCAGGGCACCGACCGACAGGACGTCGGCGCCGGCGGCGGCCAGCAGCGGCGCGGACCGCAGCGTCACACCGCCCGACACCTCGATCAGGGCGTCCGAGCCGGCGCCGCGCACCAGGGCCACGCACTCCGCCACCTGGTCGGGGGTCATGTTGTCGAGCATCACGACGGTGGCCCGGGCGGCGACCGCCTCGCGCACCTGGTCGGGTCGGTCGCACTCCACCTCGACCATGCGACCGGGCCACTGGCGCCGGGCCCGCTCGACCACCTCGGCGATCGCGACCCCTTCCAGGTGGTTGTCCTTGACCAGGACCGCCTCCGACAGGTTGCCACGGTGGTTGCATCCGCCTCCGGCCCGGACGGCGGCCTTTTCGAGGGCCCGGAGCCCCGGGGTCGTCTTGCGGGTGTCGAGGACCCGGGTCGCCGGGTTGGCCGCGTGGACGGCGTCCACGTAGGCGCGGGTCAACGTGGCCACACCCGACAGGTGGCCGAGGAAGTTGAGGGCGGTCCGTTCCGCGGTCAGGAGCGAACGCAACGAGCCCTCCACGGTGGCCACCACCTGGCCGGGGACGACGGCCGAGCCGTCGGGGAGGTGCCAGGAGACCGCCAGGTCGGGGTCGATCTGGGTGAACGCCTCCACCGCACACGACCGTCCGGCCACCACCCCGGCCCCCCGGCTCACCACCTCGACGGTGGCCCGGCGCGAGGCCGGCACCAGTCCGGCGGTCAGGTCCCCGAGGGGGAGGACGTCCTCGGCGATCGCCCGCGTCACCGCCTCGACCACCGCGACCCGGGGCGGATCGAGCACCGGCTCCCAGCCGGTGTCGGGGACGGTCACGGCGACGTGCCGGCGGGAGCGCGACCGGACGGCTCCGCCGGCGTCCGCACGACGACGGGTCGACCGTCGGGACCGATGTCGCCGTGGACGATGCGGCACCGCCAGGCGTCCGACGGCTCGGGATAGTCGCTGCGGGCGTGCGCACCCCGGGTCTCCTCCCGCAACGTGGCCGACCCGAGCACACAGCGCGCCGCCGTGACCAGGTTGGCCAGCTCGCCGTGGGCCCGGTCCCGGGGTCCCGCCGTACCCATGGCGTCCTCCACCTCCGCCACCGTCCGCCCCGCACGCGCCAGCGACTCGGCACTCCGGACGACCCCGGCCCCGTCGGTCATGGCCCGCTGCAGCCGGTCCCGGGTCTTCGCCACGTCCGGCCAGGGCGCCACCGTGTCGTCGGTCGTGGCCGCGGTGGCAGTGGTCGGCCGGGCCGTCCCGGCACCGTCCACCGGTTCCGTGCGGCCGTCGAGGATCGGCGCCATGACCCCGGTCGCGGTGGGCCCGTCCGCCCCGCCGAGGATCGCCTCGGCCAGGCGGGCGCCGAAGACCATGCCCTCCAGCAACGAGTTGGAGGCGAGCCGGTTGGCCCCGTGGACTCCCGCACATGCCGCTTCGCCGGCCGCCCACAACCCGGGAAGCGCGGTCGCCCCCCACAGGTCGGTGAGCACGCCCCCGGACAGGTAGTGGGCGGCCGGGGCGATGGGCAGCCAGTCGACCGACGGGTCGAGACCGATCGCGGCCAACGAGGCGCTGATCGTCGGGAACCGCGAGTCGAACGAGTCCAGGGCGGTCGCGTCGAGCCACAGGCTGTCGACACCCTGGAGCCGCATGCGCTCGGCCATCGCCCGACTGACCACGTCCCGGGGCGCCAGCTCGTCGACGAACCGGTTCCCGTTCGCGTCGCGCAGGAGGGCGCCGTGTCCGCGCAACGCCTCGGACAGCAGGGGACGGGGCATGGCCGGGTGGTGGAGCGCGGTCGGGTGGAACTGCATGAACTCGACGTCGGCGACCGGGACGCCGGCCCGCAACGCCATGGCCAGACCGTCGGCCGTGGCCTCGGCCGGGTTGGTGGTGACCGAGAAGAGCTGGCCGGCGCCACCGGTGGCGAGCACGGTGTGGACGGCCCGCACCTCGATGAGCCGACCGTCGGAGCTGAGGGCCACGACGCCTCGGCACCGCCCGCCCTCCACCAGCAGGTCGAGGGCGAACCACTCCTCCATCACGGCGGCGGCCGAGGCCCTCGTGGCGTCCACCAGCGCCCGCTCCACCTCGGCCCCGGTCGCCGCCCCGCCCGCGTGCACCACCCGGGCGGTCGAGTGGCCCCCCTCGCGGGCCAGGGCGAGCCCCCCGCCCGGTTGGCGGTCGAAGACCGCCCCCATGGCGATGAGCTCGTGGACCCGGGTCGGACCCTCGTCGACCAGGACCCGGACGGCGTCGACGTCACACAGGCCCGCCCCGGCGGCCAGCGTGTCCGCCAAGTGGAGGTCGGTCGAGTCCTCGTCACCCCCGAGCACGGCGGCGACTCCCCCCTGTGCCCAGCGGGTCGCCGACTGGGACAGCTCGGCCTTGGTGAGCACCCCGACCCGGAGGCCGTCTCCGTCCCCGGCACCGCCACCCTTCGGGGTCATCGGCGCAGCCAGGCGGACGGCGGCCGACAGTCCGGCCACCCCGCTGCCCAGTACCAGGACGTCGAGGGGCTCCGGACCCGCCGCCGGCCCGCTCACAGTGTCCGGAGCGGGTCGAGGTTGTCGATCAGGCGGACCGGTCCGACCGCGGCTGCGATGAGCAGCCGGAGCGGTCGGCCGGGTGCCGCGGCGTCCGCCGGTTCGAGGTCGTCGGCGCCGACGAGGACCGCGTAGTCCAGGGTGACCAGGGGCTGGTCCCGCACCACCTCGGCCATGGCCGCCTCGACCCCGGTCCGGTCGCTCCCGCCGGCCAGCGCCGCCGCACCGGCGGCCAGCGCCCGCGACAGGCACACCGCGGCCCGGCGCTCCTCGGCCGAGAGCCGGACGTTCCGGCTCGACATGGCCAGGCCGTCCGGCTCGCGCACCGTGGCGCAGCCGACCACCTCGACCGGCAGCGACAGGTCCCCGGTGACCCGGCGGACGATGGCCAGCTGCTGGAAGTCCTTCTCGCCGAAGTAGGTCCGGCATCGCCCCGAGACGGACAGGAGCTTGACCACCACGGTCGCCACCCCGTCGAAGTGGCCGGGACGGGACGGGCCCTCCCACCGGTCGCCGAGCCCACGGACCGTCACCGTGGTGGCCGGGGCGGTGGGCCATCCCGGGTACATCTCGGGGATCGAGGGGGCGAAGACCAGCGAGGCACCGGCGCCCGCCGCCACCTCGACGTCCGTCGCGAGCGTGCGCGGGTAGCCGACCAGGTCGCCGGCCTCGGCGAACTGGGTCGGGTTCACGAACACCGAGACGGCCACCACGTCGCACTCGGCGGCGGCCCTCCGGATCAACGACGCGTGCCCCTCGTGCAGGGCGCCCATGGTCAGCACGACCCCCACCGTCCGCCCGGCGGAGCGGGCGGCGTCGAGGAGCGCCGAGTACCCGGCCAGGGTCTCCACCACGGTCACCCCGGCGGTGCCCGTCGTCGCCGCCGCCCCGGTGGCGATGGCGGTGGTCACGCCACCTGCTCGGCCCCGGACACGCCGGTCACGGGAACGGGCGACGGACCGCGGTCCCCGTCCACCGCCGGATCGAGGTCCTCGGCCGTGTCCAGGGAGAGCCTTCTGGCCAGCGCGACCATCGCGTCGTAGCCGGCGAGCTCGGTGCGGTGGGCCGGCATGGCGGCGATGGCCGTGCGGTGCCGCTCGACCGTCTCCCAGTCGCCCCGTGCGGCCGGCCCGGTGAGGGCCCGACGGGGCCCGAGGGCGAGGGCGTCCTCGCTGGCGGCGCGCATCAGGCCGGCGAAGGCCCCGAGCGGGAGACCGGCGGTGGCGGCGACGCGCTCCACCTGTCCCATGAGCGCCACCAGGTGGTTGGCGGCGATCACGGCGGCAGCGTGGTAGGCCGCACGGTCACGGTCGTCGACCTCGACCACGCTGCCCCCGAGCGCCTCGGCCATCGTGCGGGCGACCCCGTCGCCGGCGACGGCGAAGGTGATGCCCGACCGCAGCCGCTCGGCGCCGATGGCCGGCGTGGGCAGGGGGACCAGGGGGTGGAGCGAGCCCCGCCGGGCGTGCCCGGCCAGGACGTCCAGCCCGAGGGAGCCCGACAGGTGCACCACCGCGGTCGACTCGACCGGACGGACCTCGGCGGCGATGTCGGCCACCACGTCGTCCGGGGTGGCGATGACCAGGATGTCGACCCCGTAGGCGGCGTCGACCGGCGACCGGTCGCGCCCCCAGGCACCCGACGATCGATAGCCCCCGACAGCATCGAGGGCTGCCATCAACGACCGGCCGGCACGGCCCGGTCCGAGTACACGGAATGTGGTCACGAGACCTCTTTCTACGTTCCAGCCCCCGAAGGGTGCCGTTCGCATCAGGAAATCCAGGAACTGCTCCCTAGACCATACCCACGACCCGCACCTCGCCGCCAGCGGCCCCGAGATCCTCGGCCGAGACGAGGTCGGGGGCCAACTCGGCCAGAGGGGCCAGCACGAAGAGGCGCTCCCGCCACCGCGGGTGGGGGACGGTCAGGTCGGCCTGGTCGACCCGGACCCCGTCGATCCACACGATGTCGACGTCCAGCGTGCGGGGACCCCACCGTACGGTGCGCACCCGACCTGCCGCGGCCTCGAGGCGATGGCACCGTCGGAGCAGTTGGTAGGGATCGACCGACGGGGACACGGCCAGCTCGACCACCAGATTGAGGAAGGCTCCCTGGTCGTCGGGCCCCCCCACCGGCTCCGTCTCGTAGACCCTCGAGACGGCCGTCACCGGCGGATCGCTCCCGGCCCGCAGCTGGTCGACCGCCCGTCGCAGATGGGCTTCCCGGTCCCCCAGGTTCGAGCCGAGGGAGAGGAACGCCCGCACCGTCGGGACCTCGGCCGACGGGGCCGTCACCGGTGGCGGACCACCCGCACGCCGACGGTCTCGATGTCCACCGCCAACGGCGGCCTCAGCTTGCGGACGGTGACCGTGGCGGCGACGATCCGATGGTCGACGTCGATGACGGCGTCGGCCACGTGCCAGGCCAGGGCCTCGAGCAACGCGAACGAGCGGGGGCCCGACACGGTGGTGGTGACGACGTCGGCCACCACCCCGTAGTCGACGGTGTCGGCGAGGGAGTCCGACACGCCGGCCGGCCGGAGGTCCACGGCCAGATCGAGGTCGACCTCGAACGGCTGGGCACGCTCCTGCTCCTCGGCCAGCACACCGTGGGTCCCCACGCACCGGAGCCCGCGCAACTCGATCCGGTCGTCGGGGACGACGGCGCCGGACATCAGGCGGGGCGGGAGTTGCCGGTGTCGGTCGGAGCCACCACCGGGGCCAACTGCCCGGCATAGGCCACCAGCTCGCGGCCGGCGGGGCCCATCGGGTGCCCGGTCAGGTGCTCGAGCGCGGTGATCGCCTGGGGTCCGCCGGGCAGCCGGTCGGACCACAGCAGGTACCCGGCGATCACACCGGCCACCCGGTCGCCGAGCTCCTCCTGGTGCACGAGGATCCGTTCCCCCTGGACCAGTCGCCCGTGGATGTCGCGGTACACCTCGGCGAGCACCCCCCGCACGTCGCCGGAGCCCGGGAGCGGGTAGTGCACACTGGCCAGCGACTTCTCCTCGTAGGCCTGCAGGTTGTGCGACGACGGGAGGAGCGAAACCACCCGGTTGAACCCCTGGACCTGCAGCCAGATGATCTCCTCCTGGCGGCGCACCTTGCGATGGTTCGGAGCGAAGCCACCCGGGCGCTCGCTCATGGCCAGGCGATCCATGATCACCCAGGTGAAATTCCGCGGGGGGATCCCTGCTGCCCACTTGCCCTTCACGATCCGACCTCCGTATCCAGCATCGATGACGCAGCCCGGTCACGGTGGAGCGGCCGCCCGACCAACGTCGCGGCCTGCACCGTGGCCGCCACGTCGTGGACCCGGACCATACCCGCCCCCTGCTGCATCGCCCACGTGGCCGTGGCCAGCGAGCCCGGCAACCGCTCCGCCGCCGGGAGCGCGACGCCGTCCGGCCCGGCACCGAGGACACCGAGGAACCCCTTGCGGCTGGTGCCCACCAGCACAGGGTGGCCGGTCGCCACCAGGACGTCCAGGCCGCCCAGGAGCTCGAGGTTGTGCTCGACCGTCTTGCCGAAGCCGATGCCCGGGTCGATCCAGATCTCCTCCACACCGGCCTCGGCCGCCGATGCGGCCCGTGCCGCGAGCATGTCGCGCACCTCGACGACCACGTCGTCGTACCGGGGGTCCGCCTGCATCGTGGCCGGGGTCCCCTTGCGGTGCATGGCCACCCACCCCACGCCGCGGCGGGCGGCGACCGGCCACAGGGAGGCGGACACGTCGTTGATGAGGGTGGCGCCGACCCCCACCGCCGCTTCGGCGACCGACTCCTTGACGGTGTCGACGGAGACCCGGACGAACGGACTGAGCGCCTCGATCACCGGGAGGACCCGTCGGAGCTCCTCCTCCACGGGCACCTCCACGGCACCGGGACGGGAGGATTCTCCCCCCACGTCCACGATGTCGGCCCCTTCGGCGATCATCTCATGCCCTTTCATGATCGCCCGATCCGTCTCGAACCAGTGGCCGCCATCGGAGAACGAGTCCGGGGTGACGTTGAGGATGCCCATGACCAGGGCACGTTCCTCTGTGGTCGCATCCGGCATCGCACCCAGCGTAAACCAGCGCGGGCGGTGCGGCGACCGGCACGGGACCCGTGATCGGGGCGCAGGAGCCGGCCGCCCCGCTGCCGGGACGGTCAGCGGCCCCTCACGAACTGCATGGCCTCGAACCGTGTCGCCGTGTCGGTGCGGAACTGGCCCCGGACGGCCGAGGTGATCGTGGACGTGCCCGATTTCTTGACGCCCCGCATCGACATGCAGAGGTGCTCGGCGTCCACCACGACCAGGACGCCCTTCGGGTCGAGGGCCGCCTCGATGGCGTCGGCGATCTGCGAGGTCATCCGCTCCTGGACCTGCAGCCGCTTGGCGAAGCCGTCCACCAGCCGTGCCAGCTTGGAGAGGCCGGTGATCCGGCCGTCGGAGCCGGGGATGTAGGCGACGTGGGTCCGACCCATGAACGGCACCATGTGATGCTCGCAGAGCGAGGCGAAGGGGATGTCCCGGACCATGACCATCTCGTCGTGATCGGCGGCGAATGTCACCTCGAGGTGGTCGGCCGGGTTCTCGTGGAGGCCGACGAAGAGCTCCTCGTACATGCGGGCCACCCGGCCCGGGGTCATGACCAGCCCGTCGCGGGTCGGGTCCTCGCCCACCGCGGCCAGGATCTCCAGCACGGCCGCCTCGATCCGCTTCGTGTCCACGCTCATCGTCCGGTCACCTCTCCACTCGTCTCCACTCGTCGGCCGTCCTGCGTCCGGGCGTCGGTGCCCCGTTCTACCTGGTCGATCGCCGGAACGTGCCGTCCGCACCCGTCGCCGGCACCGACCGGCACCATCCCACGGACCCGGTGGGGGCTACGGCTTCGGTCCGTCGTACACGTGGATGGCCGGCAGGTTCCGGTAGCGCTCGGCGACGTCGAGCCCGTAGCCGATCACGAAGTCGGCGGGGATGGTGAAGCCGACGTAGCGCAGGTCGAGCGCCGTCCGCTGCTGGCCCTCCTTCACCAGGAGGGCGCAGACCTCGAGGCTGGCCGGCTGGCGGGCGAGCAGGTAGCGCTGGAGGTAGCTGAGGGTGAGGCCGCTGTCGACGATGTCCTCGACCACCAGCACGTGGCGGTCCAGCAGGTCGACGTCGAGGTCCTTGACGATGCGGACCACCCCCGACGTCCGGGTGGCACTGCCGTAGGAGGACACGGCCATGAAGTCGACCTCGGAGGGGAGTGCGATGGCCCGTGACAGGTCGCTCATGAACATGAACGCGCCCTTCAGCACGCCCACGAGCAGGGGTGGCCGACCGGAGTAGTCGGCCGTGATCGCCGAGCCGAGCTCGGCGATGCGGGCCTGCAGGTCCGTCTCGGACACGATCACCTGTCCGACCTCGTCACCGTCCTCGAGGCGCGCGCCGTCGGTCGGGCGCTCGTTCCCTCGGGTGGTCACGTCACGACTGTACCGGAGCGCCGGTTGCACCTCCCACGGGCCCCATGCGCAGGCGACCCCCGGAACGGGCCACCCGCACCCCGCCGGGCACCTCGGTCGCCCGCCGCTGCGCACGCGCCACCTCGAGCACCCGGTCGACGGCCCCGGCCGGGGGAGGGTAGCGGCCGCCGCCGGCCAACCAGCCCCGCACGGCCCGTCGGGCCTGTGCCGTCGGCGCCGAGGCCAGGGCCGCGGCATCGGTCGGGTCGAGCAGGCTCGCCACCGAGTCGAGGAGCTCGGCGTCGCCGGCCAGCAGCGCGGCCTGCCGGGCGAGGACGGGGACGACGTCACGCCCGGCGATGTCGGAGCACAGGGGCAACAGCTCGGCCCGGACCCGGTTGCGGACGAACCGCGGGTCGTCGTTGGACGGGTCGCGCAGCGGTGCCAGCCCGACGTGGGCGCACAGGGCGACGGTCTCGCTCCTGCGGAGGCCGAGCAGCGGGTGGGTGGCCCCGGCACGCATGCCGGCCAGACCGTGGACGCCGGCACCCCGGAGCAGGTTGACCAGCACCGTCTCGGCCTGGTCGTCCGCCGTGTGGCCGGTGGCCGCCCCGTTGCCGAGGACGAGGTGCCGGGCGGTCCGGGCCCTGGCCTCGAGGTTGGGGCCGTCGGTGACCTCGACCCGGCACGACCGGAACCGGGCGCCGAGGCGGGCGGCGACGTCCGCCACGACGGCGGACTCGGTGTCCGATCCCGGGCGGAGACCGTGATCGACGTGCACGGCCGTGACCCGGCAACCGGCGGCCACGGCGAGGATCAGGAGCGCCAGCGAGTCGGGCCCTCCCGAGACGCCGCACACCAGAGGGGAGCCGGGAGGGGGGAAGGTGCAGCGTCGGAGCAGCGCCACGACCACCGGGTCGCCGGCCAGGTCGGCCGCCGGCTGCCGGGCGGTGCCGGGCGGCTCGGTCATCGGGTCAGGGGAGGACGAGCGCCGGAGGGCCCACACGCGAGATCCAGGCCGACGGGTCACGGATCTCCTCGAGCGACGGGAGCCACTCGGGGCCCCGCCAGGCGTTGTCCAGCAGCGCTTGACCCCCGCGCTCCTCGACCACGGCGATGAACCGCTCGCCCTCCTCGTACTGGCGGAGCTTGGCCTCGATCCCGATCAGCTGCTGGAGCACGCGGGACAGCCCGTGGGCCTGCTTGCGGCGTTGGCGCAGGACCTCGGAGAAGTGGGCGGCACTCGGGATGTCGGCGGCGCCGGCACGGTCCATCGTCACGTCCCCGTGGCCCTCCAGCAGACTCATCAGCGCCTGGATCCGGTGGAGCCCCTCGAGCTGCTCCGGCGTGGCCACCAGTCCGAGCGCGCCGTTGTCCTCCAGCGGGTTGCGACCGGCCCGGATCTCCTCCACCATCCGCCGGAGGGCGGCCGCCAACCGGGTCGGGTCGGGCTCGAGCGATCCGATGCCCTCCTCCACCAGCGAGACGAAGTAGTCGCGCATCCACGGGATGGCCGTGAACTGGCACCGGTGGGTCACCTCGTGGAGTGCCAGCCACAGCCGGAACTCCCGCGGGTCGAATCCGTGCTGGCGCTCCAGGGCGACCACGTTCGGCCCCACGAAGTACACGATGTCCTGGTCCTCGACGGACTCCTCGGTGAGGAGGAGGTCGTACTGACCGAGCACCCGGGTCGAGAGCCAACCGAGCACTACGCCCATCTGCGCCCCCGTGGCGGTGCGGCCGGCCGAGGCGAGCGGTCCGGCCAGACGGGCCAGCATCGGGTTGGCGCCGGACAGGCGGGACGGGTCGAAGCGGTCGAGGTGGGGTCCCAACAGGCGCTGGAAGCTGGCCACGTTGGCGCGGACCCACCCCGCCCGGTCGGTGACCCGGGCCCGGGCCGGGCCCGCGGCCGAGCGCAGGCCGGTGGAGGCGGCCACCAGCTCTTCGGCCTGAGAGGTCAGTTCGGCGAATTCGGCCTGCAGCAGGTCAGGGCGGAACGGGGCGGGCACTCTGGTCCTGCTGCCCACCCAGGTGGCCACCCGCTCGGCGGTGTCCCAGTCCACCGCGCCCGGAGTCGTCGACCGGCGCGGCCGGTCGTCGGCGGGGATCGGGTCGGCATCGATGGCGGTCACGACGACCAGTGTAGGGAGGGCCGGACCCGTCGGGGGGCCGCCGGCCCGGCCGTGGGATCAGTCGGCCGACGCGCTCTCCCGGCGCAACGCCTCGGCCACCCGGGCGATGAGCGCATCGGGCACCCGCTCCTGGCACCGGTTGGCCACCAGCTTGCGCAGCTCGGCCTCGAAGCCGTAGGCACCCACGCACGGTCCGCACAGGTCGAGGTGCCGGGCGATCTCGATTCGGCGCTGCTCGGTCAGCTCGCCGTCGAGATAGAAGTAGAGCTTCTCGATCGTCTCCTCACAGCCGACGAAACCGGCGGCCGGCTCCTCGTCCGCGCGCCGTGGGCCGCCGGCTACGCCGTCCCCATCTGGTCCCATCGACAGACTCACCTACCTCGACTCGTCCGAGGCCCCGACCAGGCCGCGCGCTCTTCCCACGTCCACCAACGCCTTCTGCAGGGCTTTTCTTCCGCGGTGGATCCTGCTCATGACCGTTCCGATCGGCACGTCGGTGATCTCGGCGATCTCCTTGTACGAGAAGCCCTCGACGTCGGCCAGCAGGACCGAGATGCGGAACGTGTCCGGGAGGGACTCGATGGCGGCCTTGACGTCGGTGTCGGTGAACCGGTCGAGGGCCTCGTCCTCGGCGCTCCGGCCGAGCCCGGCCGAAGGGTCCCCGGCCAGGTGGTGGTAGAGGTAGAGGTCGTCCACGTCCTCCACGTCGGCGATCTCCGGCCGACGCTTCTTGGACCGGTAGGAGTTGATGTACGTGTTGGTCAGGATCCGGTAGAGCCACGCCTTGAGGTTGGTGCCCGCCTCGAAGGAACCGAAGGCCCGGTAGGCCTTCAGGTACGTCTCCTGGACGAGATCCTCCGCGTCGGCCGGATTCCGGGTCATCCGCAGCGCCGCCGTGTACAGGGCGGACATGTACCCCATGGCGAGGTCGGAGAACTGCTCCTGGTCTGCCATGGGGCCACCCTACACAGGCGGCGTGACATCGCAGGCCTAGCCACCGTTCTGGGCCGGTACGTAGGTCCGGCACGGCTGGCCGCGCAGGGACGGGCAGGCCGGCTGGGCGTCCGGCGGGGTGATGCCCGGGACCACCGACAGGACCAGCGACGAGGGCGTGGCCCCGCCTGTCCGGATCGTGTCGGTCACCCGCCCATGCGTCTGGTACGTGTCGAACACCCACACCGGGCGGTCGCCCCCAGGGGCGGTCACCGTCACCCGGATGCGCGAGCCGGCGCGGAACGAGTAGGCGAAGGGGAGGATGGGGATCCGCACCTCGGTGAAGGTCCCCGCGGGCAGGGGCCGGGCCGTCGACGCCAGGTAGGTCGGCACCGGGTGGGTGGCCGTCGAGGCGGTCGGGTCGAGCGCCCGGTCGCTCGCCCGCAGGTCGCCGCTCTGGATGAACATCTCGGATCCGTCGGGACGGACCTCGGACACGGTCGCCTGGAGATCGGTGTCGGCGGCCGTGCTCTTCACCCACACGTCCAGGCTCGCCGGTCCGATGACCGTGAGGTCGTGGGACAGCGGTGCGCTGACGAACCCGAGGCCGCTCGGGCCGGTCACCGGGGTCCAGTCGTAGGGCGGGGTGGCCGACCACACGTTGCCCGACGGGAGGTCCGTCGCCGGCCGGGCCGAGGGATCCGGTCGGAAGGACACGGTCGATGCGGCCGGGGTGGTCCGGGTCAGCGTGCCGCCGGCCCCGAGGTGGAGCGACATCGCGATGGCCGTCGGTGGCGGCCACGAGTCGAACTGCGCCTGCCAGACGGGCTGGAGCGCACCGGGGCCCGCACTGCCGCTCCCGTTGTCCATGAGCACGCGGACCCGGGGCTGCGCCTCGAACGCCTTCCGCGCCGCGGCGAGGGTCGGCTCGTGGGTGAACTGCAGCGGTGGCGGCGGCGCCGAGGGGGCCGAGGCCAGCTGGTCGTAGAGCTGGGGGGCGAGGACGTCGAGCAGCGGCGACGGCTTCGGCACCTCCTGGGCCACGAAGATGTCGAGGAACTCGAGCCAGCGGGTGATGGTCCCCGGGCCGAGGGAGTCGGCGTGGGTCCCGTTGACCATGGTCACCCACACGTCGGGGTCCTTGGCCAGGGCCGAGACGATGGCCGGCCACTGCCCCCCCGTCTGCTCGTCCTGGAACGCCCCGGACAGGAACACCGGCACCTGGGTCCGGGCCGCCCAGGACACCGGAGCCCGTTGGTCGTACAGGCCGGGATCGCGGTGGGACGCCTCGCCGAGGAGGGCGTCGAGGTTCTGGGCCTGCCCATGGAGGTCCTGGTCGGCCAGGCACGTCTTGTCGCCGTCGGCGATGAGGACCTTGGCGTACGTCTGGCCCCCGGCAGGGGCGGGTTCGGCGTCGGCGATGCGCTGGTCGAGCCACGAGCCGGCGAACCCGGCGTTGAACATCCCGCCGGGGAACCCGGTCGAGTAGAGGTCGTCGGTGAGGCTCATCGGTGCCACCGCGGCGAGCCCCGGCGGTCGGGTCCCGGCCACGAAGAGCTGGGAGATGCCCGAGAACGAGATCCCCACCAGGCCCACCTTGTGGTGGGCGACCCACGGCTGGGCGGCGGCGATCTGGACCGCGTCGTAGCCGTCGTAGGTGGTGGGCAGGCCGAACAGGTCGAAGGCGCCACCCGAGCAGCCGGTGCCCCGCATCTGGAGGCTGATGGTGGCGAAACCGAGGAGCGGGGCGACGAGTGAGCCGACCGCGGTGGACGTCGACGGGAGAAGGGGGTCCGAGGTGGTCTCGCCGTCCAGGTGGAGCACGGCGTCGATCAGGCTGTCCGGCCCGGCGATGGCGTAGCCGGAGTCCTCGATCACGGTGGGGAAGGGCGCGTCGGCCATCGTCTCGCCGTAGGGGAGGCGCACGGTGGCGGCCAGCTTCACACCGTCGCGCATGGTGATGTAGTTGAGGCCCACGTGCATCTTCTGGTCGGCGTAGAACGACTCGGGCGGGGTGTCCGTGGTCGACAGGACCCGGAAGGGGGGGGTGGCCGCCACGACGCCGTCCCGGTCCACCCGGAACGTGTACCCGGGCCCCGGCGCGACGTTGCGGACGATCAGGCTGCCGAGGGCGTCGGTCCGTCCGGACCCGACCTCGTGTCCGGCTCCGTCGGCCAGGACGAGGGACGTCCCCGGGGTGGCGCCGGCCACGTACGCCTGGCCGATCGATCCGTGCCCGGAGAACGGGGCGACCGCAGTGGGCGCGGGCAGCGTCGCGGCCGCCGCGTCGGACGATCCTCCCGCGGTGGCGACACCGGCGGCACCGAAGGTGGCGCACAGGGCGATGATCACGGGAACGAACCGATGGCTGGGCACAGCATCCCCCCGGGGACTCGATGGACGGAGCGGCCGGCGGACCGGCGGTGGCGCCCCCGACCGTTGCCGGTTCCCGTGCCGGGAGGAGGCACCGGCCTGCGCTCCCCGCACACGGCACCGGCCCCCGTCCCGACCTCGGGCTCGACCGGGAGAGGCTACTCCACCGCACCCCCCACCAGGGGGCCGTCGGTGGTGCCGGGCCGGGTGCCCGGGATCAGCCGGCGGCCATGCCGACGACCGGCTGTCCGGTGGCTGCCGCGGCCGAGCCGTAGAAGTCGGCGTCGCCGAAGGCGAAGATGCCGCCGTCGGAGGCGGCCAGCCAGTACCCCTTGCCGTCCGGGGTGGCGGCCATGCCGACGATCGGGGCGTTGAGCTTCAGGCCACCGGTGGATCCGTAGAAGCCGGCGTCGCCGAAGGCGAAGATGCCGCCGTCGGAGGCGACCAGCCAGTACCCCTTGCCGTCCGGGGTGGCGGCCATGCCGACCACCGGCTCGTTGAGCGTGATGTCTCCGGTGGAGCCGAAGAAGCCGGCGTCGCCGAAGGCGAAGATGCCGCCGTCGGAGGCGACCAGCCAGTACCCCTTGCCGTCCGGGGTGGCGGCCATGCCGACCACCGGCTTGTTGAGCGTCATCGCCCCGGTGGAACCCACGTAGGGGGCGTCGCCGGTGGCGAAGACGCCGCCGTCGCCGCCCACCAGCCAGTAGCCCCTGCCGTCGGGTGTCGCCGCCATGCCGACGATCGGGGCGTTGAGCCCGATCCCACCGGTCGAGCCGTAGAACCCCGCGTCCCCGAAGTTGAAGATCCCCCCGTCGGCCGCGACCAGCCAGTAGCCGTGGCCGCCGGGGCCCGCGGCCATGCCCACGATGGGCTTGTTGAGGTCGAGAGCGCCCGCGGGACCGTAGGACAGGTCGGTGCCGAACGCGGACACCTGGGCGGCCGACGTCACCACCCGGTAGCCGTCACCGGTGTCCTCGGAGGGAAGCGTGGTCGTGGTCGTCGTCGTCGGCACGGTGCTCGTGGTCGGCGGCGGTTCGGTCGTGGTGGTGGTCGTCCCTCCGCCACCCGCACCGAGGAGCGGGGGGAGGTCCGAGCCGTCGACCACCGACGGTCCCCCGGACCCCGAGTAGGCCTCGACGGTGTGGATGAACGCGTCGGCGCTGGTGGTCGGGGACCACCACGGGGGGATGCCCCCGCCGTAGTAGCCGCCGTAGTCGACCTCGGTGACCGAGACCTGGATGGCGGTGGCCACGAG
>JBEKRV010000010.1:0-93201 GCA_049517675.1 Acidimicrobiales bacterium
CGAGTTTCCCCGCGATCGCCCGCACTGACTTTTGGCTATCACTATTCCGTTTTCAAGGAGCGACCGGGCACGCACCCGAAGGCGTTGGTGCCGGAATGACCGCAGACAGAAGCAGAGCTTCGGAACCGCAGTTGCCTGGCGCCACCCCCAAGGGGCGTTCACCGGGACTAGTCACAGTATCGCATCGGAGCCGGCATGTCAATCGGGCGGGGACTGCTCCCCGACCGAGAAGGGCGACACCGTGCGAGAAGGTCCACTCTACACGGTTCGCGTCCACCCCGGTGTCCACGCCGCACGTTCCCGGACGACGGCGACGCATCGACATGGCGAGCCTCTCCTCCGACGTGGAGCCAGTGGTACGCCGACCCGCCCCGTCCGTCAACGGGTCGGTCGCCCTGCTCGACGCCGGGGCCCCCGTCGACGCTCCGGAGCTACCCGAACGTGAAGTCGTAGGCCATGATGCCGGCCGGCACGTGCAGGGTCACGGTCCCCTGCTGGTACGCACCGGGCCCGACCAGGTGGTACAGCTTGGGCTCCCCGCCGACGACCACGGTCCGGCTGGGTCTCCCATCGAGGTCGACCTCGATGGCGCCCGCCCCGCCGATCACCAGGTAGACGTCTCCGGCCTGGAAGTTGAGGGACAACGTCGCATCCGCCCCCGCCGTGGCCGCCTCGGACCCGATGTCCCACTGGCCGCCGAACGCGTACTCGTCCGCGGGCAGGGTCGCCGGTGCCGCGTAACTGACCATGGCGTCGGGGATCACGCTCTCGGCGGCCAGGTTCGGCTCGTCGTGGGCATAGCCGAGATAGCTCTCCGGTGTGGTCTGGTACTGGGGCGTCCTGTCGGGCACGCCGGTCGGGGGCGGGAGGACCACCCGCGGATCGGCCGCCTTCAGCAACTCGCGGATGAACGTCTCGGTCTGCGCGTACCCGCCCTCCCCGAAATCGACGTGGCGCACCGTCCCGGTGGCGTCGATCAGGTACTCGGCCGGCCAGTAGGAATTCTGGTAGGCGTTCCACGTCCCGTAGTCGTTGTCCACGGCGATCGGATAGCGGACACCCAGCTGCCCGGCCGCCCGGGTGATGTTGGACACGACGTGCTCGAAGGCGAACTCCGGGGTGTGGACACCCACCACCGTGAGCCCGTCCTTGGCGTACGCGGCGTTCCACGCCTCGACGTGGGGCAACGAACGTTGGCAGTTGATGCACGAGTAGGTCCAGAAGTCGACCAACACCACCCGGCCCTTCAATCCGGCCATGGTGAGCGGGCGGTCACCCGGGGTGTTGAGCCACTGGGTGATACCGGTGAAGGTCGGCGCCTTGCCGCACTCCTGGAGGACCGGGCTCCCGTCGGTGCAGTTCGACAACGCCCCCCCACCGCTGATGCCCCGCACCCCGTCGAGGGCCCGGGTGGCCGACGCATTGCGCTCGATGTGATTGGTCAGTGCGTCCGTGTACCCGGGAAGGTCCCGCTGGAACCAGTCGGTGACATTGCCCGGCAACGCCAGCACCACGGCCGTCACCAGGAGCACGGCGCCGACGATCCGCCGGGCGGTGGCCGCGTGGGTCCGGACCGCCGACATCCTCGTGGCCAGGTACTGACCGGCCAGTGCGAAGAACAACAGCGGGACGGCCACCCCGGCCGCGAATGCCGCGGCGAGGACCACCGCCGACCAGCCGATGCGGTGGTCACCCCCGACCGTCGTGATGGCGGCGAGGACCGGACCGGCGCACGGGACGAACACCAGGCCGAGGCTGAGGCCGAGCACGAACCCGCCGCCCTCCGCGACCGGCCGTCCCACGGCGATCCGGGCGAACGGCCGCTCGAGCAGATCGCCGACGGCCGGCACCACGAGTCCGATCCCGAGCACGCCGAGCACGCCGATGCCCAGCCATCGCAACAGGTCCTGGGGCAGGCCGAGCGAGGCGAGCACCCAGCTGCCCACCAGGGTCGCCACCGAGAAGCTGAGCACCAACCCGCCGACCACGGCGAAGGGCCGCCGGCGGCGGCCGAAGGATTCCATCCTCCGGCGCTCAGGAGACGGCACACGGGGCGCGGGCGGTGCGTCGTCCGCGGCGACCCCCGGGCCACCGATCCCTGCAGCGGTGCCCACGGTCGCACCCACGGCCACGGGATCTCGCTCGACCGCGGCACCGATGGGCGTGTCGTCCTCCTTCTCCTCCAGACCGCTTGCCGCGCCGGAGGCGAAGATCACCGGAAGCACCGGCAGGATGCACGGCGAGATCCCGGTCACCAGACCGCCGAGGAACCCCACCAGAAGGAGCACGATCACCAGACCAGCCTCCCATGCCGGTCACCGTCGAAGGGCGCGACCGGCTGGGCCGACGTCCCCCGGAGGGCGCGGTTCGAGCGCGAGCGGGCGTCGTGCACGCAAGGATCCACACAGATCCGTCCCGCCACCGCCCGGCCGCGTTACACGGGTGCTCGGGACCCGACCCGGGTCGGGGATCAGGCCAGTGCGGAAACCCGGATGCGGTCGGCCTCGAGCCGATGCTCGAAGCGCTCGAGCTGGACGGCCACTGCTGCCGGTCCTGCACCGCCCGGCGTGGTCCGGCGGGTGACGGCCACCCCCGGTTCCAACAGCGCCGCCGCCTCGGACCCGAGCGCCGGGTGGGCCTCGACCAGCTCGCCCAGGGGAACGTGGCGCTCCATCGAGTCGTGCACCAGGCCACCCACCACACTGTGGGCCTGGCGGAACGGCATCCCCTGCTGGACCAGCCACTCGGCCAGGTCCACGGCGGCGACCGACGACCCGTTGGCCGCATCCTGCATCCGGTGGGCGTCGAAGGTGACCGTGGCCAGGAGGCCTGTCAGTGCGGCCAGAGCCAGGCGACTCTGGTCGACCGAGTCGAACAGCGGTTCCTTGTCCTCCTGGAGATCGCGGTTGTAGGCGAGGGGTAGGCCCTTGAGCGTCACCAGCAGCCCGGTCAGGTTGCCGACCAGTCGTCCGGTCTTGCCACGGGCGAGTTCGGCCACGTCCGGATTCTTCTTCTGGGGGAGCATCGAGCTACCGGTGGCGAACGCGTCGTCCAGCACGGCGAACCCGAACTCCTCGGTCGACCACAGCACCAGTTCCTCACCGATCCGCGAGAGGTGGACGCCGAGGAGTGCCAGGTCGAACAGGGCCTCGGCCACGAAGTCGCGATCGGACACGGCGTCGAGCGAGTTCTCGAACCTCCCGGCGAAACCGAGATCGGCGGCGGTCGCGTCCGGATCGAGCGGCAGGGACGAGCCGGCCAGCGCGCCGGCCCCCAGGGGCGACACGTCGAGCCGGGCCACGGTGGCCACCAGCCTGTCCACGTCCCTGGACAGCGCCCAGCCATGGGCCAGCAGGTGGTGGGCCAGCAGCACCGGTTGGGCCCGCTGGAGGTGGGTGTAGCCGGGGAGGTAGACGTCCTCCGCCTCCTGGGCCCGGGACACCAGGACGTTCTGGAGGCCGAGAACGTCGGCGGCCAGCGCGGCGAGCTCCCGCTTGCTGTACAACCGCAGATCGGTGGCGATCTGGTCATTGCGGCTCCGCCCGGTGTGGAGCTTGGCACCGGTGTCGCCGGCCAGTTCGGTCACCCTGCGCTCCACGGCGGTGTGGATGTCCTCGTCGTCGGGCAGGAAGGCGAACGTGCCGTCGGCCAGTTCGCCCGCCACGGCGTCCAACGCCCCCAACAGGACGGTCACCTCGTCATCGGACAGCAGTCCTCCCCGGCCCAGGCCCTCCACGTGTGCGCGGGAACCGGCGATGTCGTCGCCGGCCAGACGGCGATCGAATCGGATGCTCGCCGAGTAGTCCATGACCACGTCGGCCGTGCCGCCGCTCAGGCGACCGTGCCAGAGTGTCATCGCCCGCCGCCGCCGCGCCCTTCCTGCACCGCCGACCAGGTGGCCAGGCCGAGGCCCCAGAGCCGGACGAAGCCTTCGGCGTCCTGGTGACGGAAGCTGTCCGAGGCGTCGTAGGTGGCGAGCCCGTGATCGTAGAGACTCACCGGGCTCCGGCGGCCGACCACCCAGCATCGACCCTGGTCCAGGCGGAGGCGGACCTCGCCGGTGACGTGCCGCTGCGACTCGACGAAGAAGGCGTCCAGCGCCTGCTTGAGCGGCGAGAACCACAGTCCGTCGTAGACCAGCTCCGACCATCGCGGCTCCAGGCGGAGCTTCTCGTGGTGGAGATCGCGCTCGAGCGTGAGATCCTCCAGATCGGCATGGGCCAGGAGCAGGGCGAGCGCCCCCGGGCATTCGTACGTCTCACGGCTCTTGATGCCCACCCGGCGGTTCTCCACCATGTCGAGCCGGCCGAACCCGTAGGACCCCACCACCTTGTTGACCTCGGCGATCAGCGGTTCGGGGGACACGGGGCGACCGTCGAGCGAGACCGGCACACCCGACTCGAAGCCGAGGGTGATCTCGGTGGGCTCCGTCGCCGTGGGCACGGTCATGGTGTAGACGTCCTCGGGCGGGCGGTTCCACGGATCCTCGATGACCCCGCACTCGATGGCCTTGCCCCACAGGTTCTCGTCGATCGAGTACAGCTTCTCCTTGGTCACGGTCAGCGGGATGTCCCACTTGGCCGCGTACTCGATGCAGTCCTCGCGGGTCATGCCCCACACCCGGGCCGGGGCGATCACCTGGAGGTCGGGGGCGAGGGCCCGGGTGCCGACCTCGAAGCGGACCTGGTCGTTGCCCTTGCCCGTGCAACCATGGGCCACGGAGGTGGCGCCGTGGCGCCGGGCCTCGGCCACGAGGTGCCTGACGATGACCGGACGGGACAGCGCCGAAACCAGCGGGTACTTCCCTTCGTACTTGGCGTTGGCCAACAGGGCGGGCACGCAGAACTCTTCGGCCATCTCGGTCCGGGCGTCGACGACGACGGCCTCGACGGCTCCGGCGGCCAGGGCACGGCTCCGGACCGCCTCCCAGTCCTCCGCCGTCGAATCCGCAGCCTGCCCGACGTCGACGGCCACGGCGATCACCTCGACCCCCTGGTTCTCCATCAGCCACCGCACGGCCACGGAGGTGTCGAGCCCCCCGCTGTAGGCCAGCACCACACGTTCGCTCATCGCGCACCTCTTGTCGTCTCGTCCGTTGTCGTCTCGTCGGTTGTCGTCTCGTCGTCGATCGTCCGGGCCGCACCATCGTCGGACGCCCCGCCGGCGTCGCCCGCCGGATCCTCCAGGCCGGACAGCACGGCCAGGCGGCGGGCGACCTCCGCTCCCCCGCTCGCCTCGGATGCCACCACCAGGACGGTGTCGTCGCCGGCGACGGTGCCGATGACCCCGGGGAAGCCACTCCGGTCGAGGGCCGAGCCTACGACATGGGCGGAGCCGGGCGGGGTGCGCAGGACGATCAGATTCGCCGAGTGGTCGGCCTCGACCACCCACTCACCCAGCACCCGGCGAAGATGATCCTCGGGGGCCACCTGGTGGGAGGGGAGCTCCGGCAGGGCGTAGGCCGTCTCGCCGCCGGGCAGCCGCACCTTCAGGGCGCCCAGCTCCTCCAGGTCGCGGGAGACCGTGGTCTGGGTGGCCTCGATGCCGTCGGCGGCCAGCAATTCGACCAGATTGGCCTGGCTGCCGACCGCACTGGCCTCGAGGAGCTTGGTGATCCGGTGCTGTCGCTGGTGCTTGGTGACCCGGCTCATCCTGCTGCCTCCCCGGTCGCCGACACCCATGCCAGCAGCCCACGCATGGCGTGCATCCGGTTGGCCGCCTGCTGCCAGACCACGCTCTGGGGGCCGTCGACCGCACCGGCGCTGATCTCCTCGCCCCGATGGGCCGGGAGGCAGTGCATGACCAGTGCTCCCGGGGCGGCCTCGGCCACCAGCTGCTCGTCGACCCGGAAGCCGGCGAATGCCGCCTTGCGCACGTCGTCCTCGCCCTCCTGGCCCATCGACGTCCACACGTCGGTGTACAGGGCATCCGCCCCCCGTGCCGCCTCCCGCGGATCGGTGGTCACCAGGAGGTCGCCGCCGAAGGACCGCACGTGGGCGATGTCCTCCGCGGACGGCCCATAGCCCGCCGGCGAAGCGATCCGCGAGGGGATACCGGCCATCGACGCCGCCAGTGCCAGCGACCGCCACACGTTGTTGGCGTCCCCGACGTAGGCCACCGTCTTGGAGCGGACGCCCTCGACCCCGAAGTGCTGGCGGAGGGTGAGGAGGTCGGCGAGGGCCTGGCAGGGGTGGGCCCGGTCGGACAGCAGGTTCACCACCGGCACGGGCACGCCGGCCGCGTCCAGCGCCGCCGCCATCCGCTCGAGGCTGGTGTGGTCGAAGACCCGGGCGCATACGACCCGGTGGTAGCAGGCCAGGGTACGGGCCACGTCCGCCGCCGTCTCGCGCACGTCGATCCCGACCTCGGAACCCTGGATGTAGACCGGGTGGCCTCCCAGGGCCACGGTGGCCATCTCCGAGCTGTTGCGGGTCCTGGCCGACGGCTTCTCGAAGACCAGGGCCACGCCCTGGCCCTCGAGGCTCCGGGGCAGTGTCGCCGGGGCGCACTCTGCCAGCGCCAGCACCTCGTCGAGCCCCAACGGGCCGAGGTCGTCCACCTCGAGCACGTGCCGCGTCGACCGGTTCGTCACGTCAGTGGACACCGCTCACTCCTCCGTCGTCGCTCGCCGCCGGTGCGCCCCCGGTCGCCACGGAACCGCCCCGCGGTCCGAAGGCGGCGACCAGCCGGGCGAGGATACGGGCGAGGGAGGCCAGGGCACGGTCGATGTCACTGTCGGACACCAGCAGCGACGGGGCGAACCGCAGGACGTCGGGACGGGGGGCGTTGATGACGAGACCACCCTGCAACGCCTCCGCGCAGGCCGGCCGGGCGAAGTCGTTGACCAGGACGGCGGCCAGCAGCAGTCCTTCGCCCCGGACGGAAGCCACGCCCGGAAGGCGCTCGAGGCCGGCACGCAGCCGGGCCCCGGCGGCGGCGGCACGGGACGGGACGTCTTCCTCCTCCATGACCGCGAGGGTGGCCCGGGCGGCGGACAAGGCGAGCGGCTGCCCTCCGAAGGTGCTCCCGTGGTCGCCGGGCACGAAGGCGGCGGCGACTTCGGCCCGTGCCCAGCACGCGCCGACCGGCATCCCGTTGCCCAGCGCCTTGGCCATGGTGACCACGTCCGGCTCGATCCCGAGATGCTGGAAGGCGAACCACCGACCGGTGCGACCCAGCCCCGTCTGGATCTCGTCGACCATCAACAGGATGTCCCGCTCCGTGCAGATCCGGCGGAGGGCGCCGAGGTAGTCCGAGGACGGGACCACCACGCCGGCCTCGCCGAGGATCGGCTCGACGAGGACCGCGGCCACCCGGGCCGGGTCGCACGCCGCGTCCATGGCGTCGATGTCGCCGAAGGGAACGTGGTCGAATCCGACCGGCATGGGCACGAAGGCGGCCTGCTTGTCGTACTGGCCGGTGGCGGCCAGTGCGGCCAGCGTCCGTCCGTGGAAGGCGTCGTCGGTCGACACGACGGTGAACCGGTCCGGTCCCGCCCACTTGCGGGCCAGCTTGAGGGCGCACTCGACGGCCTCGGCCCCCGAGTTGCCGAAGAACACCTGTCCGCCGGCCCGCTCGGCCCCCCCGCCGATCAGGCGGTCCAGGGTCACGGCCACCTCGGGGCCGACGGTGGTGCCGAACAGGTTGGACACGTGGCTGAGCGTGCGGGCCTGGTGGGCGATGGCCTCGGCGACCACCGGATGGGCATGGCCGAGCGAGGTCACGGCCAGGCCGGAGAGGAAGTCGAGGTACGGGCGCCCGTCGGCGTCGAACAGCGTGCTCCCCTCGCCCCGGACGAAGGTCACCGGCGGTTCCGCGTAGTTGTGCATGAGGGCCGACCGGTCGACGGCTCCGGGGGTCACGGGTCGACCCCGATCATCGTGCCCACGCCCTCGTCGGTGAACAGTTCCAACAACAGCGCGTGCGGCGTCCTCCCGTCGAGGATGTGGGCGCGCTGGACGCCGTGCCGCACCGCCTTCGCGCACGCCTCCACTTTCGGGATCATCCCGCCGCTGGCCGCGCCCGAGGCCACCATGGCATCGAGTTCCCCGGCGCCCACCCGGTGCAGCAGAGTGGTCGGGTCGTCGGGCACCGCACGCAGTCCGGCCACGTCGGTGAGGAAGACCAGCTTCTCGGCCTTCAGGGCAGCCGCGATCGCCCCGGCGGCGGTGTCGGCGTTGATGTTGAACGCCTGGCCCGAGGCGTCGGTGCCGATCGTCGCCACCACCGGGATGAGCCCCTGGGCCAGCAACTGGTGCACGATCAGGGGGTCGACCCCGACCACGTCGCCGACGAACCCGAGGGCCTCGGAACGGGCGGTTGCACTGATCAGGTTGGCGTCCTCGCCGGACAGGCCGACGGCGAGTGCCCCGTGGACGTTGATGGTGCTGACGATGTCGCGGTTCACCTTCCCGACGAGCACCATGCGGACCAGGTCGATGGTGTCGGCGTCGGTCACCCGGAAACCGTCCTGGAACTCGACCTCCTTGCCCACGCGTTCCATCAACGCGCCGATCTGGGGGCCCCCGCCGTGGACGACGACGGGCAGCATCCCGACCGAGCGCATGAGCACGATGTCCTCGGCGAACGAGGCCAGCGCCGCCACCTCGTCCACCGCGTCCCGGCCCGGCTTGGCGTGGAGCACGTTGCCGCCGTACTTCACCACCACCACCTTGCCCAGGAACCGACGGATGTACGGGAGGGACTCGACCAGCACGGCGGCCTTGTCCCCCGGTCCCCCGCCGGCCGCCCGGCCGTCGGCCACGTCCCCGCTCACGAGGTCGTCCTGTTCTCGTCGATGTAGCCGTAGCCGAGTTCCACGCCCATGACCACACCGGTGCCGTCGGCCAGGTCGAGGCCGCACTCGATGGACACCGTCGAACCGGCCATGTGGGCGGCGACCCCGGCGCGGTCGAAGGGGACCTGCACCCCGCCCCTGCAGACGGTGATCCCTCCGTAGGCGATGGAGAGGCGGTCCATGTCGAACTCGACACCGGCCGACCCCAGCTCGCTCGCCACCCGGCCCCAGTAGGGGTCCTCCCCGTTGATCGAGCACTTGACCAGCAGCGAGTCGGCCACCTTGCGGGCGGCCCGGTGGGCCTCGGCGTCGGAGCGGGCCCCGACCACCTGGACCTGGAAGATCCTGTCGGCTCCCTCGGCGTCGGCGGCCATCTGGCCGGCCAGGTCCGAGCAGGCCTCGGCGACCGCATCGGCCAGCGCGCCCGGTTCGCACGGCCCGGCCCGACCCGATGCCATGAGGACCACGGTGTCGTTGGTCGACGTGCACCCGTCGACCGACATCGAATTGAAGGAGTCGGCCACGGCGGACCGCAGCAGGTCGGCCAGAGGTGCAGGTTCGACGGCGGCGTCGGTGGTGAGGAACGCCAGCATGGTGGCCATGTTCGGGGCCAGCATGCCCGCACCCTTGGCCATCCCCGCGACGGTGAACGTCGGGTACGTGACCAGCACCTCCTTGCGGCCCGAATCGGTGGTGAGGATGCCGGCGGCCGCGTCGGCCCCGGCTTCGGGCCCAGCCGTCCGCGCCGCCACCAGCCGGGGAATCCCGGCGCGGATCGGGTCCATCGGCAGCGGGGTGCCGATCAGGCCGGTCGAGCACACCAGCACCTGTTCGGCGGGGACGCCCAACTCCGCGGCCACCGACCCGCACATCTCGGCGGCGTCAGCCCTCCCGCGATCGCCGGTGGCGGCGTTGGCGTTGCCGCTCGACACGACCACCGCCGCGGCCCGACCCCGGTTGGCCGCCATGTGGGCCCGGCTGACCTGCACCGGTGCGGCCAGGGCCAGGTTCGACGTGAACGTCGCCGCCGTCGGCACGGCGACACCGTCGTCGACGGCCACGAGCGCGAGGTCGAGGGCACCCGACGCCTTGATGCCGGCCGCCAATCCCGATGCCACGAACCCTCTCGGCGTGGTGATGCTCACGGGTACACCCCCACCGCCGGGAGCCCGGCGACCTCCGGCAGTCCCAGCGCCAGGTTGGCGCACTGCACCGCCTGCCCCGCCGCCCCCTTGACCAGGTTGTCGATGGCCGACAGCACGACGACCCACCCGGTACGCGGATCGACCCGGACCGACAGGTGCGCGGTGTTGGAGCCACTGGCTGCCTTCGTCGAGGGCGGTGCATCGGCGACGACCACGAACGGTTCGTCCGCGTAGCGGTGGTGCAGGATCTCCATGGCATCCTCCGTGGTGAACGACCCCGGATCGGCCGGGCGGGCGTAGCAGGTGGCCAGGATGCCCCGGACCATCGGGGCCAGGTGGGGGGTGAACAGGACCGCGGTCCCGAGACCCTGCTCCATCTCGGCCGTGTGGCGGTGGTCCAGCAGACCGTAGGCGATGAAGTCCTCGTCCACCGCGGCAAAGTGGAGGTTCTCCTTGGCGGCCCTTCCGGCCCCGGACACGCCGCTCGACGCATCGACGACGAACGACGGCGTACCGCTCTCCCCACCGGGCAGGGCGACCGCCCCGGCGTCGACCAGAGGGGCCAGCGCCAGGAGGGCGGCCGTCGGGTAGCACCCGGGGGCGGCGATCCGGGTGGCCCCCACCAGGTCGTCCCGGTACAGCTCGGGCAGGCCGTAGGCGAAGCTCGCCAACAGGTCGGGGGCGAGGTGCTCCTCCCCGTACCAGATGGGGTACAGCCCGGGGTCCCGAAGTCGGAAGTCGGCGGCCAGGTCGACGACGACCCCGACCGTGTCGACCAGGTCGGGGACCAGACCCTGGGACCGGCCGTGGGGCAGGGCCAGGAACACCACGTCGAGACCGTCGAGGGCGTCCGGGTCGGTCGGCCCGTACACGAGACCCGGATAGGCGGCGGCCAGCGATGGCGTATGGGTCGCTACCGCCTGGCCGGCGTTGGAGCCCGCCTGGGCCACCACCACGTCGAGGTCCGGGTGGCCGGCACACAGGCGGAGCAGCTCGGCGCCGCCGTACCCGGAGGCACCGACGACACCGACCTTCACGGTTGCTCCCGACATGCTGCAAGTGTATGCACAGAGTCGCATGAATATGCAAACTCAGCGCAGCACGGACCGCGGTTCCGCCTGCTTCCCTACCCCGGGGCTGACCTACGGACCAGAGGGGGGTCGAACTCGTTCCCGCCGTATACACACGTTATGTGTATACGGAGAAGGACAGAGGCACCGCTCCTGCCCACGCTGCTCCGCCGGCCGAGCCGCTTCAGCGCAGCGCGGCCCGGTGGCCCTGCTCGACCGCCGTGATGCACGCCCCCCGCAGGTCCCCTACCTCCTCGTCGGTGAGCGTCCGGTCGAGAGCACAGAACCGCAGCCGGTAGGCCAGGCTGCGCGACCCGGCGTCGACGGATTCGCCACGGTAGACGTCGAACAGCTGCACCGACTCGAGCAGGTCACCGCCGGCTGACACCAACGTCGCCTCGACCGACCCGGCCGGCACTTCGTCGGGTACGACGAAGGCCAGGTCGACGTCGGACGACGGGAACCGGCTGATCGGGGCCGACTCGAGCGGGCGGCGTGGGGCGACCGACGGGTCGAGGAGCACACCGAGGTCGAGGTCGAGCCAACCCACCCGACGGGGACGGCCGTCGGCACCCACGAGCCCGAACGTCTCGACGGTGGTGGGGTCGAGCTCGCCCACCACGCCGAGGACGACCCGACGCGACCCGGTCGGCACCCCTTCGCACACCAAGGTGGCCGATCGGTGCTCGTGGAGGACCCGGGAGGCTCCGCTGTGGTGTGGTCCCTGCTCCATCTCCCAGCCGGCCAGCCCGACCGCGTCGGCCACCGTGCGCCAGGCGGCGACAGCCGACCAGGCGTCGTCCCCGCCGTCGGCGAACACCGCGCACAGCCGCTCCGTCGACTCGGCCGGAGGACCGTCGCCGGTCGGGATCTCCATCCGCCGGAAGACCGATCCGACCTCGAACAGCCGGACGTCGCCCTGGCGGCGCTCGGCGTTGTAGAGGATGGCCCGCAACAGTCCCGGCGCCATCGTGGATCGGAGGAACCGCTCGGCGTCGACCAGTGGATTGGTGACCTCGATGTACGGCGGCGCGAATCCGGCCGCCAGCTGGTCGCCCTCGGACACGAACACTGCGGTCCACGCCTCGCTCGCGCCCAGCCCGCACAGGACGTCCTTGATCCGTCGGCGCTCCCGCTGGTAGCCGGTGAGGCTCCCCGGCTCCGGCCATGCCGGCTTGCGACGGGGAAGTCGGGAATAGCCGTAGGTGCGGGCCACCTCCTCGGCCAGGTCGGCCTCGCCCATCGGGAGCGGTCGGACGTCGGGACGGAACGTCGGGACGACGACGTCGACAGGGTCGTCGTCACCACCGGTCACCAGTGCCAGCATGCCGAGCGGGGCGAGCAGCCCGGCGATGGCGGACGCCGTGAGGTCGGTCCCCAGCAGGCCGTTGATCCGCGCCGGTCGGACGGTGACCTCGAGGGGAGCCGGGACGTCGCCCACCACGTCGATGACCCCCTCGGCGAGGGTGAGGTCCGGTCCTCCGGTCAGGGTGAGGAGCTCGCAGAACCGCTCGGCGGCCCGGTCGATGCCCTCGGGATCGCATCCCCGCTCGAACCGGGCCGAAGCCTCGGTGCGCAAGGTGAGGCGCTTCGAGGTCCGGGCGATGGCCATGGGCACGAAGTAGGCGGCCTCGAGCAGGACCCGGGTGGTGTCGGGGCCGATCTCGGACGACGCACCGCCCATGATCCCCCCGATGCCCACCGGTGAGCCGGTCGCGTCACAGATCAGGCAGTCCTGGCCGCTGTCGCCCAGACCGGGTCCGGGACGTCCGAGGGTGCGGACGACGCCGTCCAGCGTGGTCACCGTCTCGCCCGGCTCCGCCCGCCGGACGAGGAGGCCACCACCGTCCAGGTGGTCGAGGTCGTAGGGGTGGGTCGGCTGGCCGAGCTCCAGCATGACGTAGTTGGAGGCGTCGACGACGTTGTTGATGGGGCGCATCCCCGCTGCGGTCAGCCGGCGGGCCATCCACGGCGGCGAGTCCCCCACCGCCACGCCGGTGAGCACCCGCGTGGTGAACCGGGGACAGAGCTCGAGGTCGTCCACCCGGACCGTGGCGAGGGAACCGACCGGCGCCCCGACTCTCGGTGCCCGGGCCGGGGTCGGCGACCCGCCACCCTCCGCCCGTGCCACGAGGTCGGAGGTCGTCGGGACGGTGAACTCCAGGCCGAGCCGGGCCGCCAGGTCCCGGGCCACCCCTGCCATGCACCAGGCATCGGGGCGATTGGCCTCGACGGCCACGTCGAACACCACGTCGGGCTCGATGCCGAGTGCCCCGGTCAACATGACCCCGGGAGCGGCCCCGTCCACATCGTTCAGGATGAGGATCCCCTCGTGGTCCTCGGACAGCCGCAGCTCGCGTCCCGAGCACAGCATCCCGTTCGACACCATGCCCTTCATCGTGCGTCGGCCGATGGCGAACCCACCGGGCAGCACCGCCCCGACGGGGGCCAGCGCCACCAGGTCGCCGACCGCGAAGTTCCGGGCCCCGCAGGCCACCTCCACCTGTCCGGTCCCGTCGGTGACCACCACCCGACGGATCTTGTCGGCCCCCGCGATGGCGGTGACCTCCTCGATCCGGGCCACGATCACGTCGGCCAGGCCCTCGCCGACCTGCTCCATCCCCTCGACCACCAGGCCGAGGTCGTCGAGGGTGGCGGCGATGGCCGCGGCGTCATCGCCGAAGGGTGCGAAGTCTCGGAGCCAGGAAAGGGGGACGCGCAATTCTGTCCTCTCGGTGTCCGCGCCTCAGAACTGGCGCAGGAAGCGGATGTCGTTCTCGATCAGGGCCCGCATGTCGGCGATCTGGTGACGCATCTGGGCGCACCGGTCGATGCCGAAGCCGAAGGCGAACCCGGTCCACCCCTCGGCGTCGATGCCGACGGAGGCGAACACCGCCGGATCGACCATGCCGCACCCGCCCAGCTCGATCCATCCGGTCTGGGAGCAGGTCCGGCATCCCTCGCCTCGGCAGATGGCGCAGGTGACCTCGAACTCGGCCGACGGCTCGGTGAACGGGAAGTAGGCCGGTCGCAGCCTCGAGTGGATGTCGGGGCCGAAGTAGGCGGTGGTGAACGTCTCGATGGTGCCCGCGAGATCGGCGAACGTGATCCCCCGGTCGACGACCAGGCCTTCGATCTGGTGGAACACGGCCAGGTGCCGCGCGTCGGGGGTGTCCCGCCGATAGCAGCGACCCGGCATCACCGAATGGATGGGCAGGGTGCCCTCCGACACGGCGCGTTCCATCAGATGGATCTGCACCGGGGAGGTGTGGGTGCGGAGCAACGTGGTCTCCGGTTCGCCCAGGTCGAGGTAGAAGGTGTCCCACATACCCCGTGCCGGGTGGGCCGGAGGGATGTTGAGGGCACCGAAGTTGTACCAGTCGGTCTCGATCTCGGGGCCCTCGGCCACGTCGAACCCCATGCCGACGAACACGTCCTCGAGCGCATCCCGGGTCTGGGAGACGAGGTGGAGGTGGCCCCGCCGGTCCGGACCGGAGACCGAGCCGGGGACGTACTCGGTGAGATCGAGCCGCGAGGCGGCCATCTCGGCGGACAGCTCGGCGAAGCGGATCGCGGTGCGACGGGCTTCGAGCAGTTCCTCCACGGCCGTCCGGGCTTCGTGCAGCTGACGGCCCAGCTCCCTCCTGGCCTCGGGGTCCATCGAGCCGAGTGCCCGTGACGCCTCGGCCAGCGGCGACTTCTTCCCGAGCACCGTGGCAGCCACGTGGCGGATCGCCTCGGTGGTGTCGGCCGCCTCGATGGCGATGCGTGCCTCGGCCACCACCGTCGCGACGTCCCGGTCCCCGCTCATGCGGACGGTCCGCCGTCGTCGACCGGTCGGGCCGGAGCCTGCGTTGCCATGGGCGCCATCGTAGAACGGGCAGGGATGCCCTCCGGCGAGGCACCCGAGCGCCGCTGACGCAGGGCCTCGAAGCACAGCACCGCGGCCGAGACCGCCACGTTGAGCGACTCCGCCCGCCCGGCCATCGGGATGGTCACCCCGGCGTCCAGTCCGGCGACCAGCGATCCGTCGAGTCCGGTGGCCTCGTTCCCCAGTACCAGGGCGACCGGTCCGGTCCAGTCGAACGCCGCGTAGTCGGTGCCCCCGCGTACCACCGAGGCCACGGTGGTGAACCCCCGGCCCGCGAGCTCGGCTACGGCCGACCCGACGGGCCCACCCTCGACCACCGGCACGTGGAACAGCGATCCCGCCGTCGACCGCACGGTCTTCGGGTTGGTCGGGTCCACCGTCCCGTCGCAGCACACCACGGCATCGACCCCGGCCGCGTCGGCCATCCGGATCACCGTGCCGAGGTTTCCGGGGTCGCGGACGTCGACGCACACGACGACCAGCGACGCACCGTCCAGGCGGTCGAGTGTGGCCGGGGCGTAGGACACCACGGCGAGCAGCGGCTGCGGGGTCACCGTGGAGGCGACCCGCTCCATGACCCCCGGGGCGAGGTCGAAGACCCGACCACCCTGGTCGAGCACCCGGGAGGTCACCTCGACGACCGAAGGGACGGTCACCCCTTCCGGGGCCACGTACACCGATTCGATCGGCGCGCCGGCGGCCATGGCCACCGACAGGAGCTCCGCACCCTCGACCACCACCACCTGCTCGGCGCTGCGGGCGCCGGGCTTGCGCAGGAGCTGGCGCAGCCTCCTCACCCGTTGGTGCGTGAAGGCCAGGCCCGACTGGGTCAGGAACCGGCCTCGGTGCTCGTGCCCGCCCCGGCCAGGGCGTCGTTGGCCACCTGCACCAGGGACGCGAACGCCTCGGGAGCGGTGACCGCGAGGTCGGCGAGGACCTTGCGGTCCACTTCGACGTCGGCGCGGTGGAGTCCGGCGATGAACCGGCTGTAGCTCATACCGTTGAGCCGGGCCGCCGCGTTGATGCGCTGGATCCACAGCTGGCGGAAGTCGCCCTTGCGTGCACGGCGGTCCCGATAGGCGTACTGCATCGAGTGCATGACCTGCTCGTTGGCGGCGCGGAACGAACGGCTCTTGTTGCCGTAGTAGCCCTGCGCCTGCTCGAGGATGGCGCGGTGGTGCTTCTTTGCGTGGACTGCGCCTTTGACTCGGGCCATGGTGTACTCCTTCGTGTGATGGGCCGGATTCGTCCGGCCGGTTGCGTGTGGTGGGATTCGGTGCCGGAGGGCCCCGTCGACGGGGCCCGGTCCGTGGGCGCCGGGCGACGCAGTGGCCGGCCCGGAGGCGGTCGGACCCCGGGCTGATGCCGGCCGGGGTCCGACCGCAGCTGCTACCTGCCGAGCATCCTCTTGATCTGCTTGGCATCACCGGGTGCGAAGTCGGTCTCGCGGCCGAGACGCCGCTTCCGCTCTGCCGACTTGTGCTCGAGCAGGTGGGAACGGAATGCCTTGCGACGGCGGAGCCGCCCCGTGCCGGTCACCTTGATGCGCTTCTTGGCGCCGCTGTCGGTCTTCATCTTGGGCATCGTGTCTATCCCTCTCCTTCACTCGAGTCTGCGGCCGGGGGCGCGTCCCCCGCCGTCGTCGCCGGCGCCGCCTCCGGCTCGGGTGCTGCCGCGGCCACGACGGGCGTCGGCGCCCCGGTGGCCGGTGCGGGCTGTCCGCCCGCCGGTCCTGGCGTTGCCGGTGCTGCTGGTGCGGTTGCTTCGGTCTGTGTCGACTCCCCTGCGTGTGCCTCCGGCGTCGTCACCGACGCCGGTTCCCCGGACCCACGGTGTTCGCCCTTCGATCCTCCCGAGCGGGACGAGCCCGCCGGCTTGGACCGCTTCTCGGGTGCGAGCACCATCACCATGTTCCGTCCGTCGAGCCGTGGAATCGATTCGGACTTCCCCAGGCCGTCCATCTGATCGGCGATCCGGTCGAGGATCTTCTTGCCCAGTTCGGGGTGGAAGACCTCCCTGCCCCGGAACATGATCGTGATCTTGACCTTGTGGCCTTCCTCGAGGAACTTGGCCACCTGCCGGGTCTTGGTGTCGAAGTCGCCGGGCCCGATCTTGGGCCGGTACTTCATCTCCTTGATCCCGACGTGGACGGCCTTGCGCTTCGACTCCTTGGCCCGCTGCGCCTCGTCGAACTTGTGCTTGCCGAAGTCCATGATGCGACAGACCGGGGGGTTGGCCCCGGGGGCCACTTCGACCAGGTCGAGGTCGAGGTCACGGGCGATGGCCAGCGCCTCGGGAAGGAGCTTGATGCCTAGCTGTTCCCCGTCGGGATCGACCAGGCGCACCTCACGGGCGCGTATGCGATCGTTGATACGGGGATCGGTGGTGGTGCTGGTTGCTATTTCGGCTTCACTCCCTGTGCTCATGGCCACGGTCACCCGCGGCCGACGATGAAGGAGCGGAGCCAGCACCGGGGCGACCGACGTCCGTCGGCCTCCGGTCCCATGGACCCGTCGCACGGGTGTCCCGCCGGGGCGGGTCACGGTGGCCGGGTGGGGGATTCGCATCGCGAAGCCCCGCTTCCTCGTCTGTCAGTTGCTTTAGGCTACCAGTCGTGAGCTCACTCTGGACACCCGACGGCGAACGACCGGTGGGGAGGCCTGCCACCCCAGCGGGCGGAGGTCCGGGCGGCTCGCCCCCGGACGCCGGTGGCGGCACCTCCGAGGAGGTCGACGAGGAGGCGCTCGCCGCCCAACTGGACGCCATGCGGGCCGAGCTGGCCAGTGCTCCCGTCGAGGTGGTGGTGGCCAACCACTGCTACGGCATGTTCGAGCTGGCGGCCGTCTACCTGTCCCAGCAGCCGCCCCTCCTCTCCCAGGCCCGCCTGGCCATCGACGCGCTCGGCTGCCTGGTCGACGGGTTGGAGGGCCGCCTCGGCGAAGGTGAGGCCGCCCTCAAGGAGGGGCTGACCAATCTCCGCCTGGCGTACGTCCAGATCGACGGCGCCCAGCGCGCCGGGGCCCGGGTCGATTCGGTCGTCGGGGTCGACGCCGATGCCGCAGCGGAGGCGGAGGACGGCGCCGACGTCGACGACGGGTGAGCGATCCGGCCGACACCGCCCCGTCGCCCGATCCGGCGGCGTCCGGGGGGATCGACGCCTCCCGGGTGCGGAGCTTCATCGGACTGTCCATCGGGCTGGTCGGCCCTCGCGCCAACCTCGCCGTCTCGGGCGTCCTGATCACCCTGTTCGTGCAGCAACGGGCATCGGGGGCGCTGGCGGTCACCTTCGCCCTGACCGCCAGCCGTCTCCTCAGCTGGATGACCTACCCGGTGGCGGGACGACTGAGCGACCGGACCCGGAGCCGGGTCGGCCGGCGAACGCCCTACATGGCCGCCAGCCTCATCGTCATGGGTGCCGCGACCTGGATGTTCACCGTGGTCAGCGGCTACTGGGCGCTGGTGGCGTTCATCGTCGTCGCCAGCCAGGCCGCCTCCGTGTTCACCCTGACCAACGTGGCGGTGGTGCCCGAGGTGTTCGGACGGAGCCGCTGGCTCAAGGCCCTGGTCCTCACCACCGTGCTCGGGACCCTGGCCAGCTGGACCATCAAGGGGACCGTGATCGCCACCTGGAAGCAGTCCGACCCCGCGACCTGGAACCTCCCCTTCCAGGTGGCGGGGGTCATCATGGTGCTCACCGGTCTGGCCGTCCTCGTGCTGGTCCGCGAGTCTCCGTCGGCGGCGACGGGGGCCGAGGCCGATCGCACCCGACGGGCCCGCCCCGCCCGGGACGAGCTACGGGACATCCTGGCCGGCCCCAACGCCAAGGTGCTGGTGGCCGGGTCACTGCTGTTCTGGGCGGGGATCGGCTCGACGGGTTACGTGGCCATCCTGTTCTTCCAGCGCGTCCTCCACGCCGGAGCCAGCGCCCAGACCGTCGCCGGCCTCGCCACCGGCATCCCGGTCTTCGTCATCGGGATCGCGCTCGGGGTGCCGCTCAGCCGGGTGCTGACCCCGATGCAGCTGGCCGTCGGAGCACCGCTCCTCGGCGCGGTGCTGGCCGGCATCCAGTACTTCGACACCCATCTGTGGCAGGCGGTCGTCCTCAGCTACATCGGGGCGCCCTTCATCGGTGCCTACATCATCGTGATGGCACCACTCCTCCTGCAGTTGCTTCCACGGGCAGGTGGGCTCGGCGAGCGGCTCGGAGTGCTGCTGTCACCGTTCAACCTGGTCAGCGTCGTCCTCGCCTACGTGGCCGCCGCGACGGTCGACGCCACCGGGAACTACCGGCTGATCTGGCTCTTCCCGGCGGCCACCGGCCTGGCCCACGCCGCGGTCAACACGAGGCTCCGCTACCCCGCACGGGACCCGACCGGCTCCGACATGGTCAAGCGCCTGTGGGAGTGGGCCATCGTCCAGGCCGAGTCGATGGCGGAGACGGGCATCGTGACCGGGCTGTTGGCCGCCCCCCTGCTCGGCGTCGTGACCGAGGACGACGCCGACAGCGCCGTGGTCGTCGACATGGCGCGCGACATTCTGGGCAACCCCTATGCGGACTGGTCGGACAGCCCCGCCGGCCCCGCCGGGAACGGCCTGGAGGACCGTCCGCCGGGCGGAACGGACCCGGCTCAGGAACCCTCGGTCGGAGGTCTCCGTGGGGTCACCGGGGTCGACCACGTCGGCGGGGGCCCGGCGGGATGGCGCGAGAACGGCGACCAGAAGTTCGGCTTCGGCGACGAGTCGTCCTCGCCGCCGCCTTCTTCGCCGCCCACCTCGTCACCGGGCCCACCGGCGACCGGGGCTGCCGGAGCAGACGGCGCCGGGGCCACCGGCGGAGCCACGGACGTCGTCGGCGACTGGGCCGGGGTGCCCGACACCGGTGTGACCGACTCGTCGGCCGGCCATGGCGAGCCACCGGACCCCGGCGACGGCGCGGACTCGGGAGCGGGCGCGGACACCGGCCGGGGAGTCGACACCACGATCGGATTGGAGGCGGACGGCTCCTCCGGGCCGGGTGAGGAGCCGTAGTCCGCGCGGGGGCGCAGGCTGTGGGCGCCCGGGCGGTCGATCTCCACCGACCGGCCGGACGCCGGGTCCGTGGTCGTCGCCACCCGGGGGAGGGGACGCACGGACCGCGCCTCGAGCCGACCGAGCCGTCCCGGCCCGATCCGGACGGCCACCACCGTCCCCACGTCGATGTGGCGGGTGCCGTCGGTGATCGCCGTGCAGTGGAACGGGAGGTGCCGATCGCCGCACCCGACCGTGCCGACGCCGCGGGGATCGTCGAACTCGAGGACGGTCCCCACGAACGTCCGCTGCCCCACCGGGATCAGCGCGGGGCCGTCGGGGGTCACGGGCGGCATCAGCGGGACCTCAGTGGACGATCTTGGAGAGGGCGAGCTCGATGATGTCCGTCGCCCCGCGGTCGCGCAACGCGGGGATGAGCACGTTGATCTCCGACTTCGGCACCACCGTCTCCACCGCGAACCCGCCCCCACCGAACAGCTCGGAGACGGTGGGCGAGCGGAGCGACGGGAGCACCTCGATGACACCGGGCAACTGGTCGGCGGCCACGTTGAGCTTGACCAGCACCTTGCCGCGGGCCTCCAGGGATCCCTGCAGGAGGGTCAGGAGCTGCTCCATGGCGTGGCGCTTGTCGGGGTCATCGGCGGACCTCGGATTGGCGATGAGCTCGGTGTGGGACACGAGGAGCGTCTCCACGATCTTGAGCCCCGCCGCCCGCAGCGCCCGACCGGTCTCGGTGATCTCGACGACGCAGTCGGCGATGTCGGGCACCTTGGCCTCGGTGGCGCCGTAGGAGAGGCTGACCTCGGCCGGCACGCCGTTCTCCTCCAGGTAGCGGCGGGTGAGCTCGGGGTACTCCGTCGACACCCGCAGGGCCCCGTCGTTCCCGGTGGCCGTGGCGGCCAGGTCGGCCACGGAGGTGACGGGCGAGTCCGCCGGAACCGCCAGCACCACCCGGATGGGGTTGGCGGTCGCCTTGGAGTACTGCAGCGTGCCGAGCGAGGTGACCGCACTCCCCCGCTCCTCGATCCAGTCCCGTCCGGTGATCCCGATGTCGAACAGGCCGTCGGCCACGTACAGCGGGATCTCCTGGGGACGGAGGATGCGCACGTCGTCGATCCGGGGGTCGTCGATGGCGGCCCGGTAGTCGACGCTGGAGGAGCGGCTGACCGACAGGTCGGCGTCGGCGAACAACTCGAGCGTGGCCTTCTCCAGGGACCCCTTGGGGAGGACGAGGCGCAGCACGCTCAGCGCCCGCCCACGGTGAACCCGACACGCGATCCACCGGGCAGACCCTCGAGGCCACGCAGGACGGCCAGCATCTCGAGCGCGGTTCGGGCCGCCTCCGCCCCCTTGTTGGTCGCGTCGGGACGCGAGCGGGCCAGCGCCTGCTCGACGTTGTCGGTGGTCAGCACCCCGAAGACCACGGGCAGGCCCGAGTCGAGCTGCACCCGCTGGAGACCGGAGGCACACTCGCCCGCCACGAAGTCGTAGTGCCCGGTATCGCCCCGGATCACCGCGCCGAGGGCGACGATCACGTCCACCCGTCCCGAAGCCGCCATCCCCCGCGCCACGAGGGGCAGTTCGAATGCCCCCGGCACCCAGGCGACGACGCAGGATTCGAGCTGGCAGCCTGCGCCCTCCAGCTCGTCGAGCGCGGCGACCAGCAGGCGGTCGGTGATGCCGCCGTTGAACTCGGCGCAGGCGAGGCCCACCCGCACGCCCCGCGCCGCGTCGGCGGCCAGTCCGACCGGGTCGATCGACCAGCCCACCCGCGACGCGGCTCGCGACTTGGCGTCGTCGGGCAGCGCAGTCAGGTCAGAGGACGTCATCGAGCCCCTCCAGGAGATGACCCATCCGCTCGCGCTTGGTCCGCAGGTACTCGATGTTCTGCGGCGTCGGGACCGGCTGGATGTTGACCCGCTCCACGATGTCGAGCCCGAATCCCTCCAACCCGCCGTACTTGGTCGGGTTGTTGGTCATCAGACGCATCTTCGTCACCCCCAGGTCGACCAGGATCTGGGCGCCGATGCCGTACTCGCGTGAGTCGGCGGGCAGGCCCAGCTCGAGGTTGGCGTCGACCGTGTCGAACCCTTCCTCCTGGAGGTTGTACGCCCGGAGCTTGTGGGCCAGGCCGATGCCGCGACCCTCGTGGCCGCGCAGGTACACGAGCACCCCGCTGCCGTTGGCGTCGATGGCCGACATCGCCCCGTGCAGCTGGGGTCCGCAGTCGCACCGCAGCGAGCCGAACACGTCGCCGGTGAGGCACTCGCTGTGCACCCGCACCAGGGTCGCCGGTTCGTCGCGGATGTCACCCTTGACCAGTGCCACGTGGTGCTCGCCGTCCAGCACCGACTCGTAGGCGTAGACCGTGAACTCGCCGAAATCGGTCGGGATGCGGGCGTCGGCGATGCGTCGCACCAGCTTGTCCTTGTGCCGGCGGTACCGGATGAGGTCGGCGATGGAGATCAGGTGGAGGCCGTGCTTCTGGGCGAAGGCCTCGAGCTCGGGCAGGCGGGCCATCGTCGCCTTGTCCTCGCTGACCACCTCGCAGAGCACGCCGGCCGGCGACATCCCGGCGGCCCGGGCCAGGTCGACGGCGGCCTCGGTGTGGCCGGCGCGCTTCAGGACCCCGCCCGGGCGGTAGCGCAACGGGAAGATGTGCCCGGGCCGGTTGAGGTCGGTCGGCCGGGTGTGGGGGTCGACCAGTGCGGTGATGGTGGCCGAACGGTCGGCGGCCGAGATCCCCGTCGTGGTGCCGTGGCGGTAGTCGACGCTCACGGTGAAGGCCGTCCGCTGGACCTCCGTGTTCGCCGTGACCATGAGGGGCAGGTCGAGCTGTTCGACCCGCTCGGGCGTGAGGGGCACACAGATCAGGCCCGACGTGTGGGCCAGGAAGAAGGCGATCTTCTCCGGGGTGACCGCGTCGGCGGCCATGATCAGGTCGCCTTCGTTCTCGCGGTCCTCGTCGTCCACGACGACGACGATCTCGCCGCGTCCGACCGCCTCGATCGCTTTCTCGACTGCTGAGAAGGGCATCGAACCCGTGTCTCCCTCGTATCGTCCGGTACTGCCGGGTGCTGCGAACCGGTCCTGACAGGGGGCCGCGGTGCGGCGCCGGGCACCGGCGACCCCGGACCCTGGGTCAGCCAGGCCGTACGGGGGGAGCCAGGTCCACCCGAATGTCGCCTCCCAGGCTACTCACCGAGTGGACCTCCCCCCGCCATAGGTCGTCCACGGTGGCCGCTCCGGGGCCGTCGAACAGCGGACGGGCGTCGTCTCCTCCGAACAGGGCGGGCGCAAGGTACAGCACGTACCGGTCGACATGGCCGCCGGCATGGAAGTCGTGGGCCACCCGGCTGCCCCCCTCGACCAGCACCTGGACCATGCCGTCGGCTCCGAGTCCGTCGAGGATCGCCCCGATCGGTCCCCGGCGCTCGAGCGCCGGCGACACGGCCGCGCCGGGCGGCACGGAACCGAGCACCACCCGCGCCGGTTGCTCGTCCGGACCGCGGTACCACGGGTCCCCCTCCGGCAGGCGCACGGTGAGCGACGGGTCGTCGGCCCGTACGGTCCCCGCCCCGACCACGACGGCGTCGGACACGGCCCGGAGTCGATGGACGTCGAGACGGGCCTCCTCACCGGTGATCCACCTGCTGGTGCCGTCCGGCGCGGCGATGCGCCCGTCCAGGGTGGCCGCCAGCTTCAGGACGACCCAGGGCCGGCCGGTGCGCCGGTGGGCGACGTACGGCGCCAGCTGCTCGGACACCTCGTCGGCCGCCACGCCGACGTCGACCTCGAGGCCGGCCGAGCGCAACGCGTCGATACCGCGACCGTCGACCCGCGGATCGGGGTCGGTCATCCCCACCACCACACGACGGACGCCCGACGCCACCACGGCGTCGGTGCACGGCGGGGTCCGACCGAGGTGCGCACACGGTTCCAGGGTCACGAAGAGGGTGGCTCCCCGGGCGCGGTCCCCCGCGGCCGACAGCGCGGCCACCTCGGCGTGCGGGCCCCCGGGCGGTGCCGTGGCCCCCGTGAACCAGGTCGACGGGGTACCGGGCGCGGGTTCGGGGACCACGATCGCGCCGACCCACGGGTTCGGCGACGTGCGTCCGTGGACCCACTCGGCGGCCTCGATGGCCCGGCGCATCCACCCGACGTCGGCGTCGGCGGGAGACGGGGCGGTCAGGGCCGCGCTCCGGCGCGGACGTCCTCGGCCGCGGCCAGGATGCCCCGGACGGCGTTGAGCGGGTCGTCGTCGCCGAACACCGCCGAGCCGGCGACGAAGACGTTGGCCCCGGCCCGGGCCGCCGCGACCACCGTGTGCTCGTCGATGCCGCCGTCCACCTCGATGTCCAGGTCGAGCCCGTCGGCGTCCGCCGCAGCTCGGACCCGGGCGACCTTGGGCAGCACGTCGGCGATGAACGACTGGCCGCCGAATCCGGGGAAGACGGTCATGCACAGCACCAGGTCGACCAGCGACAGGTAGGGCTCGAGCGCCTCGAAGGGGGTGTCGGGGTTGGCTGCCAGTCCCACCCGCAGCCCGAGATCGCGCATGAGGGCGACCAGGGCCCCGGTCTCCCCCACCTCGACGTGCACCGTGCACCCGTCGGCCCCGGCGTCGCGGAACGGCTCGAGGTACTCCGCCGGGTCGGTGATCATGAGGTGGGTGTCGAAGAAGAGGTCACTGTGGCGCCGGAGCGAGGCCACCACCGGCGGACCGATGGTCAGGTTGGGCACGAAGTGGCCGTCCATCACGTCGACGTGCAGCCAGTCGGTACCCGGGGTGATGCCCGCGACGGCATCGGCCAGACTGCCGAAGTCGGCGGACAGGATCGAGGGGGCGACGCGCAGGGTGTTGGATCTCGGCTCGGTGGTGGCCATCGGGAACGAGCCTACCGGCGGGTCGTCGGCGACCGGCGTACGACGGACCGGGTCGGCCGGTCCGGGAGGCTCGATCGCCGGAGCCCACCGGCTCATCGAGGGCAGCGACCGCCTGCCGCCGAGGTCCACAGCCTCACGAAGCGGGCACGGGGACGACGCTCCCACCGGCACCCTCGGAGGAGTCGATCACGAGCCGCTGGCAGCGATGACCGGCCCGTTGAGTCGGGCGCCCGACATGTCCCCGTCGTCCGGTGCATCACCGAAGGTGAACACCTTGCCCAGCGCGTCGGCCACCCAGTAGCCACCGTTGTCCGACGTCGTGAAGATGGCCGACGCCGGATCGGGCCCACCCGTGGCACCGGCGGGCACGTTGCCCAGGCCACCGTCGGCATCCCCGTAGGCGAAGACCTGGCCTGCGCCGTCGAGGATGTAGTACCCCTTTCCGTCCGGTGTGGCCACCGCGGAAGTGATCGCCGAGGACTGCGGCCCGGGCGCTCCCAAGTAGCTCGCGTCGCCGAAGCTGTAGACGCTCCCCGTCGCGGTCACCAGCCAGTAGCCGTTCCCGGTGGAGTCGGGCATGACCGCCACCGCGGCACCTGAGCACCCGCCGATCCCTGGGCACGATCCGGCAAATCTGGCGTCGCCGAAGGCGAAGACGCCTCCGTCCGAGGCCACCATGAAGTAACCATGTCGATCGGAACTGGGCACCATGCCCACGATCGGTGCATCGAGCGATCCGGGCAGACCGGAACCGGCCGGGTGAATGCCCAGCCCCGGAATGGAGCCGTAGAACGTCGTGTCACCGAAGCTGAACACCCCACCGTCGGCCGCGTCGAGCCAGTATCCGCCGCGGTCCGGCGTCGGCACGATGCCTACCACCGGGCGCTGGAGGGGGATGCCGCCCATGGAGCCGTGGAAGCCGGCTGATCCGAAGGCGAAGATGCCGCCGTCGGAACCGACCAGCCAGTATCCGTGCTTCGGGGATGGCGGCGGTGGGACGTCGACGAGAGCGACGTCGGTGCCGATGAGTTGGACCAAGCTGGGCGAGGTTGCCGACGACACGGTCGCCACCAGGCATCCGCCTGACGTGCTCTGGTCGGAGAACGCCACCCAGCTCGAGCCGTTGAACCAGTCGAGCTTGTCGGCCGAGGCCGGATCGCACACGGTGACGGTCAGCGAGGTGAACGAGGAGCCCGTGGAGACTTGCACGTCGTAGTAGGTGCCCGTGCCGTCGGTGACCCCGACCCCTGACGGGTTGGCGGAGTAGCTGGCCACGGTCAACGAGCCGTAGCCGGTCCCGGTTCCGCTGACGTTCGTGATCGACGCCGTCGCCTTTCCCGAAGGTCCCGTCGAGCCACTGTCCGACGAGGTGGACCCGGAGGGTGCCGCCGGCGGTGCCGGCGCGACGCTGAGTGTGGTCGTCCCGCTCGAGACCGAATACGTTCCCGACCCGGAATACGCGGCGGTCACCGTCTGGGCCTGTCCGACCGGTGCGGTGGTCGCGGTGCACGAGGCACTGGAGTCTGCACCCGTTCCTGCGCTCAAGTCGCCTGTGCACAGGACGGTCGAGCCGATGGAGAACGTGACCGAACCACTGGGAGTGAGGGCGCCCACCCCGGACACCGTCGCCGAGTAGGTCACCGATCCTCCGTCCGCCGCCACGTCCGGACCCACCGAGGCGAGCGTCGACGATGCGGCATCGGACACGTTCTCCGTCAACGGCGACGAGACAGACCCCGCGTAGTCAGGACTGCCGAGATAGGTGGCCACGATGGGACCTTCTGGCCCCGTTGCGTCGTACAGGGTGGCACACGAGGCAGCTCCGGCGCTCAGCGCCACTGCCGAGCACGATCCGATGGTCACACCGTTGTCGGTGAAGTCGACCTCGCCGCCCGGCGTCCCCGACCCGGGTGCCACGGCCGCAACGGTTGCGGAATAGGTCACGTTCCTACCCACGCTGGTCGGGTCGAGCGACGGCGACATCGAGGTCGTGGTGGTTGCCGGTGACACGTCGATGGACCCGGTGGTCGAGTTCGAGGCGTAGTTCGAGTCGCCGCCGTAGGACACCTCGACGGCGTCGTCGCCGAGTGGCGCAGCATTCGAGGAGCACGAGGCAGCACCCGAGTCCAACGCATCGCCGCACAGCGTTGTGCCGCCGACGGAGAATGTCACCGTCCCGGTCGGGGTCGTTCCCCCACCTGCGACTGTCGCCGAGTACGTCACCGCTTGGCCGAACACCGCGGTGGACGGCACGGTGGGGGTGATGGTCGCGGTCGCCCCGGCGAGCTCGAGGATCTCCACTCCCGTAGGCCACGAGCCGGCACCGAGGGCGAAGCATTCGGTGGCCGACGCACAGGCCACGCCGTCAATGCCCGTCGTCGCCCAAGGAAGAGCCTGCGGACTCCAGGTCGATCCGCCGTCGGTCGTGCCGAAGACGAGCGAATCACCTGAACCGTCATATCCGAGTGCCTCGCACACGGTGGCGGACGGGCAGACGACGCTCGTCACGTAGTCCTCCGACGGCAGGGTCTGCTCGGTCCACGTGGAACCGCCGTCGGCCGTGCCGAGGAGAACGGGATCTCCATCTGCCGTTGCCTCGCACGCCGTGGTCGACGGGCAGACGACGGTCAGTGGGACACCGACGATCGCCACCGGCAGGGTCTGGGTGGTCCAGGTCAGGCCACCGTCGGTCGTTCCGAGAACGACGTCCGTGTCCGAACTGCTCTGCCCCGATGCCTCGCACACGGTGACGGACGGGCAGACGACGCCGTTCATGTAGTCACCCGACGGCAGAGACTGCCCGGTCCAGATCGAGCCTCCGTCGGAGGTGCCGAACATGACGCCACTGTCGGAATTGCCGTTCCCCGCCACCTCGCACACGGTGGCGGACGGGCAGGCGATGCTGGTCAACGAGTCACCCGAAGGGAGGGTCTGGGTGGTCCAGGTCGAACCACCGTCGGTCGTACCGAGGATGACGGGATCGTCCGAACTGTCGCTTCCGACCGCCTGACACACGGTGGTGGACGGGCACACCAGGTTACCGACGAAGTCACCCGACGGGATGGTCTGGGTGGTCCAGGTCGAACCACCGTCGGTCGTACCGAGGATCACGCCATCGACCATGTCCGAGCCACTGGCCCCCGTCGCCTCGCACACGGTGGTGGACGGGCAGACGATGCTGGTGACCAAGTCACCCGACGGCACTGCCTGTGTGGTCCAGGTCGATCCACCGTCGGTCGTACCGAGGACGACGGAAGAGAACGAGCCGGACTCGATGCCGATTCCGGGCACCTCGCACACGGAGGCGGATGGGCAGACCATACCGGCCAGCACATCGACGCCGGTCGGCAGGGTCTGCGATGTCCACGTCGAGCCACCATCGGTCGTGGTGAGCACCACCGAGCCCGCCGAATTCGCCGCCGGCGCTTCGCACGCGGCAGGCGTCGCGCAAACCAGGGCCGCAATGCTCGTCATCCCGGGCGGCAGGGTCTGGGTGGCCCAGATCGAACCACCGTCGGTCGTGCCGAGGATGACGGGGTCATCGGAACTGTTCACTCCCGTCGCCTCGCACACGGTCGTGGACGGGCAGACGATGCGGGTGACGGAGTCACCCGACGGGAGGGTCTGCGTGGTCCAGGTCGAGCCAGCGTCGGTCGTAGCGAGGATGACAGCGTCGTCTGAAGTGTCGGTCACCGTTGCCTCGCACTCGGTGACGGACGGGCAGACGATCCCGTCGACCACACCGATTCCCGTCGGCTGGGTCTGGGTGGCCCAGCTGGAGCCGCCGTCGGTCGTACCGAGGATGACGGGGCCGTCGGAGCTGTCCACTCCGATCGCCTCGCACACGGTGGTGGACGGGCAGACGATGCGGGTGACGGAGTCACCCGACGGGAGGGTCTGCGTGGTCCAGGTCGAGCCACCGTCGGTCGTGCCGAGGATGACGGAGGCGTCCGGACCGGCACCACCGAGCGCCTCACACACGGTGGTGGACGGGCAGACGATGCCACCCACGGAGTCGAGCAGCGGCAGGGCCTGCGCGGTCCAGCTCGAGCCGCCGTCGGTCGTACCGAGGATGACGGCGTCGTCCGCGTCCATTCCGGTCGCCTCGCACACGGTGGCGGACGGACAGACGACACCACTCACGGTGTCACCCGACGGCAGGGTCGGCGCGGTCCACGTCGTCCCACCGTCGTTCGTGCCGACCATGACGGGGTCGCCCGAGTTGTCGCTTCCCAGCGCTTCGCACACAGTGACCGACGGACAGACGACGGTGACGAGGTCCGCCGTCCCGGAGGGAACCGTTTGCGCCGTCCAGGTCGATCCCCCGTCGGTCGTGCCCATGATCGCGGCCTCTGAGGCACCCGCACCCACCGCCTCGCAGACCGATGCGGACGCGCAGGCGATCGACGCAGGGTCGAAGGGAGACGGATAGCTCTGGGTCACCGTCCAGGCGGCAGATGACGAGGCCGACGCCGGACTGGCCGGCAGACAGAGAGCCACCCCCGAGCCGATGAGGACGGCGACCGACACGCACCGCAAGGCGCCAACTCTCCATGAATGCCCCACCTGGACCTCCGCCGTAGGTACCACCCGAGCTGGCGACTCTATCGGCTCCATCGGCTCGCCGCATCCGTGGGGGCCTGGGTACCGGTGCGGCTTCGAAACCAGATGTCGAGGTGGCCGTCGGAGTTCGGGCCTCGTGCAGTCGACGTCCCCTCGACGATGGTCCGGTACCGGTGGGTCCGGACCGACGCGTGACCCGGAGTACGGTCAGCTGCCCAGCCGGTCGCCGGGACCGGGATGCACGCCGTGGAGCCACGAGGCGGCGTCCATGGGTCGCTTCCCCTCGGGCTGGACGGTACGCAGTTCGAGCCGGCTACCCCCTCCGGCCCCGACCGTGGTCCCGAGGAGCTCTCCCGGCCCGAGCGCCGCGCCGTCGCCGTCGGCCGGCCCGGCCGACAGCACACGGAGACGCCTGCCGTGGAACTTCGTCCACGCCCTGCCGAGCCGCACGACGCGGCGCAGGTGCAGCGCCGGTTCCTCCCAGTCGAGCTCGAGCTCGTGGGGGCTGAGCTTCTCGGCGTAGGTGGGGTTGCCCGCCTGCTCGTGGGGGACGGGCAACCCGGTCCGCCCGTCGACCAGGTACTCCTCCAGCATCCGGCAGCCGATGGCCACCAGCCGGGCCCGCAGCTCGTCGACCGTCTCCTCGGGATCGATCTCGGTCGCCTCCTCGGCGTACACGGGTCCGGTGTCGAGGCCGGCCTCCAGCGCCATGAGGCAGACGCCGGTCTCGGCGTCGCCCTCGAGGAGCGCCCGCTCCACCGGTGCGGCGCCCCGCCACCGGGGCAGCAACGAGAAGTGGAGGTTCACCATGGGGAGTCGCTCCAGCACGGCGACCGGGACGATGCGGCCGTAGGCCACGACGACGCCGAGTTCGGCACCCACGGTCGTGGCCTCGTGCAGGTCGTCGGTGACGGGCAGCCCCAGCTCCACCGCCGCCACCTTGACCGGCGAGGGCACCAGCGCGCTCCCCCGGCCCCGTCGCTTGTCGGCACGCGACACCACCATGGTCACGTCGTGGCCGGACGCCACCAGGGTGCGCAGCGGGGGGACGGCGGCTTCGGGGGTTCCGAGGAAGACCAGACGGGCCATGTCCGGCGACGCTAGCGGCCCTGGTGCCGCCGGCCGCGTCCGGGACGGCGGAGCGGGCGAACGGTCCGGCTCAGACGGCCCGGTCGGTGCCCACGGTCACGAGCTTCGCCTCCATGGCCGTCGTGTCGAGGCCCATCGCCCGGTCGCGCAGGATCCGGAGCGCCTGCTTGCGCATCTCCTCGTCGAGGCGCTCGACCATCAGCACGCCGTTGAGGTGGTCCACCTCGTGCTGGAACATCCGTCCCATGAAGTCGTCGGCCTCGATGGTCACTTCGTTGCCCTCGAGGTCGTAACCGCGCAGGAGGACGGTCTCGGGCCGTAGGATCCCGATGCGCAGGCCCGGGATCGACAGGCAGGCCTCGTCGTGCCAGAGCTCGCCGGAGGACTCCACGATCTCGGGGTTGATAACGGCCTGCGGTCCGTCGTCGAGCTCGTAGACGAACAGCCGGCGCTGGACCCCGACCTGCGGCGCGGCCAGACCGGCACCCACCGCCTCGTGCATGGTCTCCACCATGTCGTCGACCAGCTTCACCAGCGAGCCGTCGACATCGTCGACCGGTTTGGCGACCTGACGGAGCACGGGGTCGCCGTAGGTGCGGACCGCGTAGGAGGACATGTGCCCATTCTACGGCACGGCGCGCGCGTTCCGGCCAACCGGTCACACGTCCGTCGGGTCGACCTCCACCCGCAGGCGCCCGGCCGGTCGGGCCACGGCGGCGAGTCCGTCGGCCAGTGCGCCGTGGTCGCGGGCGCGCACCATGAACCGTTCGGTGTCGATCCCCGAGATCTCGAGGCCGGTGACACCGCGGAGACCCTCGGCGTACTCCGGTGCCCCGGGACCCCGCACCGTGGCCAGGGCCCCGAAGGGCGGCAGTCCGAGCTGGCGCCGGAGCGGCCGTTCGGCCTCGACCAGCAGGCCGGGGTCGGCGTGGACGGCTGCGGCCAGCACCTCGTGGCCGGCCATCCGGGTCTGGACCAGCAGCCGGCCGCCGCCGTGGTGGGCACCGACCACCCGGGCGGCGCGGGCCAGCAGGGCCAGCGCCTCCTCGGCCGCCCCGAAGCGCGGGGCCAGGAGGTGCTGGTCGAAGTCGAGGAAGGCCACCAGGCCGGCGTGGTCGACCCGGTGGAGCGCGGCTTCCGTGCCCACCACCAGGCGACCCTCCTCCGCCCGCTCGGACGGGTCCGTTCCCGCCGTCACCTCGACGGCGGGCGTGCCGAGCAGGGCGGCCAGCTCCTCGGTGGCACGCGACACGCCGATGCGCAGTGACTTGAGCCTGGTCGAGTCGCAGGCGGCGCACACCGCGGGACGGGTCTCCCCGCACCTGCCGCACGTCAGCGTCCCGGCCGCCTCTGCCTGCGCCACCGCCCCGCCGCACCTGGTGCAGCGGGCCAGCTCCCCGCACGACCGGCAGGCCAGGACCCGGACCCGGCCGGTCCGGTTCAGCACGCACACCACCCTGCCGCCCGGCCGGTCGAGCTCGCTGCGGGCGGCCGTCGACAGGCGGTGCGAGAACAGGCCGGTGCGGGGGTCGTCACCGGTCCGGTCGACCACCTCGACCACCGGCCACCCTCGGCGCTCGACGGCCCGCTCCGTCGTGACCAGGGCACGTCCCTCGGTGAGGACCAGCGTGGGGCAGGGACTGACCAGCACCACGGGGGCACCGTCGCGACGGCCCCGTTCGACCACCACGTCCACCGCCGACCAGGTCGGTGCCCGCTCCTCCCGGTAGGCCTCGTCGTGGGCGTCGAGCACCACCGCGGCGCGCAGTCGCTCGATCGGGGCCCAGGCGGCCGCCCGGGTGCCCACGACGACGTGACCGCCCACCCGGGCCCGTGCCCAGTCGTCGGGCAGCACGGCGACGGGGATCCCGGCGCCGCGCAGCCGGACGGCCAGGTGGTCCGCCCTCCCCCGGGACGGTGCCACCACCAGCACGCCGTCGGGTCCGGTGCGGTGCACCAGCTCGAGCACGAGCAGGACCGCATCGAGGGACGGGGCCAGGCGGACCACCGAGCCCCCCGCCGCGGCGAGCGCGCCGTCCACCAGCGCGACCGCCCCGCCCCCGGGCGACTCCGGCCGCCGGCCGTCTCCGTGCGGAGAGGGCCCGTCGGGCAACGAGCGGACGACCCGGGGCGGGGAGGACGTCCCGAGGAACGACGACACCGGCCCGGCCCAGCGCCACGCCGCCCACTCGGCGAGCGAGACGACGGACGCCGGCGGGCCGTGGCCGCTCGACGCGGCGATGTCCAGCGTGTGGAGGTCAGGATCGGGGACGACGTCGTCCTCCACCACCCAGGCGGCCACCCGGCGCCCGTGCAGGGGGATGCGCACCCTGCTCCCGACCGTCACGGCATCGGCCAGCGTGGGCGGCACCGAGTAGTCGAAGCGACGGTGGATGGCGGGTACGTCGGGGACCACCCGCACCACGCGGCGGTCCGGACCCCCGGTCATGGCGTCCCCGCCGGTGGCGGCCGACGGTCGTGGTGCGCCGGTCAGAGGCCGAGCGCCTGCTTCAGGTCGTCGGCCCGGGAGGTCTCCTCCCAGGTGAAGTCCTTCTCGGCCCGGCCGAAGTGCCCGTACGCGGCCGTCTTCCGGTAGATCGGGCGCTTGAGGTCGAGATCGCGCACGATGGCCGCCGGTCGGAGGTCGAAGACCTCGTCCACCGCCTTGGCGATGGCCTCCGGGTCGACCTTCTCGGTCCCGAACGTCTCGACCAGCAGCGACACCGGACGGGCCACGCCGATGGCGTAGGCGACCTGGACCTCGCAACGGGCGGCGGCCCCGGCGGCGACGACGTTCTTCGCCACCCAGCGGGCCGCATAGGCGGCGGAGCGGTCCACCTTGGACGGATCCTTGCCCGAGAACGCACCACCGCCGTGGCGGGCCATGCCGCCGTAGGTGTCGACGATGATCTTGCGTCCGGTCAGCCCGGTGTCGGCATGGGGCCCGCCCAGCTCGAACACGCCCGTCGGATTGGCCAGCACCCGCAGGTTCGACGCGTCCAGCTCGGGCGGCAGCAGCGGGTTGATCACGTTCGCCCGCAGGTCGGGCAGGAGCAGGGTCTCGAGGTCGATGCCCGGGTCGTGCTGGGTGGAGATGAGCACCGTCTCCAGGGCGATCGGCCGACCGTCCTCGTAGGTGACGCTGACCTGGGTCTTGCCGTCGGGCCGGAGGTACGGCAGCGTCCCGACCCTGCGCACCTGGGCCAGGCGCTGGGCGAGGCGGTGGGCCAGCCAGATCGGCAGCGGCATGAGGTCGGGCGTCTCGTCGCACGCGTATCCGAACATCATCCCCTGGTCACCCGCGCCCTGGGCGTTCAACAGGTCCTCACCGCCGCTGCCGGACCGGACCTCGAACGCCTTGTCGACGCCCTGGCCGATGTCGGGTGACTGCTCGTCGAGCGAGACGATGACGCCGCAGGTGTTGCCGTCGATGCCGTAGGCGTCGTCGTCGTACCCGATGTCGAGGACGGTCTGGCGCACCAGCTTCGGGATGTCGACGTAGGTGGAGGTGGTGATCTCCCCCGCCACCAGCACCAGCCCGGTGGTGAGGAGCGTCTCGCAGGCGACGCGGCTGTCAGGATCGTCGGCGAGCAGCGCGTCCAGCACCGAGTCCGAGATCTGGTCGGCCATCTTGTCGGGGTGCCCCTCGGTAACGGACTCCGAGGTGAAGGTGTATCGGCTGCTCACGGCTGTTCCATCCTTGCTCGTCTGGTGGGATCGTCCGGTCGTCGTGCGCCCGGACGGCGCCGACGGTCGGTCCTGCTGGCGATGATGCGATCCGGTGGCGACCCGGAGGGCCGTCGGTGCGGTGCCACCCCGGGCCCGGGCCCGGTCGGAAGGACAACGCTACCCGCGGGCGGCGCGCCACCGCTAGGTGCCGGGTCCCCCGATCAGCGGGGCGACCCTGTCCAGGACGGCGTCGGCGACCTCGCCCTTGGAGGCCAGGGGAACGGTGGTGACGGTCCCGTCGGCGCCCAGGATGGTCACGGCGTTCGTGTCGTGGTCGAAGCCCACCTGCGGCGCGGACACGTCGTTGGCCACCATGAGGTCGACGCCCTTGGCCACCAGCTTGGCCCGGGCCCGTTCGGACACGTCGTCGGTCTCCGCGGCGAACCCGACCAGCACCTGTCCCGGCCTCCGGCGCCGGCCCAACTCGGCCAGGATGTCGTTGGTGGCCTCGAGGACGAGGTCGGGGATCCCATCGGCCTTGTGGAGCTTGACGTCGGCGGCGACCTTGGGACGGAAGTCGGCCACCGCGGCCGCCATCACGACCACGTCGGCGTCCGCGGATCGGGCCAGCATGGCCGCCTCCATCTGGGCGGCCGTCTCGACCTCCACCACCTCGACGCCGGACGGTCGTGGATGGCTGCTCGTGGTCACGAGCACCACGTCGGCCCCCCTCCGGGCGGCCGCCGCGGCGATGGCGTGGCCCTGCTTGCCCGAGGACCGGTTCGTGATGAACCGCACGGGGTCGATGGCTTCGCGGGTGCCGCCGGCCGACACCAGGACGTGGACGCCGGAGAGATCGCCGACCGGACGGCCGCGGCCGCCACGCGCCCGTTCCAGGAGCACCAGGACGGCCTCGACGATGGTGGCCGGCTCGGCCATGCGTCCCGAACCGGTGTCACCACCGGCCAGACGGCCCACTTCGGGTGGGACGACCGACACGCCGCGGGCCACCAGCGTGGCCAGATTGTCGCGGACCGACGGGTGCTCCCACATCTCGGTGTGCATCGCCGGGCACACCACGACGGCGGCCCGCGTCGCCACCAGGGTGGTGGTCAGCAGGTCGTCGGCGATCCCCGCGGCGTAGCGGGCCAGCAGGTCGGCCGTGGCCGGTGCGACCACGATCAGGTCCGCCCGTTGACCGAGTCGCGTGTGGGGGATCGGCAACGCCTCGTCCCACACGCTCGTCTGGGTGGGTTCGGAGCCGAGGGCGTCGAAGGTGGCACGACCGACGAAACGGGTGGCCCGCTCGGTCATCACCGGGGCCACGTGCACCCCGGCGTCGACCAGCCGGCGACAGACCTCGACGGCCTTGTAGGCGGCGATGCCCGCGGACACGCCGAGCACGACGACGGGACCGTCGCCCCCCTCTGGACGGTCCCCGCCCGGTGTCACCTGTCCCACGGCACTCCCCCCGCACGCCCGACCCCGGCCTCGCTGCCGGGGCGGCGCGTCACTCGGCGGACTGGTCCTTGTCGGCGGCGATGGCTTCGGCCACGGCCTCTTCGACGGCCAGCTCGACCGCGCCCTCGATCAGGGCCAACGCGGCGGCCTCGGCGGCCTCGGCGGCGGCGATCTCCTCGGGATCCGGACGCGAGTAGGTGGCCTTGCCCGCGGCGATCTCCTCGAAGGCGATGGAGAGCGGCTTGCCCGACGCCGACGCGACCTGCGGCGGCACGACCACGCCGATGCCCTCGCCCAGCGAGTTGTAGTAGCTGTTGACCTGCCGCGCCCGACGTGAGGCCAGCGCCACCAGGGTGAACTTGGAGTCGACCTTGTCGAGGAGCTCCTCGATCGGCGGGTCCATCAGGGTGATCGGGTTCTGGGCCATCACGATCCTTCGGGCATGTCGGGGGATGGGAGGCGGCCGGGATGCCGGCCGACGTTTCGCCCCTCGGCCCCTAGCGGGAGCCCGAGCGACGGAGGGCCAGTATAGAGGCCACATCGGCGGTGGCCTGCGTAACCGAGTCGTTGACCACCACTGCGTCGGCGATCCCCCGCCCCCCCTGCTCCTCGGCCGCCCCCTCCGCCAGGCGTCGGGCGATGTGGTCCTCGGTGTCCCCGCGGGACCGCAGCCGCGACTCCTGGACCTCCGGCGACGGGGGGAGCAGCAGGATCAGGGTCGCGTCCGGGCGCAGACGCCGGACCTGCCGGGCTCCCTGGAGGTCGATCTCGAGGAGGACGTCACGGCCGGGGACGGGGTCGCTGACCGGCGTGCCGTAGAGGTTGCCGAGGTACTCGGCCCACTCGAAGAATCCCCCGGCCGCCACCCGGGCCTCGAACGCCTGTCGGTCGACGAACACGTAGGCGTCGTCGGCCTCGCCGACCCGCCTCGGACGGGTCGTCCACGATCGGCTGAGCCGCAGCCTCGGATCCGTCCTCACGAGCTCGGAGGCGATGGTCCCCTTGCCCGCTCCGCCGGGTCCGAAGAGGACGAAGATGTGCGAGACGTCGTCGGGCCCACCGGGGCCCGGGGCGGCCTCGTTCAGCGGGCGGTCTCCCGCAGGAGGGCCTCACGCTGGTTGGAGCCCAGACCTTGCAGCCGGCGGCTCTCGGAGATGCCCACGGTCTCCATCATGCGCCGGGCCTTGACCTTGCCGAGGCCGGGGAGCGACTCGAGCACGGAGAGCACCTTCATCTTTCCGACGGTCTCGTTCCCGTCGGCCATGGTGAGGAGCTCCGACAGGTTGATCGAGCCGAGCTTCAGCTTCTCCTTGACCTCGGCCCGCTCGCGGCGGACCTTGGCGGCCTTGGCCAGTGCGGCCTGGCGCTGTTCGGGCGTTAGTGCAGGCGGTTGCGGCATGGCGGGAACGATAGCGCCTCGGAAGCTCCCGGTCATGTGGAGCCGGGGCGGGCCGGGCCGGACGGCGTGCGGCGCACCCGTCCACGGAGGTCCGGACCTGACCGATACTGGTGTCGTGACGGTGATCGACCTCAACGCGGACCTGGCCGAGAACGACGTCGTGACCCCGTCGGACCTCGCGCTGCTCGACCTCGTGACCAGTGCCAGCCTGGCCTGCGGCTTCCACGCCGGGAGCCGGTCGGTGATGCGCGAGGCCGCGGCGGCCTGCGTGGAGCGGGGGGTGGTCATCGGGGCGCACGTGTCCTACCGGGACAGGGACGGCTTCGGCAGGAGGCACCTCGACGTGGCCCGGGCGCAGCTGGCGGCCGATCTCGTCGAGCAGTGGGGCACCCTCGTCGACGAGGTCTCGGCCGCCGGCGGCACCGTCGCCTACGTGAAGCCCCACGGGGCGCTGTACCACCGGATGTCGGTCGACGCCGACGTGGCCGAGGTGGTGGTCGGGACCCTCGGCCCGCTCTGCGCCGTGCTGGTCGCCCCGCCCGACAGCGCGGCGGCGTCACCCGCCCGGGTCGCCGGGGTCCGGCTCGTCGCCGAGGGGTTCTGCGACCGCGGCTACGACGTGCTCGGGCGTCTCGTCCCACGCGACGCCGACGGTGCGGTGGTCGACGACCCCGCCGTCGCCGCGGCGAGGGCCCGGTCCCTGGCGGTCGACCGGGGCGTCGCCGCCGTCGACGGCCGGTGGGTACCCCTCGAGGTCGAGACGGTCTGCCTCCACGGCGACCGTCCCGACGCCGACCACCGTGCCCGCTCCGTCCGCGACGCACTGCGTGACGCCGGCGTGCACGTCCGCCCGTTCGCTCCGCCGCGGGCACCCTGAGCGGGTGGTCCGTTGACGGCGTCGGCGAGATGGGTCGTGCCGTTCGGGGACCGGGCGTTCCTGGTGGAGACCGGGGAGGTTGCCGCCGCCCACGACCTCGCCGCCCACGTGCGGGAACTCGGGGAGCGCGGGGACGCGCCGGTGGCCATCGACGAGGTCGTCGTGGGGTTCGCCTGCGTCCTGGTCGTCCTCGACCCGGGCGACGGCGACACCGGCGCCGATGCCGCCGCGGCATGGCTCGAGCAGCTCGTCGTCCCGGGCGGCGGGAGGGGTGCCACCGGCCCCCGGGGACCGGCCTCCCACCTCCTGCCGGTCGCCTTCGACGGCGACGACCTGGTCGAGGTGGCGGGACTGGTGGGCACAACCCCCGACGTCGTGGTGGGCCTCCTGGTGGCGGCCGAGCTCGAGGTCGCCTTCGTCGGCTTCGCACCCGGGTTCCCCTACCTGACCGGGCTCCCTCCCGAGCTCGCCTCCCTCCCCCGCCGGCCGACTCCGCGTACCTCGGTGCCGGCCGGTTCGGTGGCCGTGGCCGGCGGCTTCGCCTCCGTCTACCCCCGGTCGAGCCCCGGTGGGTGGCACCTCCTCGGCCGGACCGCGGAACCGCTGTTCGATCCGGCGGTGGCGCCCTTCGCCCGGGTGTCGCCCGGCGACCTCGTCCGGTTCACCGTGGCCGATCCGCGGACCGCCGTCCCGCCCCCGACCGACGTCGGGCGACCGCTCCTGCGTGCCGGGGCCGGACCGGCCCTCCACGTCCTCGAGCCCGGGATGCTCAGCCTCGTCCAGGACGCGGGCCGGCGCGGGGCCGGCGGCATCGGCGTCCCCCGGGCCGGTGCCGCCGACCCCCGGGCCCTCGAACTGGTCAACCTGCTGCTCGGCAACGACCCCGGTGCTGCCGCCGTCGAGTGCACGGCCTCGGGGCCCACGGTGCGGGTGGTCGGGCGCGGGCACGTGGCCGTCGTCGGCGCCGAACCCGGGTCGGTCGACGTGCGGGTCGACGGGCACCCGGTCGCCGACGCCGCCGTCGTGCCGGTCGACGACGGGCAGGTGCTCTCGGTCGGACGGTCCGGCACCGGCCTGCGCGCCTACCTCGGCGTGAGCGGCGGGCTCCGCACGCCGGAGATGCTCGGCTCCCGGTCCTCGGACGTCCTGTCCGGGCTCGGGCCCGGCCCGCTGCGGGCCGGTGACCACCTGGGACGGGGGCGTCCGGGACGGGCACGCGGTCGCCTCGACCTGCCCCGTGCCGCGGCGGCCGACGGGACGGCCTCGCTACGGGTGCTGCCCGGCCCCCACGTCCGTACCGACGACCCGGCGGGGACCGGACCGTTCGACGACCTGGTGGCCACCGAGTGGCGGGTCGGGACCGACGCCGACCGGATCGGGGTGCGCCTGGGGCCGGCGGACGGGGCCGCGGCGCGCCCCTCGGGCCCGACCGTGACCCGTCCGTCCGTTCCCATGATCACCGGTGCCGTCCAGCTGCCCCCCGACGGACGGCCGATCGTGCTGCTGCCCGACCACGCCACGGTCGGTGGCTACCCGGTCGTCGCCTGCGTCATCTCCGCCGACCTCCCCCTGCTCGGGCAGCTCGTCCCCGGCCAGCGCGTGCGCTTCGTCGCCGTCGACCCGGAGACCGCGTCCGCCGAGCTGCTCCGGTACCGGCTCGGCCTGGCGGCCCTGGTCTCGGGCTGGTTCCCCGTCACGGCCGCCACCTGAGGCCGGACCGCCGACGGGACCCGGTCGGCGTGGCACGATGGGGAGCGAACCGAGGGGTGCACCGTGGCCCCCGCACGAGAGGAGTGGTCAGTGAGCGACACCGGTCAGGACAACGGGGACGACCTCTTCCGGTCGCGAACCGACGGTCAGCTCCACTTCGAGCCCGGGACGGCGGCCAACACGTTCCCGGTCACCGCACCCGAGGATGCCACGCCACTGATGGAGGACGAGCCGGAGGGGACGATCCCGCCGAGTCCGCTGTGGTCCATGAAGGAGCGGGCCCACGGTGGCATCCACCTCTTCGGCCACCCGGCCCGGATCCGGGCCCGTGCCGGCAGGGGCGACGGCACCGTCTACGCCATCGACGACGGCCCCCACCACTGCATGATCGGTCGCCGGGTGGGAGCCACGGGCGACGGCTGCACGTACAGCCTCGTCGGCCGTGTCGACCTGCCGACGTGGCAGGCCTTCCAGAGCGGTGCCATCGACGGCCGCCAGATCTTCCTGTCCGCGCACGACCTCGGACTCAGCGGCACGGTCGAGACCACCGGCGTCTCCAACGTCTTCGACGTGGACTGGTACGACACCCCGGACGACGTTCCCGAGGAGTACCTGCCCCCGGCGCCGTTCATCTCCTTCGCGAAGGACCTGCCGACGGCCGACCGGTAGCCGACCGGTCGACCCGGCGGTTCCTTCGGGTCACGACCAACGAGACGACGAGGCCCAGCCACGCCACGACGGCCACCGGGAACGCCCACCGGGTCCCCGGCGGCAGGTAGGTGAACCGGATCGTGGTCGTCCCGGCCGGGACGGTGACCGTCTGGAACAGGCCCGGTGGCCCCGGCCGGTACTCGGCCACCGCCTGCGACCGTCCTCCGATGTCGGCCGTCCAGCCCGGCGCATACTGGACCCGGCGGACCAGGGTCGCCGGGTGGGGGCAGGAGACCCGCACCTCGTCCCATCCGGCCGCGGCCGCCGTGCACCCGGGGGCGTCCTCGAGGGAGAACGCCGGTGCCGGATCGGGAAGCTCCCAGATCTCGGCGAACCCGTCGCGGTGGACGAGCCGGGGACCGGCGGGCCAGGGTGGCGTTCCCGGCGACGGGAAGGGGCTGCCGGTCGGGTCGTCGCCCGAGGCGTCCACCACCACATACCGGACCCCCACCGCCTCGAACGCGGGCAGGTTCCTGGTGAACTCCTGGGCCGGGGTCGGCCCCTCGGGATCCGAGGAGTACCCACCGGTGAACTCGAACGGCACGATGTTCGGATCGAGTCGGGTCGCCACGTAGGCGGTCCACGCCCGGGGCAGGGGCAGCTCGTTGACGTTGACCTCGGCGATCCGGTAGTACGACCCGTAGTTGGGCTGGATGGGACCGAGCGTGGCGAACCGGTAGGTGCCCAGGTTCGCCTGGAGCCACGTGACCGATGCGGTGTCGGCGGTCACCGGCACCGGCGCGGACAGGTACGTGAATCCGAGGAGCACCAGCGACTCCACGGAGACCGCCGCCGCCATGGCCACCCGCCCCCACCGCCGACGCGCCAGGTCGTCCCTGCGGTGCGCGCCGTGGGCCGGGAGCGACGGCCTCCCCGCGGCCAGCCAGCCCCCGATGGTCATGAGGGTGAGCGCACCGAGGGCGAAGGCCAGGCTGCCGGTGGCGAACCGGTGCCGGTGGAGCTCCATCGACCCGGTGGGCCCCACCGCTCCGTCCAGTGTGGACCGGGCCACGAGCGCCGCCCCCACCGAGGCCGCGGCCACAGCCGCCGCCGCGCCCACCAGCCAGCGGAACCGGGTGCGGCGTCGAGCGATGTCGTCGAGGCCGAGCACGGCCAGCACCACGGCGGCCAGTTCCCAGGTGGGATCGGCGTAGCGGTAGAAGGCGGTCAGTCGCAGACCGGGCACGGCCGCCAGGAGGTGCACCGCCGGGGGGAATCCGTAGGTCCTGGCCAGGCACACCACCACCCACGCCACGAGCACGAGCCGCAGGATCCGATTGCGCCGGCCGATCGCGCCGACGCAGGCGGCCGCCAGCAGGGTGGCATCGAGGTAACCGCCGACGTTCCCCCAGAACACGTTGATGGTGTCGACCGGCCCGGGAGTGTGGAAGGCGTCGATCGGCCCGGCCGAGTAGGGGAGGACGAGTTGGGCCAGGTCCCGTGCCCGCAACGTCACGAAGGCGAATCCGCCGGAGCCGTGGCTGCCGGTGTCGGCGAACCCGAGGTAGCCGAGGAAGGCGACGACGAGCGGGAGGGCGAGCGCCACCGCGGCCGCCGCGGCGGCCGCCAGCTTGGCCGCCATCGCCCGGAGATGGCGTCGGCCCGGTCCGGCCATGCGGGCGACGGCCCACACCGCCACGAAGAGGGTGTCGATGGCGAACGTCTCGGGGAACCCGGCGAGGAACGAGCCGGCCAGTCCCACGGCCAGCAGCCGCCAGCCCCACCGCCGTTCCCCGGTCGACGCCGACAGGATCCGCTCGACGCCGAGGAGGCAGAGGGGCAGGAGGCTGAGGACGCGGATCGGCTCGATGGCGAACCAGGCGAAGGTCCCGCACAGACCGAACGCCACGCCGCCGGCCGTGGCCAGGGTGCGCCCGACGCCGAGCCTGACCAGCAGCGCGAAGGTGCACCAGCCGGCGACGAGCTCGAGGAGCACCTCGAGGTACATCAGCCCGTCGGGGAAGCCGAACAGGAGTGTCGGCGGGAAGAAGGCGCCGCTCTGCATGTCCGCGGCGAAGGGGACCCCGATCCCCTCGTACGGGTTCCACCAGGGGACCTGCCCGGAGAGCCAGTCGGAGGTCACCAGGTGACCGAGCGCCTGCATCAGGAAACCGGCATTGGGATCGGCGGTCGGGATCCCGGGGAGCCACCGTGGTGTGGTCGCCACCAGGGAGCCCCACAGGTTCAGCGGATCGGTGTCGACCAGGTGCAGCAGGCCGGGGCTGTTGGCCAGCCCCACCGCCAGGGCGATGCAGGCGTAGGGCAGCCAGCGGCTGCGGCTCAATCGAGTGCTCGGCGGAGTGCCTCGCACTGGCGTGCCGCCTCGTCGCGCAGGGTCGCCGTCGTGGGTCCGGCGCCGAGGAGCGACCGCGACACGCTGGGCAGGACGGTGCCCGCCGGGCAGCCGGCGAACAGCCGACCCACGTCCTCGGCGGTCCCGCCCTGGAACCCGACACCGGGGGCGAGGATCACCCCGCCCAGCCCCGCCAGGTCGAATTCCGACGGCCCCAGCGTGGCACCCACCACCGCACCGACCGTCCCGGGGACCGGGAGCCCGCCCCGGTTGAGCGAGGCGATCCCGCGGAGCACCATGTCCTCCACCGACGGGCCGGGGCCTGGGCCGTCGTCCGGCGCCGTCCGGGCCTCCTGGAGGGGACGGCCCTCCGGGTTCGAACTGCGGGCGACCACCAGGACGCCCCTGCCCGTCGCGGACGCCAGGTCGAGGGCAGGTCGCAGCGCGTCCAGTCCCATGTAGGCCACGGCGGTCATGGCATCGGCCGCCAACGGACTGGTCGGATCCAACCAGGCGCGGGCGTAGGCCTCCATCGTCGAGCCGATGTCCCCCCGCTTGGCATCGGCGATGGCCAGCAGGCCTGCGTCACGGCAGGCGGCCAGCACCTCCTCGAGTACGGCCAGGCCCGCCGACCCCATGCGCTCGAAGAAGGCGACCTGGGGCTTCACGACGGGGACCACCCCGACGAACGCCTCGACGCAACGGAGCCCGAACGTGCGCAGCCCTTCCGGGGTGTCCTCGAGGCCCCACCGGGCGAGCAGGTCGGGCATGGGATCGATCCCCGCGCACATCGGTCCGGTGGCGGACACCGCCCGTGCCACGCGGTCCGCGAAACCCTCGGTCATCTCGTCCTCCCCGTCTGGCGTGCCGCCCGGCCCGTCTCGTGTGCCGCCCGTATCCCCCGACCGTCGATGGTCGCCTCATCCATGCGCCGCGTCCCGCAGCGATCGGACCGAGCGAACACGGTGCGCCGAGCACCATGCCCCCAGTTCGTCGAGCACCCGCCAGGCCGCCCGAGGATCCCGGAAGGTCGCCGTCCCCACCTGCACGGCGTCGGCGCCGGCCATGACCAGCTCGACGGCGTCCCGGCCCGACATGACCCCGCCGACCCCGATGATGGTGGCACCGGGATGGGCGGCCCGCACGTCGAAGACGGCCCGCACGGCGATCGGGTGGATGGAGGGCCCCGACAGACCTCCGCCCATCGGGCCCGATCCGAGCGCCGGGCGGCGCTCCTCGAGGTCGATCACCATGGCCAGTGCGGTGTTGACGAGGGTGACCGCTTCGGCGCCCGCCTCCAGCGCGGCCCCGGCGACGTCGGCGAGGTCGGCGACCGTCGGACTGAGTTTGGCCCACAGGGGAAGACCCGGGCAGTGTGCGCCCACGGCCGACAGCACCTGTGCCGTCGCAGCGGCCGAGTGGGCGAACATCCGGCGGCGGTCCTCGAGGTTCGGGCAGCTCACGTTGACCTCGACGGCGGACAGCCCCTCCACCCCCGCGAGGATCGACGCCGCCTCGGCGTAGTCCTCGACCCGCTGCCCCCAGATGCTGACCACGGTCCGGGCACCGGCGGCGGTCAGCCGGGGCAGGTCGTCCCGGATCCATGCGTCGAGCCCCGGTCCCTGGAGTCCGACGCTGTTGACCATCCCCGAGCCGGCCTGGTGCACCCGCGGCGACGGGTTTCCCGGCCACGGGGCGACCGACAGGGACTTGACCACCATGGCGCCGAGCGCGGCCAGCGGGCCGTAGGCCTCGAGCTCGTCGGCGTGTCCGGCCGTGCCCGATGCCGTCATCACCGGATTGGGCAGGGTCAGCGATCCCACCGGGACCGCGAGGTCGACATCGCTCCGGGTGGCGGCCCGCCATGCCCGGCCGGTGCCGCCCCGCCTCCGGGTGGCGACGACCGGGTCGCTCACCTGTTCATCGCTCGTGGTACTCCTGCAGCGAGCGCGCCGAGAGCGGGTGGCCGATCCAGTCGGTGATCCCCGCCGCCGCGGCCTTGGCGGCGGCGACGGTCGTCAGGCACGGAACCAGGTGGGCCAACGCCGCGGACCGGATGTGGATGCCGTCCGCCCGCGGGCCACGGCCCCGCGGCGTGTTGACGACCAGCTGGACCTTCCCACCGGCGATGAGCTCGACGGCGTCGACCTTGCCCGGGTGGGACTCCCCCACCTTGGCCACCACCGTGCCGACGGCGATGCCCTCGGCCTCCAGCAGCGCGGCGGTCCCCGACGTGGCGGCGACCTCGAAGCCGAGTGCGGCGAACTGGCGTGCGGCCTCCAGGCCGGCCGCCTTGTCCCGGTCGGCCAGCGAGAAGAACACCGTGCCGCTGGTGGGCAGCCGGTTGCCGGCGGCGATCTGGCTCTTGGCGAACGCCAGCCCGAAGGTGGCGCCGATCCCCATGACCTCACCGGTGGAGCGCATCTCGGGACCGAGGAGGGTGTCCACCCCCGGGAACCGGTTGAAGGGAAGCACCGCCTCCTTGACCGAGACGTGACCCCCGACCGGCTCGACCAGGAGTCCCTCGACGCGCAGCTCGGCCAGGGTGGCACCGACCATCACCCTGGCCGCCACCTTGGCGACGGGCACCCCGGTGGCCTTGGCCACGAAGGGGACGGTCCGGCTGGCCCTCGGGTTGGCCTCCAGCACGTAGGCGCGGTCGTCCTTGACCGCGAACTGGACGTTGCACAGCCCCCGCACCTGCAGCGCCTCGCAGATGACACGGACGTGGCGCTCCAGTTCGGTGACGACCGAGGGCGACAGCGTCTGGGGGGGCAGGGCGCAGGCCGAGTCGCCGGAGTGGACCCCGGCCTCCTCCACGTGCTCCATGACCCCGCAGATGACCACCTCGCCGGTGGCGTCACGGACGGCGTCGACGTCCACCTCCACCGCGTCCTCGAGGAACCTGTCCACCAGCACCGGTCGGTCCGGGGTGACGCCGCCCTCGCGACCGAGCGAGCCCCCGACGCCCGACATGGCCTCGACGGCCTCGACCAGCCGCTCGTCGTCGTAGACGATCTCCATGGCCCGGCCACCGAGGACGTAGGACGGTCGGACCAGGACCGGGTAGCCGATCCGGCCGGCCACCGCCACCGCCTCGCCCGCCGTGGTGGCCGTGCCGCCCGGTGGCTGGGGGATCCCGAGGCGCCCGCACAGGTCGTTCCACCGCTCACGGTCCTCGGCCAGGTCGATGGAGGCCGGCGACGTGCCGAGGACCAGCCGTTCGTCGATGCCCGCCGCCAGCTTGAGCGGCGTCTGGCCGCCCAGGCTGACGATCACGCCGACCAGCCGCCCCGGACCGACCGACGCAGCCTGCTCGGCCTCGATCACGTTGGCCAGGTCCTCGTCGGTCAGCGGCTCGAAGTAGAGACGGTCGGAGGTGTCGTAGTCGGTGGAGACCGTCTCGGGATTGCAGTTGAGCATGATCGTCTCGAAGCCGGCGTCCCGCAGCGCCATGGACGCGTGGACGCAGCAGTAGTCGAACTCGATCCCCTGTCCGATCCGGTTGGGGCCCGAGCCGAGGATGATCACCCGCGGGCGGTCCGTCGGCCGGATCTCGTCCTCCTCCTCGCAGGTCGAGTAGTGGTAGGGCGTATGGGCCTCGAACTCGGCCGCGCAGGTGTCGACCGTCTTGAAGGTCACCGGGGCACCGGCCGCCACACGGGCCGATCGCACGTCGGCCGCCGTGACCTCCCCGCCCAGCAGGTGGGCCAGCTGCGCATCGGAGAACCCGAGCCGCTTCAGGCGGCGCCACTCCCGTCGGTCGAGGTCGTCCACGGTCACCCCCAGGGTGACCCGCAGGTCGAGGGCCATCCGGGCGTCGGTGACCTTGGCCATCTCCGACAGGAACCACGGGTCGATGCCGGTCGCCCGGTTGAGCGCCGCCACCGACACCCCCCGGCGCAGCAGCGACTCGAGCTGGTACAGGCGCTCGGGGGTGGCGACCGCCACGTCCTCGAGCAGCCGGTCGACCGGGACGTCGTCGACGGCCGCCTCGGCCGGGTCGGCGTTGAGACCGGCGCGCCCCTGCTCCAGCGAGCGGACCGCCTTCTGCAGCGATTCGGGGAAGGTCCGCCCGATGCCCATGACCTCACCCACCGACTGCATCCGGGTGCCGAGGACGTCGGTCGAACCGGGCAGCTTCTCGAACGCCCACCGGGGGATCTTGGTCACCACGTAGTCGATCACCGGCTCGAAGGAGGCGGGGGTGGCCCCGGTGATGTCGTTCCTGATCTCGTCGAGGCGGTAGCCGACCGCCAGACGGGCGGCGATCTTGGCGATGGGGAACCCGGTCGCCTTGGAGGCCAGGGCCGACGACCGGGACACCCGTGGGTTCATCTCGATCACCGTCTGGTGTCCGGTCAGCGGGTCCACCGCGAACTGGACGTTCGACCCTCCCGTCTCGACCCCGACCCGACGGATGCAGGCGAAGGCGGAGTCGCGCATCTCCTGGTACTCGACGTCGGTGAGCGTCTGCGCCGGTGCCACCGTGATCGAGTCCCCGGTGTGGACGCCCATCGGGTCGACGTTCTCGATGGAGCAGATGACCACGCAGTTGTCGGCGTGGTCCCGCATGACCTCGAGCTCGAACTCCTTCTGGCCGGCGATCGAGCGCTCGACCAGGACCTCGCCGATGGGCGAGGCGTCGAGTCCCTCGGCGGCCAGTCGGACCAGCGCCTCCGCATCCCGGGCGATGCCGGTGCCGGCGCCCCCCAGGATGTAGCTCGGTCGCACCATGATCGGATAGCCGATCGACGCACCGATCGCCATGGCCTCGTCCAACGAGTGGGCGAACCCGGACGCCGGCACCGAGAGGCCGATCTCCTCCATGGCCGCCTTGAACCGCTCGCGGTCCTCGGCGGTGGCGATGGCCTCGGGGTTGGCCCCGATCACCTCGACGTCGTACGCCTCGAGCACGCCACGCTCGGACAGGGCCATCGTCAGGTTGAGGGCCGTCTGGCCGCCGAGGGTCGGGAGCAGGGCGTCGGGACGCTCGCGCTCGATGACCGCGGCCAGCACCTCGGGATCCAAGGGCTCGATGTAGGTGCGGTCGGCCATGCCCGGGTCGGTCATGATCGTGGCCGGGTTCGAGTTGGCCAGCACCACCCGGTACCCCTCTTCGACGAGCACCCGGCAGGCCTGGGTCCCCGAGTAGTCGAACTCGCAGGCCTGGCCGATCACGATCGGGCCCGAGCCGATCACCAGGATCGACTGGATGTCGTCGCGGCGTCCCATCAGCGATCCCCGTCCCTCGGGCCTCCGTTGGCGCCGGTCCCCCTCGGGCCTCCGTTGGCGCCGGTCCCCCTCGGGCCTCCGTTGGCGTCCATGAGCATCCGGAACTCGTCGAACAGGTAGCGGGCGTCGTGCGGACCGGGGCCGGCCTCGGGGTGGTACTGCACGCTGAAGACCGGTGCATCGGTGCTGCGCAGTCCCTCGATCACCCCGTCGTTGAGGTTGACGTGGGTCACCTCGGTGGCTCCGAGCGAGTCCGCGGCCACCGCGTAGTTGTGGTTCTGCGAGGTGATCTCGATCCGTCCGGTGGCGGTTCGCCGGACGGGGTGGTTGCCGCCGTGGTGGCCGAAGGGGAGCTTGTAGGTGGTGGCCCCGAGTGCCGTTGCCAGGAGCTGGTGGCCGAGGCAGATCCCGAAGACGGGCACCGTGCCGTGGTCGACCAGCCGCCGGATCTCGTCGGTGATCCCGGGCAGGGCCGCCGGGTCGCCGGGCCCGTTGGACAGGAAGATCCCGTCCGGGGCCAGGTCGATGACGGCGTCGGCGGGGGTGGAGGCCGGGACCACGGTGACCGTGGCCAGGTCGCCGAGCTGGCGCAGCATCGCCTCCTTGATCCCGAAGTCGAACGCCACCACCCGGTAGGGACCGTTCCCCCGGGTCAGCATCGTCCGGGTCGTCACCGTCGACACCAGGTCGCGTCCGTCGGTCGGGACCGCCGACCGGGCCGCGGACGCCAGCTCGGACTCGGAGGCGGTGCCGAAGGCACACGGAACCGAGCCGTGGTCGCGCAGGTGGCGGGTCAGTCGACGGGTGTCGATCCCGGTGATGCCCGGGACCCCGTGGCCGGTGAGGAACCCTTCCAGGGTGCCCTCCGAGCGCCAGTTCGACGGGGCGTCGGCCAGATCGCGCACGACGACCCCGCTGCAGTGCGGACGTACCGCCTCGTCGTCGGTCCGGTTCACCCCGTAGTTGCCGATGTGCGGATAGGTGAAGGCGACGACCTGCCCGGCGTAGGACGGGTCGGTGATGACCTCCTGGTAGCCCGAGAGCACGGTGTTGAACACGGCCTCGCCGGTGGAGACGCCCCCGTCGGGGACGGCCCCGAACGCCTCCCCCTCGAACACGGTGCCGTCGGCGAGGACGAGGAGCGCCGGCTCGCGGTGCACGGTGCCTCCGCGGGGGCTCACCGCTGCGCCTCGGCGTCGATGACGACCGGCTCGCCGGCCAGGACCGTGTGACGGACCTGTCCGGTCAGCTTGCGCCCGGCGTATGGCGTGTTCCGGCTCCTCGACGCCAGGGCGGTCGGGTCCACCGTCCAGGTTGCGGCGGGGTCGACCACGCACAGGTTGGCAGCCGCTCCGCGAGCGACGAGACCGCCCTGTCGTCCGCCGTGGTCGGGATCGAGACCGGCGATCGCCGCCGGCTGCCAGCTGAGGAGCGCGAGGATGCGGCCCAGCGGGAGGTCGAGCTCGGTGACGGCCAGGGCCAGCGCGGTCTGGAGTCCCAGCATCCCAGGGGGCGCCTGGTCGAAGGGCAGGTCCTTGAGCTCGGGGGCGTGGGGTGCGTGGTCGGTGGCGATCGCGTCGGCCGTGCCGTCGGCCAGGGCCTCCTTCACCGCGTCCACGTCGCCCTGGGGGCGCAGCGGCGGGTTCACCTTGAAGACCGGGTCGAACCCGGCGGTGCAGCCGTCGGTCAGGGTGAAGTGGTGCGGGGCGACCTCGGCGGTCACCGGGACCCCGTCGGCCCGGGCCCGACGCACCAGGTCGATCGAGCCCGCCGTCGAGAGGTGGAGGAAGTGCACCCGGCCGCCGGTGGCGCGCGACAGCGCGATGTCCCGGGCCACCATGACCTCCTCGGCCTCCGACGGCGTGCCCGGGAGCCCCAGCCGACTGGACCAGGCGCCCTCGTGCATGGCCCCCCCTGCAGCGAGGCTGCGGTCCTCGCAGTGCTGGCCGAGGGTCACCCCGAGGCCGGTCGCGTACTGGAGGGCCCGGCGCATGAGACCGGCCGACTGCACGCCGTCGCCGTCGTCGGTGAACAGCCGGACGCCGAGGGCGGCGAGTTCGGCCATCGGGGCGAGCCGTTCGCCGGCCCGGTCGACGGTGATGGCGCCGGCCACCGCCACCTGGGCCAGCGCCCCCTCGGCCAGGGCGAACACGTTGCGCACCGACTCCGCCGAGTCGAGCGGCGGATCGGTGTTCGGCATGGCCACCACCGCGGTGAAGCCCCCCAACGCCGCGGCACGGGTGCCGGACTCGATCGTCTCGGCCTCCTCGCGCCCGGGCTCGCGCAGGTGGGTGTGCAGGTCGACCAGTCCCGGTGCCACCACACAGCCCCCGGCGTCGAGGACGGTCGTCCCCCTGGCCACCGCCAGCTCCTCGCCCACCTCCGCCACCGTCCCGTCGACGACCCGGACGTCGGCCCGTCGCTCGCCGGAGCGGTCGACGACCGTCGCTCCGCGGATCACCAGTTCGGGCCCGGTCGGCCTCGACTTCCGCTCAACCATGCAGATCGCCCTCCAGGGTGCCCTGGCCGAGGAGGAGGAACAGGATGGCCATCCGGACCGCCACCCCGTTGCCGACCTGGTCGGTGATGCGGGCGGACGGGAGCTCGGCCACCTCCGATGCGATCTCCACCCCGCGGACCATCGGGCCCGGGTGCAGGATGATCGCCTCGGGCGGCAGCTGCAGCGCGCGCCGCGCGGTCAGCGAGTAGCCGGCCGAGTACTCGCGCATGGTCGGCACGTAGGCCCCGCTGCCCCGTTCGGCCTGGAGCCGCAGCAACGAGATCACGTCGGTCGTGGCCAGCGCGCCGTCGAGGTCGTGGCTGACCGACGCGATCGGCCACCCCTCGAGTGAGGGTGGCAGCAGCGTGGCCGGCGCCACCAGCGTGACCTCGGCCCCGAGGGCGGCGTAGGCGGTGATCTGGGAGCGGGCCACCCGACTGTGGCGGATGTCCCCCACGATGGTCACCCGGAGCCCGGCGAAGCCGTCGAGCCCCTCCTGGCCGCCTCCGAGTGACTGGCGCACGGTGTACAGGTCCAGCAGGGCCTGGGTCGGGTGCTGGTGCCAACCGTCCCCGGCGTTGACGACCGCGCAGTGGTCGACCCACTCGGCCACCCGGGCCGGGACGCCCGACGAGCTGTGGCGGATGATCACCGCGTCCATGCCGATGGCCTGGATGGTCTCGATGGTGTCGCGCAGCGACTCGCCCTTCTTGACCGACGAGGAGCCCGCCGCGAACGACAGGACATCGGCCGACATCCGCTTCGCCGCCGTCTCGAACGACATCCGGGTCCGGGTCGAGTCCTCGAAGAACAGCGTCGCCACCGTGCGCCCGCGCAGGGCCGGGACCTTCGGGTTGGCCCTCCTGCCGACCTCCGCGAAGGAGTCGCTCACCCGCAGCACCTCGCCGATGTCCCCGGCGTCGAGGTCGTCCATGCTCAGCAGGTGAGCGGGGAACGGGCTCACCGGTTGACCAGCTCGCCCAGCGACACGCCCTCGTCGGAGACGTCGACCATCTCGTCGCGGCTGGTGGGCAGGTTCTTGCCGACGTAGTCCGGCCGGATCGGGAGCTCGCGGTGGCCCCGGTCGACCATCACCGCCAACTCGACCACCTGGGCCCGCCCGTACTCGCCCAGGGCGTTGAGGGCGGCGCGGATGGTCCGCCCGGTGAAGAGCACGTCGTCGACCAGCACGACCGTCGATCCGGTCAGGTCGACGGTGATGTCGGTGGCGGCCTCGGGCAGGACGGGGCGCAGGCCGATGTCGTCACGGTAGAAGGCGACGTCGAGCGTCCCGACCGGGACCTCGGCCCCCTCCACCTCCGCCAGGGTCTCGGCCAGACGTCGGGCGATGCCCACCCCGCCGGTCTGCAGGCCGATCAGGACGACGTCGTGGAGGCCGCGGTTCCGCTCGGCGATCTCGTGGGCCATGCGGGTGATCGCCCGCCTCACGTCGTCCGCCGACATGACCTGGACCCGGGGAACGAACACAGCACCCCGCGGGCGGGTATGACTGCGTTCTCGTTCGGCCACCTGATCCTCCTGTCCGTACGGGCCTCACGGGACCCGCTTCACGGTCAGGCCCCGACTATACCCTGTCGGTCACGGACCCGTCCGGGTGCCCGGTCCGGGGGACGGCCGCCCGCCGGTGCCGGGGGACCCTCGCCGGCACTCAGTCGACCAGCACCGGGGCCGGCGACCCGCTCGCCTTCCTGGGCGACCGGGCCAGCATCAGTCCGGGCACAAGGGCCAGGGCGGTCATCCCGACCACCCACCAGAACGTGTTGCCGAATGCGGAGGCGAGCGGTGCGGCCTCCCGGGCGATCTCCGCCGGCGACGCCACCGACATCCCGGACAGCCCGCCGGTCAGCCCGTGGATCTGGGCGGTGATCTGGTGGTCGAGGACCACGGCCACCAGGGCGGTCCCGATCGATCCGCCGACGCGCTGCACGATGTTGATGGCCGTCGAGGCCCGGGGGACCTGGTGGGGCGAGAGCGTCTGGTAGGCCGCCGAGATGGCCGGCATCATCACGAACCCGAAGCCGATGCCCCGGACGAACAGCGAGACGGCCAGCACCACGAAGCTGGTGTGCGCACCGAGCTGGGTGTAGACGAGCGTGGCCAGCGTCACCACCACCAGACCGGCGGGCACGATCCTGCCGGCGCCGTAGCGGTCGGTCAGCTTGCCGGCGAGCGGCATCACCAGGGCCGCCCCGATGCCCTGGGGTGCCATGAGGAGCCCGGCGGTGAGCGGCGTCTGGCCCCGTGCCGCCTGGTAGTAGAGGGGCAGCAGGAACATGCCGCCGAACAGCGCGGCACCGAAGAAGAAGGTGGTGGCCGCGGCCGCCGCGAACTGCAGGTTGCGGAACAGCAGCACCTCGATGAGCGGGGTGACCTTGGCCCGCAGGGCGTGGAGGACGAAGGCCCCGATGAAGACCACCCCCAGGACCAGGGGCACCCACACGCTGGTGGCCGAGCCCTGGCCGGCCTGGGACAGCCCGTAGACGAAGAGCCCGAGGCCGGGCGAGAGCAGGCAGAAGCCGAGGACGTCCAGCTTGTAGTTCCGGTCGGTCCTCTGGTGCCCGGGGAGGATCTTGACAGCCAGGGCGACGGCCACGATGCCGATCGGGATGTTGACGTAGAAGATCCACCGCCACGAGACGCTGTCCAGGATGAGCCCGCCGATCACCGGGCCGAGGACGGGGCCGAGCAGCATGGGCACGCCGAGGAGGCTCATCACCCGGCCCATCCGCTGGGGTCCGGCCGCGGTGGCCATGATCGACTGCCCGATCGGCATGATCATGCCGCCACCAACGCCCTGCAGCACCCGGAAGACGATCAGGCTCTGGATCGACCACGCCGCCCCGGACAGGGCCGAGCCGGCGAGGAACAGGGTCAGCGATGCGATCCACATGGTCTTGGCCCCGAAGCGCTCCACCGCCCAGCCGGTGAGGGGGATGGTCATGGCCAGGGCGAGCAGGTAGCCGGTCGACACCCACTGGACCGTCGACAGGGGGGCGCGGAAGTCCTTGGACAGCGTGGCGATGGCCACGTTCACGATGGTGGTGTCGAGGATCGACATGATGCTGCCGAGCACCACGACGGCGGCCAGGCGCTTCAGGTGGGGGTCGAGCCCGGCCAGCATGCCCTTGTCCACGGTGGCTGCGCCGCCCGACGGACTGGTGGCGGCCGGATCGTCCGGCAGTTCAGGGGGCGGATTCACCGTGTCACTGGTCGTCATCGTCGTCCTCGGGGTCGGTGGTGCAGACGGGGGCGCGGCCCGACGGACCCGTTCGCGCTCCTCTTCCCGACACGATAGGGGAACCGGCTATTCCCTCCGTTCACGCCGTCCGTTCGCGCCTTGCCGCGCACACCTTCCACCGAGCCGGCGTGTCGGTCCGCCGAGCCCGGGCGGCACGGGAGGCGGCCGGCGTCCGGAGAGATCGGCCGCCCACGGCAGGGTCGGGTCAGGCCCGCACCCGGGCGGCGACGGTGGCCAGCACGCCGTTCACGAACCGACCGGAGTCGTCCGTGGAGAACGCCGACGCCAGTTCCACCGCTTCGTTGAGGATGACCGCGGTGGGCACGTCGTCGCAGACCATGAGCTCGGCGGTGGCCAGGCGCAGGACGTTCCGGTCGACCACCGCCATCCGGTCGAGGTCCCACCCGATGGCGGCCTCGTCGACCAGGCCGTCGATCTCCGGCATCCGCTCGCCGACCGCGGTCACCAGTACCACCGCGTACTCGTCGGGGGCCGTCGGCAGTGCGGCGAGCACGGCATCGGGGCGTTCGCCCTTCAGGTCGGCTTCGTACAGGAGCGTGAGCGCCCGTTCGCGGGCCTGGTGGCGGGGTGCGTGGTCGGCGCTCATGGGCAGGGGTGTCGTCGGCGGCCGCGGGCGGCCGCGCGCCGGATCGCTCAGGCTCGGGTGAGGTACTCGCCGGTGCGGGTGTCGACCTTGACCTTCTCGCCCGGATTGACGAAGAGCGGCACCTGGATGACCAGTCCGGTCTCCACCGTGGCCGGCTTGCGGGCGCCGGACACCCGGTCGCCCTGGAGGCCGGGCTCGGTCTCGGTCACGGTCAGCTCGACCGCGGCGGGCAGGTCGACGCCCACGATCTCGTCGCCGAAGAACTGCAGGACGGCGTCGTCGCCCTCCTTCAGGTAGTTGGCCGCATCGCCGAGGAGGTCGGTCGCCACCTGGAGCTGCTCGTACGAGCTGGTGTCCATGAAGACGTACTCGCCGCCGTCCCGGTAGAGGAACTGCATCTCCCGCTTGTCGATGATGGCCTGTTCGAGCTTCTCGTCGGCCCGGTACGTCCGTTCGATCACGGCGCCCGAACGCTGGTTCTTGAGCTTGGTGCGGACGAAGGCGCCGCCCTTGCCCGGCTTGACGTGCTGGAATTCGATGACGTTGAACAGGCCCTCGGGCAGGTTGAGGGTCATGCCGTTGCGGAGATCATTGGTCGAGACGGACATCAGACGGCGACTTCTTTCGGGAATCGGGTGAGTGCGCGGCTGCCTGATCCGGTCACCACCAGCGTGTCCTCGATGCGGACCCCACCGACGGCGGGCAGATACACGCCGGGTTCGACGGTGACCACGGTGCCGGGCTCCAAGATAGCAGTCGATCCAGCACCGACCGCAGGCCGTTCGTGCACGTCGAGGCCCACACCGTGGCCGGTCCCGTGTTCGAAGCGGTCCCCCCACCCTGCGGCCGTGATCACCTCCCGGCACACCCTGTCGACGTCGCCGGCCGCCACGCCGGGCGCCACCGACGCCACCCCGGCGACCTGGGACGCCGCGACCACGTCGAAAACCGTGGCCAGCTCACCCGACGGGGCTCCGCCCAGGCAGAAGGTCCGGGTCATGTCCGACCGGTACCCGTCGTAGGTGGCTCCGAAGTCGACGACCACCGGGTCGCCCGGTCGCAGCACCCTCGTCCCGGGCCGGGCGTGGGGCTTGGCCGAGTTCTCCCCCGAGGCGACGATCGTCTCGAAGGCGCGGTCCTCGGCGCCGATCAGGCGCATGGCGTGGTCGAGGGCGGCCGCGAACCCGGATTCGGTGAGGGGCGCCGTACCCCGGCCGTGGCCGGCGTCGGCCAGCAGGTGCAGGACGGACCCGAGCGCGGCGTCGGCGATGGCGGCCGCCCGTTCCATCCGTGCGATCTCGCCGTCGTCCTTCACCTCACGGAGGGCCTCGACCACCCCCTGGGTGGCCAGCAGCCGCCGAGGGGCGAAGACCGCCTCCCACGCCGTGACCGCCGCCCAGCTCACGTCGCCCGCCTCGAGTCCGACCGTCGCCGCCGGACCGGCTGCGTCCGCCAGCGCCTCGCGTTGGGTGGCCACCCCGCCCACGCAGACGTCGACCTCCCCGCCCACGCCCGCCCCGGCCAGTTGTTCGGCGGCCTGGGTCCGGTAGCGGCCGTCGGTCGTCAGAAGGGCCCGGCGGTCCGTGACGAGGAGCACGCCGGCCGAGCCGGTGAAGCCGGTCAGCCAGCGGATGTTCGCCGTCGTGGTGACCAGGAGCCCGTCGGGTGGTCCCTCCGTCCCGTTCACCCCGGACAGCGCGCCGCGGAGCCGGTCCAGGCGGCCGGTGACCGCCAACGGCGCCATCGGATCGCCCAGAGCGCCGACGTCAGGGGCCGGTCCCGTGGCGGTCATGCCCGGGCGGCGAGGAGCCGGGCGACGGCTTCGATGGCCAACGGGTAGCCCAGCCCGCCGAATCCGGCGATGCAGCCGTCGGAAACGGAGGCGATGGTCGACGTGTGGCGGAAGGGCTCCCGGGCCGCCGGGTTGGAGAGGTGGAGCTCGACCACCACGCCGTCGTAGGCGGCGAGTGCGTCGTGGATCGACCACGAGGTGTGGGTCAGCGCCCCGGCGTTGATCACCACGGCGACCGTCCGTCCGCGCGCACCGTGGACGGACTCGACCAGGTCGCCCTCGTGGTTCGACTGGGCGTGCTCGAGCTCGAGCCCGAGCGCCTCGGCCGCCCCCCGCGCCGCGGCCACGTGATCATCGAGCGTGGCGCTGCCGTAGACGTCGGGCTCGCGCTCACCCAGCAGGTCGAGGTTGGGCCCCGACAGCAGCAGTACGAGGCCGCGTGCGCTCATGCCCGTCCTCCCGATCGACTCATGCCGCTCCACCGGGAGCGACCGACTCCATGTCCGCAAGGGTAGCGACCACGTCGGCACCGTCGATGCCACGCACGACCTCGACCCCGTCGGGGCCGTCCAGGACGAAGGTGATGTCCCCCTGCGCCTTCTTGTCCCGGGCCATGAACGACAGCAGTCGCTCGGGGTCGGTCCCGGCCGGCAGCGCCGAGGCGAGGTCGAAGGCGCCGACCACGCTGCGGTGGTGGGCCACCCGCGCGTCGTCGATACGACCCAGTCGTCGGGCGAGCAGGGCCGCGAAGACCAGGCCGACGGCGACGGCCTCGCCGTGGCGGAGGTCGGCGTCGTCGTCGTCGAACGCCGACGCCTCGAGCGCGTGACCCAGGGTGTGCCCGTAGTTGAGCAGCATCCGACGGTCGCCCTCCCGTTCGTCGGCGGACACCACCGCCGCCTTGATCGCCGCGCACCTCGCCACCTGCTCGTCGATCGGGAGGTCCGCCGTGGGTGGACCGCCGATGTCGGTGGCGATCCCGAGCAGTGCGTACTTGGCCACCTCGCCGTTGCCGGACGCCCACTCGCGGGGCGGCAGGGTGGACAGCACCCCGGTGTCGCACAGCACCGCCTTCGGCTGCCAGAAGGCGCCGACCAGGTTCTTCCCCTCGGGGAGGTTGACCCCCGTCTTCCCGCCGATGGCCGCGTCGACCTGGGCCAGCAGGGACGTGGCCACGTTGACGTACGCCGTCCCGCGGTGGAAGGAGGCGGCGGCGAACCCGGCCAGGTCGGTCACCACTCCCCCGCCCACGGCCACCACCACGTCGGCCCGGCTCAGTCCCGAGCGGGCGAAGCCGCGGCACAGCTCCTCGACGACTCCGAGCGTCTTGGCCGACTCGCCGTCGGGAACGGTGAACACGTCCACCGGGACGCCCGGGTCGACCTCGACGGCGATGCCGGACTGGGTCACGACGGCGGCGCGCCGCGCCCGGGGAACGGTCTCGGCCACCACCCGGGCCAGCTCGTGCCGCGCGCCGTCGCCCACCACCACCTCGTAGGAGCGGTCGCCCAGCTCGACGGGGACGATCCGCATCACCAACCGCCCGGGCCCGCGGTCACGGCCGGCTCCTGGCGAACGCGGTGGCGGCCAGGATCCGGTCCACGACGCGGGACGGTTCGAGGTCGTCCACGTCGATGATCACGTCCGCCACCTCGCCGTAGAGCGGTCGTCGGACCGAGTCGAGGGCGGTGAGCGACGCGGCCGGGTCCCCCCCGAGCAGCGGCCGTCCCGCGCCGGTGCCGACACGGGTGGCCAACGTGGCCGGATCGGCCCTCAGCCAGACGACCGTCCCCGCCCCGGCCAGCAGTGTCCGGTTGTCCGCCGCCAGCACGGTCCCCCCCGCAGCCGAGACGACCGCCGGCGATCCCCCGGACAGCGCCTCGGCCAGGACGCGCGACTCCTCGGCCCGGAACGCCGCTTCGCCACCCTGGGCGAACAGCTCGGCCACCGTCGAGCCGGTGGACGCCTCGACCATGGCGTCCGAGTCGAGGAACCTCCAGCCCAGCCGGCCGGCCAGCTCGCGACCGATCGTCGTCTTCCCGGCACCCATCATCCCGACGAGCACCACCCGGTCAACCATCGAGGCGCGCCGCCGACGGGGTCTCACCCAACGCGGCCACGTAGCCGGCGTGGTTCCGACGGAATTCGACGACCGAGTCACCGCCGAACTTCCGGAGTGCCTCCGACGCCAGGACGAGCGCGGTCATCGTCTCGGCCACCACGCCCATGGCCGGCACCGCCGTGACGTCGGTGCGTTCCTTGAACGAGACCGTCGACTCCTTCGTCACCACGTCGACGGTGCCGAGCGTCGGCCGGTTGAGGGAGGCCAGCGGCTTCATCGACAGCCGGGCCACGATCGGTGCCCCGGTGCTCATCCCGCCCTCGATCCCGCCGGCACGGTGGGTGTCGCGGACGTAACCCCCGCTCCTCGCCGCCACGGCCTGCTCGTCGGCGTCGCCCGCCGGGTCGACCACCCGGATGGCGTCGTGGGCCTCGGACCCGAGCAGTCCGGCCACCTCGGCGCCCTCCCCGATCTCCACGGCCTTGACGGCCTGGATGCTCATCAGCGCCTGTGCCAGCAGCGCGTCGAGCCGGCGGTCCCAGTGGACATGGCTCCCGAGGCCGACCGGCACACCGTGGGCCACGACCTCGGCCACGCCGCCGAGCGAGTCACCCGCCTTGGCCGCCGCCTTGATCGCCGCCACCATCCGCTTCTCGGCCTCCGGGTCGCCACAGCGCACCTGGGAGTCGTCGATGCGACCCAGGTCCTCCATCCGGGGCAGGGGTCCGGGCGCAGCGGCGGCCGAACCCATCTGGACGATGTGGCTGAGCACGTCGACACCGATCTGGGCGAGGAGGAGCTTCGCCACCGTCCCGGCCGCCACCCGGGCGGCCGTCTCGCGGGCCGAAGCCCGCTCGAGCACGTCGCGGGCGTCGTCCAGCCCGTACTTGAGCATCCCGGACAGGTCGGCGTGTCCGGGGCGCGGCTGGGTCAGCACCTTCGACGGCAGCCCGGGGGCGGGGGACATCTCCTCCTCCCACTTCGGCCATTCGGTGTTGGCGATCTCGACGGCGATCGGCGAGCCGAGCGTCCTCCCGTGGCGGATGCCCCCGACCAGGCTGACCTCGTCGACCTCGAAGCGCATGCGCGGGCCCCGGCCGAAGCCGAGCCGGCGGCGGGCGAGCCCGCGCTGGATGTCCTCGGCGGTGACCGCAAGGCCGGACGGCACACCCTCGAGGATCACCACGAGAGCGCGCCCGTGGGACTCTCCGGCGGTCAGGTAGCGCAGCATCCGGACAAATCTACTCCTGGTGCCGGCGCACCCCGACGGCCCGGGCCGCTCTCGGCCCCCCGCCGGACGTCGTCGGACGCCGGCGTCAACCGCCGGCCGACGTGTGGAAGAGGTGGTGCACGAGCGGGTCGCCCCACAGGACGGCGATCGCCGCTCCGGCGCACAGCGCGGGGGCGAAGGGGATCCGGGTCTTCCTGCCGGCCGACGATCCGACCATCAGCACGAGGCCGAGTGCCAGCCCGAGGACGAAGCCGATCAGGAACGCCACGTAGGCGTGGAGGAGGCTCAGGTAGCCGACCGCGACCCCGATGGCGCCGGCCAGGCGCACATCGCCGTAGCCCATCCCCTTCGGCACGGCGAACCAGATCACGAAGAACACCCCGAAGGCGACCGCGCCGGCGATGGCCGCCCCGGACAGGTCGCGCCAGGAGTGGTCGAGAGAGGACACCACCACGAGGAGCGGGACCACCAGCGCCATGGCGCCGTAGATCAGGTACCGGGGCACCAGCCGGTGGGTGAGATCGGTGACCGACACGGTCACGGCCATCACCAGGAAGACCGCGTACGGGGCCAGGACGAGGTGTGGCCCGAAGCGAACGGCCGCCGCAGCGACGAGGACCCCGGTCACGACCGCCGCCCCCACCGTGCGCGGGGGCGAATGCCCGGCCGGGAGGAGGTGGCGGGTCGGTCCGGCGTCCTGCGGACCCGATACGGCGCCGGTCACCCGTTCTGCGTCCCCGTCGGCGCCGAGCTCGGGGACCGGAACCGGCGCGGGGGTGGTCGGCGGGACCTCCGGTACGCCGGCCACGTCGTCACCGGCGCCCGCGTCGCCCGACCGGCCTTCGGCCCGCTCGAGCCGTCGGCGTTCCTCGTCAGCGCGGCTCCGGTCGGCGAGGCGCTGGCCGACCGGGTCGAGTACCGCGCCCGCCGCGACACCGACCGCGGCGCAGGATACGACCAGGAACACGTGCACCTCGTGCAACGTACTGGACGCCAAAGCGCCGACGGGGCATCGTTGTCGACCATGGACACACGGACACTCGAACTCGACACCCCCGACGGCGTCATGGCCGTCTTCGAGGCACTGCCGGACGGGCCGGTCCGGGGTGCCGTCATCGTCATCCAGGAGGCGTTCGGGGTGAACGACCACATCGAGGACGTCTCCCGCCGGTTCGCGGCGGCCGGGTACCGCGCCGTGGCTCCGCACCTGTTCCACCGCACGGGCGACGGCGCCTACGGATACGACGACTTCAGCGTGGTGATGCCCCACATGATGGCGCTCACCGACGCCGGCCTCCTGTCCGACGTGGAGGCGACCCTCGACCACCTCCACCGGTCCGGGTTCACCGACCGCCAGACCGGCATCGTCGGCTTCTGCATGGGTGGGCGGGTCACCTTCCTCGTCGCCGGCCAGCTGGCCCTGGGTGCGGCCGTCGGATTCTACGGCGGTGGCATCGTCACCGGTCGGTCCGAGGCGATGCCGTCACTCCTCCCGCTCATCCCCTCGGTGCGCACACCGTGGCTCGGACTCTTCGGCGATGCGGACACCAGCATCCCGGTGGAGGACGTCGAGCGCCTGCGCGACGAGCTCAACTCCGACGCCGACGTCGACACGGCGATCGTCCGATACCCCGGCGCCGAACACGGGTTCCACTGCGACGCCCGGCCCTCCTACGACGAGGCGGCGGCGAAGGATGGCTGGGCCCGGACGCTGGAGTGGCTCGACGGGCACCTCGCACCGCCGGCCTGACCGATCGGACACCGGTCGCCCACCGCCGGCGCCGGCCCGTCCGACCGGCGTCGCCGGCCGGTCAGTGGTGGGCCGGCTCGTAGTACGGATTGGTGCCGTCGGCGTGGTCGGTGACGTCAACCACGTTGGCGATCTCGGGGATCGCCTCGCGCAGGATGACCTCGATGCCCTGGGACAGAGTGGCCTTGGCCATGCCGCACCCCTGGCAGCCGCCACTCAGGCGGAGGTAGACCGACGAGTTCTCGACCGCGACCAGATCGGCGCGTCCGCCGTGGGAGGCGATGCTCGGGTTGACCTGCTCCTCGAGTACCGACACCACCCGCTGGGCGAAGGGGTCCGACAGGTCGATCTCGGGGATGGAGCCGAGCCCGGCGAGCGTGGGGGCCGGAGGGGTGTTCGGATTGACGATGACCAGGCCCCCCTCGCCCGAGGCATCGGTCACGAAGTCGAGCGAGGCCCCCTGGAGGCGGGCGACGCTGGCGGCCGGCACGACCACGGGGAGCTCCTCGTCCGGCTGGACGACGTCGCCCGCGCCGGCGTCGGCGATCGCCTGGAAGTACATGTCGTAGGTGTAGGCGCCGTTGGCGTCGCCGCTGACCTCGAGCCACAGCGCGAGCGCCTCCGGATCCGACTCGTTGGCGAGAACCTCGAGCACGGTGGCCCGTGCCTCGCCGGTGATCGTCAGCACGGGGGCGATGTCCTCACGGTCTTCACTCATGCCTGACATCATAAGGGCGTGTCCCCCGCAGACAAGCACGCGCCCGACGACGCCCACGAATGGGTCAGCTTCGACGATCCCGACGAGGAGCGGACCTGGCTGTTCGACGTGACGTTCCTGGCCAGCAACTGGTCGTGCATCTTCGGCGCCGGGTGCCAGGGCGTCCTGACCGGACCCGCCCCCGAGCTGGTCCAGGGGTGCTGCTCCTACGGCGCCCACTTCACCGGCAGGGAGGACGCCGACAAGGTGGCCGAGGTCGCGAAGGCACTCGGGCCCGAACGGTGGCAGTTCCACGCCAAGGGACAGAAGGGCGTGGTGAAGAAGCTCCCCGACGGCGACCTCGGCACCCGGATGGTCGACGGCGCCTGCATCTTCCTCAATCGACCCGGATTCGCCGCCGGCCCGGGGTGCGCCCTCCACCTCGAGGCGGAGGCCCGCGGGGTGAGCCACGTCGATCTCAAGCCCGAGGTCTGCTGGCAGCTGCCGCTGCGGCGCGAGGACGAGACGTCACCGGACGGGCGGGTCACCTCGGTGGTCAGGCAGTGGGACCGGCGCCACTGGGGTGAGGGCGGCGCCGAGTTCCACTGGTGGTGCACCGAGGCCCCCGAGGCGTTCGTGGGTCACGAACCGGTGTACCGCTCCATGCGGACCGAGCTCGAGACGATGGCGGGCAAGAAGGTGTACAAACGCCTGGCGCGGTATCTCGACGGGCGCACGGCCCCGAAGGCCACGGTGACGCTGCTCCCCCACCCCACACTGCGGCGCTGAAGCCCTCCGACGGGCCGCGCCCGGCGGGCCGGGGCCTACTCGGCCAGGGGGTCGTCCTCGTCCAGGGCGGCAGAACGGGGCGCTGTGCCCAGGATCTCGTCGTAGTCGTCCTCGGTCGCCAGGCACCACGAAGCGTGCTTGTCCTCGGGCTCGGCACTGCACTCGGGGCAGCGCCGGTTGGCCGTTGCCACCGACCGCTTCAGGCTGCGCGCTTCTTCGAAGCGACGATGGCGTCCCTTCTTCACGAGACCAACTCCTTGCCCCACCGGGGTGGCTGTTCCCGACGCGGCGCGCCCGGGTCACCACCTAAGAACGATGCACCGAGTCTAGTGCGGCCTCCGCCCGCTCGTGTCATCGACGGCCGGCCCGGCCGGGACGATACAGTCGAAACCGTGGCCGACGAATTCGATCCCCAGGCGATGGTGGCTCGGTTCCGGGCCAGGGCGGAGGCGGTCCGCGGCCGCGGCCTGCCCCCGATCGAGGGTCCCGACCGGAAACGGTTCATCGAGCAGGCCCAGACCGACTTCATGGACTACGCGATGCTGGGCGATGCCGAGGCCGCCATCGAGGACGGCATCCTGGTCCTCCGCATCGACCTGCGGCCCGCTCCCGACGCCACCGGAGCCTGACGGTCGGACCGGAGCCGATCCGGTCCCGTCGAGTCCGGCCGTCGGCCCGTCAGCCGCCGTAGTTCATCCGGGTGTCCGCCATCGACAGGACGGCGTCGTCGTCGTCGCCGGGAGCGATCAGGCGATCCGTCCCCCCGGCCTCCACCACCTCGCCCACCACCAGGACGTGGCTCGCACCGCCGGGCGCACCGTCGGCGTCCCACTCGTGGACCGACCGGACGGAGCACGCCAGCCATGCCACCGCGTTGGACAGGCAGGGCAGCCCGTCCGCGACCTCGAACACCGGCTCACCCCGGATCGACGTGGCCGCACCGGTACGGTCGACCACCACGTCGTCGGCCGGCTTCACGAATCGGCGGACCAGGTTCCGTTCGGACCGGGCGAGCAGGTTGACGCTGAACGAACCGCCCCCGACGATCAGCTCCCGGGTGAGCGCTCCCGACTCGACGGCCACGGCCACCAGCCGGGGCGCCGTCGCCACCTGCATCACCCAGTTGCAGGTCATCAGGTTCCGCCGGTCGCCCGATCGGCTCCCCACCACATAGAGCCCCGTCGGCATGGCCCACAGCACCCGGCGCCGCAGCCGGTCGGTGTCGTCGGGACCCGTCGTCCCGCCGCCGTCGTCGGTCACGTGTTGCCGCTGAATGGGTCGGCGTTGTCGGGTGGCGCGGTGGTGGCCGTGGAGGGGGTCTGACCGGTGACCGACTCGATGTAGCGGACGGCGACGGCGAGCAGCGTCAGGGTCCTGCTCCGCTCGGTCGCCGAGCGGACCTCGAGCGCCGCGCGGCCTCCGGCGCCGTTGTAGCAGTCGTCCCCGGCCGAGGTGGCGACCGTGTACGCGTCGTTGAGCTCGTCGGTCAGCTGGTCGTAGGGGGTCGGCAGGTTGCCGATGGCGGACTGGGCGTCGTTGCTCAACAGCGCGCACACCTCGCGCACCGCATCCGGCCGGTTGTGCTTCGCCAGTGCCAGGTCGACATTGTGCACGTCCACCTCGACGGAGCCGATCCCCGAGCCGCCGGCCCCGTTCACCCAGGTCGTGATCCGCTGGGCGGGGGTGCCTGACTGCTCCTGGCCGGCACAGCCGGCCAACGCCAGAGCGGCCACCGAGGCGGCCAGGACGACCGCTCCGCGGGTGCAGCGCCGGCGTGGACGTGGACGGGACAGGTTCACCGGACCCGGAGTGTGCATCAGGCCGGGTAGCCGGTCCAGTCCGGGCTCCACGCCGGGTCGAGCTGTCGGAGGAACTGGGCGCACCGCTCCTCCTCCGCCTGCTCCCCGATGGCGCCCGCCGCCGATCGCAGACCGTCGAGGCAGCGCAGGAACCCGCGGTTCTGCGGATGGGACCACCGCACGAGGCCCGAGCCCTTCCACCCGGCCCCCCGCAAGGCGTCGAGGCCTCGGTGGTAGCCGACCCGGAAGCAGGCATAGGCCTCCACGTCGTCGCGGGCCAGTGAGCCGAGGGCCGCCCAGGCGTCGAGCGACCGCGGCATCGACCGCACCACGTCGGACACGGCATGGCGGCGACGCTCCACCGGCTGGGCCAGCGCGTCGGCCAGGGCGCCGCGCAGGGCCGCCGACTCCTCGGGGAGGACGGTCTCGGGGAGCCCGGTGGTCAGCCGGACCGCGGAGACACCTGAGTCATGGCCGTCGGGAGCGCTCATGGCCGTCAGTGTAGGACCGCGTGCGGACGGCTCCCCCGCGGGCCCGGTCGTCCGCGGTGCCCGCGGGTCACCCGTGCATCAGGTGAATCGGACCAGGTGGTGGTCCTTCTTCCCCCGGCGCAGCACCAGGTAGCGGCCCGCGACGAGGTCCCCGGTCCCCAGCCTCCTCGTCACGTCGTCCTCACGCCGGTTGTTGACGTAGGCGCCGCCCTGGCTGACCGTGGTCCGGGCCTGACTCTTCGACGTGACCAGTCCGGTCTCGGCCAGCAGGTCCACCAGGAGGACGCCGTCACCCGACAGTCCGTTGCGGGCCAGCTCGGTGGAGGGGGCGTCGGCGAACACGTCGAGCAGGGTCCGCTCGTCGAGTCCCGAGACGTCTCCACCGAAGAGCGCCGCCGCGGCCTGTTCGGCCCGGTCGGTCTCGGCCTCGCCGTGGACCATGGTGCAGACCTCCCGGGCCAGGACCCGCTGGGCCTCACGGCGTTCCGGGTGGTCGGCGGTGACCTGGTCCAGGGCGAGGATCTCCTCGTGGCCGGCGAACGTGAAGTAGCGCAGGTAGGTGCCCACCATGGCGTCCTCGCACCGCAGGAAGTACTGGTACAGCCGGTAGGGCGACGTGCGGGCGGAATCGAGCCACACCGAGCCCGACTCCGTCTTGCCGAACTTGGTGCCGTCCGCCTTCAGGACCAGAGGCGTGGTCAGCCCGAATGCCTCGTCCTGGCGGACCTTCCGGATGAGCTCGATGCCCATGGTGATGTTCCCCCACTGGTCACTGCCGCCGATCTGCAGCGTGCACCCGAAGTCGTCGAAGAGCTTGAGGAAGTCGGCGGCCTGGAGGAGCATGTAGCTGAACTCGGTGTAGGAGATCCCCTGGTCGGGCCGGGACAGGCGGGACTTCACCGAGTCCTTCGCCACCATCTGGTTGACGGTGAAGTGCTTCCCCACGTCGCGCAGGAACGTGAACAGGGTCATCGGCTTCAGCCAGTCGGCGTTGTTCACGAGCAACGCCCCCGACCCGCCCGATCGGCCGCCGAAGTCGACGAACCGTGCCAGCTGGCCCTCGATGCCGGCGAGATTGGCCTCGAGCTGTTCCTCGGAGAGCAGCGAGCGCTCCTCCGACTTGCCGCCCGGGTCGCCGACGAAGCCGGTGCCGCCGCCGGCCAGGGCGATGGGGCGGTGCCCGGCCTCCTGGAGCCGGCGCAGGGTGCACACCTGGAGCAGGTGCCCCACGTGGAGGCTGTCGGCCGTCGGGTCGAAGCCCGAGTAGGCGGTCAGGCGGTCCCCGTCGAGACGGGCGCCCAGTTCCGGGGCGGTCATCTGGTGGATCAACCCCCGGAATCGGAGGTCCTCGACGAAGTCGGCCATGGCCACAGCCTGCCATGCCGTCCGACCGGGGGCGGACGCTACGATCGCCGTGCCGGCCCGATCGCCGTGGCCGCCGAGACAAGGGCGTGGACCTGTGGTGAACCCGTACCTCGAAGGCAACTTCGCGCCGGTACTCGAGGAGCGGACCGACGAGCGCGAGCTCGCCGTCACCGGTGTCGTACCGCCCGATCTGGAAGGGAGGCTCCTGCGCAACGGGCCGAACCCGGTGTCGGTACCGGCCGATCACGCCGACTACCACTGGTTCTCCGGCGACGGGATGATCCACGCCGTCTCGCTCGCCGGGGGGAAGGCGACCGGGTACCGCAACCGTTGGGTCCGCACCCGGTCGCTCGCCTCCAAGGTGGCCACCGTCCCGCCGAAGGGGCCGAGCGAGCCGATCGACGGTTCGGCGAACACCCACGTGATCCGCCACGCCGGCACCACGCTCGCACTGGTCGAGTCCGGCTTCCCCCACGCCCTGTCCCCCGAACTCGACCGTGCCCGGGTACACGACTTCGACGGTTCGCTCTCCTCACCCATGTGCGCCCACCCGAAGGTCGACCCGGTCACCGGCGAGCTCGTGTTCTTCGGGGTCGACCTGTTCGGCCCCCCGTTCCTCCGCTACCACGTGGTCGACGCGTCGGGCCAGCTGATCCGCACCGAGGACATCGACGTGCCCCGGGCCACCATGATCCACGACTTCGGCCTGACCGACACCCGGGCGGTCTTCCTCGACCAGCCGATCGTCTTCGACCTCGACCTGGCGGCCGAGGGCCGGTCGCTCCCCTTCCGGTGGGTACCCGAGGCGGGGTCCCGCATCGGCGTGATGCCACGCGACGGCGCGAACGCGGACGTGCAGTGGATCTCCATGGACCCGAGCTACGTCTTCCACGTCGTGAACGCCTTCGACGACGGGAACCTCACGGTCCTCGACGTCGTGCGTTACGACGCCGCCTTCGACACCGCTCCCGGTGAGGCCATCGCCCGTTCGACACCGTCCCTCCACCGGTGGACGGTCGACCCGGCGGCCAACCGGGTGCAGGAGGAGACGCTCGACGACACCCCGGTCGAATTCCCCCGGATCGACCCGGCGACGGCCGGAACCCGACACCGGTACGCCTACCTCACCGTGCTCGGCGACGACCCCAGCCAGCCGTCCTTCGACCAGCTGGTCAAGTACGACCACCAGCGGGACGAGGCCGTCCGCTTCGATCCGGGGCCCCTCCGGTCGCCGACCGAGCCCGTCTTCGTGCGGGCGGCCGACGGCACCAACGAGGACGAGGGTTGGGTCCTGTCCGTCGCGTACGACGCGGCGCGGGACGCCAGCGACCTGATCATCCTGGACGCCACGTCGTTCGCAGGGCCCCCGGTGGCGACGGTGCACCTTCCGGCACGGGTGCCGTTCGGCTTCCACGGATCCTGGGTTCCCTCCGACTCCTGATCCCCGCGGCGGGGGTGCCGCCAGGTTGCATCCCTGCCGTGGGATCATCGGTGGCGACCGGCTGACAGATCCCGGTCCTGCCGCCACGGTCCACGCATCGTCCGGCGACCGACACCACCACTGTGACCTCCGAAGACACCCCATCGAACCGTCCGTCCAGGCCCACCGGACGATCCTCGGCCCTGCCCACGGGACGGCCGCGGGTGAGGACCCGGGGTTCGGGACGAATGCCGACCGAATTCCCCGGCCCCATCCTCGGCGGCGAGGTGGCCATCCCCACCCGGCGCGAACTGCGCAGGGCGAGGAGACGGGCAAGGCGCGGCAGGCGGTCCCCCGGCCGCCGCATCCTCCGTGTGCTCGTCGCGCTGGCGGTGCTCCTGCTCGTCGCGGTCGCCGCCGGCTACGGCTACTTCCGGTACCAGTGGGCCCAGATCGCCTCGGCTCCGTGCACGTCTTGTGTCGCCGCCGCCGACGGTGCCCCCTACAACCTGCTGATCATCGGCTCGGACAGCAGGGCCGGCGAGACCGCCGACGAGGCGCAGCAGTTCGGTTCGGTCCAGGCCACCGCCGGTCAGCGGTCGGACACCATCAAGATCATCCACATCGACCCCGCCGCGGGCACGGCCTCGTCACTGTCGATCCCCCGGGACACCTTCGTCACCATCACCGGGCTCGCCCCGGACTCGGGTCTGTCGACCCAGAACAAGATCAACGCCGCGTTCTCGAACGGACCCGACGCGCTGATCCAGACCATCGAGAACACGTTCGGCATCCCCATCAGCCACTACATCGTGCTCAATTTCTTCGGCGTGGAGGACGCGGTGAACGCCCTCGGAGGGATCTCCATGGACTTCCCCTACCCGGCGCGCGACCAGGACTGTTCGACCGGCACCTGCAACAACAATTCCGGCCTCGACATCCCGACCGCCGGCTGTCAGGTGCTCGACGGCGAGCAGGCCCTCAGCCTCTCCCGATCGCGCTACTACCAGTACTACGACAACGGCACCTGGCAGTCCGACCCGACCTCGGACATCGGACGGATCGAGCGTCAGAACCTGGTGATCGAAGCTGCTCTCGACAAGGCCAAGTCGACCTACAACCCGCTGCGCCTCAACTCCTTGCTGACATCGGTCGTCCACGACTTCTCGAAGGACAACGGCCTGTCGGCCACCGACCTGTTGGCGCTGGCCGAGCGCTACCACGCCTTCTCCGGGTCGTCGTTGCAGTCGTACACCCTCCCCACGCTCGGAGCGGAGTCGTCCTACGCGGGAGACGTGGAGGTGGTCGAGCCCGACGAAGCGGCCTCCACCATCACCCAGTTCCTCGGCGGGCCGTTCGGCACGATCACCACGCCGCCGATCGATCAGTACGGCGACCCGCTCACCCTGACGGTCCCGACGACGACCACCGCGCCGGCTGTCGACTCACCGGTGACGTCGTCACCGACCGGCGCGACCACGCCGGCGGCCGCCCAGGGCACGTCGGCCCCGTTCTACGACCCCTCCTCCTGCTGACCACGCGCCTCCCGACGGGCGGTACGAAGATCGTCCCGCTGCTCTCCGTCGAGGTCGATCGGCCGAGCGCATGCCGGCGACCCTCGCCTCCGGTTGCCAGGCGGTCGGGCGGGCGGCCATCCGGTGCCCCGGCGATCGGTTCCCCGGTGACCGGTGATCAGCGCTCGGCCACGTGGAGGCCGGCGGTCCATCGCTCCTCGACGTTCCCGAACCGCCAGAGGGCGAGTGCGCCGACCCAGGTGAGGAGGAACATGCCGACGATCACGAAGCCAGCCGTGTTGATGTTGAATCCGGCCATGTCGTTCCAGAAGCGCCCGTGCAGGTGCAGCTCCGTCGGCAGCAGTCCGAGCACCTCGACCGTGCCGATGAAGAAGCAGATCGCGACCGACAGCCCGGTGATGGCGAGGTTGTAATACACCTTCCGGACCGGGTTGAAGAACGCCCACCCGTAGGCGACGTTCATGAAGCAGCCGTCCAGCGTGTCCATGAGCGTCATCCCGGCGGTGAAGAGGACGGGCAGGCACATGATGGAATACCAAGGGAGGGACCGGGTGGCCAGGAGTGCCGTCGTCGCCAGCAAGGCGACCTCGGTGGCCGTGTCGAAGCCCAGGCCGAACACCACGCCCACCGGGTACATCTGCCACTCCCTGGTTATCGACGCCATCCACCTGCCGAAGAACCGGTACATCAGTCCCCGGTTCTCCAACTGCCGTTCGAGTTCCGCCTCGTCGTAGGTGCCCGTGCGCATGGCGCGGAACACCTTGACGATCCCGGCCAGGATGACGATGTTGAGCAGCGCGATCAGGAAGAGGAAGGATGCCGACACGACGGTGCCGAAGACTCCGCCGAACTGCTCGAGGCCCGAGTTGTCGTTCGAGACGGCGGCGTAGACCGCCTTCTCGGCGACGACGATCCCGATGCCGATGCCGATCACGATCGTCGAGTGGCCCAGCGAGAAGAAGTAACCCACGCTGAGCGGCTTCCTCGCCCCCTCCACACCGCGCCGCTCGTTCATCAGCTTGCGGGTGGTGTTGTCGATGGCCGAGATGTGATCTGCATCGAAGGCGTGGCGGAGACCGAGCGTGTAGGCGAGGACGCTGACGCCGATGCCGAGCCCCTTGTAGTGGCCCGGCACCACGAAGGCGATGAACACTCCGAAGCCGATGACGTGGAGGACGACGATGGAGCCCACCATCCACCTGACTCGGCGCCACTCGGCCGGATCGAGCGCACGACGCAGGCGCCCCGGTCGACCGGCGGCCCGATCGTCCTCCGCCTGGATGATCGTCACGCCTCTCCTCCCGGTCGATCTCGTGCGGTCTCTCCGGTGGGATCGCCTCTCCTGTTGCGCATCCTATCCTGATGCAATCGGCTTGCAACAAGATGCCCGCAGACTGGTGTGATCCCGACGGGTCCCGGCACCACGGGGTGCAAACCGCCGACCTCCGGAGTCCGACCACCGGCGCACCACCGCACACGCGACCACCCGGGCTGTCGACGGACCCGGCCGTGCCCGCCGGGCTCAGCCGTCGACGGCGGCCACCACCGAGGCGTTGATCCGGTCGTGGGCGGCAACATTGGTCGACCGATCCGGCAGGCGCACGCGGACGACCGTGCCACCGTCCCGGCTCGTGCTGCGACCGAGGGCGTCGGCCAGGGCGCCGGGGCCCGAATCGTCGTCGACCTCCTCGACGGCCCACCCGAAACCTGCGGCCACCGCGGCCACGTCGACCGACTGTGGGGTCCCGAACAACCGCTCGAAGGTCCCGGACTCCAACGTCGACGCCGGCGCCAGGAACGAGAAGATCCCGCCCCCGCCGTTGTCGGCCACCACCACGGTCAGCGGCGGCCTCGATTCCGACGGACCGACCAGGGCCGACACGTCGTGCAGGAACGCCAGGTCCCCCACCAACGCGACCGTGGGTCCGCCAGCCAGGGCCACGCCGATGGACGTCGACACCACTCCGTCGATCCCGTTGGCACCCCGGTTCGCGAGTACCTCCGGTGGATCGATCCGCGGGGTCCCGAAGGCCTCGACGTCCCGGATCGGCATCGACGACGAGACCACCAGGCGCGCCCCCGGTGGCAGAGCGGCGACCAGGCGGTGGGCGAGGGCGGGCTCCGTCCATGAGGCGTCCCGATCGGCCAGTTCCGATTCGACGACCCGTCGGGCCACCGTCTCGGCCCGTTGCCAGCTCGCCGCCCATCCGTCGTCCGGGTGGTCCGGGAAGGCGGCGGTGAGCGCCTCGCACAACAGGGTGGGGTCGCACCGGACGACGCGCCCGGCGGACCGGGACGGATCCGGCCACCGGCCGAACGGGTCGACGACGACGGTGTCCGCTCCGTCGACGAAGGAGTTGACGACCTTCGACGCCCACCGTTCGCCGAGCACCAGGGCGACCTCCGGCCTGTGGCCGGCCACGAACCCGGGAGCCCGGAGGATGGCGTCGGCCTGGGCGACCACCACGCCGTCGCCACCCCGCAGCCCCGATCGTGGGTCGGCCAGCACCGGCCAGGACAGCGCCGCGGACAGGGCGAGCACGGCCGACGGTGTCCCGCACCCTGCGCCGGCCACCACGACGCCCCGTGCCCCCGGACGGAGCCCCGCCGAGGTCGTCAGCTCGTCGACCAGGGCGGTCGGGGGCGGGACCGGAACGAGGTGCACCCGGTGCCAGGGAGCGCCCCCCACCCGCCCGTCCGGGACGCCCCCCCGGTCCGGGTCGCCGAGCAGCGGCTCGCGGAACGGCAGGTTGAGGTGGACCGGACCGGGGCCGTCCGACCCGGCCACGGCCTCCGCCACCGCCCGTGACCCGAGCGAGCGCCAGGAGGTCCGGGAGGCATCGTCGGGAACTCCGGGATCGGCGAACCACCGCACGGACCGGCCGTAGAGGTGGACCTGGTCGATCGTCTGGGCTGCCCCGACGTCGCGCAGCTCGGGGGGTCGGTCCGCCGTGCACACCAGCATCGGCACGCCCGCGAGGTCGGCCTCGACGACCGCAGCGTGCAGCTCGGCCGCCGCCGTCCCGCTGGTGACGACCACGACCGCCGGCATTCCGGTGGCCAGACCGATCCCGAGTGCGGTGAACCCGGCCGACCGCTCGTCGAGACGGACGTGCAGGGCGAGACGGGGCTCGGCCGCCACGGCGAGCGCCAGCGGCGTCGACCGGGAACCGGGGCACACCACCGCGTGGGCGACGCCGGCACGCACCCACTCGTCGACCAGTGCGGCGGCGAAGGCCGCCTGCCGGTCACCGTCGTCGGGGGTCCCCCCACCCGTGGTTACGCTCACACCGAGCTCCTATGACCGAACCCGACCGCCATGCAGCCGACCCTGTTCCCGGCCACCGCGACGCGCTCGTCGCCGAGCACCGGGGCGGCGGTCCGCCGTTGGTGCTGGCCCACGGATTCACCCAGACGGGTCGGGTCTGGGGCGGGCTCGACGACGATCTGGCCCGCGACCACCACCTGATCACGGTCGACCTCCCCGGCCACGGTGGTTCGTCCGCGGTGATGGCCGATCTGCCGGGCGGTGCCGAGCTCATCGCCGTGGCCGGCGGCTCGGCCGACTACGCGGGCTACTCCATGGGTGCGAGGTTCTGTCTCCACCTGGCGCTCTCCCGACCCGACCTGGTCCGGCGCCTCGTCCTGGTGTCGGGCACGGCCGGTATCGACGATCCGGGCGAGCGGGCCGAGCGCAGGCAGTCGGACGAGGCCCTGGCCGATCGGCTCGACCCCCGGGGAGGGGGGACGCCGGCCGACACGGTCGAGGAATTCGTCCTTCGCTGGGTGGCCGACCCGATGTTCGGCGCCGTCCCCGAGGCGACGAACGGGCTGGTCGAACGGATGCGGAACACGGCATCCGGCCTCGCCTCGAGCCTGCGACTGGCTGGTACCGGAACCCAGGAGCCCCTGTGGGATCGACTGGGCCGGCTCGACATGCCGGTGCTGGTGGTGACCGGGGCGAGGGATGCCAAGTTCACCGCGCTGGGTCGTCGGTTGGTCCGGTCGATCGGACCCGGTGCCACCCACGTGGTCGTCGCCGGCGCCGGCCATGCGCCGCACCTGCAACACCCCGGCGAGGTGGCCGCTGCGGTGCGGAGGTTCCTCGACGGCTCGGAGGTCACCTGAACAGCGGGCCGCCGTCACCAGGGCCGTCGTCGACGGGGTCAACGCGACAGCCACGACAACATGGGCGGGAACGGGGGAAGGGTCAGCCACAGTGCCGCGGCCAGCAGCACGCCGAAGGCCAGCTGCAACCTGCCGGTCGCCGCCAGCACGGGCAGGAGCGCCCGACCCTCGGCGTCGCCCAGGGCCGCACGCGCCGGGACCACGGCGAGTGGCGCGGCCAGGAGGGGCAGCAGGACCAGCACCGGCCAGACGGCGTCGACGATGCCGGACAGCGCCAAGACGGCCCACACCAGGACCCCGACGAACGGGAGTGCCACGCAGGCCACGTAGCACCGGCCACCGGTCCGGCGGCCGACCCGAACGGCAAGGGTCCGCTTCCCGGTCTCGAGGTCGGTGGAGATGTCCCGTAGGTTGTTGGCCAGGAGCAGCGCGGTGGCGAGGAGGCCGACGGCCACGGCCGACCACCACACCGCAGGCCGGTCGAGTCGCTCGGTCTCGACGTAGAACGTACCGACGGTGGCCACCAGGCCGAAGAAGACGAATACGAACACCTCGCCGAGCCCGGCATACCCGTAGGGTCGGGGGCCCCCGGTGTAGAACCACCCGGCGAGCAGGCAGGCCGCCCCGATGAGCAGGATCCACCACGACGTGGCCCAGGCCAGCGCCACGCCGACCAACGCTGCGACACCGAACGCCACGAGTGCGGCCCGCTTGACGGCCGACGGTGTGGCCAGCCCGGCTGCGGTCAGCCGGATCGGACCGACCCGGGTGTCGTCGGTACCCCGGATGCCGTCCGAGTAGTCGTTGGCATAGTTGGTCCCGATCTGGATGGCCAAGGCCACCACCAGTGCGCCGACCGCCCGCCACCAGAATCCCGGCGGACCGTGGACGCGCAGGTGCAGTGTGACGGTCGACCCGTACGCCGATCCGGCGGACGCGGTCACGACCCGCTCCACCACGAAGACCACGCGGTGGAGCGGGTGTGCGGCCGCCGTCCCGACCACTACCGGAACGAGCGCGGCCGGCAGGGTGCGGGGCCGCGCTCCCAGCCACCACTTCCGCACCGGGCCGGGGGGCGCGACGGGTGGGCCGGCGCCCGGTCCGCTCACGGCCGGCGGGGGAAGCGTCCGAAGTCGGGGGCCCGGTGCTCCTGGAAGGCGTTGCGGCCCTCCTGGCCCTCCTCGCTCATGTAGAAGAGCATGGTGGCGTCGCCGGCGAACTGTTGGAGACCGGCCAGCCCGTCGTCGGCCGCGTGCAGGCCGCCCTTCAGCATGCGCAGCGCAATTGGCGAGAGCGAGAGCATCTGACGGCACCACGCGACCGTCTCGGCCTCGAGGTCGGCCAGCGGCACCACCTCGTTGACCAGACCCCACGACAGCGCGGTCGCCGCGTCGTACTGGCGGCAGAGGAACCAGACCTCCTTCGCCCGCTTCAGCCCGATGGAGCGGGCCAGCAGGCTGGCCCCGTAGCCACCGTCGAAGCTGCCGACCTTCGGGCCGGTCTGGCCGAACCGGGCGTTGTCGGCGGCCACGGTCAGGTCGCAGACCAGATGGAGGATGTGGCCGCCGCCGATGGCGTAGCCGGCCACCATGGCCACCACCGGCTTGGGCAGGCGGCGGATCTGGACCTGGAGGTCGAGCACGTTGAGCCGGCCGATCCCCTGCCTGGCCACCTCGTCGTCACCGAGGTAGCCGTCGTCGCCCCGGATCTTCTGGTCGCCCCCCGAACAGAACGCGTCGGGTCCCTGGCCGGTCAGGACGACGACCCCCACGGACGGGTCGTCACGAGCGACGTCGAAGGCGTCGCTCAGTTCGAACAGCGTCTGGGGTCGGAAGGCGTTGCGGACCTCGGGCCGGCAGATCGTCAGCTTGGCGATACCGTCGGCGACGTCCATGCGGATGTCCCGATAGTCGCCACGCGACTCCCAGGACGGGAGCGGGAGGCCCCGGAACCGGTCGACCGGGTCCACCGGTGGACCGGTGACGACCGTCTCCATCTGCGGCCCCCCCGCTCCTGTGCCACCACCGTCGTGCTCGGGTGCAACCATTCGACCATTCACTCCTAGAGTCGCTGCTCGTATGGTCGCCTAGGCTACCCGTATGGGTGAGCTGGTAGCGCTCGATCTGCCCGCGGGGCCCGGTTTCGTCGACGCGTTGTGCGCCGCGTGGGAGTCCGGTGACGCGGTGCTGCCCCTCGACCCCCGCCTCCCCGGTCCGGCCACCGATCGTCTGCTCCGCGCGCTCCGTCCTGCCCGGGTCGTGTCACCCGACGGCGTCCGGGTCCTCCGTGGCGCACGACCCGTCGAGTCCGGTGACGCCCTCGTCGTCGCCACCTCCGGTACCACCGGCGAACCGAAGGGTGTGGTCCACACCCACGCGTCCGTGGCCGCTTCGGCCGTGTCGACCTCGGCCGGGCTCGACGTCGGCCCCGACGTCGACCGGTGGGTGGCCTGCCTCCCGCTCGCCCACATCGGGGGGCTGTCGGTCGTCACCCGGTCCTTGCTCACCGCGACCCCGTGCACCGTGCTCGAGCGCTTCGACCCGGCGCTGGTCGAAGCCGAGGCGCGCGACGGCGCGACGCTGGTCTCCCTGGTGGCCACCGCGCTCCGTCGCACCGACGCCAGCGGCTACCGGAAGGTGCTGCTCGGTGGGTCCGCCCCCCCGTCGACGCTGCCCGGGAACGTCGTCACCACGTACGGAATGACCGAGACGGGCTCCGGCTGCGTCTACGACGGCCGCCCGCTGTCCGGGGTCGAACTCCGCATCGGCGACGGCGACCTGGGTGGCGACGGCGAGATCCTGGTGCGGGGGCCGATGCTGCTGCGCGCCTACCGCGACGGCACCGATCCGCGCATCGGCGACGGATGGTTCCCGACCGGCGACGGTGGCCGCCTGGAACCCGACGGGACACTGGTGGTGTTCGGCCGGATGGCGGAGGTGATCGTGACCGGCGCCGAGAAGGTGTGGCCCGTTCCGGTCGAGGACGTACTGTCCGTCCATCCGTCGATCGCCGAGGTGGCCGTGTGGAAGCGTCCCGACGTCGAGTGGGGCGAGCGGGTCGTGGCGTGGATCGTCCCGGAATCCGGCGCCCGGGTTCCGGCGGTGGAGGAACTGCGGGCGATGGTCGCCGAACGTCTGGCGCCGTGGGCCGGACCACGCGAGCTGGTGGTCGTCGACCGCCTGCCCCGGACGCCCGGCGGCAAGGTGCGGCGGTCCCGCCTGTCGTGACCGGGCCGCCCCGGGCCGCCAGGCTACGACAGCGAGCCGGTGGCCATGCAGAGCGAGCCGCCGTCGACGACCAGTGTCGCCCCGGTGATCCACGACGCGGCGTCCGAGCACAGGAACAACGCGGCATTGGCGATGTCCTCGGGCTCCCCCAGCCGCCTCGTCGGCAGCCGACGGGAGATCGCCTCCTCCCCCGGCTCCCACAGTGCCTGGGCCAGCTGCGTCTTGACCAGGCCGGGGGCGATGGCGTTGACCCGCACCAGGGGACCGAGCTCGCCGGCCAACTGCCTGGTCAGGTGGATGACCGCCGCCTTGCTCACGTTGTACCAGCCGATGCCGCCCTCGACGGCGAGCCCGCCGATCGATGCCATGTTGAGGACGGTGCCGCCGTGCTCGGCCATTCCCGCCCGCCATGCGGCCTGGGTCCACTCGAGGTAGCCGGACTGGTTCACCCGGACCGTCTTGTCGGCCCGGGACCGGTCGATGTCGATGATCGGCCCGTAGTAGGGATTGGTGGCGGCGTTGTTGACGAGGACGTCCACCCGACCGAACCGTTCGACGGTGGCGGCGACGCATGCCGCGGCCTGCTCGGGGTCACCGGCGTTGGCAACCGTCCAGGCCACGTCGCCACCCCGGTCGCCCCGGCCCGCCTCGATGGCCGCGGCCGACTCGGTCAGCCCTTCGACCCGTCGGGACGAGAGCATGACCGACGCTCCCGCGTCGACGAACACCCGGGCGATGGCCCGACCGATCCCCCGCGAACCACCCGTGACCAGAGCCGTCTTGCCGTCGAGCCGGAGTTCCATGGCGGCCAACCCTAGCGAGGGGCCGCCCACCCGGCCCGGCCACCCCGACATCACACCATGTTCACCTGCTCTACTGGACAGTTCCATCTAGCGTGCGGGTACGTACCGATCGACAGGACCGGCCCGGATGACGGTAGGGGCCCTCCCACCACCAGCGAGGACGTCAGATGATACGAATGCTGTCGACGACCGTGGCCGCCCTCTGTGTCGCCGGTGGCGCACTGCTCGTACCGGCGCCCGTCACGGCCGGTGCCACGACGGCCGTGGCGACGACGACCGTGGCGACACCCACCGCCGTCAAGGTCACCCCCGGGGTCGGCGCGGTCACGGTGTCCTGGGGAGCGGTGGAGGGCGCCGACGAGACCTTCACCGTCACCTCCTCGCCGGCGGGGACGGGCTGCTCGGTCATCGACGAGTCGTCGTGCACCATCGTGGACACCTCCTCCAAGCCCTACGCCTTCACCGTCGTGGCCTCGGAGCCGGGCGCGACCTCGTCGGCGCCGTCCGCGCCGACGGCACCCCTCGCCCCTCACCTGGTCCTGGTGGTGGCCGGACAGTCCAACGCCAACGGCTACGAGTCCTACGCCGTCGACCCGTGGACCGGGATCGACTACATGGCCGCTCCCTACACCAACGGCGCCGACAGCCACGATCTCCTCACCTGGCTGCCGTGGTCGGTGCTCCAGGGCGACGGCGCCACCCCGGCGCCGCTCGACAGTCCCCAGCAGGTGGTGATCTCCGGCCAGACCTTCACCATCTTCGGGCCCGAGATCGGCCTGGCCCGCCAGATCTGGGCGGACACCGGCCGGGCGGTGACGATCGTCAAGGACGCCTATCCGGGGACCTCCCTGGCCGTCAACTGGGACCCCAAGCGGAAGGGGACCGCCCCGGACGGCCTCTTCGACACCATGGTCGCCAACGTCAAGGCCACCATGGCCGCCGACGCCGCCGCCGGTCAGTTCGACGTGCTGGGGGGCTTCTACTGGTACCAGGGCGAGACGGACGTCACCAAACTGGGCTGGGCCGCCAAGTACCAGTCCCGGCTCGAGGCATTCATCGAGGACCTCCGGGCCGATCTGCCCATGAGCCCGACGGCGCCGGTCGCCCTGGCCAAGCAGGACCTGACCGGGTACACCGCCTACCTCTACTCCACCGGGGCGCTCAATGCCCGCTGGGACGAGAAGTTCCTCGAGGGCAACACCGAGGTCCGGGCGGCGGACGACTGGGCGGTGGCGAACATGCCCGACGTCGTCGAGGTCGACACCTACGGGATGGCCCGTGTGGCGCCCCTGGACATCCATCTCAGCAACGTCTCCCAGCTGGCCCTGGGCGAGGAACTGGCCAAGGCCACCGAGAAGTTGTTCCCCTGACCACCGGTCGCGACCATCGGAAGAGGTCGGTTCCGGAACGCCGACCGGCGAGGACGCACGGCTATAGTCCGGTCGATGTGCCCGTCAGCCCACAGCTGTTCCTCGTGACGACCCGACGGCGGCCGGGGTGCGCGGGGTCCTGCCGCCTGCGAGACGGACGGTCGACCCGATGAGCCAGTCGGACCCGACGTCCACGCCGCCGCCCTCGGTGATGCGACCGCCGACCCTCGACGTGACGATCGTCGTCCCCTACTACAACCCGGGCCCGGCACTGCGGGACACCATCGACGAGACGGTCGCCGTCCTGACCGAGGCCGATGTCACCTTCGAGGTGATCGCGGTGTCCGACGGGTCCACCGACGGAAGCGACTCGACGCTCGCCGGCATGCCCGGTGACATCGTCCGTCAGGTCGTACTGGAGGAGAACCAGGGCAAGGGCCAGGCCCTCCAGGTGGGTCTGGCGATGGGCAGGGGTCGCTATCTCGGCTTCCTGGATGCCGACGGCGACATCTCGCCGCAGTTGTTGTCGCCGTTCGTGTCCCTCATGCGCCTCTACGAGCCCGACCTCATCCTCGGGAGCAAGCGTCACCCGATGTCCGAGGTGCACTATCCGTGGATCCGACGCGCGTACTCGCGGGGATACCAGCAGCTGATCCGTGTCCTGTTCCACCTCGAGGTGCGCGACACCCAGGTCGGCATCAAGCTGATCAGGCGGGAGGTCATCGAGGCCGTTCTGCCGCTGCTGGTGGAGCGTCGGTTCGCCTTCGATCTCGAGTTGATCGTGGTGGCCCGCGACCTGGGATTCGTGAGGCTGTTCGAGGCACCGGTGCGGATCGAGCAGCGCTTCACCAGCACCATCTCACCCCGAGCCGTGGTCGGCATGCTGGTCGACACCCTCGGGATCTTCGTGCGCCTGCGCATGCTCCGCTTCTACGACGAGCGGCGGATCCGTCCCCTGGGCGAGGTCCACCCGGTGGCGGGAGCGGCGGACGGGCCGATGGCGGAGCGGCGGCCGGGCGTCCAGCGCTCGGCGTCGTAAGACGACCGGACCGCCCTCCCCGTGCGGATGCGCGTCGACGGGGGCGCGACCGACATGATGTGGGACGACCGCGACGAAGGTGCACCGTCCCGGTGGGTCCGCGTGTTCGGGGTCGCGGTGGTGGGAGTGCAGGCCGTCCTCCTCATCGGCTACAGCGCCCACATCTACTCGCACTTCGACCTCACGACCGACTTCGCCATCTACAACCAGGCGTGGTCGCTGATCGCCCACGGGCACCTCGATCCGTACTCGACGCTCAATCCCTACAACTACCCCCACTACGGCTATCCGTACTGGAGCGACCACTTCGAGCTGATCATGTGGCCGATGGCACTCCTGTGGTTCCTGTACCCCCACAGCATCGACCTGCTGGTCGTCCAGGACCTCGCCACGTCGGGATCGACGCTCGTGGCGTACTGGTTCGTGCTCGACCTCATTGCGGCACACGCGAGGAAGTCCTCCCGCTCGTGGCACACCGGGTCCCGCCCGGCTTCGGCCGCCGACCTCACGGCGCTCGTCGCGCTGGGGGTCCTGGTGGTCAACCCGTGGATCTACTGGGCCGCCTCCTTCGACTTCCACATCGAGGCACTGGCGACCTTCTTCCTCCTCCTCGCCGCACGGGACCTCTGGACGGGGCACGGGCGCCGCTCGCTCGTCTGGATCGTGGGCGTGCTGCTCTGCGGCAACGTGGCCGCCACCTATCTGGCCGGTCTCGGGATCTCCCTGGCCATCGCCCGCAGGGACCTGCGCTGGGTGGGCGGGGGCCTGGTGGCCCTCGGGGCGGCATGGTCGCTCGGGGTCAGCGCCATCGGCGGCGGGGTGGGGACGATCATCGGCGGCAACTACGGCTACCTGGCCGGACCGAACGCCGGAGCGAACCCGAGCATCGTCGCCATCGCCACCGGGGCGCTCCTCCATCCGTCCCGGCCCTGGAGGATGGTCCAGGCGAGATGGCTCTGGACCTACCGGATGCTGGCGTCCTCGGGTCTGGTCGGCATCGTCAGCGGCATCGGGTTCGGGGTCGCCGCGGTCGTCCTCGGGGCGAACACCCTCAACACCGCCGCGGTGTTCTCCGGACCGATCTCGTCGTTCCAAGCGTTACCGGTCTACTTCTTCGTCCTCATCGGCTCGGTGTCGGTGCTCCTGTGGATGCGTCGTTCGGCGCGGCGGGCGCTGCGGTGGGCCGTGGTGCCGATCGCCGTGGTCGTGCTGGCCCAGGCCGCCGTCCTGTCCGTGACGTGGATCCCGAAGGCGCGGACCCAATTCCTCGTCGTCAGCGGCCCGACGGCCGATCGGCTGGCGGCCGTGCAGGCCGCGATCCCCGACGACGACGAGGTGGTGGCCTCCCAGGGGGTGATCGGCCGGTTCGCCGATCGCCAGCTGATCTTCCCCTTCCTCGACATCGGCGACGCCGGTCAGGTGATCCCCGTCTACGGAACACGGGTCGTCTTCGTGCTCACCACCGCGGGCATCGAGTACGCCTCGACGGCGGGGACCCTCGCGTCGGTCCGGTACCTCGAAGGCCTCCACGCCCGGAGCCTCGGCACCGGCGACGGGGTCTACGCGTTCACATGGCGCCCACCCCGGGGCACCCGGTACTTCACCTTCCCGCCCACGCCCCCGGGGTAGCGGTCCGACGGGCGGTGTCCGGGCCCTAGATTCGACGCCGGGAGCACCGTCTCCACCGACCCGCCCGACCGACCGACCGAGAGAACGCCGTGCCACTGCTCCGGGACATGCCCCCGAACCAACTCTCCCCCTACACCCTGCAGCACGCCGACAACCCGGTCGACTGGTACACCTGGGGTGACGACGCATTCGCCCGTGCCGTCCGGCTCGACCGGCCGATCTTCCTGTCCGTCGGGTACTCGGCCTGCCACTGGTGCCACGTCATGGCCCACGAGTCATTCGAGGATGCGTCCGTCGCCGCCGTGCTCAACGAGTCGTTCGTGTCCATCAAGGTCGACCGCGAGGAGCGCCCCGACGTCGACGCCGTCTACATGGAGGCGGTGCAGGCCATGACCGGATCCGGAGGATGGCCGATGAGCGTGTTCCTCACCCCCGACCGTCGTCCCTTCTACGGCGGCACCTACTTCCCCCCCGCCGACCTGCCGGGACGACCCTCGTTCACCACCGTGCTCCGCGCCCTGACCGACATCTGGGAGAACCGTCGGAGCGAGGTCGACGAGCAGGCCGCCGAGCTCGCCGGGGCCATCGCCGCTCGGGTGGTGATCGAGACGAGGCCGGGTGCCCCGTCACTCCTCGACGGGCTCGACGGCGCCGCACCGGACCTGCTCGCGCCGGCCGTGGCCGAGCTCACCAGGCGGTTCGACCCCGAGTGGGGAGGCTTCGGGGGTGCCCCGAAATTCCCCCAACCCACACTGGTCGACATCGCCCTCGGCCAGGCGCTCCGGGGGCGGGGGACGACCGGAGGGGAGGCGGCACTGGCCATGGCGACCCGGACCCTCGACGCCATGGCGGCCGGAGGGATCCACGACCACCTCGGGGGCGGCTTCGCCCGCTACTCGACCGACACCGAGTGGTTGGCCCCGCACTTCGAGAAGATGCTCTACGACCAGGCCGGCCTCCTACGGGCCTACCTGCACGGGTGGCAGGTGACGGGCGATCCCGACTACCTGGCCGTGGTGGAGGGGATCGTCAGGTACGTCACCCGCGACCTGACCGCCCGGGAGGGCGGCGTGTTCTCGGCCGAGGACGCCGACTCCGAGGGTGAGGAGGGAAAGTTCTACCTGTGGACCCCGGAACAGGTGGACGAGGCCGTGGGCCACGGTCCCGACGGCGGATCGGTGGCCGCTGCGGTGGCCGCCTGGTACGCCGTCTCCCCGGAAGGGAACTTCGAAGGGGCCACCATCCTGCGTCGTCCGATCGGTGCACCGCTCGGCGGCCCGGAACCGGTGGAGGAGGGACGGCGTCGACTGTTGGCCGCCCGTTCGCTGCGGGTGCGCCCCGGTCTCGACGACAAGGTCCTGACCGAGTGGAACGCCATGTACGCCTCCGCCCTGGCCGAGGCGGCCGCCGTCACCCGGACCACCGCGTGGGCCACCGCCGCGGTGGCGGTGGGCGAGTTCCTCTGCTCCCATCTGGTCGACGGGGACGGCCGGTGGCTGCGCAGCTGGCAGCGGGGTGGCGGGGCCCGGCATCTCGCCTACGCGGGGGACCACGCCTGGCTCGTCGACTGCTTCACCCGGCTGGCCGAGCTGACCGGTTCGGCCGTCTGGCTCGAGCGGGCCACCGACGTCGCCGACGCCCTGATCGGGCGCTTCGCGGACGACGCCGGCGGCGGCTTCTTCACCACCGCGGACGATGCCGAGCAGCTCATCGTCCGGACCAAGGACGTCTTCGACGGAGCCACACCGTCGGCCAACGCCGTGGCCGCGCTGGCGTTGACGCGACTCGGGGCCCTCACCGGGAACACGACCTACACCGACCGCGCCCGGGGGGTGGTCGACCTGATCGGCGAGCTCCTGGTCCGCCACCCGACCGCGTTCGCCCACACCGTGGTGACCGCCGACCTGCTGGCCCGCGGGTGCACCGAGGTCGTGATCACCGGCGACCGCCCCGACCTCCTGGACGAGGTCCGCCGCCACTGGCTGCCCGACGCCGTGGTGGCCTGGGGTCAGCCGACGGACTCGCCCCTGTGGGCGGGACGGGAGCCGGATCGGGCCTACGTCTGCCACGGCTACGCCTGCCGGATGCCGGCCGACGATGCCGCCACCCTGGCCGTTCAGCTGGCCGGAGCGACCTGATAGACAGAGCCACGAGATGGCCACGCACTCCGCACGCACCCCCCGCAGCGGGACCGCCCGCGATGTGGCCCGCGCCGTCAAGCACCGCGACCAGATCTCGGTGGAAGGCGGCAATGCGTTGACCCTCCTGGTGCTGGCGTGCCACGAGGAGGACACCACCGGGGTGGACCTGGCGTCCGGCGCCCTGGTCCGGGTCCGGGTGGACTGGCCGGAGGACCATCTGCCCGACCTGGCACCGTTCGACGTGGTCGAGACCCAGCTGGCCGACGAGCCCGAACGCGACGACCTGGCCCAGCCCGAGGCGGTCACCGCCACCGGACTCCCCCGCCATCTCGGCACGCTCCACGGACGGACCGTCCGTCGCCGCCTCCACCAACTGGCCGCCCCGGTCGAGGAACACGTGCTCGGCTTCCCCGGCGCCTCCGCCCCGTACTGGGAGTTCAGGGGCTTCCGTCCCTCGCTCGCCCTCGTCGAACCCACCAAGGGACCGGTCCTCTTCCGGCGCATCGGCGACCGCACCGCATGGGTGCGCTTCGGTTGGGGACGGAGCGACAACTGGCTGCCGGTGGAGGACCCCCGGCTCGAGCGGGCCCTCGACGTCGCCCGACGGGACCGCCTCCAGGGGAAGGACCTGGCCTCGGCCCTCGGCTTCAAGCCCCACTACCTGGTGGCCGCGGTCAGCACGCCCCGCGACGGGCACTGCTACAAGACGGTGCGGGCCCTGCTCCCCCGCAGCTAGACCGTCCCGGACCGCACGTCCCCCCACCGGGACCCGGTCCGACGTCGATCACCCGGGGTCGTCCCCGTTCGACTGGGGTGGCCGGTCGAGGGGCACCCCGGCGGCCGTGAACACGCCGGTGACAGGCTGCGCGTCAAGCGTCATCCCCTCGGCCTCCACCCACGCATGGGACGTGTCGCCGTCCCCGATGAGGCCAAGATGCAGCTCCGGTCGATGGCGCCGGAGGAAGAACCCGGTGACCAGTGCCCGGCGCAGGCAGGTGCCGTCGAAGACCCACCGGTCGAGCACCCAGACGGTCGCCCAGATGTCCCGTCGTTCGCGGACCGACAACAGGTCCGCGTCCCCGTCGCCGTCGGCCCGTTCGGATGCCGGCGATCCGGTGGCCAGGGGAACACCCATCCTCGCCGCCAGACGACCGATGTCCATCGTCCGGAGTCCCACCTCGACCACGAGCACCATCGCCGTCGCCTGGACGACGGCGACCTTGAGGGGGTACGAGAGCCGCCACCAGGACCGGAACTCCGCCATCGCCCCTCCGACCGTCGGCCGGCGAGGACGGCTCGCCCGTTTCGCCCTCAGACCGGTCAGGGCTGCGACCACGGTGGCGACATCGGTGACCGCCTGCTCCGTCGGGATGGCGAACCGGGCAGCCAGCGCCGTCGCCGCCTGCCCGGCGTCCCCGTGTTCGATCAGGAGGTCGACGATGGTCGACGCGCTCCCGTCCAACTTGAGATACGTGCCACTGGGCACGTGGAGCACCACCAGGGCTCCGGTCGGGGACACGGCGAGCACGCAGTGGTGGGTCAGCTGATCGACCGCGGCCTCGCCGGCGGAGTGCCCGGGTGCGCGGACCCCAGCAGATCGGCGAAGCGTCAGTCGACCGGTGGTCGGAGCCGGTCGCCGCACCGGAACCGACCGGTGCTCACGCAACTGCCTCGACGAGTTCGCGGTCCATCAGGTCGTTCAGGAAGTCGATCGCGTCGGACCGGGCCTGCTCGGTGGAGATCCCGAACGTGCTCACGAGCAGCTCGCCCAGTTGCTCAGCGGACGACGACTCGGCGAGCGCCATCCAGAGGAGGCGGCCGGAGCCGTTGAGCGTGAAGTACGCGCCCGTCGCGATGTTCAGCGCGACGACCTCGCCATCGACGTCGCGCCACGATACCGCGGCATCGCGGAGTTGGAACAGACCGCCTTCGGCCTCAGGCGAAATCACAGGTATCTCGCCTGAGGCCTCGGGAATCAGGAAACGCTGGTGACTGTCCCGCCCGGAACCGGAATCGAAGTTCCGTTGATGACGATGACGTCGCCGCTACCCGCAGACTTGTGGATCGTGCTGAGGGTGAGATCCTGGACGGAACCCAGCTCGGTGACCTTGGGAGCCTCGTAAGCCGACATGTTGCCTCCTCGTTTCCATCCCGCCAATCGGGATGCGGTTAACCTACGCCCGATCCATACCTGGGTGCAACCGATGTCAGGCTAAGTTCACGGAGAGGAAACATTGAGGTCGTGACCACCACGCTAAGCGGAAATTCGGGCATGGATCGTGGTGTCTACGGGCTGCGGATCGAAGCGCCGGGGTTCGAGGAGCTCATCGACCGGTCGCTCCTCGTGGAGGCCCCCGCATCGTGGCCGACCTGGCGGGTCGGGTACGACCGCCTGGCCGAACGGGAGCCCGGGACGGCGCCGGTGGTCGAGTCGTGGTCCGCCGATCACGCCACCCTGGCCGCCCAGCCGAGCGGCTTCATCACCGTGGATCGGGTGGAGGCACGCACCACGCTGCACCTGCCGGACGCGCCGGCGGTCGCGACCGTCCTCCATCCGTACCTGGCGTCCACCGGCGTCGTCGCCGGTCACTGGCTGGGGAGGACCCCGTTCCACGCCGGGGCGTTCGTGCACGGGGGCCGGGCATGGGGCGTGCTCGGCGCCCGGGAGATGGGCAAGAGCTCGCTGCTGATGTGCCTCCACCGATCCGGCGTCGCGGTGCTCGCCGACGACGTCCTCGTGCTCGACGGCACGACGGCGTACCCCGGTCCACGCTGCCTGGATCTGCGCCAGAGCGCGGCGGAGCGCTTCGGTGCCGGCGAGTACCTCGGCGTGGTGGGCGGGCGGGAACGGTGGCGGGTCACCCTCCCCCCCGTCCCCCCTGCCGTCCCGTTCGGGGGCTGGGTGCTGCTCGACTGGACGGACCGGCTGGAGGTCGACCGGCCCGCGGCGTCGGCGAAGCTCACGGCACTGCTCACCAACTGCGGGCTCACCGCTCCCGGGGTGCCGACCGCGGGACTCCTCGACCTGCTGGGGTTCCCGATGATCCGCTTCGGCCGACCGCCTGACTGGGACCGGGCCGACGAATCGCTCGCGCTGCTGCTCGACGCCGTCGGCGGACCCGACTCCGCCGACCGGCGTCAGTCGGACGCGGCCTCTACCGCCCTCCCGTGATCGTGGAGCCATGCCGCCTGGAGGAGGGTGGTCGACACCAGGTTGCGGACGTCGCCGGCCCAGTGCCGCCGCAGCGCGTCGGGGTCGACGAGCGTCTCGTCCACGCCTTCGCCCGACCACTCCCGGGCGAACCGGCGTGCCGTCTCGGTCCATAGGGGATCGGTGAAGCCCGCCTTGGTCCGACGCTCGATGAGCTCGACGGGCAGCAGGTCCCCGAACACGTGCCGCATGAGACCCGTGCGGTCTCCGAGGCCCCGGAAGCCGCCGACGGTGCCCAGGGCGTCGAGGACGCGGCCTTCGACGAAGGGGTGGACCACCCTGACGTCGTCGAACGACCCCAGCGCGGCGAAGCTCTCGACGCACACGCGGAAGTAGCGGCCGGGCCAGATCCACCGCCGGAGCTTCGCCTCCCAGCCCAGTGGGATGGCGGCCTCGCTCTCGCCGTAGGCACGGACCAGCTGCCGGGCCCCCTCGTCGGTGAGCCACGGCACCTCCCCCATGTCGGCGCGGGCCCGGTGTCGGTGGACCGCGGCCCGGACGGGCTCCGGGGAGACCGCCAGGCCGATCACCAGCAGATCACGCCGCTTCCTCAGATGCCGGGAGGCCAGCAACTGCTCGGCACGCGCCGAGCTCAGACTGTTCCCCAGCTCGTCCCCGCCGAATCCGGTCACCACCGAACCACCGGCGGCCCGCTCGATGATCGGCGCGTGGAAGTGGGTGTTGAACGGCCAGAGGAGCCCGTGTCGGAGGAGCGCCCGGGTGGCCACCGGCCCCACCGCGTCGAACTCCTCGTGGATCTCGAACCGCTCCCACTCGCCCACCCCGAGGTGCCGGAGGACGACGGCCTGCCACTCGTCCTCGTTGGACTCCTCCGACTGCGGGAAGACCAGTGTGGCCGGCACCGGCATCTCCAACCCCTCGCGCCGGGCCACGTGGACCGCCGCCGCCAGCAGCGCGGAGGAGTCCCGTCCCCCGGAAAAACTGAGCAGGCACGGCGTCCGGCTCAGCGCTTCGGCCAGGACCTGTTCGATGGCCTCCATCGGGGTGGCGCCCCCCGGATCCCGCTCGAGCGGGGGTACCGGGTCCATCCCGAGCGGGATCCCATAGGCGATGTCGAGGGGTCGGAGCGACGGCGCGCGTCCCGCCTCACGTGGAGGCACGGTCACCCTTCAGAAGCCATCCCCACGATCGGCTGATTGAGGTGCTTGCCACCCATGGAGCCGAAGAACCCGGCGGTCCCGTAACTGAAGATGCCGCCGTCGGAGGCGACCATCCGGTAGCCCGTGTCCTCGTCCGTGACCGCGATGCCCTCGATGGGCTCGACCAGGGGGAGCGCCGCGGCCGATCCGAGGAACGGTGCCCCGCCGAAGGCGAAGACCCCCCCGTCGGCGGCAACCAGCAGGTAGCCGTGTCGAACGAGGGCGATGTTGACCACCGGCCTGTTCAACACGACGTTGCCCTCCGACCCCTCGAAGGCGGCGTTCCCGAAGGCGAAGACGCCACCGTCGGAGGCCACCATCCAGTAGCCGAGCCCGTTGGACGACGATGCACCACCGACGATCGGCGCATTCAGGGTCTTGCCGCCCATGGATCCGTGCCAGCGGGCACCTCCGAAGGCGAAGACACCGCCGTCGGCGGCGATCAGCCAGTACCCGGTGCCGGTGGGCAGGGGGACGATGGCCACGATCGGCGCGTTGAGGGGTTTCCCGCCCATCGACCCGTAGAACCGGGCGTCCCCGAAGGCGAAGACGCCACCGTCGGAGGCCACCATCCAGTAGCCCTTCCCGTCGAGGGTCGGGGTCCCACCGACGACCGGCGCGTTCAGTGTCTTGCCGCCCATCGACCCCTCGAAGTCGGCGGCACCGAACGCGAACACCCCTCCGTCACGGGCGAAGAGCCAGTAGCCCGGGCTGATGCCGGGAGGCGACGTGGTCTCGGACGGGGCCGGGGCGGCCACCGGGTCGGCGTACACCGTTCCGCCGTCGGTGCGCGGGTCCGGGATGGACCGCCCGTAGCCTTCGGCACCCTTCGGGTCCTGGGCCCTCGAGTAGGTGTCGTACAGGCTGTACGCGTACCACTGGAAGGTGGTGATCCCCGGCAGGCAGGCGGTCGGCACGCTCGCCTGGTAGCCGTTGGTCGAGTCGAACGCGAGGGTGACCGTGCAACTGACGGGGGTGTCGGTGGCGGCGTAGGTCAGCTCACCGTTGTAGGTACCGTCCGAATTGAGCTGGAAGTACGCGTAGTACCTCGGGGAACTGCTGAAGGTGGGGTCGATCGCCCACCCGATGTAGGTGTTGTTCAGCCAGTTCGGGTCGGTGCTCGGGTTGTCGAGCGCCTCCGTCTTGGCCGTGAACGACAGCGTGGTGCCGTCGTCGTCCGCGGACGCGTAGACGAGGTCCGCCGGGTCGGGGTCGGGGGTGGGCCCGGACACCACGCCGCCGCCCTGGTACATCACATCGCCCGGCGCCTGCGTGTACGACTCGAATTGGGGAGCTCCGCCCCGGGGGGCCAGCACGTGGCCGGTCGGGGCCTGGGCGTACGAGGGGACCTCGTGCTGCGACACCGATGCCGGAGGGAGCGTGGACACCGGATCCGCGCCGGCGGCACCGGACGCGGCGATCGGTGCGACCACCGCCACCGCCAATCCGATCGTGATGCTGAGTCGTGACAGTGGTCGGTCCAACCGCATCGGCGAAGCCCCTTGCTCTCATCTAGCGAATCTCCCAGGTTAGCCGACCAGGTACGGAACAGGTACCGTTGGACCTGTCACATTCGTCATTGGGCGTCGTGCACCGACTGTGAAAACGCAGCATTCAGAAAGAGGGCCTTGGTGAGCGACTCGGACGATCCGGTCACGATCGACCAGCTCTTCAGCCCCCCGGGACCCCGGACCTACCGCCGATTCCCCGAGGTGTTCCGCCGGGCGATCCGCATCACCTGGCAGGCGGCTCCGGGTCCACTCGTCATGACGAGCACGCTGTCGATCCTGAGCGGCATCGGGCTGGGCGCCGAGGTGCTCGTCGGTCGCCAGCTCCTCGCCGTCCTGACGGGCGAGCACGGAAAGGTGAGCATGCACGCGGCGCTGCCGTACGTCATCGTCCTCGCCGTGGTGACCGCCGGCCTCCAGTTCATCTCGACGGCCACCACCGAGGAGACCCGGGTGCTCTCCGGCCTGGTCGAGCAGCACGCCATCGGGCAGGTGGTCGAGGCCGCCACCTCGGTCGACCTCCTCGACTACGAGCGGACCGAGTACCACAACGCACTGCAGCGTGCCCAGCTGGCCGCCACCACCCGACCGGTCCAGATGGTAAACGGGCTCACCGCCATCGTGGGGACGACCTTCGGGATCATCGGCATCGGGATCGCGCTCATCGTCATCCAGCCGGTGATCATCGCCCTGCTGGCACTGGGGTTCGTGCCGGTATGGCTGGCCTCCAGGAAGGCGAGCCGGATCCTGCACGTCTTCGCCGTGCGCCAGACCGAGCGCGATCGCCAGCGCAGCTACCTGTTCCTGGTGCTGACCCACCGGCAGCTGGCCGCCGAGATCCGGGCCTTCTCGCTGGTCGGCTTCTTCCGGTCGCGGCTCGACGCGCTGTACCGGATTCGGATCGCCGACATCCGACGCCTGGCCCGCGACCGGATGCTGCTCGGCATCATCGGTACCGCGCTCAACGCCATGCTGACCGTCGCGGCCCTGGTGCTCCTGGTGTGGATGGTGGTCAAGGGCCATCTCACGCTCGCCTCCGCGGGCGCCGCCGCCGGCGCCGTCATCCTCCTGGCCCAGCGGGTCCACGGGGTCGGCGGCAGTTCGGGCACGATGTACGAGAACACCTTGTACATGCAGGACTTCACCAGCTTCGTCGACCGCATCCCCGAGCTCCGCAGGACCCGGCCGACCGGGCCGGCACCCTCCGGCTTCACCGTGCTCCGTGCCCACGACCTAACGTTCACCTATCCGAGCCGGTCGAGGCCGTCGCTGAAGGGGGTCTCCCTGGAGATCGCCCACGACGAGGTGGTGGCACTGGTGGGGGAGAACGGTTCGGGGAAGACCACGCTGGCCAAGCTGCTGGCCGGCCTCTACACGCCGAGCTCGGGGACCATCCTCTGGGACGACACCGACATCTCCGGTTGCGATCCCGATCTGCTCCGTCGCTCGATCGCCCTCATCTTCCAGGAGTTCGGCCAGTACTTCATGACCGCCGGCGAGAACATCGGACTCGGCGACGTCTCGCGCATCGACGACACCGACGCCATCGTCGAGGCGGCCGTCCTCGCCCAGGCCGACAAGTTCATCGCCGAACTGCCCAAGGGGTACGACAACCTGCTGGGCTCGGAGTACTTCGGCGGGGCAAATCTCTCGCTCGGCCAGTGGCAACGGATGGCCCTGGCCCGTGCCTTCTTCCGCGACGCCCCGTTCGTCATCCTGGACGAGCCCACCGCATCGCTCGACCCGAGGGCCGAGGCCGCGCTGTTCGAGAACGTGCGCACCCTGTACAAGGGACGGGCCGTCCTCCTCATCTCCCACCGGTTCTCGAGTGTGCGCTCGGCGGACCGGATCTACGTGATGGACTCGGGGCTCATCGTCGAGAACGGGACCCACGAGGAGCTGATGGACCAGGACGGCCTCTACGCCGAGCTGTTCGAGCTCCAGGCCGCCGCCTACGACCCCGGGAGGCGGCGGAGCTGACGGTGTCCGGGCCGGCGGTGGAGCCGGGAACGGCCGAAACGGGTCATGGCGTTTTCGGAGGTCTCACTAGCGGAATGCGACGGACATGTGCCAGATTGACAGGGGGTAGGTGATCGGCGGACGAGGCGTCTGCGTCTGTCCGACGCGGGACCCCCTGTGAACTGGGGTTTCTGGTCGACGAGCGCAGCACCTTTGGAGTGAACGTGAATCCTGCCGACGAGGTTGCAGCTGCCTTCACGATCACCTGTGTCAGGTACCCGCGCGTCCTCACCGGGAACCGGAACCGACGGGACCGGACCGGTACGGCCGTCCCCGACCACCGGATCGGACCGATGCGGTGCGCCGGTGGAGCACAGGGGCCGGAACCGTGTTGAGACCGTCGTGATACGCGGACCGGAGGATCAGCAGGTCGTGGCCGAACACGACAGCGCACCGGTGCCCCCGGTCGAGGTCGACGCGCTCGCGTCCATCGACCGCCTCTCGGGACCGAAGCGGGCGCTCCTGGAGGCGCGCCGGGCCGGGGCGTCGAACGGAAACGGTGCCGAAACCCGCCGGCCCGGTGCCCTCCCACCGGAGACGATCGAGCTGTCCTTCGCCCAGGAGCGCGTGTGGCTACTCGAGCAGCTCGCGCCCGGACTGGTCACCTACAACGCACCCCGGGCCCTCCGCCTGGAAGGGGTGCTCGACGTCGAGGCCCTCCAGTGTGCGCTGGACGAGATCGTCCGCCGCCACCAGGTCCTCCGTACCGTCGTCGGTGAGTCCGACGGCCTTCCCATGCCGCGGGTGCTGCCCGAGGCGCGGGTCCCCATGCGGATGGTGGATCTCGGGGCGGGCGACAGCCGGAACGGGCACGGCGACCCGGAGGAGCAACTGGTCCGACTCGTCGAGCACGAAGTGAACCAGCCCTTCGATCTGACCTCGGACACCATGCTCCGATGCCTCCTGATCCGGTTGGCCCCCGACGACCACGTACTGGTCATCGTCTCGCACCACATCGCCTCGGACGACCGTTCGAAGCGGATCGTCGCTGCGGAGCTCGACGTCCTCTACCGTGCATTCCGCGACGGGACCCGTTCGCCCCTCCCACCCCTGCCCATGCAGTACGCGAGCTACGCGGCCTGGGAGCGGCGACGGGTCGAGGCGGGCGTCGCCGACGAGGACGCCGCCTACTGGTGTCGCCAACTCGACGGCGCGCCGTCGAGCATCGAACTCCCGTCCGACCGTCCTCGACCCTCGACCGACAGCCACGGCGGCGCCATGTACCGGTCGTCGCTTCCGGGTGCCACCACCGACCGGCTCCGCCAGCTCGTCCGTGCGCACCGCTCGACCCTCTTCATGGGCCTGCACGCCGGCTTCGTCGCCCTGCTCCGACGGCTCTCGGGCGCTACGGACATCGTCGTCGGCACACCCGTCTCGGGACGTTCGCGCTCCGAGTTCGACGACATGATCGGCTTCTTCTCGAACACCCTCGTGCTCCGATCCGACGTCCCCGGCCGGGCAGGGTTCGCCACCCTCCTGGACGACGTCCGATCCGTGTGCGTCGATGCGTTCTCCCACCAGCTCCTTCCCTTCGAGCGGCTCGTCGAACTGGTGAAACCCGAGCGTGACATCAGTCGGCATCCGATCTTCCAGGTGATGTTCACCCTCCGCCCGGGAGGCGTGTCGGTCCCCGAGCTCGCCGACCTGGTCGTCTCCCCTGTCCAGTTCCGGAGCAGTGGGACGAAGTTCGACCTCTCCCTCATCGCCATCGACATGGGTGACCACGTCCAGCTCAACTGGGAGTACAGCACCGACCTCTTCGACGAGGCCACCGTCGCCAGGATGGCGGCCCAGTTCGGCCGGCTGATGGACCAGGCCCTGGCCGACCCCGATCGCCCGATCGACGAGTTGGACCTCCTCGACG